>CALKJI010000014.1 GCA_937995655.1 uncultured Pseudothermotoga sp. | reverse complement strand
AAAAATACATCGGCAATTACTCTGGACTCTATTTGAACTGGGCATATCTGTATTTGAAAATGAACAACAAAACAAAGGCACTGGAAATCTTTAGAAAAGTACTCACCTTAGAACCAAATGAGCTTTTCCTAAAAGCCCATGAAAGAAATATCATCATAGCGAGAGAGGAAATCAAAAAACTTGAAAAGTGAAAAATGGGAAACTGTTCCTTGTTCAGAAAAAGATAGTTACAAGACTGTCTATCAACTAAAAGTAATAGCAGTTTGCCTTTAATTTTTGCCCAAATTTCACATGAAAAGGGAAGATTTTCCCAATCAGGGTATACTTGTTTGACAGTCACTTTAGACCGTGGTCAAGATGGATTAGCAACTTTATAACGACTTGAGTCTTTCTCATCTCATGATTGATCGTGAATGATATATCATCGAGAAATGATATACTTGTTTTGGGTGAACCAGATGAAAATTGTATTCCTTGGGACTGCATCAGCAATTAGCACCGCTGAACGCGATAATACTTCCTTGCTCATAGACAACATTTTGATCGATTGCCCAGGAAGCGTCTTCAGTAAGCTTCTCCAGCTAGGCTATGATCCATTTGAGTCTATGGAACACGTGATCATTACCCACAGACATACGGATCATTTTTATGGTCTACCTGCCCTTCTAGATACGCTCCAGCTTAAGAAGAGAAAGAAATCGCTTTTCCTCCACATCTTGTATGAATATGTGGATTTGTTAGAAAGATTATTCTCAATTTTTGATCTTACGGGAAGTAAAATGAATTTCCTCAAGCTTGTTCCATTTAAAGAAGGAGAGACGCTAATCAGAAATGATTCACTCCTCGTAGAGAGTTTCCCAGTTCGCCATACGGTAAAGAATGTTGGGTTAAAGATCTTCAACCGTGATGTATCTCTTGTCTACAGTAGCGACACCGAACCATGTGAAACTCTTCTTGAGAAGGCAAAAGGTGCTAGCCTTTTAATCCATGAAGCAACTTGGAGCGAAGCTCTAACCGATCGTAAAGAAGGACACACAAGTGTGGAAGAAGCATCAAGAATGGCAGCTTTCTGTTCAGTGAAAAAACTTTGCTTTGTTCATCTTGGCGAAGAGTTGATAGGGCGTGAAGAAATCATCCTCCAACAAGCTCTTAAGTATTTCTCAGGTGAGATTCTCATACCAAAGGATCTTGACACATTAGTTCTTTGATAGATTGTAAGCAGACAATTTTAGAAGAGTCTTTCACCAGTCTTTGAACTGTAAACAAGTATCTTACTTAGATCGATGAGGACGTAAACATTTTGCCCGGGCTCCAATTTCTGGTCTACAGACGTAATGACTTTGAAAAAGTGTTCATCAACCTGCAAAGTTACAATCTGTTCCCGCCCCATAGGTTCTACCGTGTAAACAAAGCAGGAAATGGAATTACTGGTAGGATGTGTAGAAATGGTTGCATGTTCTGGCCTGAAAGCCAGAATAAAACTCTTTTCACCACTTCGAAGCAGAAGATCAAAGGCAGGGTGTTTCAGACCGCTCTTGCCAATATAAGCAATTTTTTCTTCCGTTGACAAATTCGCTTCCAGTAGATTCGCAGGAGGGTTTCCCAAGAAACTCGCTACAAAGGTGTGGCTGGGCTTTGTGTAAACCTCATCGGGTGTGCCAATTTGAACGACAAAACCATTGTTCAGAACAACTATTTTATCAGCAATAGCCAAAGCCTCAGCCTGATCGTGAGTCACATAAACAGAGGTTATCTTCAAATCTTTCTGTAATTTTTTTATTTCTGCCCTGACGTTCAATCTCAAAAGTGCATCGAGATTGCTCAGTGGTTCGTCAAACAAGAGTATCTTTGGTTCCTTCACTAATGCCCTTCCTATCGCAACTCTTTGCTGTTGACCTCCACTGAGCTGCCATGGATAACGATCCAAAAAGCTATCTATGTGAAGCATTTGTGCCACCTGAAGAACTTTCTCCTTTATTTGAGACAGTCTCATCTTTTTCAAAGTCAAAGGAAAAGCTATGTTTTCGAAAATAGTCATGTGAGGATAGAGCGCCCAGTTCTGAAAAACCAAACCAACATTTCTGTCCTTTGGCGGCACCTTTGTAACCTCAACATCATCAAAGAATATCTGGCCCGAAGTGGGCTTGTAGATTCCTGCGATGAGATACATTAGGGTAGTTTTACCACTCCCAGACGGTCCAAGGAGCACGACGAATTCGCCATCCTCAATAGTGAAGCTCACGTTGGAAAGTGCCACAACCTTCCCAAAGGTTTTCGTCACCCTTCGTACCTCAACCATTGCCAAAATATTTCACCTCCTGATACCCCCTGCGTAGACTTTAAAAAGAAGCTGCTGACTTGAAATATAAAAGACAATCGTTGGCAAAAGATAGAAGGTAGCCGCTGCCGCAAGTAAGGGCATGTAGGCCATTTCTGTCTCGAGATTGGATTCAATGAAGGTAGCCAAAGTTCTGTCGATCAGAAAGGTCCGAACGTAGATTAGGTCTTGCCAACCAGCGAGGAAACCAAAAATTAGTACTGCCACAATTCCAGGCTTTATGAGCGGTAGTAGTATTTTCCTCCAAACCAGGAATCTCGAAGCACCATCCACTAGTGCCGACCATTCAGTTTCCCAGGGCAGAAGATCAAAGAAACCTTTCATTAACCAAACTGACAGCGGAACCTCCAAAGCGGCTCTGGCAAGGATAACGTAGAAGAAAGAAAAATATCTTATGAACACCAAATTTTGAGGCATTAGGACCCTATAGAGGAAATACACCCCTACTATGAGCACTGAACCAGGCAATGCATGGATGAGTAACATAGACAGCAGCAAAATCTTTCGCCCTTTGAACTTTATTCTGGAAATTGCATAACCAGTCAAGGCTCCCACAAAGGTTGTCAGAAATGCTACTCCTCCTGCCACTACTGCAGTGCTTAGAAAGTGGAGCCAGATATTCTCACGTACACCTCCTGTTATAGCCATTCTTCCTTCGAAGAGCAAACGCCAGTTTTTGAGAGTGAACCTAAAGGCTGAGAAATCGAAGTTAGTCGCCATTTGATTGCCAAAGCTAGAGATCACCAGAAGGACAAAAACAACTAAAATTGGTGCTGAAAGAGCCAAAAGCACACCAAGGTAAAAGATCTCTTTGATCCTTCCTTTGGTTTCAACATCGCCTGTAACCATCACAGATCGCCTCTTGGTTCAGTAACAAGTTTGTTGAAACCCAGAATTTTCAGCGTAAGCCATCCCAGGATGGCGCCGACTATAACCAAGAAAACACCCGAGGCAGCAGCAAGTCCTTGGTCGAATACCCCAGTGAAAGCCAGCTCGTAGACGTAAAGCGCCCACGGAGTGCCGTAGGATTTGTCAACTAATCTCCATGAAACCAAAAGGTAGGTGTGAGCATAAGAGGTTAGTAAGCTGAGCAGTTGCCAAGTGGCGACATACATTATATGCCAACGAATCTGTGGAATCAAGATGCGCCTGCACAGTTGCCAGTCGGTTGCTCCATCAACGCGAGCCGCAATAATGTGTTCAGTAGGAATACTTTTTACTGCCGAAGACAAAACAATCATACCAAAACTCACGCCCACCAAACCATTAACGAAAATTATAACACTCCAGGCTCCGTATGGTAAGAATTCCTGCCCCCAAGAGACCGCCCTATGAATTATTCCTAATTTGATCAATATGGAGTTAAGGGTCCCAATCTCGCTGCCATGAAAAAAATAATACCAAACCAAGCTGTAAACGGCTATTGGGGTCATCCTCGGTAAAAGCCAGATCGTGTTTATAAGAGCATTTGAACGTTTACCGACAAAGAAGTTGATCAAAGCCAATGCCAATCCACCAAGTACATTAATAGCTAAAGTCACGGGAACGAAGACAGCTGTCGTCAAAAAAACTGCTCTCACTGAGGGATCGTTTTGGATAGCATAAAAGAGTCTGTAGTAATTTCTCCATCCCGCAAAAATCCTTGCATAACGATCGATATTCCAATTTCTCAGTGGTGTAAAACTGATAAAGATAGTCAAAATCGTGGGAAGAAAATAAAAAACAACTAAGATTAAAAGAGCTGGGACCAGGAAGGCCCACAGCTCTAAACTCCTCTTTGAATCTTTCATTAGTCACCAAATCTCCAGTCAGCAGGTATTTGTCCAACTATCAGAATGTTCTGTTTCAGATCAAGATCGGCGTTTATCTTACCTATGACAAACTCAACTGCCTTATCTGGTGTCATCCTGCCCCTGAGAACATTGTCGACAGTTTCGGCGAAGATTGCTGCAAGTTTTGGATACATTGGATGCATTGGGGGAAAGTTAGTGTACTCCAGCATATAAGCAACATCCGTCAAAAACTTGGCATTTATCGGATGAACCGTCGCTTTCACGATATCTCTCAAAACCGTTTTAACTGAATCATCAAGGTCGATATTGAGATTATAAAGATCCGTCAACCATTTTTCATCTGCTAAAAGTTTCGCTGCTTGTTGGCTGACAGGCAAGTGTGCGCTTATTATACTGTGAATCGCATTTATATCTGAGCTGCTTGCCATAGCTACCACCAAAAAGGCAAGTTCATCGTAAGTTTCTTTCAATGCAGCATACTTTGGATTCTGTGAGCCTGCCTTTGAGCTGATCATCCACATGAAAGGTTGGCTCAGAGTTACAGGCTTCTTCCCTGGCTCTCCGGCCGGGAATAACGTGTAGTAGAACCAGTTTTTAACCTCTTCAGGGGTCAGTCCTCTTGTTTGACCCGTCTTAGGATCGGTGTAATAATTCTTTGTCTGCCATTCTGTCCAATACCAAGTCCCACCAATATCAAAGAGAGTCTTGCCATCTACTATAGCAGGGTGGACCTGTTTTGCCCAATCCCAAGCCATCATGTCACTGGGCAACAGTTTTTCTTTGGAAAAAACATGTTCGATCATCAACCACTTGTATACGGCCGATACATCTAGAACCAATTTGTTAGTCTTTGAATCGTACAGCGTACCACCAAAGGCAAGTATGAACTGCATCAAATCAGGATGTGCAGTGCCCCTTCTGTGAATCAAGCCCCATTCAGATGCCTGTTTGTTAACGGTTTCTTTCGCCCATTTGTACACATCTAGCCATGTAAATTTTCCCTCGGCAACCTTTTTGTCCAAATCAATCAGGTCCAATCCTACCTTGGCAGCGATATCTCTCCTGATGTAAAATGGTCGCGCCTCTGTGTCTTGTGGCAGTCCATACAGACCTCCTTTGTATCTCGCAGCATCAACTTGCGTCGTATAGAAGTCAGCCATGAAATTTGAATATTTTGAAGCATACTTGCTTATGTCTAGTAAATAGCCTTCCTCGGCTAGTGACGCAATATACACGTAGGAGTTGACAAGGAAATCTCCCGCCGTTCCAAGTGGTTGTTTGCTAAGGAATTCTTGATACATTTGTGTGAAATCAAGTTCATATCTGGTTTCGCGAATGGTGATTTTGACTTTAATATTATTTTTCGACCAAATGTTGTTTATCCTTCGAGCAGCCTCGACTATTCCCTGGACTCTGATAACACTGTTTGGATCACCCGAACTCCAAACACTGTAGCGAACTTCGCTGATTCCGTTTTTCTCTAAATTTCTGCCAACCTCTATAATGCCTTCTTCAAGACTCTTGGCAAACATAAGTACACTGACTAGAACAAGCAAAAACACAAAAAATTTCTTCACAACTATCCCTCCCTTTGAGAAAAGTTTATATTAAGCTATCTTGTACGATTTACTTTTGCCTTGAAACTCCTCAATGATTGAGTTATTCTCACTTTCTGATCGTAGACTTTATTATAACAGACCCAGCGATAACATGTCAACGTTTCGAAAAATAAAATCAAAACATGGAACAGTAATGAAACATTTTTTGAAAGAAAGGTAATTCACTAAATGTTATTGCACAAGGTTCCACGTTGAACTATTCCCAAACGGCAACCTTTCTTTTCTATTAACAAAGTAAGGCATAAATTTTAATAGAAGTTTGAAATGTGCAAAAGAAAATTGACAAACCCAGTCTAAGTAATCAAGACAACAATAGATTCACTCATCTTTCGTTCAATGAAATCTTGTTGCCAAAATGTTCCCGTTGAAGGTCTACCAATTTTGTGAAAAGGACTTTAAAGTTTCGCATAAGGCTAAACCAAATCTGCGCAGTCTTCAAAAGAGGGTAAAACTGTTTTCTATTTGAACCTTTTTCTACCTTGATCTAAGATACTAATGAATGGCTTACTTTAATCACCACTGAGCCACTTGTAAAAATAGACCTACCTGATAAAAGAGGACAAACTCACCAAAAGACGACAGACTAAGAGTGTCAAAAACTTTCGTAAGAGCTTTTGAACCTTCTCATAACACCGTGACATCCTGTTCGACAAGCCTTTAAGTACCATAAAACCTTGTCAGCAAAATGTAGTGTAATCTAAATCAAATTTCTTGTAATACAAAGATACGCCATATAGCTATAGGCCTCTCATTTTGGAAACTATCGATTCTATCCAAACCAGATATCCATTGTCCCTAGGTTTAGCATTCATGGGACTTGGTGTGCGTTACATGACACCACCCTGGCCACTCAACGATTATGCAAAAAGTGAAATGTATTTCAAAGAGGCACAAAAATACATCGGCAATTACTCTGGACTCTATTTGAACTGGGCAT
>CALKJI010000013.1 GCA_937995655.1 uncultured Pseudothermotoga sp. | reverse complement strand
ATCTTTCTCCATTAGATCTTTGTATTCTCCAGTTTTTAGCGCATTTATGACAGCATTTCTCTCTGCAAAGGTTTTTATTTCTTTCTCAAGCCCCATTAGCCATTCATCTACAATATCTGATGCTTTAACTGCAATTTCATAAGCCATTTGTTCGACATTCGACGTAACTGTCTTACTGACCTGAAGATATGTGATGAAGGCCACACCAGCAACGATTGCAATGATTGGTAATAAAATCAACATGAGCATTTTGCTTCGTAACGTTTTCATAACGAATATCGCCCTCCTTAATAGTTTAAAAATGTAACTAATTTGGATAAGGTTTACAAGTTACTTTTACTCATTTAAGTAAACCAATTAGTATTGTACATCAATTGAATGTGTTAGTCAATTTATGAAAATTTTAAAACTCAAGGGAAAGTATTTCGGATAGAAAATTATAGAGAAACTTATCCTTTTATTCCACTTTGGACAAGTGATTTGACAAAAAGATCTTGGAGAGCGAAAAACAAAATTAGTGTTGGAGTTAGTGCAATAACAGTACCAGCCATTATGATGCCCCAGTTGTTAGAAGATTCTGCATTCATGATCATGTTTATTGCAACTTGGACAGTTTTCATTCTATCTTCCATAGCCACTATCAGGGGCCAAAGATACATGTTCCATGCATAGGTGAAGTTTATAATCGCGGCTCCTGCTATGATGGGTCGTGATAACGGAAGAATGATCTTTGTGAAGTACTGCATTTTGGTTGCTCCATCTATGACTGCAGCATCTTCAAATTCTTTTGGTATCGTTTTGAAATGTTGTTGCATCAGGAAGGTGTTTGTTGCGCTTGCCATGAAAGGTATTGTCATTGACCAGTAAGTGTTAGTCCAACCAAATCTACTGACTATTTTGAAAAGCGGAACTATCAAAACTATCTCTGCCGGGATGAACAAAGTGGCGAAAAGAATGTAGAAGGTGATCTTATCTCCTTTGAATTTGAAATTTGCATAGGCATAGCCAGACAAAGAACCGGTGATCAATTTACCTAAGGTTATCAAAACAGCTATCAATGCACTGTTCAACATCATCCTTGCAAAGGGAACTATCTTGAAGGCATCAGAATAGTTTTTTGGGAAAAAGCCCTGTGGAAGGAACCTTGGTGGATAAGAGAATACAAATTCGGGTGGCTGAATGCTCATCACTATCGCGAGAAAAATGGGAGCAAAGATTATTAAGCTTGAAACCAAAAGGAGAGTCTCAGTGAAGATTATTTTTACCCCTTTACGCTTCGATTTTTTCATCAAGAGCCACCCCTATTGGTAGTGAACCTTTTTCTGAGCGAATGTGAAGTAAATTACTGTTACAACCATCATTATCAAAAACAAAATTACATTTTCAGCAGCAGCCAAGCCTGTTTTTTGAAATCTAAAGCCATCCATGAAGAGTTTGTAGATCATGTTTGTAGTGTAACCTCCTGGACCGCCTTTGGTCATGACATCTATGATTGCAAAGGACTGAAACATCGATGAAATAATACTCATTATCACAAGATAGAAAGTGATGGGTGACACCAAAGGAAAGACCACTTTCCATACCCGTGTCCATGAACTCGCACCATCTATGATGCTTGCTTCGATGACTTCGCTTGAAATACTTTGAAGGGCTGCAAGGTAGAAAATCACGTTGAAAGGTAACGTTTTCCAGATGGAAGCAAAGAACAAAGAATAGGCAGCGTAAGGCCGTGTAGTCAGCCATTGTGTTTGTATACCAAATAATATTCTTGACAAATAATTCACATGCCCAACTACGGGATTCAATAAAAAACTCCAAAGTGCACCTGCAACGGCGTGAGACACGGCGTAAGGTGCAAAGATCAAAGTTCTGTATATTCTCGCACCTGGTACCTTTTGATCAAGCAAGAGTGCGAGAAAAAAGGATATGAAGATCGAAGCCACTACCGTTATGGAGGTATAAACGACTGTGAAAGAGATGGCATTTATATAATCCTTATCTTGAAAAAGATTCAGATAGTTTTGAAAACCAACAAAAATTTTCCTGTTTCCAAACACGGAGATTCTATAAAAACTTGAACTAAAGGATTCATAAGCAGGATAATATATGAAAAGTGCAATGATGACGAAGGTTGGTATCAAAAGCAAATATGGAAGTATTTTCTTTATCACCAAGGCACCTCCAAAGGAAAATGGCTGGCCGATCGCCAGCCATCAAAATCAGAAGTATTCCTTAATAGCTTTGTTCGCATTCTTTTCAGCTTCGTCGAGTGCCTGTTTTGGTGTAAGAGTCCCAGATATCATCTTTTCAGTCGCTGTGTCGATTGCATTCCTCACCTCGGGGAAGGCTCCTATGATGGCACCGTTTGTGTTGTAGTTCTGAACACTAGTTAACAACTGTAAGATAGCAGTCAGGTGATGGGGGTTGTCTTTGTAATAGCCTTGAACCTGTAACTTTTGAATTGCATCAACCCTTATCGGGAAATAACCCGTTGATTTGTGCCAGATGATCTGAGGCTCTGGTTCTGCAAGATATTTTACAAGTTTCCATGCCGCATCTACTTCTGCGGGATTTTTCTGTTTTATGATCCACAGACTTCCACCACCAACGATCACTCCACCACGTGCAGTACCGTCAGGAAGTGGCAAGAAAGCTGTACCGAGCTCAAAGCCTTGCTTTGCAGATTCATTTATGAGGAGTGCCACGTCTGAAGTTGACGAGATGAGCATGCCAACGGTTTGGGAAATAAACAACTGTCTTGCTGCAGTCCAATCGGCGCGTTTGGTATTGATCATTAAACCTTCCTTGGTCAAGGTGTTCCAAAGATTCATGAAGTTCAAAGCAGCCTGGTTGTTAAAAACCACCTTTGTCGCTTTAGCTGTTCTTCCATTGTTGTTGTCAACGAGTGGTTGATTTTGCAAAGCCATGTATTGTTCGAAAAACCAAGCGTACAATGGCCAAGTGATACCTGTTCTGATGATATTTCCTTTGTCGTCCTTTTTGACAAGTTTCTTGCAAGCTTCTATCAATTCGCTGTACGTTCGTGGAGGGTTGTTGGGATCGAGTCCTACCTCTTTGAATAAGCTCTTGTTGTAATACAAAAGCGGAGTTGAAGTATTCCAAGGCATTGAATAGATTTTTCCACCTACTCTGTAATAATTCAAAACTTGTGGAAGGAACAGACCGACATCAAAGGATGGATCTTTGTCTACAAGGTCTTGAACGGGCACAATAACTCCACTATCAACCATTTTCTGCGTGCTTATCTCGTTGAGTTGAACAACATGTGGAGGCGTACCTGCCTGAACTGCCGCAACAGTTTTTGCAAGTATTTCTTCATAACTTCCCACATACTGTACTTCAACTTCAATATCTGGGTTGAGTTTCATGAATTCATTCACCATGTTCTGAATGACTTCAATACGCCAACCACCCATAGCATGCCAGAACTGAATCTTTGTCTTTGCAAAGGAAAGAATTGTGAAAACCAGAACTACAAATACAAGAATCTTTTTCACCTTCAACACCTCCCCTTGAATGATACCTTGATACTTTTGAAAGAGCTTGAAAGTTTTTAAGAAAAATTTAAAGACCATACCCCACCTTGGGACATGGTCTTCTCCTGGTCTCCACCATATCCATATTTTAATTGATTTTGTTACACAAAATCATATCATAAGTTCATCATAAAGTCAAGATTGTGCTTTTTGTTAACATTTTTGATTTTACAAAAAGGCGGGAAGACCCCGCCTGTGTTCATCGAGCCGAGAAAGTGTTCATTGTATCATCGCATGATTATAAGTTTTACTTTTCTTTGATCGATCCACATATGTTGTATGTAACAATTCGTGTGAAAGATGACTCAATGGATGTTCCAGAAAATCTTCGTAGAGCTTTTTAATTGATGGATTCTCGTGAGATTTTCTTATCACGCTTTTTTCATCTATGGTGTAGATGGCTTCCATTCTCTTTACCAAAACATTTTTATTCAAACTCTTTGGCTGACCTCCACCACCTATACAGCCCGTTGGACACGCCATAATTTCTACAAAGTCATAATAGGCTTCACCTGAAGCGATTTTATCAAGCAACTTTCGAACGTTTGCTCCTCCATGAGCTACAGCTACTCTTAGTTTCTTACCATCAAAGTCTATAGTTGCTTCCTTTATACCTTCAAAACCGCGAACATTTGTGAATTCAACCTTTGGCAGAGGTTTACCCAATCCAAGTTCGTAAGCCGTTCTAAGAGCTGCTTCCATCACACCACCAGTTACTCCAAAAATTGCGGCGGCACCAGTTGATTCGCCTAATGGATTATCGTACTCTTCTTCAGGCAGCGAGGCGTACGGAATTTTCTTTATTTTTATCAGCTTTCCAAGTTCTCTTGTTGTCAAAACTATGTCGACACCAGGCATCCCTTCTATTTCGTGCTGTGGTCTTGTTATATCATCTTTCTTAGCTGTACAAGGCATGATGGAGACCACCAATATTTTCTCAGGATCAATGCCTTTTTTCTTCGCAAAATATGTTTTTACCAATGGGCCTAACATTTGATGTGGGGATTTACAGGAGGAAAGATTTTCCAAAAACTGCGGGTAGAGCTTTTCAGCCATATTTATCCATGCTGGACAACATGATGTGAACATTGGAAATGGTCCACCATTTTTAAGCCTTTCAAGAAATTCAGAGCCTTCTTCCATGATCGTAAGGTCTGCGGTGAAATTGGTGTCAAAGACGTAATCAAAACCAAGTCTTCTGAGGGCTGCAACCATCTTGCCTGTCGAGATACTACCAGGTTCAAGGCCAAATTCTTCACCGATGGCAACTCTCGTTGCTGGAGCGGTTTGAACTACAAGAACTTTATCGTGTCTTTCAAGTTCTTCAAGGACTCTTCTCACATTGCTGTTTTCTGTAATTGCACCAACAGGACAGAATGCTGAACATTGTCCGCAGCTGATGCACTCTGTTTCATACACTGGCATCTCAAAGGCAGTTTGAGGGAGTGTTTCAAAACCTCTTTCCACCATTGAATATATATCCATTCCTTGAAGTTCAGAGCAAGCTCTGACACATCTTCCGCATAGTACGCATTTTTCAAGATCTCTAACTATTGCTGGTGAACTGTCGTCATAGACAGCGCTGACCCTTTGTTCCGATGGAAAGAGATCTTTGACCTCATAACGGTAGATCAAATCTTGAAATTCACAACGACCATTTGCCTCACAGGTCATACAGTCTTTAGGGTGTCTTGAAAGTAGGAGTGAAAGGTTGAACTTCACAGACTTTTCTACTCTGTCAGTTTTCGTTTTGATCTTCATGCCATCTTGGACCTTTGTAGCACAAGCAGGTTGCAGGTTTCTTGCGCCTTCTACTTCAACAACGCATACACGACATGCACCGGTTGGTTCAAGTCTTGGATGATTGCACAGTGTTGGTACATAAACACCGACAGTGTTGCAGGCCTCTACGATAGAAATGTTTGAAGGAACCTCGTACTTTCTTCCGTTGATCTCTATTAATACGTTAGCCACCATGAACCCTCCTCGCGAGAAGTTTGTTAAAGGATTCACATATATTATAACACAAAAGGCATCCTTTCGGATGCCTTTTTTCATTTTATACTGACTTTTTTCTCAAGATGTTCCTTGGCTATTTTGACATATTCGACGAATGCTGTCGGATCGTTGACTGCGAGCTCGGCTAGCATTTTTCTGTTAACAGCTATGCTTGCAAGCTTGAGCCCGTGCATGAGCTGGCTGTATTTCAAACCATTCTGCCTTGCTGCGATGTTGATTCTACTGATCCATATACTTCTGTAGTCTCTCTTTTTGATTTTTCTGCCAACATAGGCATACCATTTTGCCCTGTAATAGTGTTGCTTTGCAAGTTTGTATCTTCTACTGATCGCGCCTCTATAGCCTTTCGCAGCTTTTAAGAATCTTTCTCTTCTTTTTTTCTTAGCATGCAATGATCTCTTGATTCTCATGATCTATTTCCTCCTTTCATCTCAGAGCAAGAAGTTTTTTGATTCTCTTTTCGTCGCCTTTTCTCAAGGTATCTTTTTTCCTAAGGGCTCTAAGTGCCGATCTTTTTCTCTTACCAGTTGTATGTCTTGTGCGAGCGTGATTGTAAAGAACTTTGCCGTTTTTCGTGACTCTAAATCTCTTTGCCGCTGTTTTGCTGACCTTCATTTTATTCATAGTAGGACCTCCTTCATACATTTTTTGGTTTTAGCTGCATCCACATATCTCTACCTTCAAGTTTTGCGTCGGCTTCAATCGATGCTATATCAGTGACATCATTGGCTATTCGATCTAAGATCTGCTTCCCCCTATCAACGAAGGCAATCTCCCTGCCCCTGAACATGATTGTGACCTTAACTTTGTCACCGTCTTCAAGAAATCTCCTTATGTGCTTGAGTTTTGTCTGATAATCATGTTCGTCGATTTTGAGTCGGAATTTCATTTGCTTGATCTCTTGTGTCTTTTGCTTTTTCTTAGCTTCTTTCTGCCTTTTGGAGATTTGGTACATGTACTTGCCAAAGTCCATGATTTTCGCGACTGGCGGGTCACTGTTTGGCGATACAAGTACAAGGTCAAGTCCTTTTCTTCTTGCCACTTCGATTGCTTCTCTGGTAGGTATAACTCCGATCTGCTTTCCATCCGAATCGATTACCCTAACCTTCGGATGCCTGATCTGCTCATTTTTCAGTAATACCTGTTCCTTTTCTATGCTCTCGACCTCCCTATAAAAAATGGCGGGCAAAAGCCCGCCTCCCGATTTGATTCTGTAGGTTTAAACCCCTTTGACTCAGTCTTGGGGTGGGAAGCTTGGCTTCCGCTTTCACTGGTGGGCCGTGCAGGATTCGAACCTGCGACCCCCTGATTAAGAGTCAGGTGCTCTACCTGCTGAGCTAACGGCCCTTTCTTTCTGGTGCCCCTGGGAGGAATCGAACCTCCATTTACGGATTAGGAATCCGCCGTTCTGTCCTTTGAACTACAGGGGCACCGCTTTTTCATTTTATCATTTTGCAATTTGACTGTCAACACCGACAAAAACCTGGGGCGTGTACCCCAGGTCATAAAAATTTACAGAGGAAAGGTCAGCTACTCTTGTTTCCACAGATGATAATAGTCTTCACCCGATCTCATTGCATTGTGGAACCAGCCCTTCACCCATGTTCTTCTCACGCTAAATCCCATTCCTTCGTAAATTGGTACACCAAGTACATTTTTAATTGCAAACAGTTGAACTTGTTCATAAAGCTTTTGTCTTACAGCGGGATCTGGATGTGTTGCAGCTTCTTCTATGATTTGATTGCAGCTTCTTCCGCCAAGTTCTGGGTTTGGGGTTGATACAAACTTCTTAAAGTTTTCGCCCTGTGCAAAACCATATGTCCCAGCTGAATGATAATATGTCTGAATGAAATTGTGTGGATCTGGATAATCTGCGTGCCATCCTATTATGAATGCAGGCAAGTAGCCATTCTTATAAGAAGTAAGATACGTTGGCCATTGTTCACCACGAACTTCGATCTTGAATTTGGGATTGATCATTTCAACATATGTTTTGATCATTTCTGCCACAGTTCTTCTGACTTCGTTGCCTGTGTTGTAAAGTAAGGTAAGTTTGAATCCTTTTTTCCAAACCTCGCCATTCCATGCTTTTTTGAACTCTTCCGTTGCCTTAGCGATGCTAAACTGATAGAGTGGGAAATTGGGATTGTACCCTATAAGGCCTGCTGGTAGATCTGTTGCAATCCTCCTTCCAAGTCCTCTGAGAATATCCTTTATGACGGCATCATAGTTTATGACATATGCGAAAGCCTTTCTCAAATGTTCATCACTGAAAAAGTCTGGTGGTATACCTTCACCATCGAGTTTACCGGAGCCAATGTATTTGCTGTCTGGCCTGACATTCCAATTGAAATGCAGTGAATGAACGGTCAATGTCTGGAATGGTTTCTGAACAACTATTCCGGGTGCATTTTCGATTTGAGGCAGGTAAAGCGTCGGAACAGCTGCTATATCTGCGTCACCTTTTTCGAGCATTGCTTTCATCGTTGACCATTCTCCTACGTTCCATATAATTACCTTCTTGATCTTTGCAGGTCCTCTCCAGTAATCGTCAAATCTTTCTAATGTAACCCTCTGTTGTGCTCTATCCCATTCGACTACCTTGAATGGACCTGTACCATTCGTTTTTGCATAGAGTGGTGATTTCTCTTTTGCCAAGTCGTGGTATCTCCACCACGTATCTGCCTTGCCATCCCAACAACCCTGAGCAATCGACCATTCTTTGTTGAGAATTGAGCTCCAGTAACCGTAGTGGCAAATTATTGACATGAACGGTCCGAATGGCCTTGGCAGGTGAAATACAACATTGTCGCCATCAACTTCAATAGCTGGGTCTATATAGTCTGTGTAGATCTTGATCAAGGCATCTTTGTACTGAGGCAATGGTTCATTTGAGTTGGGGTCTATCATATCTGAGTAAGCCTTGCCGGTTATTTTCTCAACAAATTCTTCCAATGAGTAGACTTCAAACAGCGCTTCCCAGAGCATCCACATTGGACCGCCAGCAGGATCAAACAATAGACCTCTTTCAAAACTGTATTCTACATCCTCGGGTTTGAGTTCTGCACCGTTATGGAACTTGACACCTTTTCTGATTGGGAAAATAATCGTTTTTCCTTCATTTCTGATGAGTCCATTATCAATAGTTGGTACCTGCACTGCCAACCTTGGTTCGTATTCCGTTAAGCTCGATCCCTTGTACTGTATGAGACACTCGTAGACCTCATTCAAGACCTCACCGCTTGCCGTGTCATAAGCATAGTGTGGATCGAAGGTGTCTGGTTCCCCTGCAAGGTTAAGTTTGATGATGGTATCAGGGTTCTTAACCTCGGCAAACACCAAGAAAGTTACCAAGACCAAAAAAACTACCAGAAATTTTCTCATTTTCTTACCCCCTTGTGTTGAATTTTGACATGATAAGTATACACCACATAGATCAATAATTTCAAGGAAACAGCTTTTTGGAAAGATATAGTATTCTATTTAGGAAGGAGGTCGAAAGATGATAGCTTTTCTGACAGATTGGTCATTGAAGAGCTACTATGTGGGTGTTGCAAAAGCGGTAATGAAGAGGATAAATCCAAGCGTCGACATCATTGATATCACACATGAAATCAAACCGTTTGATGTCAGAATGGCGGCTCATGTTCTTTTGAGAGCGTCCAAGGATTTCCCAGAAGGTACCATCTTTGTTTCAGTTGTCGATTATGGCGTGGGCACCAGCCGCAAGGCGATTTGCATGAAGACGAAGAACGAACAATTCTTTGTTGGACCAGATAATGGTATTTTCACATATGTTGCGCTCAACTATGGTGTCAAACAGGTTCGAGAACTCGATAATAGATCACTTCACTATGGTTCTTCTTACACATTTCACGGAAGAGATATCTTCTCTTCGGTAGCTGCTCATTTATCGAAAGGTGTCCGATTTGAAGATATAGGTAGTGTATTACCAAATTATATAGTTCTGCCTGTGAAGGCAGCCCAAATTCAGGCAAGTATTTTAACTGGAGAAATCGTCTATTTTGATGGTTTCGGAAATATTGAGACAAACATACCGGCATCGTTTTTAGAGAAAGCCGGATGGGACATAGATGATATTGTTTTGCTGAACGATAAATTTGAACTCACTTATGTTAGAACATACGGTGATGTGGAAAAAGGGCATGAACTTGTTCACGTTGACAGTTCTGGCTTTCTAGAAATAGCCATCAATCAAGGCTGTGCCGAAGAGTTTTTCAAACTAAGTCAGGGACAGCAGATAACTCTCAGGAGGAAAAAGGTGTGAAAATCATTGTCGGTCACAGAAATCCTGATTTTGATTGTTTTGCATCCTGTGTTGCAGCTCAAAAACTTTATCCAGATTACACGATTGTGTTGAGTGGAACACCTCAACAAAATTTGGCTCAATATCTTGCGATATACGAAGAAAAGTATCCCTTTATCACAGAGAGAGACCTGGTTGATCAGTCCGTGGAATCGATGATTGTGGTTGATACGGCTTCCAAGGAAAGATTAGGTACACAGATTCAGGCTATCATCGAGAGCGTCTTGGATGTTCTTGTTTTTGATCATCATCCAGACATAAAGGAGATATCAATTAAGGGTGAGAAAAGAATAGAAAGTGTCGGAGCAACGGCTACGATATTGCTCGAAGAAATAAGAAAGAAAAATATTACCATCGATTCCATTGATGCTACTCTCTTTGCGATAGCAATATATGAAGATACCGGAAATTTGCTCTATACAACTACTACGGTGCGTGATATAGATGCCCTCAAATACTTGTTGCAAAGAGGTGCAAATTTGATCGAGGTATCAGATTTCATAAAATACGACCTGAATTATGACCAAAAATTGATCTTTGAATCTCTTTTGTCGAATTTAGAAACACTACAGATCGATGGGCTTACAATAAGTATCAGTGTTGCTGAAACGGATAAATTCGTTGGCGGTTTGAATGCTGTGACCAGTAAATTGTGGTACTTGGAAGGTGCAGAAACACTCATTTGCATCATTAGGACGGGCAAGAAAACCCACGTCATTGGCAGAACATCGTCGAATGATGTAGACGTTGGAGGTATGATAACAGAACTGGGTGGTGGTGGTCATCGCAAAGCTGCAAGCTGTACACTGAACGCCACCGATGTCACGGAGGTCAAAAAAATCGTTTTGGAAACACTCAAAAAATATCTGAACAAAGGTTTACGTGCAAAGGATATAATGTCCTTTCCTGTCAGAGTGGCTTACGCTGAAATGACTATTGGTGAGGTCAATAAAATCATGGAAAGAACAGGTCACAATGGGTTGCCAATAATCGAAGGAAACAAACTGGTTGGAATCGTTACAAAAAAAGCTGTTGACAAGGCGATGAACCACGGCTTACAGAACGCCCCGATCAAATCTATTATGTCAAGTAAGTTAATAGTTGTCACACCAGAGACACCACTGAATAAAGTGAGACAGATCATGATTGAAAATGATATAGGACGAATACCAGTTGTTGAACACGGAATCTTAGTTGGGATAATCACCAGAACAGATGTAATGAGATCAAGTTTCTCAGATGCTGTTGCCCGACCAGTGAGAAAAGCCATCCACGAAAGAGTTGAAAGGATCTTCTTCGACGTGCGCAATCTGTTGATGACCAGTTTACCCAAGAAGATAACTGATTTACTCAAACAGCTTGGTCAATATGGAGACGAGATCAATCTTCCTGTTTACATAGTTGGTGGTTTTGTGAGAGATTTGCTTATGGGTAACCCAAACTACGATATGGATATAGTTGTTGAAAGAGATGGCCTCGCTTTTGCAAACTACGCCGCTGAAAAGCTCAACGCCAAACTGGTGAAACATGAAAAGTTTCTCACCGCTTCCATCTTCTTCAAAGATGGTTTCAGAATAGATGTGGCAACTGCTCGTACCGAGTACTATGAAGCTCCTACGGAATTACCACAGGTCGAGGTCAGCACAATAAAGAAGGATCTCTATAGGAGAGACTTTACCATAAATGCCATGGCAATAAAACTCAATCCAAAGAATTTTGGCATGTTGATAGACTTTTTTGGTGCAAAAAAGGATCTAGAAGACAAATTGATAAGGTGCCTTCATACGCTCAGTTTCATAGAAGACCCGACGAGAATACTGAGGGCCGTCAGGTTTGAGACTCGTTTTGGTTTCAAAATTGAATTGCATACAACTCAGCTCATGTTGCAAGCAGTGCAGCAAGGCTATCTGGAAAAAGTCACAGGTCAGAGGCTTAGACAAGAATTTGAGAAGATTCTTGAAGAAAAAAAAGTTACCGTTGCATTAAAGAGACTATCTGATTTTGAAATTCTAAAACATATGTTCCCTGGTGTTTTTTATACAGCATCAATGGAAGAAAAGTTAAAATCACTCTTTAACTTCCTTAGCTGGGCTGAAGAATTCTTCGGAAAGGTCAACAGGTTTTACTGTGTAATGTTTGTCTTTCTCGAGTATCATGGTGATACAGTACTCGATCAAATAAAGGAAAGATATGGTTTGTCGACTGCGTTTATTGACGAACTCAAAATGGTTAGAAGAATGATTGTTCCGCTTTCAAAAATCGTGTCCATGAAACTGAATTTCTCTGATATATACAAAGTTACTCAGGGGTTTTCACCTGAAGCATATTGTTATTTGGCATCTTATCTTGATCTTCCTTCGCAAGATTATCTCAAGCAATATTTGAAAAAAGCGAAAGAAACAAAGCTAAGAATAAATGGTCATTTTCTCATAAAGAACTTTGGTCTCAAACCTGGAAGGATCGTCGGTGATATCCTTGAAAGAGTCTATTGTGCAAAGCTCGATGGCTTGATCACCGGCGATCAACAAGAAGAATTCGTTAAAAAATTGCTCAGTGAGAATACTTTTTCAAAAGTTCCTGAACAATGAAATTAGCAACATCACTAGGAACTGTGCCAGCACCAAAGCCTGCGTCATACCCAAGCTCTAAAGCGAGCTCATGAGTAATCCTTGGCCCACCAACTATCACCAAGAGATCTTCTCTCAAACCCTCGGCGTACAGAAGGTCCATGAGCTCTGTCAGTTGTTTTATATGGACATTTCTTTGAGTAACCACTTGAGAAACGAGGATCACATCGGCATCAACTTCTCGCACTTTCTTGATTAACTCAACTGGCGATACCTGAGCTCCCATGTTATAAACTTTGAAAGCATGGTATCTTTCCAACCCATAATCACCATGAAAACCTTTCATATTGAGTATTGAATCAAGACCAACTGTGTGTGCATCTGTTCCTATAGTTGCACCAACAACTACTATTTTCCTGTTGAATTCTCTTTGGACGAGCTCATCAAGTTGTTCACGCGTCATCTTCCTGAATTTTGGAGCAACAACTTTTATTGAAGAGGCATCTACAGATACAGCTGTCTTACCGTAGATTACAAAAAAGGTGAAATTTTCTCCAAGATCCTCCATTGTCGCTATGGTGATATCTTGAAAACCAAGAGCTTCACAGAAACGCTTTGCAGTTTCACGGGCGAGTGGACCATATTCTATGGGCAGAGTGAAGGAGAGCTGAACAGCCCCATCACCAAGTTGATCTCCGTAAGGTCTCACGTTCTTCAAGTCTGTCATCATCTTCTCACCCCCAGACGTTTTTCCAATTCATCTTGTATCGGGTTTATGTAATT
Organism: uncultured Pseudothermotoga sp.; assembly: GCA_937995655.1. Classification (GTDB taxonomy): domain Bacteria; phylum Thermotogota; class Thermotogae; order Thermotogales; family DSM-5069; genus Pseudothermotoga_B. The sequence continues at coordinate 104,528 of CALKJI010000013.1, read as the reverse complement.
CTCTGATTTTCTAAAGACACCTTCTAATCCCTTCCCACCGTTCCTTTGGCGGGAGATATCTGCAAATTGCCCTTCCTCTATCGCTTTAAGTAAACCTACATCCCTTGTGTGTTCCAGTAGATTCACGGCTTCTTTTAAGACTTGATTTGCACGTTTTTCTATGAAACCATTCTCTTTAAAAGCAATCTCCTGCCTAAGATGACGGGCATTGTTGAAAACATAATTAGCATTGACGAGCGCAAGGTATCTATCGTGCAAGTACGGTGTATGTATCGCCTCGGTGAGGATTCCAAGTAGTTGTATACTCTGTCCTGTCATGATTGAAACAAGATTATAAAGTGTTTCCATTGCATATCCTTTGAAGATGTTTCCGGTCATGAACTTTGTGGGTGGCATGTATTTGATTGGATAATTTGCAAAGAGTTCTCTTGCCAACATTGCGTGAGATATTTCGTACAAGAGACCATCTTCGATGTCGGGGTTTATTTCAAAGGCATGTCCCAAACCCATAAGTCGCGGTTTCATTCCAGCTTTGATGGCAAATTGCTCATTGATCAATTGTGACGCAGTTACGGTATGAGCCTTTTCAATGGCATCTGCGGTCGTAAGATAATTGTCTTCCCCGGTATTTATTGTTATGCCGGAAAAGGCACATAGGAGTCTTGAAATGTACTGATCTGTAAAGGTTCTTATCATGTTTATATCTCTGAAAAGAATACCGTACATTGCATCGTTTAAAAGTATATCGAGTCCCTCTAAGGCAGCCAATGCCGCAATTTCTGGCATACAAAGACCTGAAGCATAATTGACTTGTCTGATATATCTCCCTACTTTTCTTGCCATGTCATCTAAAGCCTGCCTCATGATTCTGAAATTTTCTTGAGTTGCATAGGTTCCGCCATAACCTTCCGTCGTCGCACCGTATGGAACATAATCGAGCAAACTTTGTGCCGTCGATCTAATGACAGCAATGATATCTGCGCCTTGTTTTACAGCCGCTCTAGCCTGTACAACGTCTTCGTAAATGTTTCCCGTTGCAACGATCAGATATTTATATGGTTGAGGTGGATCGCCCAGTTCCTTTAAAAGACTTTCTCGGTACTGACTGATCTTTTCTATCTTCTCCAGTGATTGACGTGACAGTTCTTGCATTTTCAAATTGAGTTTGTCATCTGAGACACGAGGTAAGGATCTGAGATCTAAACCATCGACAACAGCTTCTGCTACTTCTTGTACATTTTTATCGAGTACGATCATTGCGTTGACTATAGGCTTTGCAACACCATCTTGGAGCATTTCCCATTCCTTTATTTTGTCTACAACAACGTTCACCAGTGGTATTTGATCATCTGTTACTCCGTCAACTCCAAAGAGTCTAAGTACAGCTCTTTCCACAGAGACTGTGGAGTGTTGATTGATCATTTCCTGAACTTGATCTGTAATTTCTTTTGCCAATTCTCTCGCGTAATCGACCAGCTTTTTATCGAGTCTGATCCTTGGGCGATCCACATCACCACCTCCGTAGAAATCCTACCATATCTGTATTTAAACGAAAAGTTACACAAAAGCAAGAAAAAATGTGATAGCCCCTGTTGCTATTGACAATCCACGGTAGATGTTTTATGATACATAAAACTTACTTGAACGGAGGTGTTTGAATGTCTGATCTTGTTGCTCTATCCAACGCGAAGATCTTAGATGGTACAGGCAAAGAACCTTTTGATGGAACAGTATTGATTAAGGGTAAGTTCATTCAAGAAATTGGCATGAAAAACTCCATACACATTCCTAAAGGATCTCGGGTCTTCGATTTAGCAGGAGCTTATCTCTTACCGGGTTTGATAGATGCTCATTTACACCTCACTGGTTTTAGATCGGGTGACATAGTCAAGGAATCTCTCCTGGTGCCATACGAAGTTCTTGTCGCAAGAGTTGTTCAGGATTTGAGAGCATTGGCAAACGCAGGTTTCACAACTATAGGAGACGCAGGCGGAGCGATCGCGGTCGGTATCAAGAAGGCAGTTGAGGAAGGAACGATTGTTGGACCAAGGATATCGGCGGCTGGTTATACACTTTCTCAAACCTTTGGTCATGGTGATGAACATTACCTACCAATCGATTACGTCGATCCGAGAGAATCAAAATTTAGAACACCCTTGGGCTCATTGATATGTGATGGTGTAGAGGAATGTCAAAAGGCTGCACGTTATGCACTCAGATGTGGGGCTGATTTTATAAAGGTTTCTGCGACAGGCGGTGTTTTGTCTGAGAGAGATAGACCTGAATATACACAGTTCACTATAGAAGAATTGAGGGCGATAGTTCAAGAAGCACAACATGCTAAGAGATTTGTTCATGCACATGCACAGGGAACTGAAGGGATAAGAAACGCACTCTTGGCCGGTGTTAAGGTAATCGCCCATGGTATTTTCATAGATGAAGAATGTTGTAAGTTAGCCAGACAGAAAGATGCTATAGTGATACCAACGCTTTCAATAGTTGAACATATTATGATCTATGGTAGGGAGATTGGTATACCTGAATGGGGCTTGAAGAAGTGCGAGCAAGTTTATAAAGCACATGTGGAAAACATAAGATTAGCTTACAGTCATGGAGTAAAACTTGCGACTGGTACTGACTTTCTTGGTGGAGTGAAAGCCTTCAGGCATGGAGACAACGCACTGGAAATAATACTTATGGTGGAGAAAATCGGAATGACTCCCATGGAGGCAATAGTTGCTGCAACCAAGAATGCTGCCGAAGCCGTGGGATTATTGGACACGACAGGAACCATTGAACCAGGCAAATTAGCTGATCTAATCGTTGTTAAAGAGAATCCATTGGAGAATATAAGAGTACTCAGTGAGAAAAATAATATCACAATGGTTTTCAAAGAAGGAACTTTGATTAAGAGTTAATTCTCAAGATATTCTTTGATATCTTTTATCAGTTGCTCTGGTGCCATTGTGTTCAGGTAATCCCAAAGTTTTTGATCTTTCATTGTTATCATGGCTATTGCCTTTATGATGAACGGTTTCACCTGTGTGTGAAGCTGTTCATCTTTGTATGCTTTTACGAGAGTGTCAATCACTTTAGGACTGACAATATGAGACAAAACCATAATAGCTTGTTCTGCAAGTTCTTCTCTGTACTCATCTTCCAGCAGAAAATAATTCACAATATCTACGATCTTTTCTCCTTCGCCCAACTTTGCAAGGGCTTCATAGATAACGAGCTGGGCACTTTCTTGATCATATCTATTCAGAAGTTGGTATAGTTCTTTTTTTATACTCATTTCCTGTAGGTCCGAGAGAATATCAACTAAATACAGGGTGAGAATATCGTTCTTGACTTGTTCGTGAACTTTCTGTCTGAATCTTTCTATCAGTATTGGTTTCGCTCGATCACCAAATTTTTGAATGGTCTGTAAAGCAATTTCTCTAACTTCCTCGTTTTCATCTGTCAAGAGATCCAGAAGTTTCGGTATCGCTTGAGTACCTTTTTCGTTAACGATTCTATCTATGAGAGTCCGATACTGTTCTAAATCCATCTGACTACACCACCTTTTTCAACCATCAGTTTTCTATCAAAATATTCAGCAAACTGTGGATCATGCGTGACAAAGCCAATCACTTTGTTCAGTTTTTCCATTTGTTTTAGTGTATTTGCTATACGTGACTTATTTTCTTCGTCTAGGGCAGAGAACCCTTCATCTATGAAAAAGATCTCCATCTGGCCGGTTGCAGTTTCGGCAATTGCAATCGCCAGTGCAAGCGAAACCATTGTTTTTTCGCCGCCAGAAAGCCCTTCAGCACTCCTGTTAATGTTTTCATCTATGATCAGAAATCCTGTGTCATCAACTTTGATCTTGAACCTACCATCGGTCAAGGTATCAAGTATACTGTTTGTTCTCATAGTTATTTCATCAAGGACAATATCTGTGACAAAAGATTGAAATCCTTTGGCTGACAGAGTACTTTTGACCAACTCAGCTATTTGATATTGCCTATGGACTGATTCGAATTGCTCTTGTAGATCCTTTTTCTGTTCCTCAATATTTCTCAATTCTTGAATTAGATGTTCTAGTACCGCCTTCTGTTGGATATACTCATCTCTTTGTCTTTTTAGAATTTCTAATTCACCATTCAGTTTTCTGTATTCATTTTCGCATGATACATAATCCAGTGAAATTGATTCTTTGAGCCCAACGATTTCTTCATAGTTCTTCTCCATCTGTAGTTCAATCTTTTGGAGCATTTCAAGACTACTCTGCCTGAGGAGTTCTTTATCGTTGTAGATCTCAAATTCTTTCATTGTTAAGCCCAGTTCCTTTAATTTTTCGAGAAATCGATTTTCCTTCTCCATCAACTCAGTTCGGCGCCTTTCAAGCTCAGAGCAAATATCCTGAAGATTACTCTTTAGCTCCTCGATTCTTCCACTCAGCTGTTCCTTAGCTTCTCTCAATTGTGAAATTTTTGCCTCGCTTTGAACTTTTTTGTTCAACAGATCTTCGATTTCTTTTGACAGTTTTCTTATTCCTTCTTTCACAAAATTGTTGTAACCCATACGTTGAAGATCATTCTCTATCGCATTCATTTTCTCACGGCAACTGAGTAAATCTTTGTTGATCTGGTTGAGATGTTCAGTCACATCATCCCTTATCTTATCTAGTGTTTTGAGTTGTAGATCTAACTGTTCCTTCTGCTTTTGGTATTCCTCAATCGATTTCTTTAGCTCCTGGTATTTCTGTATATCTATATGCTGTTGAATGGTTGTGGTTTTTCGAAAGACATTCCCACACACAGGGCATGTATCACCATCTTGCAAATTTTGTGCTATCTCCTGGGCCATTGCTATCAAAGCCGTTTGTTTCATTTGATTGTAGTTTTCTTCAAGTTGTTGAAGTGCTTTTTTGACATCGTTCAATGTGTTTTGTTTCTGGGATATTTGTTTTTCAAGCTCAGAAAGGTTATTTTGACTATTTATCTTTTCTTTGTCCAAAAGTGATTTCAAAGTTTTTAATTGATTCATTTCATTCAAAAGAGGTTCGCTTTGTAGATCAATTTTCTGAAGTTCTGACCGCTCAAGATTCAGTTTATTAATAAGTTGCTGGATCTCATCGCGGTTTCTCTCACAATCTATGAATTCTTGTTTAATCTTTGTAATATCATCTTGGAGTCTTTTGATTTGTTCTTCTATTCTCCTTTGTTCTTTTTGCGATGATTCTACCTTCTCGCGTATAGCCAGTAAAATTTGATGATCTTTCCCCACAGACTTGGCAAGACTTATCTTTCTTTCCTCTTCTGCTCTGGCGATAAGTCTATTCTTTTCATTCTTCAACTGTTCAATGTCTTTTTCAAGTTCCTTTATTCTCTGCCATGAGACCCTCTGCAGTTCTACCGACTTGAGTTTTTCTGCTGTCGATTCAAGTTGTTCTTGGAGTTCTTTCAGTTTTGTGTTGCACAATTCAATCTTTTCTAAAGTCGCAACATTCGAGATTTGTTCAAACCTTACTCTCAGATCACTCAGATGGGCTTGCATTTTCTCGTGCTCAATTTGAAGATTTTTCACAATTTCGTTGACCTTCTCTTGCACAGATTTTAGAACCTTTTTCGGAAAAAGTACATCGAAAACTATATCATTGATCTCCGATCTTTTTGCGGTGAGCAAATACGTTGCTCTTCCTTGAGGCAAGAAAAAGGTGCTGATGAAGCTCTCATAAGTTGTATCCAAGATTCTTTGAAGTTCCCTGTCTACATGAGTTCTCTGAGTGGCTATGGTCGCATCGTTCTCTAAAAGCAAGGCTTCTGTGCCCGATGATCTTACTCGTCTGAATACTTCATATTTCTTCCCATTTCTCAGAAAAGAGAACCTTACTTGGCAGGTAGAGGCTGATGAACGAAGGTAATCTTGGGGACTCTTCCTTCCGTACCTTACACCTGTCCCATAAAGTGCAAAAACAATTGCTTCGAGCAAGGAGGATTTTCCAGCGCCATTTTGTCCAAGGATTAAGAAAACACCCTCTTTGAACTCTACGTTACATTCTTCGATTCCCAGAAAGTTCTTCACCTCAAGGCTGAGTGGCTTGATTTTCATCAACCTCCTTGAACAACTTCTCTACCAGCTTTACCATGGGTTCTTCGAATTCACCAAATTTTCCTTTCACATAGTTACGATACAGATCTATCACGTCGATTTTCTGGCGAGTCACAGAGGAAAAATCCTTTTCTTCCGTATTTTTCTTGAACTCGACCTTAACAACACATTCAAAGTTTTCCATCAAATACTTTCTGACCTCATTTGATGGTAGATTATCGAATATGACTCTTGCATATCCATCAAAGGTCTTCAACTGTCCAGCTAAGGTGTGTAGTGAAGATTCTGAATAATCAGACATTCTGAAAGTTTTGAGTTTCCTACAAGGTGTGTCGATACGACGCACGAGAGTTTTCCTCTGGTTGAACTCGATTATGAAAGCACCTTTTATATCTCGTTCCTCGCCGAAATCCAGTGCAATTGTCGAGCCTGCGTAACATGTGATTGGAGATTGCTGAACCATCGAGTTGTTATGAATATGCCCAAGTGCGACATAGTCTAATCCCGTTGGAATAACTGATTTTTTGATTTGTATACCCAAAGCAATCTCTTTATCTGACTCAATCAAACCTTCGATCAATAAGTGTCCAGCCAGTATATTTATTTTGTTCTCTTCTATCTGGTTTCGTATATTCACCAAAAAATTATTTAGATATTCCCCTGCCAAGGTTATTGAATCTTCTGATGTACCGATTAACCTCTGTGGGTCTGTATATGGTAAGAAAAAGAGTTTAAAATGTTCTAAGTTAATCTGTCCGGGTCGATCAACGATCGTCAAGTTTTTAGTGGGAAGATTCTTCCAAGCTTTGAGACCCTGCCAATCATGGTTGCCCAAAACAAGAAACGTAAGTGCAATTTTGGAAAATTTTGCAAGAATGTCGCTCAGTGTCGTCAAAGCCTCAATTTTTGGGGATACCCTACTGTGCAAGACATCTCCTGTTATCAGGACGAGCTGAACTCTTTCTTGCTCAGCAATCTCTACAAGGTGTAACAAAGTTCTCTTGGTTTCTTCCAATCTGTCAACCGACTTCGAACCTGTCCATGATTCCAAACCAAGATGCCAATCAGATGTGTGAAGAATCTTCAAGGTTATCCACCAACCTTGAAAACATTTTCTTCAGATGGAAAAACCCTATTTCTAACATCTGATACATATTTTTGGATAGCTTCCAAAGATTCTTGATAAAGATTCGCGTATCTTCTTGCAAATTTTGGAAGAAAGATAGGATTCAAGCCAAGCACATCATGAAGCACTAAAACTTGTCCATCGCAGTATCTGCCAGATCCAATACCAATTGTTGGTATTGAGAGATTCTCGGTGATCATCTTGGCAGTTTCTTCAACAACCATTTCAAGAACTATCGCGAAAACCCCAGCCTCTTCGAGAGCTTTTGCTTCTTCCAAGAGATATTTAGCACCCTTATCATCTTTACCCTGTACCTTGTATCCACCAAATACGTTTACAGATTGCGGTGTCAACCCAAGATGGCCCATTACTGGTATACCAGACTTAATCAGTCTTTCGATCAGAGAAGCATAGAACGAACCTCCCTCGAGTTTTACTGCGTTTGCGCCCGCTTCTTTCAAGAATCTCCCGGCGTTTTTCACTGCTTCGTCTGTGGAACATTGATATGATAAAAAGGGCATATCAGCTATTATGAATGCCTCAGGTGCGCCTCTTCTCACAGCTTGAGTGTGACGGATCATATCTTCCATCGTTGCTGGTAATGTATCAAAATAACCAAGGACGTTGTTTGCCAGTGAATCTCCTACCAAGATAGCATCAATACCTGACTGATGGACTATATTGGCAAATGGTGCATCATAAGCGGTTATCATGACAATAGGTTGTTTTCCTTTCATTGATATAAATTTCTGAACGTTCATTTTCTCACCCCTCTTTAATTTCTTTCAATACTCTTATCATGCTCATATATAAATCGGCGTGCTGCTGAAAACAATCTTCAAAAAGCTTTCTTTCGCTTTCTACAACAGACCAATCACCTCTTGCGACTGGACCTGTCAAAGAAGCTTTGACACCCAAAACTGATATATTTTTTGAGGTGTTAAACATCAAAGGTGGTATGATCTTTTCAAAGCCATCAATGCCATACAGATCGTACAATCTTTCTGCCAGATAAGCAAGCCCAACAGTGAAATTAGATGCTAATACGGCGGCCAAATGATAAGCTATCTTTGCTTGCTTAGGTATTTCAACCCAGCAATTGGATATCTGTTGAACTATCTTTCTTGCAAGCTCAAGGCCTTTCTCATTTCCTTCGATCCCAAAACAACACTTTTTGACTGCTTTGAGAGCGATTTTCTCACTGGCAAAAGAGAGATTCGGATGAATCGATCCTCTTCCCCACCCTTGTTCATCAGCGTCTTCAAAAATTTCAGACGATAAAAAACCACTGAAGTGATAGATATTCACGTTATTACTCATTTTCTTTCTGAGTCTTGAATAGATCAGGCCTATCATACTGTCTGGAACAGATAAGAAAACGATATCTCTCAAAGAAAAATCTTCATCATAAGTAACCGGCATACCTTGACCAATTTGTTGTACAAATTTTGTTGCCTTCTCTCTTGATCGTGAAACAATATATCCTACTGAGAAATCTTTCTTGATGAGTACTTTACTCAAAACCAAACTAACCTTACTGGTTCCAGCTATATTAATGAACATGATCTTCTCACCATATTAAATTAAACCACATAATGATAGAATTCTTTTGTGAAAGGTTTCTAGGAGGTTAGTCGATGAAGTGTAAGAAATGTTCCAAGACCGCAGTAGTACATCTTCGTCAGCACAATGCAGCTTATTGTAAAGAGCACTTTTTTGATTACTTTGAAAGGCGTGTTGAAAAAACCATAGCTGAATATTCGATGTTTGAGAAAAACGACAAGATACTTGTAGCTGTCTCTGGTGGTAAAGACAGTATGACTTTGTGGTATGTTTTAAGTAAGCTCGGATATAAAACCGATGGCTTGGTTATAGATGTTGGTACTACGAATCTTCAAATTGATTCCCTTCAAGAGTTTGCAAAAGGGATAAGTTCCCAACTGAAGTTTGTGGACATAAAAGATTATCTTGATGGATTTACAGCACCTCAAGTAGCTCGATTGATCAAAAGACCGACCTGCTCAGTTTGTGGAAATATCAGAAGGTACCTGATGAACAAGATGGCTTATGAAAATGGATATGATGTTGTAGCGACTGGTCATAACCTTGATGATGAGGTCTCTTTTTTGTTGGGTAATGTCCTAAATTGGAATATGGGATATTTGCACAGACAAACCCCATTCATGCGAAGGACACATGAAAAACTAGTAGCAAAGGCAAAACCATTGGTTTGGTTGACAGAAAAAGAGATATACATATATGCACTGCTAAATGAAATACCCTTTGAGAGCGAAAGATGTCCCTTTTCCAAAGATGCCAGTTCTCTAAAATACAAGAAGGCTCTCAATGATCTTGAAATAGATCAACCTGGAACAAAACTCAGGTTCTACAAACAATTTCAGAGATTAGAGTTTTTCAAAGACAATACAGTACAGCTGAGAGATTGTCCCCTTTGTGGTTATCCAACTACCTCTGAAAAATGTAGTTTTTGCAGAATGAAAGAGAGGGTAGAAGATGCCCTGGGAAAACAGAAGAATTGATATGTTCATACCTATAATAGTAGCTTTTCTCATGGTCATAGGCCTTCTTGCTATATACAGTGCCACCAGAGATTATGGAAATGTCTTTGTTAGGAAGCAAATTGTGTGGGATATACTGGGTTTAGCCGCACTCTTTTTAACGTTGTTACTTAGAGAAAGGGATCTACACAGACTTTCTTGGGTTTTGTATGTGTTCTGTTTGATCAGTTTGACGCTTGTTCTCTTCTTTGGAACGATATCTGGTGGTGCCCGGCGCTGGTTTGATTTGAAGATAGGGTATTTTCAGCCTTCAGAACTTGCAAAGATGTGTGTAATTCTTATCACTGCTACGATGTTGATGAAAGTTTCAGCAAGACGCATATTTTTCTCGTTTCTAACTGTTGGCATACTTGCCGTGCTTGTAGCGATCGAGCCAGATCTTGGCACAGCGATCCTGCTGATTATGCTGTGGTTTACAATAATCTTTTGCTCAAGAGTTTCCATGAAGCTTATTCTTACAGTCTTGATTTTTTTCGTTGCACTGACGATATTATTATATTTCTTTGGTCTCAAAGACTATCAAAGGGAAAGGATTTCCTCATTTCTTTCTCCCTCGATGTATAGGCAGAGCAGTGCTTACAATGTTATTCAATCTCTTCATACAATTGGCTCTGGAGGCCTATTGGGCAGAGGTTATCTGAAAGGTCCTTCAACCACTTGGAGATATGTACCAAAAAATCATACAGATTTCATAATGTCTGTCATTGGTGAAGAATTCGGTTTTTTGGGCATGAGTATCTGTGTGGTGTTGTATGCTTTGTTGACTTTCAGGATAGCCAATGCCATAAGACTTGCAAAGAATGAGTTTTGGCGACTGGTAGATGTCGGTGTTATGGCTATCTTTGTTCTACAGGTATTTGTGAACATAGGTATGACCATGGGATTGATGCCAGTTACTGGTATTCCTTTACCTTTCATAAGTTATGGGGGTTCTTCGACTCTTTTCTTTTGTATACAGCTTGGCATAGTCGAAAAATCCTATGCAGTAGGTAAAGCTGGCAGGGAAATGGAAGGAGGTCAACTGTGGTAAGAAAAAAGAGTGAATTTCTGGTGAGTTTCCTTGTTTTCTTGTTCATCGTTGCTCTGATCAGTGGCCTTGCTCTGTCTGCATTTTCGTTCTTGTACTACGTCAGGCAAAGAAAGAATCAAGAAGCATTATTTGAAAGTCTCAACAAGAAGATAAGTGTCTTGAGTGAAAGAATATCGAGGTTGGAAAACTCTTTAGGTCCAAACTCAACAATTGACAAATATATTTCTGCTGCGAACTTTCTTTCAAACACAGCCACAGATCTGGAAAGAATTATTGAAGAGATATATGATGATCCAACAACGGGTTATATAAGAATTTTTGTGATGGGTCAAGAGAATGTTTGGGTCACTTTCAGGAAGGGAGATACTGTCTATTTTTCAAGGGAACTCAAGCCGGGATTAGCACCTTATAAGTTTTACTATTTTAAAGGCCCATCTATTCAGACACAATATTCCATTCAAGTACCTAGAGACTGTACAATCGTCCTGGGGAAACCCGGTATGGTGTGTTTCTTGGTTTACGGTGTGGGAACAAAACAACACCCAACAAAAATAGTTACCTGGAAAGATGCTAGAGTGAACAATTTGGAAACAGACTTTTCCTTATACATACCAAAGTGATCTACCTTTGTCACTGATTGCAGGACAAAGCACAAAGCTTTTTCTGCAAATTATATATTTCCCCATAGCAACGAAAAAAGGCCGGTGCCCTCTGCATACCTCTCCAATAAAAAATGAGAAATTGCAAGCAACGGTAAGAAAAAAAGAGAAATTGGATGCTAAAGAGTATTCGTTCTGTTCTTTTGGAAGATACGGGTGTTGATTCCCTTTGACTTTGTAGTATTGATTTTGATATGTTAGTTGCAGGATGCAATCAACTAAGTGGAGGTGAGTTTGTGATCAACCCACTTCAGCATAGAATACTCAGATCACTCAGCACGAATCCTTCAACTGCACAGAGCATTGGAAATGAACTTGGTGTTGACGATTCAACGATCTCCAGAAATCTTAGATTTCTCTTGGAATGCGGCATTGTCATTGTCAAAGACTACTTGCCTGCAAGCAGTTCGGGTGGCCGAAAGTCTCGATTATTATCACTGAATCCGGAATGGTTAAAAATAATCGGTTTGTCCATAGAACAGGGAGAAATTTGTCTAGTTCGGGTTGACTTCACTGGCCGTCAATACTCAGCTCAAAAGAAGACCGTAAACGTAAGCTCTGAAAATTTTGAAAGAATACTCTGTGAAATAATCAATGGGAACAAAGATTCCAATGCTGTTTCCATCGCGGTGCCTGGCCTGATAGACTCATCAAAGGGTCAGATTATCTTTTCTCAGGCACTGTGCCTTAGAGATTGCTCCATCAATCAGCTTACAGGAATGCCATCTATGGTCTTAAACGACGCAAACGCGGCAGCTGCATGCTATTTGAACGATGCAAAAAATATTGTGTACTTTCTTTTCACGATTCCATACGATCTCTCAAAACCGGTTGGCCTCGGTGCAGGGATAGTGATCAACGGTTCACTGTACGAAGGAAGCAACAATTCTGCGGGCGAGCTCGGAGAAGGCGTACCACTGACTGGCTTGCAGGGACTGACCATTGAAGATTTAGAGAGGAATAGAAAAGTGCTTTTCAGAGATCAAGAAACTCTCGATGAATTCAAACAACACATATCTTTCAAAATAGCCACTGCAGTGAATTTCGTTGATCCTGAGCTTTTCATCCTTGGTGGCGATTTCTATTTGCTTGATAATACGATCATTCAAGACATCATCAACAGAGTGGAAAAACAAGTCACGTTGAGAAGAATCAAGAAGATCAATTGGGAACTTGACAAGAATGGTTCAAAGACAGTCGCCTTTGGGTCTGTAATAGCTTTTCTTAAGAGATTTTTCAATGATCTTGATTTTGCCAACTTTGTCATACAGAACAGAGGGTGTTGACGATGAAAGAACTTGAAAGATTATTCTTCTGTGGTGTATCGAACCTTGAAGAGTACAACTATCTGAACAACAAAGATATTGGTGGTGTACTTCTGTACCCAAAGATCTTCGAAGATCCATCTGAATTCTTTGAAATAATCTACAGGACTGAAGGAAAAAACATTCTGTTGTCGACAGATCACGAGGGCGGACAGATCGAAGTAATTCCATTCGTTCCCCCATCGCCTGGTAATCTTTTGTTCGGTAGACTTGAGCCCTCTTATGTGCAAAATTATTGCACTATGGCTGGAAAGTTCATGAAAGACCTTGGAATAAACATGGTTTTTGCACCGGTCTTGGATTTGTTGTTTTTCGAAACGAATCCAGTGATTGGTTACAGAAGTTATGGAAGTGACCCACAAGTGGTGGCACAAATGGGAAGGGCAGCGATTCACGGATACAGAAGGGCTGGTTTATATTCCTGTGCAAAACACTTTCCCGGTCACGGCAGGAGTTGTCAAGATAGTCACGAAGACTTGAGCGTGGTCAATGCCTCTCTGGATGAACTTGAAAGCGATCTTTATCCATTCAAAGTAGCAATTCAAAACGATGTTGATTCTATAATGCTTTCACATGTTATCTACAAAGCAATCGATGACAAACCTGCCTCTATTTCCGAAAAGATGATAAGACAACTCCTCAGAGAAGAACTGGGATATAACGGACTCATTCTAAGCGATGCGGTTGAGATGAAAGCCCTATCGAACAAATATAGCCCTTTGAATGTGGTAACTGATTTCTTCAACGCTTCTGGTGACATGCTGATCCTTTCAGATCCAAGAAATCTAAAGATCTACTCAGAAACTCTTGAGAATGTTTTGGCTTGTGGAAGAGTTTCTAAGTCCTTTGTAAATAGGAGCATTGAAAGAATCAGTCGTTTCAGTAAAAGAGTAGAGAGTAATATTACTTCAATTTTTGAAGCGATTCAAAAAGCTGTGGTCTTCAATGTCAAAAAGTCTAATTGTAAATCTGTAGCTGTTGTTCTCCCTGATTGGGCTTTGTACACAAAAGCAGATGTGTCATCCTCATATATCCCCATCATTACAACGCAAGCGAGAAAAATTTTGGGCGCTGAGGTAATTCGTTTCAATCAGATTGATTCTGTCCATGAGAGTGAAACTGTAGTGGATTTGATAATAGATCTGACCCCTGAAGAAGTTGTTCTACACAGAAAACTTTCCGAGAAATTCAAAGTAATTTATGTAATCACTCGTAATCCGCATTTAGCAGAGAATTTTATAGACAAAGATCATGTCATCACCTATTCCTTAACACCGTTGGTGATGGGATTGGTCTTCAAGCGATTGTCGCAAATCCTAACAAGGGGGTGAGTCTCCATGATGAGGAAGGTTCTCTTTGCGGTCTTGTTAGTTGCTGCTGTGATGAGTTTTGCAAAAACCAGAGTTGTTTTCTGGCAGTTCATGATGGACGATGCTTTGGCAAAGGAAGTCCTCGTTGGTTTTTCGAAAGAATTTCCAGACATTGAAGTTGAAGTGGTTCAACTTTCTTGGTCCACAGGATTTGACAAGATCGTAACGGCTATAGCAGCCGGTGCGGCACCCGATGTGGTGGAACTTGGCAACACTTGGGTAGCCAGTTTTGCTTCACAGGGGGTACTTCGAGAAGTTCAACCAGAGGATCTTGCAAAGTACAGAAACTTTCCGGGCATGAACAGTGCTGAGTACATGGGCAAGTACTATGGATATCCATGGTTACTGGGTACCAGAGCAATGTTTTACAATGTTGACCTAGTAATGAAAGCTGGTCTTGATCCAGAAAACCCACCAAAGACATGGTCAGAATTGCTCAATGCCGTAAAGAAGATTTCAGCCTTGCCAGGTGTGTATGGAATAGGATTGCCAGCAGGTGAGGTCTACAGTCCATGGCAGGAGTGGTTCTTGCTTGCGCTGTGGGGTAATGGTGGGGATGTTCTATCTAAAGATCTCAAAACAGCAGTGTTGGCTTCGGATCAAAACAGGGAAACGGCACGATTTTATCAAGAATTATCAAGATATGCATTGAAGAGTAAGCAGAAAGACCTTGGGGAGGCATTCGGTGAAGGTAGAGTAGGTTTTCTTGTGAGCGGTGCTTGGTCTATAGGAACTTTGGCACAATCCTACCCAAATCTGAACTACAGTGTTTGTTTGATACCTAAACCAGATAAACCAAAAGGTATTCATGCGTCTTTCTTGGGTGGTGAGATATTAGCCATACCGACGCAGACAAAAAACTTGGACGCGGCAAGAAAATTGATAAACTACCTTATGAGACCAGACGTTTCGATCATAATTACAAAACACTACCCGGGAGTGTACCCTGCAGACCCAAGAGCAAGTTCAGACCCATGGTTTGAAGATAATCCATTGCATCTCGTATTCTTTGAACAGCTAAAAACTGCTTTCCCAGTACCTCCAACTCCAGCTTGGCCAAAGATAGAAGACATTCTAAGCAACCTGGTTGATGATTTAATTGTACATTACAAGAACGTTGATGAGGTACTCGACTATTACAACAAAGAAATTCAAAAGGTTCTGGACCAGGTTAAATAAGAAAGGGCGGGGATATTCGTCCCCGCCTTGATGGAGTGAAGAAAATGAAAAGCAAAGAGAGAATGGTCATCATACTTTTCTTACTTCCATGGATAATCAGTTTTGGTTTGTTCACATTTTATCCTTTGTTTTTCTCCATCTTAGTGAGCTTCACAAATTACACAGGTTTAAAACCTTCCTTGGAATTTGTTAGTATGAATAATTATACAAGAGCTTTCTCAGACAAGGTATTTTTAACAGCTCTCAAAAATACCTTTCTCTTTGTCATAATTACAGTTCCTATTACGACAGTGATTTCCTTATTTCTGGGCATTCTCTTGACCAGTGGTATAAGGTTTAAAAGAATCTTTCAAGCTGGCTACTTCTTACCATCGGTGATTTCTATGGTTGTCATCTCCATGGTCTGGCTTTACATATACAGCGCCACAGGACCGTTGAACCTCTTTCTAACCAAGTTGGGATTCAGCGTACCTACACAGAGCTGGCTTGCGTCAACAAAGACAGCTCTTGGTTCCATAATGGTTATGGACATATGGTCTGCTCTTGGTTACTATACCGTTTTGTATGTGGCGGGTCTTCAAAGTATACCTACAGAACTCTACGAAGCAGCTAAAATAGATGGAGCAACCAAATGGCAAACAATACGAAGGATTACCTTGCCCTTATTGAAACCGACGACACTCTTTGTGATATCGATAAACTCCATAAGATCTTTCCAAATCTTCACAGAGATTTTTACACTCACAGGTGGTGGACCGGCAAATTCAACGCAGACTATAGTCCATTACTTGTATGATGTTTCCTTCAGAAAATTTGAGATGGGCTATGGTTCAGCAGTTGCTTACATACTATTTTTGATCATTATGATCATCACTCTTATTCAAAGAAAACTATTGAAGGGTGAGAAGTTATGAAGATCTTTGTGTATTCAATTTTGACTGTCTTCCTTTTTATATCTCTTTTTCCGACCTTCATGATGTTTATAACTTCCTTCGTTCCCGAAGGTGATCTTTTCAACAGAACTCTCGTCAAGACTGTAACAGACTTTGAGGTACCAAGGACGGTATTACTTAACAGGGTTAGACCGTTGAACACAAACTTGAATCTTCTTAAAGAGGAAAACAATACTTTCTTTAGATTAGAAGCCAAAGTTGATTTTTCGGGCATTGCACCATCTTTGGGGTCTTCAGACATAAATAGGATAAAATACATCCGGTTCCGCATCAGAAACCAGGACCCCATAATTTTTAGGATAGGTTTCAAAGACATAAGAGAAAGGATAGAATACTTCACTGAAAGGATTCTTGAAACCGATGCTGACTGGAAAACAATCGATGTCAAGTTGGATGTAAGAAAACTGAGTATCGATGTCTTACACATATCGCAGTTGAGGATTGAAGTTTCAGGACAGGGTTATGTTGATATAGATGATATTGCCTTCATCAACAAATATCCGACTCTATACAATTTTTTAAAGGTCCTCAGAGATGATTATTTTGGAAGATATTTATTGAACAGTACTATAGTCTCTGTGAGTTCAGTACTGGGTAATCTTTTTTTCTGCTCAATGGTTGCTTATGTTTTTGCGAGGAAACAATTCAGATTCAAAGAGTTACTTTTTTCAATCGTATTAAGCACAATGATGATTCCACCACAGGTAACTATCATTCCCACCTTCATCCTGATGAGAAAGATTGGATTAATCGACACATATTGGGCTTTAATACTCCCAAATCTAGTGACTCCCTTTGGTATCTTTTTGATGAGGCAGTATATTGAACAACTACCAGTCGAACTAGATAACGCAGCGTATGTAGATGGCGCGAACAATTTTCAGATCTTTTGGTACATATTACTACCACTCAGCAAACCAGCACTTGCAGTCTTGGGGATCAACACCTTTGTATTGACATGGAATGATCTGTTTTACCCACTGATACTCACAACCTCTCGCCAGATGAGAACTATTCAAGTAGGGTTGGCGCTCTATCAAAAACTCAACGTTTTCACATGGCCCACCTTGATGGCTGCCTCCACAATTGCAGGTATCCCGATAATTATAGTTTTCTTGATCTTCGAAAAGAAGATCATATCTGGCATACTCGAAGGTGCAATAAAAAGTTGATTCTCTTAGTCTACTATTTTTGATTGGAATGATTATAAATTGTTATTTTGTATGGTAAAATATAAAATGAGGAGGTGATTGGATGAAAAAAATACTAGTTCTTTTGTTGTTTTTACCAGTTTTATCAATCTTTGCTCAGGTAGATCTTCGCAACTTTGATGTGACAAAATTCACTGGAGATATCACTCTTGTTAGTCTTCAAAGGTTCCTTCAGACAGATGAATATGTTTCTGTAGAAGGCGTCGTATTTAGAATCACAGCGAACAAAAAATTCCTGACAAGGGCCGAGATAAAGTCAGAATTGTTAACAGAAGATCGATTTGTCGGCTTGCTGGCTTTGACTATTGATGAACTTTCCTCTTATAATGGCAAGGATAAAATCGGCTTGGTCGCAGTCAGGGGTGTCATTTATGATGTTTCTAATTCATCACGCTGGAGAAATGGCATTCACCAAAATCGACACAATGCGGGTGAAGAGTTGACCTACGATATTCTCAAACTTTCTCCCCACGGACAAAAAATGCTTGAAAGAGTAAAACCTTTTGGAGTATTAGTTTTCACCCCTGACCAACTAGCTCGCTTCGATGGAAAAGGTAAGAACAAGGCATATGTTTCTGCTTTTGGAGTTGTTTATGATATGAGCCAATCAAAAACGCTCAAAGATGGTTCACATTTCGGTTATCCTGCCGGTAATGAGCTAACCTTCGAAATAAGGCAGATGCCAGGCCATGAGGCGATGTTGTCGAGGATCTATCCAATAGGACTCTTGGTCTTTGATGAAAAAAGTCTTGCAAGGTTCGATGGTAAATCAATGAAGGTAGTGAGTAAGAACCTTGAACTGTACAAGTCTTTTATTAAGGTTGGCAATATTGTGTACGATGTCACACAATCAAGTTGGCAGGAAAAATTAAATCTGGGGCCGGATGCACAATCGGGTAGAGATTATACATCTCAATTTGAATGTGAATCACAAGGATCGTGTTCCCATGACCACGCTGATATAAAAGTCTTGGAAGGTTTCGCTAAAGTAGGATTTGGGATCTTATGAACTACAAAGTCCTTGCTTGGATCAGCGTGGTTCTTTTGTTTTATAATTTTTCACTTTTTCCAATGCGCAGATTACTAAAAAACTTCAAGTCTGCGAGAAAATATCTTTCATATGGTTCAAAGATCCATAGATTCACGGGATTTGCTCTACTAATAACTGGTATAACACATGGTTATCTGGCACTAGGCACTATCATGTTTCACACCGGACTTCTTCTTTGGTCCGGTGTGGTTTTACTTTTTGCATATTACCTGTTAAGGAAGTTTTTAAAGAAAAGATGGCTGATTCTTCATAGATATACTGATTTCATAGTACTTGGTCTTTTCTTCATACACTTTTTCTTCCCCTGGCTGTTTTAGAGAATTAAAGCTCTTTTCCTAGATCCAAAATATTGTTGGTTTAAAATGATGGTTGAGAACATCCCTTTTGTAAATCGCACCTTTGGGTGAACAATAAATTGAAAATATCGCGGTAAACAATGAGGAGCCTGTTCTAACAGGCTCCTCAGGCAGCTTGGTTCCATCCAAGGGGGGATAGGGGGGTCGCTGTCCAATAAAATATTAACCCGAAAGTTGTTACATGTCAATGTCTATAATTAAATAGACAGGGACAGGGAAGTTTAGAGGAGGTGAAAGGGTTTGAGTAATAGAATCATTAAGAAAACAAAGCTTGCACCACAAGTCTATGACTTTGTGGTAGAAAATCAGCAAATAGCCAGCAGAGCAAAGGCTGGCCAATTCGTTGTCGTAAGGATTGATGAAAAAGGTGAACGAATACCTCTCACGATAGCTGATATCTATGAGGATAGCTTTCGCATGGTGGTTAGAGCTGTTGGAAAGACCACTTACCAATTGTGTATGAAAAAGGAGAATGATTTTTTAGCTGATGTGATAGGGCCCTTAGGTAATCCCAGTGAGATAGAACACTTTGGGAATGTCATGTTGGTGGGTGGAGGAGTTGGCATAGCGACTTTATTACCAATCGCAAAGGAGCTCAAGAATCACGATAACAAGTTGTTTGTCGTTCTGGGAGGACGTAGCAAAGAGTATGTAATTATGCTCAATGAATTCGAAAAACTGGCTGACCAAGTGATCATAACAACCGATGATGGTTCGATGGGTATAAAAGGTGTTGTTACAGACGGCATGGATTTGGTTGTGAGTAAGGCTAAGATAGACGTCGCTTGGGCCGTTGGACCAACAGTCATGATGAAGTTTTGCAGTCTCAAAGCTAAGGAAATGAATTTGAAAATCTGGGTATCTCTCAATCCAATTATGGTTGATGGAACTGGCATGTGTGGTGCTTGTAGGGTCACAGTAGATGGGCAAATGAAATTCGCCTGTGTCGATGGTCCAGAGTTCGATGGTACAAAGGTGGATTGGGACGAGTTGCTTGTGAGATTGGTTCAGTATCGTGATGAAGAAGAGCAAAGTTTGAAGAAGTTTTTGGAAAGTGCGGGTGATCTTTCGTGGCTGTGAAACCTCCAACAAAAAAGGTACCAATGCCGGAACAGGAACCTGAAGAAAGAATTAAGAATTTTTTTGAGGTGGCACTCGGTTACTCTGAAGAGCAAGCAATTATTGAAGCAAGAAGATGCTTACAGTGCCCTTCTCATCCTTGTGTGAGTGGTTGCCCGGTAGGCATAGATATACCTGGTTTCATAAAAAAGATCAAGGAACAGGATTTTACAGAATCAGCGAGAATTCTCAAAAAATACAACAATCTTCCTGCCATATGTGGGCGCGTTTGTCCACAGGAAGTTCAATGCGAAGAAAGGTGTGTTGTCGGTAAGATCCCTGGTTCTGAACCTGTTGCCATAGGTAGACTTGAAAGATTCATTGCCGATTGGGAAGCAACCAATGTTAAAGAAACAAAATCAAATCCCACATCTTCTAAAGGAAAGAAGATAGCTGTGATTGGTTCGGGCCCTGCTGGTCTCACGGTCGCAGCCGATCTTGCGAAGATGGGATATGAAGTTGATATTTTTGAGACCCTACACAAACCAGGTGGAGTATTGGTCTATGGCATACCAGAGTTCAGATTACCAAAATCAATTGTTGAGAGAGAGGTTAAATACATAGAATCGCTTTCGGTGAAAATTCATTTGAATACACCCGTCGGTAAGGCAATATCTGTGGAAGAGCTCTTGAATGATTATGACGCAGTCTTCATAGGGGTCGGCGCGGGTACACCAAAGTTTATGAAAATACCAGGTACAAATCTCAATGGAGTCTATTCTGCAAACGAGTTTCTGACTAGGGTCAATCTCATGAAGGCATACATGTTTCCAGAGTACGATACACCGGTAAAAAAAGGAACCAATGTTGTAGTTGTTGGCGGTGGGAATGTTGCAATGGATGCCGCGAGGAGTGCCTTGAGATTGGGTGCTAAAAATGTGATTGTTGTTTACAGAAGGACTGAACAGGAAATGCCCGCTCGACGAGAAGAGTACTTCCATGCAGTTGAAGAGGGTGTAAAGTTTAAGTGGCTAACTCAACCACTGAGGTACATTGGAGACGAAAAAGGTAGAGTGACTGGAGTTGAGTGTATAAGCATGGAACTTGGTGAACCAGATGAATCTGGAAGGAGAAGACCTATTCCAATTGAAGATAGCAGATTCATAATAGAAACAGATATGGTCATAGAAGCGATAGGTACCGATGCAAACAGGTTTTTGCTGAGTCAGTTCAAAGGTTTGGCGCTGAACAAGTATGGATATATAGTTACTGACAGCGAGACTGGTGCAACCAGTTTGAAGAAAGTTTTTGCCGGTGGCGATATAGTGACTGGTGCGGCAACTGTTATTGAAGCGATGGGTGCGGGGAAAAGGGCTGCTTACTGGATGGACAAGTTTCTCAACGGTGAGTACGATCCATGGAGATGAAACCGGCTATGAATATTACGTGTTTACTTGTTTACGAAGATGATTCATTCGTTGAAAAATTGAAAGAGGTGCTAGCTCTTTTGCCCGTAAAGGTGAAGATTTTGAAAGTTTTGCAGGATGTTGATCAAATAGCAGAGGCGATCTTTCAGGAAACAGAAAGATTCGTAGACCTTATGCTTATCTTAGGTGGTGTCGATGCTAGAAATACCACAGTTTCGAGTACGGCGGTAAAAAGAATTTGTGACGAAAGAGTCTATACACTTGAGACTTATTTGTGTCAATTTCTTGCTCAGTACAAGGACTGTATCTTAACATCTCCAACGGTCGGCGTGAGAAAGAGAACATTGATCGTTTCCTTACCACAACATGAAGCAACTCTGAAGGTTTTACCTTTAATAGTTGAAGTGCTAAGGGGCGGTTGATGCCGCCTCTTAGCCTTTATCTAGAATAAACCAGATTACCCTCAATGAAGACTTTTTCTACGATAGCTTTCATGTCAAAGGGATGTCCAGTCCACACAACAAGATCTGCATCTTTTCCTGGCTCGATTGAGCCTATTCTATCGGACAGTCCCAGAATCTTGGCAGGGTTGATCGTGAGCATTTTAAGTAAATCGTCCTCTTTCATTCCATATCTCATAGCTGCAGCTGCTTGAACGGTTGCATATTCAAGTGGTATGACAGGATGATCACACATCAGGGCGGTCAGTACACCCTTTTCGGTAAGAATCTTCAAAGCTTCCATAGTCATATCTCTCAATTCGAGCTTTGTTGCAAAGGCCAACAGTGGACCAGCGACAACGGGTATCTTTTTTGCCGCCAAGATCTCTGCTACTTTGTATCCTTCAGTGCAGTGTTCTATAACAAATTTGATGTTGAATTCTTCTGCAATCCTTACGGCTGTCAAAATATCATCGGCTCTGTGTGCATGCATTCTTGCAACCAATTCACCTTTAAGTAATTTTTCACCCACTTCATACTTTGGATCTGTGTCTGTGAATTCTTTGTTTTCCTTTTTTGCAAGCTCTTTCTTTTTCATATAATCGCGAGATTTGAGTAGAAAAGTTCTTATAACCGCTGCAGTACCCATTCTTGTATTTGGAAGCATTTTCTTTTCGGAGTAAACGCGCTTTGGATTTTCACCAAAGGCCATTTTTACACCTGCAGGGTTCACAATACACATTTGAGATGCTGTTTTTCCGTTGAATTTTGCAACGAAACCTTGTCCACCGACTGGATTGGCACTACCCATGACCACAAAAGCAGTTGTAACACCACCAGAGAGGGCTTTTTTTATGGCACAGTCGTCGGGATAGAAAGCATCAAGGGCATACAAATGTGCTGTGACTGGATCTGTCATTTCGTTTCCTTCACTTTCTGTTGGTCCAAGGCCTTCAGGATAAAGACCAATGTGAGAATGAGCATCAATAAAGCCTGGCAAGAGATACTTACCGGTTAAATCAATAACATCAACACCTTTGCTTGACTTGATTTGTTCCCCTAATTGCTTAATCTTACCATCTTGGATCAGCACGTCTCCTTTGAAAGGTTTTTCTGTGATTGGGAAAATTGTGGCGTTTTTAAAGAGAATCTTCACCGTATCACCTCCACATGTTAGCAATGCGTACTTTAAGTGTATCATACAATTTTCGGCTTCAAACTTTTTTTGTGAGTTAGACAAGGTACGTCTAAAAATGTACCAAGAACATTTCAAAAGACGTTTCCTTTATTCGAGGTTATATTCTTATAATGATTTTCTAATATATTAAAACGATATTATAATCGTATAGGAAAAAATATGGGGGGATTCTCGACTGAGGAAGATAATAGCGATACTCATTTTGTCTATCGCAATCTTTTGCATCTGTTTGTGGATCTTATACTCAGAAAATCTGCAAAACTTCAAAGAGGAAATAGAAATTGTTCGGGGTACACTTCTTGGCGCAGTTGATTTTGCTGTGCGAATTCTCGATCTGGAGTTCAAGCAAAATTCGGTTTATGAAGCCCTTTTGAATAACGATGAAATTAGTTTAAATACACTGTTCAATCAACTCAAAGGCGATTATCCGATAGTTGCGAAAATTTATCTGGAAGATGTTGTCATAGAGAAAGTTATTTCGGCACAGCGGCATAAAATCATCTTTGACGATAACATCAAAATTTTTTTCAAGATATACAGCAATGAGGTTAATGATTACCTTCCAAACAAAGTTCTACTTGTAATGATAGATGTGGAAAAACTATTTCAGGCTTTAGGTTTGACCGATATTGTGGTTTGTGAAAAAGGGAAATTTACCATCTTAGGCAATATCAAATGTAGCCCAAAGAAGAGTTTGCTCTCTCTAAATGAGGTTGTCGTTTCAAGTACCTTTTCAGTCCTTGCTGGTGTCTTGTTTGGATTGATCACAGCGATTAGAAAGATCAGATCTGAACATGCTTTGAGCAAAGAATTGTTGAAAAAAACAGTCTTTCAAGAAGTGTTGCTTGAATTTACTAAACTTGTGTTAAGTGGTCAAGTCCATGATGCATGCCAGTACATCTTGGAAAAAGCAGTCCAACTTGTACCGGGCGCGCAAGCAGGAAGCTTGTTGATGAAGAAAAGTGATGTCTTTATTTTCACGAACCTTTATGGATATGATAAGAAGATCGTTGGAAATATCTTTTTCAGACCCACAGAACTTGCTCAAGGCATGGATGGTAACGTGAAGGTCATCAAGAACTTGCACAAAATCAATGATGAAGTTTTAGACAATGAAAGGAAAAACTTTCTTTATTCTGAAGGCCGAGTTGGTCAGATAAAGGTTCTCTTGTCGATACCTGTTATAGTGAGAGATGAAATAATAGCGTTCTTCAACTTGGACAATTTTGAAAACGAAGATGCTTTCACAGAACAATCGATAAAAATCGCAGAACTTTTCGCGGGTCAGGTCGGTTTGCTTCTTGAAAGGGTTCGACTTGAGGAAGAACTTGAGAAACAAAGACAAATGATGGAATATTATTCCTACCACGATCCTCTAACTGGCTTAGCAAACAGAAGATTACTTGAAGAATTTGCCGAGAAAATCCTCGCACTTGCTAGGAGAATGAACAAATCTTTATGTTTGCTCTTTATGGATCTTCACAAATTCAAACAGATTAACGACACATTTGGACATTTCGTTGGAGATCAACTGTTAAAAACGATTGCCTTGAGAATCGAAAGTGCCATTCGCGAGAACGATATCGTTGCAAGATTGGGTGGAGACGAGTTCATATTTCTCTTGAATGTCTCAGACCAAGAGGTCGGTAGATTCACAAAACGATTGTTGACAATAATTCAAGAGCCGATAGTTGTTGATGATAAGATTTTCACAGTTTCTGCAAATTTTGGTATAGCCTTTTATCCAGATGATGGCGATAACCTTGAGACTCTTCTTAGGCATGCAGATTTGGCTTTGTACTTTTCAAAGCGTAAGAATAAACCTTTTACTTTCTTCTCGGAGCTATCAGAGAACCAAATGTGACATAAAGATTACTTATTGATGAACAGAAAAAAGATCAAAGACCCGCCATTTGTTTTGATTCAGCAGTTCCTGCTCCTGTAATTCCTTTACTGTCGTCATCATTTTGTATTAATTCATCCTATTTTGGTATAATAATATTCCTGTGAATTCTTCTTTTTCTCATCGGCAGGGATTATAAGAATAATAATTCGGAAATGTTAAAAAAATAAAGATAAATTTTTTACTGAGTAAAGAGGCGGTTTGACCGCCTTTTTGTTTCACAGGTATAATGAACGCAAAGGAGGTAGAAGGAGTGCGAAGAGTTGTTGTCACTGGTATGGGAATAGTTTCACCCATAGGAATCGGGAAGAAAGAAGTATTACAGTCGCTCAAAGAATCGAAAATAGCGTCAGACATAATTACAAGCTTCGATGCAAGCGCCTTGCCAGTAAAAATAGCGGCAGAGATAACAAATTTTGATCCAGAGAGATTCATCGACAAAAAACTTGCACGCAGAACAGACAGATTTGTTCACTTTGCACTTGTTGCCACCAAGGAAGCACTGGATCAAGCAAAAATCAATTTGTCCGATTTCTCAGAAAAGACTTCGGTTCTCATAGCCTCGGGGATGGGTGGATTTATAACACTGGATACTGAGAACAACAAATTTCTGGCCTCAGGCCCGTCAAAGGTCAGTCCATTTCTGATACCAATGCTTTTGATAAACATGGCTTCTGGGATTGTGGCGATGGAATATGGATTGAGGGGAATCAACTTTGCTCCAGTGAGCGCTTGTGCAGCATCAGGTCATGCCGTAGCCATAGGAACTATGCTCATAAGACATGGGTATGCAGATGTTGCAATCGTTGGTGGTGCAGAAGCCACGATTGCCCCATTGCCAATAACAGGATTTGCAAATATGAAAGCTTTGTCGACCAGGAACGATGAACCAAAAAAGGCTTCAAGGCCCTTTGACGCTGAGAGAGATGGTTTTGTTATGGGTGAGGGTGGAGCAGTTTTGGTTATAGAAGCAGAGGAAATTGCAAAGCAAAGAAAAGCTGAAATTCTTGCAGAAATAAAGGGCTTTGGTATGAACGATGATGCCTATCATATGAGTGCACCTGATCCTGAAGGTGCGGGGGCAGAAAAAGCCATGAGAATGGCATTGGAAGATGCAAAAATTGGTCAAGATCAAATTCAGTACGTGAGTTGTCACGCCACTAGTACACCGGCTGGTGATGTTGCAGAGGCGAAAGCTATAGAAAGAGTCTTTGGAAAAAAAGTTTTCGTCAACAGTTCCAAGGCTCTCATAGGACATTTACTTGGAGCTGCAGCTGCAGCAGAACTTGTTATAGGAATTCTTCAGATGCAAGAAAAATTTTTGCACGCAATGCCGAACCTTGATAATCCAGATCCACAAATCAATATCCAGCTTGTTAGTAAAACACCAGTTGAGATTGAAATACACAACTTTGTGAAAAACTCCTTTGGGTTTGGTGGGCACAACGTCTCACTCGTAGTAGGGAGGTATCAAGGTTGAATATTGATCAGATAATGAAGATATTACCGCATCGTTTCCCAATGCTTTTGATTGACAGAGTCATGGAAAAGAGCGATGAACATGTGATCGCTATGAAAAATGTGACTGTGTCTGAAATATTTTTCACCGGTCATTTTCCCCAGTATCCTATCTACCCAGGTGTGCTGATAATCGAAGGGCTTGCGCAAACAGCAGGTATCATGCTACTAAAACCTGGTGAAAACCTCATACCTTTGTTTTTGGGCATAGATGAAGCAAGATTCAGGTCAGAGGTGAGACCTGGAGACACACTCATTTACGACGTGAAATTGAAGGAATCGAAGTTAGGATTTTTTAAAGTTACTGGTGTTGCCAAGGTTCAAGAGAAAATTGTTGCAACGGCAACACTTTTGGTAGGAGTGAAAAAAGATGAAAAATCGAGTAACTGAATTGTTGAAGATAGAATACCCAATTCTTATGGGCGGTATGGCTTGGGCAGGAACTCCAAAATTAGCGGCTGCTGTTTCAAACGCCGGAGGACTAGGAATGATAGGTTCTGGCGCCATGAACCCAGAACAGCTAACAGGTGCGATTCACTACATAAAACAAATTACAGATAAGCCTTTCGGTGTGAATATTATGCTCGCTTCACCTTATGCAGATGAACTTGTCAAAGTTGTCTTGAAAGAACAGGTACCGGTTGTGACCTTTGGTGCGGGAAACCCTGCAAAATATATCCCATCACTGAAAAAACAAGGCACCATAGTCATACCTGTGGTCGCTTCCGATTCCTTGGCAAAGTTACTCGAGAGGTCTGGCGTTGATGCTGTGATTGCAGAAGGTATGGAATCTGGTGGTCACATTGGCGAAGTAACGACGATCGTGTTAGTAAACAAGGTTGCAAGATCTGTGACGATACCCGTCATTGCAGCAGGTGGTATTGCCGACGGTAGAGCAATGGCTGCAGCGTTCTCCTTGGGTGCCGAAGGAGTTCAGATTGGTACAAGATTTCTCGCATCATTTGAAGCAGAGATTCACGAAAATTACAAGAAAAAGATTCTGAGTGCTTCAATAAGGGACACGGTCGTGACAGGGATGAAACTCGGTCATCCTGCAAGAGTTTTGAAAACACCATTTGCAAGACAGATTTGCGAACTTGAAGCACAAAGTCCCCTTGAGGCAGAACAGATTTTGGTTGGTAGCCTCAGACGTGCAGTTCTGGATGGTGATCTTGATTCTGGTTCCTTCATGGCAGGACAGGTAGCAGGATTAGTAGAACAAATACTACCAGTTAACCAGATCATACAAACAATTTTTGAAGAATTCAAACAGACTGTTAAAAAACTCTGTGTGGAGGTGTTACAATGAGAGCATTTCTCTTCCCTGGTCAGGGTTCTCAATATTCTGGGATGGGAAAAGATTTCTCTATTTATCCAAGAGCATACTTTTTCTTTGAGAGAGCAAAAGATGTACTTGGAATTGATATGTATATGTTGATGAATGAGAATGAAGAAATTTTGAAATTGACGGAGAACGCACAACCTGCAATCTATTTGGCAAGTTACATAGCTTTCGATGAACTCATGAGAAATGGACATGTCCCTTCGATATTGGCTGGCCATAGTCTAGGTGAGTATACCGCTCTTGCAGCCGCCGACGTCTATGACTTCGAACTTGGACTCTATCTGGTTAGAAAGAGAGGCGAATATATCTCACAGGCAGTCTTTCCAGGAGAGGGCACCATGGCAGCAGTCATAGGCCTGCGATACAAAGAAATCGAACAGCAGATTGCAAATTTGGAAGGAGTTTGGATCGCAAACCATAATGCTGAGGATCAGGTAGTAATAAGTGGGCTCAAGGACAGTGTCAAGGTTGCGATGGAATTGTTGAAAGGGAAGGCGAAAAGGGTTGTTGAACTCAAGGTTAGTGGACCTTTTCACACGCCTCTGCTTGAGACCGCAAAGGAAAGGATGGCACGAGAGATCAAAGATGTCAAGTTCAGAAAACCTCGCTGGCCCATAGTTATGAATTGTACTGGTCGCCAGACAACGGATCCAGAGGAAATAAAAAATTATGTGTTGGAACAAATAACATCAGCTGTGTTGTGGCATGACTCGATTTGTAATATTGCAAAGACGAGTATTTCAAGTTTTGTGGAAGTAGGACCCAGTAAAGTCTTGACCAATCTTTTGAAGAGGTCTACCACTTTGCCCTGTTACCACTTTACAGAAATTGTCGTGCACGAGAGCAAACTCGAAGTTGTACAAGTTTAGGCGAGGATCTTAGCCTCGCCTTTTTCAAAGAGAGTCATATCATCCACAGACTGTTTAACTGCTATCACACGCTAAAGAAAATAGCGAATTTGTACTGAGCAATTGCTGTAGCACAAAGATTGCTGTTGTGATTCTGGTAAGATTCTTACACATGGAAATCTTAACTGAAAGAGGCGATACGATAATTCTATGAATTTGCGAATTATGATCCCTAATGGATCAGAATTCTTGTGAATTGATTTCAAATGATTGTTCAGTCGGTGAATTTGGTCTTGCTCAAAAATTGCTAATGAATCCTCTGTCATTCACCGATGTAGTCTATCACCATCCCCATTTCAGATTGATCCTATCCAACTAAGATAAGAACCTCACAATACTACTTTTGTTTAATCGTTATGGTTTCTTGCGAGTGACTCTAAGTTACTCAAACAAATGCTTCTTTAGCACCCTTTGAAGGAGCACCATAGACTCTATGAAATAGTCATATTTTGTTCGAGTGCGCCGCAGAGCCTTGATACAAGCCAATGTAAAAACATATTCTACGATTTTGGAAGAAAAGATAAGAAAAGATCAGATAGAAAATGAATTTGATTGATAAAAGACTCTTATCAAGAATTTTGAACATATTATCGTAAATGCAAACGACAGAAGTATTTGACTCACTGGTTGATTTTTGGTATTTTTAAGGTGAAATCGTTGGTCAAGCGATTGACTACATAATAAATAAGGTCAAACAGTTCTATCGTAACTTTTTATTCAAGGAAAATATCTGATTTTCTCAACGATTATTGTGTGATATTCGTTTTTACATGGATGGTATTCTTGGTTCGCATGGAGCGAGCCGTATGGAGGTGATGTGTATGAAAGGTCTCAAGTTATTGGTCTTGGTAGTACTCTTAGTTAGTGTATTTGCATCTATTGGCATGGCTAAGAAGTTGGTTTACGGCTACGTCACTCCTGGTCCAGACACATGGTACAGGAAAGATGTGGAAGGTTTTGTCTATGCAGCAAATCTTGCAGGGGTGGAAGTTGTTGTTTTGAACTCAGACTATGACGTGGAAAAAGAGATCTCGAACATCCAAACGCTAGTGAACATGAAGGTAGATGGAATGTGTGTATTCTCCTTCAATCCAAATGGTGCCTTTATTGCGGCAAGGGAAGCGGCAAGGGCAGGTATACCACTTGTCGTGACCGATAACGTTGGTGAGGTTCTAAAATCTAAGGATCCTGTTGTTGCATGTATTGATTTCAACTGGGATGCCATGGGAAAGGACATAGCACAGTACATCGCAAATAACTATCCCGGCGAGAATATTGCAGTCATCATGGGAAGGTTGGAACATGTGCCAGTTCAGATGTTTTTGAAGTCTTTCGAACCTGCTGTGAAAGAACTTGGCAAGAATAAGATAGTTGCCATAAGAGATGGTCAATACATACCAGACGAGGCAGTTAAACAAGCTCAGGATCTTATCGAATCTGGTTATAAGTTCTCCGTATTGTTCGTTTTCAATGAAGAGATGGGTGCCGCGGTCGTTCGCATGCTCAAATCAAGGGGTCTATTGAACAATCCAATAAAGGTTATCACGACAAATGGTGCACCATATGGAATCGAATTGATCAAAGAAGGTGCTATCAAGTACTCGATATCAAGTTCGCCCGGATGGGAAGGCTTTGTTTCGTTCTTGGCTCTTCACTCTTATGTGACAGGAAAAATCAAAGCCCTGAGACAGTGGATCTTCCTGCCAATTACCCCCATAACTCCTGAGACGATAGATGATAAGACCAAAGTTGTCCCTTGGGACATAGATCCAGTGTGGATCGAACTCACAAAGCAGTACTTCCCAGAATACAAAGGTTTGATAGATGTTCTCAATTGAGTTGGAAAGGCTGGGGATGGGAAGGTCCCATCCCCTTTAGCTATGGGAGCTGATCGTTCATGGCTGTTAGAGATCGTCTTGTTGAGCTTAAGAACATAGTGAAGGTATATGGAGAACACACCGTTTTGAAGAACGTTGATTTTGATTTGCATGAAGGTGAGATACACTGTCTTGTTGGAGAAAACGGTGCTGGTAAATCAACGCTGATAAAAATTCTGTCAGGTGCGGTTTCACCAGAGTCAGGCGAAATCTTCATCATGGGCAAGAGGGTAAAAAGCCTTACCCCCAGATTAGCAATCGAACTTGGCATTACGACGGTCTATCAAGATGCCGAGATAGTTGATTCTTTAACAGTTGCAGAGAATATATTCTTAGGAAACGAACTGAAATCAAAAATACCTTTCAAAATAGATAAGCAAAAACAGGCTCAAGAGACTCAGAAAATACTTAAGAGGCTTGGGATTGATCTGGATGTTAACGAAATAGCTGGTAATTTATCTACGGCAGGAAAACAAATGATTCAGATTGCAAAGGCTCTGCATAGAAAAGCCAAAGTCATAATAATGGACGAACCAACGAGTTCGTTAGGCCTTGAAGAAACAAGAGCACTGCTTACTCTGTTGAAAAATCTCAAAGCTGAAGGTTTGGGTATAATATACATCTCTCATTATCTGAATGAAGTCTTTCAAATAGCAGACAGAATAACCATCTTGAAAGATGGCGAAAAGATGGGTACTTATCTTTTAGAACAAATCGATTTGAACACCGTTGTCAAGAAGATGGTGGGAAGGGATACTGCGCTCTTCTTCCAAAGAAGGCCAATTCCAATAGGAGACGTGAGATTTCGGGTACACAATCTTGGTAAAGAAGGTCTTGTGGAGGAAGTTACTTTCGAAGTCAGATCAGGTGAGATCTTTGGTATAGGTGGTTTGGTTGGATCTGGTAGGACAGAATTGGTTAGTTTGATATACGGTGCTTTGAGGCCTGACAAGGGTGAAATCTTTATAGACGGAAAAAGAATTGCACCGAAATCACCTATAGATGCCATGAAAAAAGGTATTTGCTTTGTTTCGGAAGATCGAAAAAAATATGGGATGTTTTTAGGAAGAAATATAGTAGAAAATTTAACGAGCGTTAAGAACAAATTGTCAAAAGGGCTCCTACTCAAATTGAATGAAGAACTAAGACTATCAAGTCAAACAGTTAATAGACTCTCGATAGCTGTTTCAGATAGAGATCAGCTGATTGAGGAGCTCTCAGGGGGAAACCAACAAAAAGTGATCATTGGTAGATGGTTGTTGAATTCAAATGCGACACTTTACATATTTGACGAACCTACAAAAGGTGTGGATATAGGTGCAAGAGAACAGATTTATCAGATTATGTTGGAACTTGCAGAGAGCGGGAAAAGCATCATAATGGTTTCTTCAGATATGCCTGAACTCTTATCGATGAGTGATCGTATAGGTGTTATGAGAAATGGTAGACTGACTCATGTTTTGGAGAATAATAATTTGAAAGAAGAAGATTTGGTGAGGCTCTTTATAGGCGTCTGATCTTAGGAGGGACATGATATGGAGCAAAAGAATTCTAATCAAGTTTTGTCAAAGGGTAAAAGACCGGTTTATAAGAATCAGTGGTTCTTCTTGCTCTTGGCAGAAGTAGTTCTCGCAGTTATTACCGGAACTATAAACCCAAGGTTCTTCAGTATAAGGAACATCACAAACATCTTGGAACAGATAGCTGTCTTAGGCATACTCGCATCAGGTATGACTATGCTGATAATT
This sequence comes from uncultured Pseudothermotoga sp., assembly GCA_937995655.1. GTDB lineage: Bacteria > Thermotogota > Thermotogae > Thermotogales > DSM-5069 > Pseudothermotoga_B. The sequence goes on along the minus strand of CALKJI010000013.1, from coordinate 72,170 downwards.
TCTGGAGAAATAGATATATCTGTGGGTGCCAATATTGGTCTGGTATCATGTGTGATCGCTATGATGATCAGAAACGATATTAGCTATTTCTGGATCATTTTGGTTGCATTGATCTTGGCAGCATTCAACAGCTTATTGGTGGGATCATCTTCTCTGGTTTTTAAAGCACCTTCTTTCATCACTTCTCTTGGTTTTCTGAGCGTTTTTAGAGGAACTGCATACGCTATAACAAAGGGGGTGTTTCAAACCATATATGGTAAATTTGAAGCATTGGGCTTGACCAGAATCTGGGGAATACTTCCTCTCGGTTTTTTGATAGGAATTTCTATATACTTTTTGGCACATTTCATTTTGAAATATTCAAAACTCGGTAGACACTTCTATGCGGTTGGAAGTAACACTGCAGCCGCGTATCTATCAGGAATATCGATCTTCAAAACTAAACTCGCGGCATTCCTGATAAACGGATTGTTGGTGGGATTGGCTTCGATGATACTCCTATCACGAGTCGGTGCAGCTCAACCGACGACAGGTTCTGGACTAGAGCTTAGGGCGATAGGTGCTGTTGTCATTGGGGGCACGCCTCTATCTGGAGGGAAAGGCAACATATTGGGGACTTTTTTCGGAGTCTTGTTGATGGGAATAATCTCCAACACACTCAACATGCTTAGAGTGAACCCGTACTTTCAGGAAGTTGTCTTTGGGATCTTCATAGTAGCTTCGCTTGCTGTGAGTGCTTTCAGTGCGTATTCAGGAAGAGGAATCTTCAAGAAGTTTATCAAGCAGAGTAGGGAGGGATAGGTATGAAGATAGGTTTTCACACAGATGCTTTTAATTCTGCTGTCTTCAGTTTTGAAAGAACCCTGCAATGGGCTAAGGAACATGATGTTCACTATATTGAATGTGGAGTCATAGATGGCATTTCCTGGATACACGGATTAGGATATTTTCCACACATTTCTTTATCAGAAGACCCTTTGAGGATGAGAGAAAAGATGGAAGGATATGGTGTGAGATTTTCTCAACTCGATGCTGCTTATCCTCTCTCTGGTAAAGATGGTATGTACTTCGGAGTTCAGTACGTTTGCAAGACACTGCCTTGGGCGAAACTGATTGGTTGTGATAACATTGCCACCACTGATGGCTTACACAAACCAGAAGGTTTATCGGATGAAGAAGCAATGGAATTAATGAAAAGGTCTTATTCATACATCGTTGAGCTTGCAGAACTCTATGGTATCAACATCAACATAGAGATTCATGGTTATTTCACGACAAAACCAGAGATGTTGGAGAAGATGCTCGATTTCGTCAAGAGTGATAAATTAGGTTTAAACCTTGACACAGGGAACACTTTCATAGCTGGACAGGATCCCGTCGAATTCTGTAGAAGATTCCTAAAGAAGATAAAACACGTTCATATAAAGGATGTCTCCGAAAGTCTAGCAATGAGTCTGAGGGGAAAAGATACAGGTATAGGAATAAGTCATTGTGCGGTTGGTGAGGGTGTGAACGCAGGAAACATTCGCAAGATCCTTGAAATATTGAGAGATAATGATTACAGAGGAGTTCTGAGCATAGAATGTGAAGGTAAAGGCGGCATTCTGCTTGAAAAATCTTTGAATTGGTTGAGAGGAGTTCTAAGAGAATTAGGCATCAGCGAAGAAAAGTGAGGGGTGTACTCTTTTATGAAACTACAGAATTTTCAGTTGAAAAAACTTGAGATAACCAAGAAATTCTTAGAGTTTAAAACGAAATATCCAGAAAAGATAAATAGGAAATTTGATCTATCTTGGAGTGTGTGGATGTTTGGACGTGAGCCTCTTGAGAGATCACTGTACAGATTGAAGGAAAACGGGCTAAATTTCGTTGAGCTGAAGGGTGACAATTACACCGATGAATTCTCCTGCGATGCAAACAGGATAAAAGAAGCACTGAAATCTACAGATATGGGGGTTTCTGGAATATGCGGCCTTTATTCACGCTACAACGATCTTTCAAGTTTGAACCCTTATATAAGACAAACTGCCGTCGATTATGTCAGAAGGCAGATAGATTTTGGAGAATCTGTTGGTGCAAGATATCTAATAGTTGTTCCCAGTGCCGTCGGAAAGACTGTGGCTGAGGACAGTTATGACTTGGATAGAAGCGTTGAAACTCTGAGAATATGTGCCAGGTATTTTGAAAGATCAACTGTCAAAGCTGCTATCGAACCAATAAGATCTGCTGAGGTCAGTTTGATACACACAGTTGATCAGGCCATAAAATATATCGAAATGGTTAACCATCCGGCCATATACCACATAAACGGTGATATCTATCATATGTTACGCGAAGAAAGAGATATAGCAGATGCAATAATCAAATGTTCGGATCGGCTTATAAATCTTCACATTGCAGACAGTAATCGTGATGCCCCAGGCAAAGGAATGATGGACTTGGATTTGGTTATAATGGCTTCGTATTTAGTTGGTATGAATGAGGAAGGTAGATTTGTTACCTTCGAGCCACTTGGACCATACGTTGATCCATATGTTTTAGCGAATTCCTTGCCTGATGAATCGGTTATGGACAATTTGGTCAGAGAATCGGTAAAGTATTTTCGTGAGAGAGAAGAGGTTATAAGAGAAATGACAGAGTCTGACATAATGTCTGTTCTTTTGTAATATACACAGTGGGAGGTTTGTCGGTGGCAAAGTTGAAACAGATAGCTGATGCAACAAACGTTTCGGTTTCGACGGTTTCGAAGGTATTGAACGGTAAGGGACGGGTCAGTGAGAAAAAGCGTAGGGAGATTTTGAAAGTAGCTAAGGAACTGGGATATACACCAGATTTTCGCGCCAGGACAATGGCAAAGAAGACAAAGATCACAACCGTAGGTCTCATTGTGCCCGATATAATCAACCCATTTTTTGCTCGACTCACTCGCGGGGTTGAAAAGGCTTGTGGTGAAGACAGTTTAGTGATTTTGATGGATTCCTTCAGAGATTTGCATAGAGAGGAAAAGCTCATAAGAAATGCGAGATTCTTTGGTGTTGACGGAATTATCATAGGGAATTCCCGTGTAAATGATGATTTAGTATTAGAGGTTTCCTCTTATATTCCTGTTGTTGTCTTTGATAAGGATTATGATCATGAAAACGTCGTTTCAATCATACTCGATAACTTTTACGGAGCATATTGTGCGACGAAGCATCTTATTGAAAATGGCTGCTCCAACGTGATCCATCTTGGAGGAACATATGAACTGTACGTCTCGCTCCAAAGACTCGAAGGGTATCAAGCTGCAATGAAAGAGTTCAGCTTACAACCCGTTGCATATGCTGTGGGATATGATGAGGGTAAAGGTTATGAATATATGAAGAGGATACTTCTTTCCGGTCAAAAAGTAGACGGTGTTTTTTGCATGAATGATCTTGTGGCGATAGGGGCTTTAAAGGCTGTTAAAGAGTTTTCTTTAAGAGTGCCAGGGGATATCGCAATTGTCGGGTTTGACGATGATGAACAGTTGTGCGAGGTTATATCGCCACCTCTATCTTCTGTTCATCAACCAGTAGAGGAAATGGGTGAAGTATCGGCAAAACTTCTTCTTGAACTGATTAAAGGAAACAAGAAAGTGAGAAGATATATCTTTTCACCACGATTGGTTGTTAGACAATCGAGTTTGAGGGGAAAGGAAGGAACAGCTTGAGAAAGATTCTTGTTACTTCAGCACACAGTGATGACCCTGTTATTGGAATGGGAGGGACGATAAGAAAATTGGCCCTCAACAGAGATCAAGTTTATGTTCTCAGTGTTTGCGGCGATAGGATTCATGGTTTCAAAGATGCTATTGCGATGCTTGGGGCAGAACCTGTTTATTTTGATTATCTTTACGGAAAAATAGAAGAAAACAGTTTGTTCTCCGATCTGAAAGAGTTGTTTGAAAAACTCAATCCAGATGTTGTTTTCACTCATTGGCATAGCGAGATATTGTACGATCATGAGATAGTATCTCAGCAAACTGTGAAAGTGGCAAGAAGATTCGAGAGAGAGATCTATTTATTTGAGATACCAGCTTCCAGCATTGATTTTGACTTTGATGTTGCCATTGATATAACAGATTCATTTCAGTACAAGAAGATGGCGATTGAACTCATGAAGAATGCCTTTGACGAGCGTGTTTTTGTCAAAGAAATCATGCCATCGATTATCTATCCAGCAGGTTTCAGGGGTATCCAGGTTGGTTGTGAATTTGCAGAGGTCTTTAAACACTGTGGATCCAGGTTTCCACTGTCTCCGTTCAGGAAGAAACTTATCGATATAGCGCAAATCTGAGGAGGTATCGAGTATGGCAGAAAAGATAAAACTTGGAATCATAGGTGCTGGAAAGATTTCTGAGGTACTACATATTCCGAATGCATATTTTTCTGAATACGTTCAACTTGTGGCCGTATCTGACAAAAACGAGGAGAGATTACATTTCTTCAAAAAGAAGCTCAATGATGAAAGGATACATTTCTATACGGAATATCACGATATGCTTCAGAAGGAAGATATTGGTGCCGTAGTAGTTGCGCTACCCAATTTTCTGCACGCGAAGGTGTCACTCGATGCTTTAGAGATGGGTAAACATGTTTTAGTTGAAAAGCCCATGGCAACTAATTCTCAAGAGGCATCGCAGATGGTTCAACTGGCAAGAGAAAAAAAGAAAGTGTTGATGACAAACCACTCGCAAAGATTCTTTCCCCATCATCAGAGAGCAAAGGAAATAATCGATTCAGGAATGATTGGAGAAGTAAGACTTGTAAAAACGATGTTTGGACACTCAGGACCAGAAAGCTGGTCTCCAACCGCCACTTGGTTTTTCCAGAAAGATTCAGCCATGTTCGGTGCCCTTGGGGATCTTGGTGTACACAAGGTAGATCTGATAAGATACCTCACAGGATTAGAGATAATTGAATGTACAGCTATGATCAACACTTTGGAAAAGCAGGGTAATGTTGAAGATATCGCAAGCGCCGTCTTAAAGTTATCAAATGGTGGCTTTGCAACACTCGATGCCAACTGGATCACAAAGGGTTTGGAAGAGAACTATTTTGTCATTTATGGCGAGAAAGGCACTTTGAAGATAGGTCAAACCAATCCTTCAAAGATTGATATTTATCTTTTAAAACCCACAGGTTTACATGGTGAAATAACTCTCAAGCCACTCTTTACCAACGAAGATCCATACTGGAAGATGCCAGTCATAGATCATTTCGCAAAAGTGTGTCTTGGTCTTGAAAAACCAATAGTCCAACCCGAAGATGGAATGATCGCCGTAAAAGTGGTTGAGAAAATCTTCGAATCATCCAAAAAGGGAGGATTTGTGAAAGTAAATGATTGACGGAATAGTTCTATCTGCCAATGATGTATGCATGGATTTTTCATCAGTGAGAGTCTTGCATGACGTGGATGTGCAGTTCCAAAAAGCACGGGTTTATGGAGTAGTTGGAGAAAACGGTGCTGGTAAATCAACGTTGATGAGAATTTTATCAGATTTCTTGCAGCCAACCAAAGGCGAGATCTTTGTTGAAGGACAGATGGTCCATCTCAATCCACTCAAGGCTAAAGCGCTGGGTATAATACTTATTCCCCAGGAACTGAACTTGGTCTATACTCTAAGGGTTTATGAAAACGTCTTTTTGGGTGATGAGATCAGAGGTAACTTTCTTTTGAACAAAAAAGCCATGATCGAAAAAGCCAAGGAATATCTAGATAGATTCAATCTAAAAATTGATCCAAAGTCCTATGTTTCTCAACTCTCACCAGTACAAAAGCAGATGGTGGAGATAGTAAAAGCAATTTCAAATGTGATGATAGCCGGTGAGATAGATTTATCGGTTGGCTCGATGGTGGCTCTATTGGGTTTTGTAGCGATCCAGGTGGTGAACAAATTCGGTGACAGAACTTCTTCAGTAGTATTCTCCTTTGTGTTAAATTATGGCTTGGCGGCGCTTTTAGATTTTGGCATGGGACTTCTGACCACCAAAGGAAAAATACCTGCTTTTGTCACGACACTTGGCGGTATGGCAATCTACAGATCCTTAGATCACGGCTGGACAGGTGGTATGGTGTGGTGGGCACAGTATGCCATCAAGCAATATCAGAATGATCCAAATGTTGAATTTTACTTGGTGACAGCAAAAGAACCAAGTGAGCAGATTGCACAGGTTCAAGCTCTCTTAGCAAAAGGTATCGATGCACTTGTGATCAATCCTTATGAATCAGCTCCACTCACACCGATTTGCGTTCAAGCCTTCAGGCAAGAAGTCTTTACAGTCATAGTGGACAGGGGTATAAACTCTGAGGAGTATAACACTTACTTCGCTGGCGATAACTACATGTATGGCTATCTTGCTGGAAAATATATCGCTGAAAAACTCAAAGGAAAGGGAAATATTGTTGTTATAAGAGGTATACCATGCTCCATCGATGATGAAAGAGTCAAGGCATTCAAGGATGCTATAAGTACGTATCCAGATCTGAAAATCATAGCAGAGCAGCCGGGCTACTGGAGCAGAGAAAAGGCTTTCGAAGTCATGCAAACACTTCTTACAAAATTCCCAGCGATCGATGCAGTTTGGACCGGTGACGATGACATGCTTCATGGAGTTCTTTTGGCACTCAAGCAAACCGGTAGAGATAAGAACATGGTCTTGGTTGGCGGGGCTTGCGAAAAGAACATAGTCAAGATGATCATGGACAGCCATCCACTCATAGGTGTTAACTTCACTTATCCACCGAATATGATTTCCACAGCCATTAATCTTGCTGTAATGGCATTGAGAAAGCAAGATCTAAATGGTTTCTATCAAAGAGGGATTCCAAGAAAGATCATTCTTGCAACCGAGACCGTGACGAAAGAGAACGCAAAGGACTACTATTTCCCAGAATCAGTATTTTAAGAAAGGGGTCAGGCTTTCTGCCTGACCCTCCTTGAAGGGGGTCAAAGGATGAAAATAGGTTTTCTTACGGTTGCTCTTGGAAACACGAAATTAGAAGAAATTGTAAAGTGGTCCTCCGAGAATGGTTTTGAGGCTTTAGAAATTGCTGCTTGGCCGCTTGTGAATGAAAGGGATTTTTCTTCAACAACGATAGATGTTACAGATTTTAGCAAGAAGAAAGCTGAAGAGATCAGAAAGATCTTTGAAAAACATAATTTGGCCATATCTTCACTGGCTTACTATGACAATAATTTGGACGCGAATCCAGAAAAGCGAAAAAATATTAACGAACATCTCAAGAAAGTAATAGATGCCGCACATCTTTTGAAAGTGGAACTTGTTGGTACTTTCATTGGAAGGGATATAAGAAAATCTGTTGAAGAGAATATAAAAGAGTTTGAAAAGGTGTTTAAACCTTTGATCACTTACGCAGAGAAAAAGAGTGTGAAATTGATGATTGAAAATTGCCCAATGGTTGGTTGGCAAGAACCTGAGAAGATTGGTAACATTTTCTATTCACCACAATTGTGGAAAGAAATATTGAGGATAACACCTGATTCCTTTGGCATCAATTTTGATCCTTCACACCTATACTGGCTTGGTGTTGACTATATAAAAGTGCTTGAGGAATTCAAGGATAGAGTTTTCCACGTTCATGCAAAGGACGTTGAAATAGACGATAGCATGCTAGACCAACAGGGTATTTTCGGTCATTTTGGTACTAATTTGCATGGCAAAAGCTGGTGGATATACAGACTGCCAGGTTTAGGAGAAATAGATTGGCAAGAATTCATAAGAACACTCAAAAGGATTGGTTATGATTTTGTCATAAGCATAGAACACGAGGACCCAGTCTGGGCCGGTGCAGTTGAAAAGTCCAAGATTGGTTTGAAGATGGGTCTTGAACATTTAAGAAATTCTATATAGTTCTCCGAGAACCTCATTGTTCTTCCTCGCCTATCTTCAGGAGGGCGAGGAAGGCTTCTTGTGGAATGGTGACCTGCCCTATTTCTCTAAGTTTTTTCTTTCCTTCCTTTTGTTTTTCTAGCAGCTTCATCTTTCTTGTGATATCTCCACCATAACATTTCGCAAGTACATCTTTCCTTAGTGCTTTTATATCTGCTCGCGCGATGATTCTACCATGTGCCTTTGCCTGAATAGGAATCTCAAACTGATGGCGCGGGATCAATTCAGAGAGTTTATCTACAAGTTTCTTTGCTATCGCGTACTCTTTGCTCTGATGAGTTATCGTAGCCAAAGCATCGACTGGTTCCTTATTGACCAGTATAGATATCTTAACGACCTCCGATTCCTCATAACCTATAAATTCATAATCCATAGAGGCGTAGCCCCTACTGATCGCTTTCAATTTATCGAAGAAATCTGTTATAATCTCGGCAAGTGGTACCTTGAATTCCATAACCACTCTGTTCTTTCCGGCATTCTCTGTGTGGAGCAATACTGCCCTTCTCTCATTTTGAAGATTCGTGAAAATATCTCCGACATACTCTGTAGGAGTTATCACTGAAAGTTTCACGAAAGGTTCGTAGACCTTTTGTATTTCATCTTCATCTGGAAATTTGGCTGGGTCATTCACCAATATAGTCGTCCCGTTGTTCAGAAGAACTTTGTACTCAACGTTCGGAGCTGTCAAGATCACCGCCATCTCAAACTCTCTTTCCAACCTTTCTCTGACTATATCCATGTGTAAAAGACCTAAGAAACCACATCTGAAGCCAAAACCAAGTGCCGGAGAATGAGTCGGTTCAAAGCTCAGTGCCCAGTCGTTCAGCTTAAGTTTTTCAAGTGATTTCTTTAGTTCCTCATAATATTCGGGCAATCCTGGAAACATCCCTGCATAGACCATTGGCTTGACTTCCCTATAACCAGGTAGCGGAAAATCCAAGGGATTTTTTGCACTAGTTATGGTGTCACCAACCTTCGCATGCGCCACTTCTTTTATACCGGCTACAATGTAACCAACTTCGCCGGGGCCAAGTTCATCGACTGGCTTCATATCTGGTGAGAAGATACCAACTTCAACCACCTCGTACTGTTCATTTGTTGACATAACAATGATCTTATCATTCTTTCTAACAGTACCATCGAAGATCCTCACATAAACTATTACTCCGCGGTATTTATCGTATTTTGCGTCAAAAATCAAAGCTCTGAGAGGTTTTTTTGGATCTCCCTTTGGGGGACGTATTCTTTGTATTATGGCATCCAAGACTTCTTTGACCCCTTCACCTGTCTTTGCACTCATTTTCAGAATTTCTGATTGATCTATTCCGACAAGACTAATCAATTCATTTGTTGATTCCTCAATATTTGCATTGGGTAAATCGATCTTGTTCAAAACTGGAACAAGATCAAGATCGTTATCGATAGCCAAATATGTGTGTGCCACAGTTTGTGCTTCAACCCCTTGGGAAGCATCTACGATCAACACCGCACCTTCACATGCTGCCATGCTTCGACTCACTTCATATGAGAAGTCAACGTGTCCCGGAGTGTCTATGATGTTTATTTCATATTCTTTGCCATCATATTCATAAAGTACCTTGACAGGCTGTGCTTTTATAGTTATGCCACGTTCTCTTTCAATATCCATTTGATCGAGAAATTGCTCATGCATCAAGCGTGGATCCACGCTCTTTGTGAGCTCAAGGATTCTATCAACAAAGGTGGTTTTACCATGATCTATATGTGCAATGATACATATATTTCTTATGAATTCAACATCTTTCAACACTATCCCTCCTGCTTGATTCTATCACCCATTCCACTGGCATAGCCTTTGCTACACCAAGAAAACCTTCAACACTTTCCGCACAAAAAAGTGCGTCACATATTGCTTCGTAGGTGCATTCTACGACAGCTCTGAAGAATAAATCAAAGTTCTCTTTTGTCTCCTCTGTATGACCTTTTGCTGTTGAAAAGGCGATACACAGATCACCACTTGAGTGATATCCCGGTGCACCCAACATTCCTAAGGCAAGAAAGGAATGCCTTGCCAGTCTTTTGAGTTGTCTTGAATCTAACGGTATATTGGTTGCAATAAGTATGATAATAGATCCTTGTTCTTGGTTCTTCTCTACACCAGGGTTCACGAACTTTGATGCCTTCTTACCTAAAATATAGAGGTCTTCGTAGCTACCAAAGTTCGCAAGTACCAAGGACCCAATTATGAAACTGTCTTTCAAAATTCTTGATGAACTTCCTATACCTCCTTTGAAACCAAAGCAGGTCATTCCCATGCCTGCACCAATACTGCCAAGCTCAAACTCTTCAGATGCCGAATCTATAGCTTGTTCAATATACTCCTCTTTGACTGACGGGTAAAGGATGTCGTTTAGAAAACCATCGTTACACTCACAGATAACTGGGTTGAGTGTTCTAAAACTATGCTTCTTGCTCATATAACTGATTACACCTTGAAAAGCCGTACCAACACTCAGTGTGTTTGTCAAAATTATTGGGGTTTGTATCTGCCCTAATTCTTCTATTTGCATCAGCCCAATTGATTTTCCAAAACCATTTAATACGGCACAAGCAGCAGTTAAGGGTTTTTCGAAAACATCCTCGAATACTACTGCAGTTACACCAGTTCTCACTATTGACGGCTCGTCATAACAAAGTGTCACATGTCCGACTCTTATTTGTCCGACATCTGTGATAAGATTCTTTTCTGCGGGAGGTAATTTGCCAAAACTCAATCCGAAGTCTCGAAATCTTTTTCGCACAAGATCACCCCAAGGATATTATGACAGAAGGGAGATATGAGTTGTGATTTGTCAATCTTTTGAAACAGAATGTGGCTATATATGTGTATATGAAGAAAATGGTCATGTCACTCAGATAAAATTCAATGAAAAATGTTTTGGAAAGATCGATCAGAATATAGCAATTCAGATCGAAGATTATCTTCAGGGTAGAAGGCAAAGTTTTAATTTTCCTGTAAAGTTGGGTGGTACAGCCTTTCAGAAAAAGGTATGGACATTGGTCAGGGAGATACCATATGGACACACTGAAACTTATAAACAACTCTCTGAAAAGCTCAAAACCTCTCCAAGAGCTATAGGTCAAGCTTTGAAGGCAAATCCTTTACCTGTCTATTTTCCATGCCACAGAGTTGTCGCAAAGAAATCGATTGGTGGCTTCACTGGCGGCATAGAATGGAAGAAGATGTTGCTCAAGATTGAGGGGTGCAACTTTTGAGAAGAATAGCCTTTTTAATAGGTTTGACAACATCGTTAGTGGGATTGTTTTTGTGCTACTTCTTGATCACAAGAGATCTTGATTCACCAGAATCTCATCTCCCAACTGGTTTGATCATGTTCTATAATAATGGTTCCCCTATAATGCTCTCAAGAACATTCTGGAAAAACTTGTCTGAGGTACCTGTGGTACTCGTCAATGCACTTGTGTCTTCTGAAGACAAAAACTTCATGTCACATATCGGTGTTGATCTTGAAGGGATAGTAAGGGCTCTTGTTAGGAATCTTTCGACCCTTTCAATCAATGAAGGAGCAAGTACTATCACTCAGCAGCTTGCAAGAACGCTCTATCTGTCCTTTGAAAGAACGTGGGAGAGAAAAATCAAAGAAGCTTTCATTGCTCTATGGCTTGAGAGAGTGCGTACGAAAGATGAAATTTTGCAGATGTATTTAAACTCCGTTTACATGGGAAATGGTTTGTATGGACTCGCCAGTGCTTGTAGTTATTATTTTGGGAAGGATCTTTCTAATGTAGATCTTCAGGAAAGTGCTATTCTTGTGGGAACTATAAGATCTCCCGAAAACTATAATCCCTTTAGAGATGCTGAACTTTCCAAAAAGAAAGCAAAGACGGTCTTGCTGGCAATGTTGAGGGAAGGGTACCTGACTCATGAAAATTACGAAAAAGAGCTGTCAGCGATAGATAAACTAACTTTTATTGACAGACCGAGGAAGAATCTGGACGAAGAAGTCTTTTGGAGAGTTGTAAGAGAACTGAAGACAATAGGTTTTGGGTTGGATGAAGTCAGGCAAGGTTATCGTATCTACACAACGCTTGATCCAACGCTGATGAAAAATTCAATTCAGCTAGAGCAAAATACCGTTGCTGAAGCTATAGATCCTTTCACTGGTGCCATACTCGCATACAAAGGAGTCGGGTTGACCTATCCAGAAGGTAAAAGACAACTTGGTTCAGCTGTAAAAACTCTGTATTACTACTTGGCGCTGTTGGAAGGTTGGAATTTGGAAAATCAGCTCGCTGATTTGCCTATCAAAATAGGTGATTGGACACCAGAAAATTTCGATAAACAATACAAAGGATCGGTCACTATGGCTCAAGCATTGATAGAATCAAGAAATATACCTTCTGTGAATCTTTTCATGCAACTGGGAAAAGACAAGGTCGTTCAGTTTTTTCAAAAGGAAATGAAACTCAATGGTTATTATCCAAATGATTTGACAATTTCTCTTGGCACGATCGAAAGTGCTCCAGAAGAGATTTTAAAGTGTTACGCTGCAATTTTCAATGGTGGGGTAGTTCTTCAACCTTATATAATAGACGCCATTGAAGATCCTTATGGGCGAATTATCTATAGGGCATCTCCCAAGGTCTTGAATGTAATTAGAGCCAGGAAGAACAGTACGATAGTTGCAAGTAGTTTACTTCTCAGCACTATGAAGCGTGTTGTTGATCAAGGTACAGGTGTCTATGCAAAACAAAAAGTGCCTGTTGCCGGTAAGACCGGCACTTCTGAGAAAACCGCCTGGTTCATCGGAGGAGACAGCCAGATCATTCTTGCTGTCGCGGTGGATGGGCAGAATCTGACTGGTGGTGTCAATGCAGCACCCGTTTGGGCTAAGATCATTGCTTCTTATCCATACAAAGGTATTCTCCCAAATTGGCAAGTTCAGCAGCCAATTATCGATAAGAAGAGCACATACGTCATGCCAACCTTGGATGTGGAAAGAATCTTACAATGGATCAATGAAGGAAAGTTGACACTTGATTCTCTTTTGAAATTAACAGAACGTATGAGCAACTCTATGATACTGGATCTTTTGAGTGCTCTTCATCAAAGTTCACCAGAACTTGCACGAGATCTTTGGGAAAGAATGAAAGACACTCGTTCTTGGTGATCAAAATCTTATTGATTTACTGTTTTGCTCACTGCTTTTATATGGCGCGGGGATATACTGTACCGATGGCCTTCGTTGCTCGGTCTGTTTGTACAAATTCATGAGCTGGTACACTTCTTCTGGCATTTGATCGGAAACAGGCAGTCCCATACTCTTAAGAACTTCGATAGTTATTGGATAGTCGTGAGTCCATTTTCCGCTCGTCAGAATTTGTGCAAGTTCGTTAGCTTTTTCTTCGTTAATTTTTTCTTTTAGCAGACAGCTGACAAAATCTTTCACTTGATCTATGGCTTTCTTGGCAACATCTGCGAGTATCAATGTCTCATCGTCTATTTCGTTGATGCTCTTTTTTTCGACAACACTTAAAATGGACGGTGCTGGATAGCCACCAATCTGCGGATCAAGTGGACCGAGCACGGCATTTGGATCCATAACTATTTCATCTGCTGCAAGCGCTATGAGTGTTCCACCCGACATGGCATAATGAGGTACAAAGACTGTTACTTTGCCTTTGTGCCTGACCAATGCCCTTGCAATCTGTTCGGCAGCCAACACAAGGCCACCAGGTGTGTGAAGAACGATATCTATTGGCATGTTTTCGGGGGTCAATTTGATCGCTCTCAATATGTCTTCAGAATCTTCAATGTTTATGTACCTTCCAAAGGTCAAGCCGAAAAAGCTCATCGATTCTTGTCTGTGTATCAGAGTGATGACACGACTCTTTCTTTTGACTTCAAGTTGTCTTATAAGTGCTTCTCTGGTAGATCTTTGCATATTTGCACGAACAAATGGTATGAAGAAACTCAGAATCAGAACCATCCAAAATATCTCAAATATGAATGATGACCACATCATATCACCTTCTTTGAAACAACCAGTAAATCAGGCCTTTTGATGGACAGACCATTCATTTTGAACTCGACGCAGGGCCAGTCACTGTTTTCGAAATAACTTATGATTTTCATTCCTTCGTTTGTCAGTGCTATGGTGTCTTCCGATTTTGTGCCTGTAATCGTTGGGTTCCAAGCAAGGACATTTCCAACCTTCAACTCATAGATCGTAGATTCGTTGGCTATTATCTCTCTTGCTTTATAACCAGCAAGACCACCCTGATGGTGAAGCATCCATTCGTAAGGTCTACCTACCTCGGCATAAGCTTCTTTGATCTTTTCAAAAACATAATTCAACTTGACACCAGGTTTTGAATTTGAAATTGCTATTGCATCTACATAACAATTTTGTTTGTGTTGATCAAGTAAACTTTGATCTTTTTCAAAGAGTACAGATCTTGTCATGGAAACTACCAAACCTTTTTTGCGCGCACAGATACTCACAAAAACCTTTTTCCCCAGCCTCACATTTCTGGGCAGATTGTGCCTATAAAGTTTCGCGCTCTCTTCTCCACTTACCATGACAAAGATAGGTTCGATGTTTTCTTTTGCCAAAGCGTTGTATATGATCCCCTGGACCTCAAGTTCGGTCATATCAGGTCTCAGTTCCTTCATTTTCCTGTTCAAAACTTCATCGCAAATTCTACCAAGATCTGTGTATTGCTCAAGTTCTATTGTGCTCATCACAAACCTAAATGGCTTGATCTCGTCTCCTAAGTTAGTTGTTTCTAACATTCCTGTGTCAGAAATGATCTTTTTGCCAGTGATGAACGGCTTTAAAACATCCATCATGTTTTTCGACCAAATATATTCTCCAAAATCGATTTCAGACAATAAATCTTCACAAAGCTCTTCCTTCTCGATACGCTTTCTTTCGATATTGTCCGTGAAGATATAAACGCTTTCATTATTTACAAAGATATGTGCTACACCAACCTCTGTGTTCAATGTGATGTGGTTTCTTGCCCCAAAAGTAAACCATGAAAAATTATCACACCTACTCAGAAGAAGACCATCGAAACCTCTCTTTTTAACAAAGTCTCTGATTAACTGAACCCTTTCTCTGAACAAAGCCTTTAACATTATCATCACCCGAGTAAATTATACACTTTGAGTGGTTTTGATGTTGATCACAGATTTGAAAATCCGCTGAGCACGAAGCCTTTTACATAGTATCTTTGTAAATACAGGAACATGATTACCATGGGAACAACTTGATAGACGAGGGCTGTTATTATCAAATGTTGCGTCTCGGCTGTAGAAAATGCAAGGGAAAGCCTGGATATCCCAACGGGCAGTGTCATGAATCTCTGAGCAGTAGAGGTGACTATCAGAGGCCAGAGAAAGGAATTCCATTGTCCAATGAAGGTGAGTATTGCCAGGGTAGCTAAAGCTGGTTTCAACAAAGGCAGGATGATTACAGAGTAGATTTTGAATTCCTTCGCACCATCCAATCTCGCACAATCAAGAAGTTCATCAGGTATAGTCATGACAAATTGTCTCATAAGAAATATGCCATAACCACTAACTGCAAAGGGAACGATCAGAGCCAAATAGCTGTTGAGCCAACCAAACAATTTCATAAGATAGTACACAGGTATCAAGAATATGAAAACAGGAAACATCATGGTTGATAAAACAAAATTGAACAGAATTCTTCTTCCGCAAAATCTAAGTTTTGCAAAGGCATAACCAGCCATCGAACTGGTGAAGAGAACGAGAAAAGTAACGGAACCAGCCACCACTAAACTGTTCTTGTAATAGGTAAAGATTGGTACTCTTTTCAAAACTTGCAGATAGTTGTTCCATTGTGGCTTTTCAGGTAACCACTTTGGTATGTCAGACATCAACTCTTGTGGTGTCATCAGGGATGCCGAGAAAAGCCAGAAAAAGGGTAGAACCATCCAGAATGCACCAAAAACTATGACTGTGTATCTTATTATCTCGAGGATGACTCTCATCATTTTTTTATTCATATCCCTTGATACCTCCACGCTTGAAAATCCAGAGGATGAACAAAGTAAAGGCAAAGATTACACAGAAGAGCAAAAAGGCTCCTGCAGATGCTCTTCCCATTCTCAATGATTGAAAGGCTGTTTCGTAGACATACCAAGAAACAGTCATTACACTTTTTGCAGGTGCATTTCTCCCCATCGTGAACGGTAAGTCAAACACTTGCCATGCGCCTATAAAGCCTGTTGCTGTAAGAAAGAGTAATGTTGGTGATAAAAGAGGTACAGTGATATGAAGAAATTGTTTGAAAGGACCGGCTCCATCGATTCTTGCGGCATCATAGTAATCCTGAGGTATATTTTTCAAACCAGCTGTGATTATCAACATCGAACCACCTGTACCAGCCCAAACTGCTGTGGCCATTATTGAAAAAAGAGCTATATTTGGATCAGTTAACCAATACACAGGCTTGAAACCAAATAAACCCAGTATGGAATTCAACAATCCATTGCTTGGCCTATAAAGATACCCCCAGATCGTACCTATAGCGACTTGTGGAGTAACAACCGGTGCAAAGTATATGAATCGCCACAGCACAGAAAATTTCGCGTTGTTTATCAACACAGCCAATACAAGGGCGATAATTATCGTAAAAGAAACTGTTATGATAGCATACAACAACGTATTCTTAAATACTCCCAGGAACATTTCATCCTTGAGTAAATAAGCATACTCTGAAAATCCAACATTTCTTGCGCGTGAAAGAGGAATCAACATGTTCCATCTTTTTGTGGACACTGTGAAAGAAAATAATACTGGATAAACAAAGAATAAAGAATAAAAGATCAAAGCAGGGGCAAGGAATAAATACCCCGCCCCCATATTTCTTTCAAATGATCTGTGCCTGCTGAAAATTTTCTTGTTGGTCAACGTTGAGAACTCCCTTCATTTGTAGAACTCAGCAAGTATCTTGTCTATCTTTGTTTTTGCGTCGCTCAGTGCCTTTTCGGCAGTCTTACGTCCATTCCAAGCTTCTATGATTTCTCTCATCAATATCGTTTTGATCTCCTGTCCTTGTGCTACGTTGGGTTCTTGATAGGTATTGTCCAGTTCTTTGACAAAAACAGAGGTGTAAAGATCATCGAGTTCAGTTTTGAAGAAGCCAATGTCCATTTTGTTTGGTGGAATAGCACCTATGTTCTTTGCCATCAGTTCTCCCATTCTTGTAAAACCACCTGCATTTTGTAGAGTCATCCATCTGATGAAATCCCAGGCTGCTTTCTTGTTTTTTGAAGCACTGTCAACTGCTATAAACCAGGTGTATCCTGTTGTTGCGGGTTTTTTCAAGTAAGGTATTGGTGCCACACCTACTGTTTGTTCATATTGATCTTTCAATCCCAATTTCAAAGATGTTTCATACCAAGGGGCCATTATCATCATGGCGATTTTACCAGCCGGAAAGTTCCATACGCTTGCTGCTGGATCGGTAGCACCATTTTTGAAGAGTTTCAATTGAGCTTCCAAAGCCTCAACTGCCTCTTTTGATGTGAGTAGACACTCTGTAAAATCGTCTGTGAAAAATCTTCCACCGTTGCTGTACAGAAGTGCAAGGTATGGATGCACAACGGCGGAGTCCCAACCTGAAAGGAAAGCAAAGCCATATTGTGCGATTGTACCATCAGGGTTTCTTTTTGTGAGCTTTGGTGCCATTTGAACCAATTCTTCCCATGTCTTTGGAGGCTGATTGAATCCTGCTTCCTGTAGTAATTTCTTGTTGTACACAAGAGCATAGTTATCAACTTCTACTGGGACACCCCATACAGCTTTGTCAATTGTGGCACCGTCGATGGCGGCTCTAACAAAATCACTCTTGATTTTTTCAATGATGTCTTTCGGAACCTGGTCCAGTATACCAGAATCGACTAATTGTACGCCCCACAACGAGTATAGAACATAAATATCTGCTATTACACCGGAGGTATGGCTTATGAGTATTCGTTTTAGGTATTCATCGAACGGAACAGACTGAATCTCAATCTCGATGTCCGGGTTGAGTTTTTGGTATTCTTCAACGTACTGTCTGAGTCCTTTTACCTTCACATTTCCGTTTTCGTCCTTGACTCCTTCAACTTGATAATCTGACCAGTGAACGGCAAAGATCAGCTTACTTTTTGCCAAACCAGCAACACTGAGAAGACTCAAAATTGCCACGAAAAAAATAATCGATGACTTTCTCATCCTTCACCCCTCCTAACTAAAGGTTTTAGAATCATTTGAGTAGAACAACCATTGTTTGCCCTGGGTTCAAGCTCACATTTTTCAAAATTGCAGATTTTCCATCATCTTCAAACATCAAAGTTTTCGAAAGATTCAGGCAAATAGCTTCTTTGAAAGATTTGCCAAATACATCGTGCGATATAGAGGCGTCAAAAACAGACTCTGTATTTCCGTGGTTAAAAAGGTAAACTAAGCCATTCTCAGAAGACGATGAACTTCTTATTTCAATATCTTCTAAGTTACCTTGCTTACATTCTACGTAGTACTGCTGTTTTACACCGGACTCTAAGATTATTTCTTTGATCAGATCAAGATTGTTCAGGTTCCCTGTTTCTTCATAACCAGCACCTATCAATGTCCCAATCATGAATGCCGTTCCTGAGTTATGATTGTTCTTAACTATCACGGGGTTGTTTTCGCACGTCGCAATCGTTTTACCACCTAGAGTTTTATAAACAGATATATATCTATATGTCGAAAGCTTTAATCCGTTAAACTCAAGTGTTGTTTGCTTTTTCACTTCTTTCATCCAAAGTTCCTCACAACCAAAGATTTTGTCTAGCCCCAAGCCTGGAATTTTTTCGCACAAAGTTCCATCTGCTTTCATCCATGCCAGACGTCCATCTGCAACAACAGTTCCACCATGTGATATATAATCATCTATTGCTTCTGCAGCCTTTTCATCCAAAGCAATTGAAAATGGAAGAAAAATGACCTTGTATCTTGAAAGATCTCCCCTAAAATCTGTCAGATGCAGAAAATCAACATTGAGTCCAAGGTTCATCAAAGATTTGTAAATGCCAAAGATGTCCTTTCGAATCACTTCAGCGCTCTCAGCCCTAAGGCAGGCTAAAGCTTTATGAGCTTCGATATTGTAAAGTATTGCAACCTGTGCTGGGGTAGCTTTTGAGTTAATAAATATATCCATGTTTTCTGTGATTATTCTTGCTACCTTACCAGCTGCCAAAGCACGTTCATTTACTGATCCATCATAGTTTGCCAAACCAAATCCAGAGATTTCATAGCCACAGCTCATTGGTAACCATGCATAATAGTTCAGTCCCTTTGCATTCCTCGAAACAGCGAGCCATGCCCAACGCTCAACATCCAGTTCATCTACAGGTTCTCCAAGCCGCATTCCCGTAACACCGTGGCCTGTCTGAAGTTCTCCTATCCAGAAAGGTTTTCCTCGGCTTTCGCATGAAGACCTGCTAGCATCTAATGCTACACCCATGTGATGAGCCTTCAGTGGCATCCATGAACCTGTGTGTTTTGGATAGAAAGATGTACCCCACACGTCAACCTTTTCTGAAAGTCGCCAATCATCTGATGCACCATAACCTATCCCTGGTATTCCATACACGCTCGATATTGCAGCGTGGCTTGATATCAAATGATCTTTGTCACCCTTGCGTAGGAGTTTAGTCTTCCATTCAAGGTCTTGTGCTATCTTTTCGATATTGAATTCAATCCAATCGAGTAAGTCTCTGAAACTCGACAAGGAAACGTACCTTGGAGCGACTACCTCTTCCCAACTTTTGTGTGTTCTGTACCATGCTTCATTCAATGCGTCAATCGTCTTGTATTTTTCATTGAGCCAACTAATAAATCTATTTTGAGAATTTTTACAGTAACAGAACCAGGGATCTTTAATGTAGTCAACCCAAGACCATTGAACAATGTGGGGCTCTGACCAAATATCCCATGCGTAAAAAGACTCATGTGAAGACACAACCTTGGCGAGTCTTTCAAGAAACTGTTCTATATGCCTTCTTACCACTGGATGATCTGAACAATAGCCAGGCGATGCCTGTGAGTGAATTACTAAACCAGATCTGTCAACAAATAAAGAATCTGGATGATCTCGTTCTACCCAGTTTGGTGCGGAATCTGTGTATACTTGGACTATTGCATGAATCTTTAACTTATCTGTTATGGACAAAAGAGCCTCTATTGTAGAAAAATCCCAAAGATCAGGCTCTGGCTCTGCTGCAGCCCAATCGTACCAGAATCTCACAGCATTGAAACCAAGCGATTTTATCTTCTGAATGTCTTTTTCCACATCTTTCAAAGATTTGATCTTCGCAACCATTGGCGCTCTTGATCTTTCGGGACCATACCACACGGAAACGGGGAAGAAGTTCCTCAACTTTCTCACTCCTTCTGAATCTTTTTGTAATGATCGCAGATCATTCTCTGGTGTTGGTCAAAGATTCTTATGTTGTAGTCAACACCAAAGCCAGGAACATTTGGGGAGACAAAGATCTTCAGATCCTTTCCCTTCTCGTTCAAAACCGTCCCGGTCTGGGCTATTAAAGACATCGTTACGGCTATTGCCGCTATAGTTGAAGAAGCTGCAATCTTCTCTTCCCTACCTTTAAGAGGAACCACCGCATCTTCAGGCGGGACACAGTTGTCGATAGTTATATCAGCAATATCTGATAGTTTCTTCTTAGTACTGTGGGTTGGATTAGCAAGGGCTTGATTTTCCATTGACAACACTGCTATAACCGTTGCCCCAACCTTCTTAGCGTAGGTAGCTGCTTCTACAGGCGCGGCGTTGACTCCTCCGTGAGAGTAAACGAGCAATACATCACCCTTACCTATTGGTTGGTATCTCAGAAAGCCATCTACAACGTATCCTTCCTTTCTCTCGATGATTAAAAGACCAGGAGCGCTTGCGGGACCCGTAGCACTGAACCACATCAGCCTCGGATCAGTTAGGGGATTGAATCCAAGAAAGCTCCCATATCTTGGAAAGGCATCCAGGACGGGTAGGACCGAGTGACCACTACCAAACAAGTGCACAAGGCCACCATTTTCAATACACTTTGCCATAACGTTTGATGCTTTAAGAATATTCTCTTTTTGTTCATTCTTGATTCTTTTCAAAACTTCGCCGATTTTCTCCAGGTACGTCTCAAATGCCAACAACTCAGTCACTCCTTTCTTGCATCATCAAAGTGTATCTGGCGCAGCCAATCAGTTGAGCATCTTCACCGAGAAAAGAGGTTCGAACCTGAGGCTTTTGAATGAAGGGACTGGTATGTGTTTGCAAAGCTTGTAACACATGTTCCTGCAAAATATTCCATTGTAGAGCCAAACTTCCTGCAAGGACAATCAGATCCGGATTGAAGGTATTAGTAAGAATACTCAGAAGATAACCGATTGACCATGAAGTATTCACAACTACTTTTTCTGCATCTTTGTCCTTTTTGAAGTAGAAATTGAAAACATCCTGTGCTGAATCAACCTGGATGCCAGAGATTTCTTTATATTTTTTCACAATAGCAGGGCCAGAGATGAGATCTTCCATGTTCTCAAATTTGCCTGTTAACGGATCAAAGGTTCTAATCCAGCCGACAGAACCAGAAAGATTTTGATTTCCAGTAATAAGTGTCCCATTTGCAAATATCCCAAGCCCAACGCCTGTTCCTACTACAAGATAGAGTACATCCTTCTTTCCAACAGCACAACCTTTCCACAGTTCTCCCATTAGTCCTGCTACTCGATCGTCGATTGCATAGCCTTTGTAGTTATCAAGTAGATGTTTCAGATCATGCAGTATGTCAAATCTATTCGAACCAAACACATTTGGAAGCCATACATTGCCGTCGCTGAAGACGGCTCCCGCTACAGAAATGCAATATTCAGAAACCCGGAATTCTTGAACGCTTTTGTAAAATTCAGTCGTCAATATTTGCAAAAGTTGTTTATAGTCTTTTGGTGTGATCTGTTTAGACTTGCAAAAAATTGTTCCGTTGGCATCGACAATTGCTGTTCTAAGGTTTGTACCGCCAATATCGGCTACGAAAAACATGTAGTCACTTCCTCAAATTGACTTGCACAGAGTATTTGTCACTTCTGATGACTGATTCAGTATATTCAACGGGGCTGCCAGCTGGATCAAAAGTGATGCGTTCAACTATAAAACCTGCAAAGGGCCATTTCACTTTCAACAGTTTACATTCGTACTTGTCAAGTATCGTGGCAAAGTATTTTTCTTGAGCTGATACAATTCGAACACCATATTTCGTCTCAAGTAATTTGTAGAGAGATTGAGTTAGATCATTTTCAAGAAAATCAGGTGCCAAGTATTCGGCGATATAGAAAGTCTGTATACCGAGGGGTTCGTTGTTGGCAAGTCTTAGCCGCTTAACCATTACTACGTTGGCTTTCAACTCTAATTTGAGGGCGTTACAGATTTTTTCATCTGCTTGTTTTATGCCTTTTTCCAGAATAATTGATGATGCTCTAAGACCCATAGATGACATTTCTTCGGTAAAACTGGTGAGTTTTCTTGGGCCTTGTCTGACTCTCGCATCAACTACAAAAGTTCCTTTTCCTTGTCTCTTAATGAGAAACCCTTCCTCTACAAGAAGAGACACAGCTTGCCTAACAACTGCTATACTGACTCCAAAGTTCTCTGATAGCTGTCTTTCCGTTGGTATCTTTTCACCTGACTTCCATACACCTGCAAGTATGTTCTTCCTTAATGCTTCCTTGAGCTGATAATACAAAGGTTCTGTTGAATACGGGTCAATCATTGAAGGCAAAGGACACACCCCCAATCACTATAATCATTATAATGATTATAATCAATTCTGTCAAGTAAAACAAAGGCGGCGAAAACCGCCTTCCTGTCTATCTTTCCTAATTCAAGATTTCAAAATTCGCTTGATATCTTCCTCGGGGTCACCTATCAATCTCAGATCGTAATTGATCTTCAGGAGATTTATGATTTCCTCGTTAGCCCAGGCAGGCAACACCGGACCGATGTGTATACCTTTGACACCCAGTGCCAACAAAGTCCAGAGAATGGCTACTGCCTTTTGTTCCATCCATGTTAAGACCAGTGTCAATGGCAATTCATTAATAGGTGTGTTGAAGAGTGTTGACAATGCTTGAGCTATTTCGATGGCAACGATTGTGTCGTTACACTGTCCGACGTCTATCAGCCTTGGAAGACCGTCTATGTCGCCAAAATTGATATCGTTTAATCTGTATTTTCCACACGCAAGGGTTACGATGACTGTGTCCTTTGGCAGCTTTTGAGCAAACTCTCTGTAATAGCTACCCTTATGCGTCGGTGTATCACATCCTCCTATTACAAAGAAATGCCTGATCTTTCCCAGTTCAACTAAGTGCTTTATCTTGTCTTTCAAATCTAACACTGATTTCAACGAAAAACCTGTAGTGAGTTTGTAATTTCCCGGCTTTTCTTCGAGCTGAGGTAGAGAAAGCGCCTTCTCTATAACAAGTGAGTAATCGTAACCTTCTATATGTTTTACCTTTGGTAATTTGGCGATCGAGGTTGTGAAAATTCTGTCTCTATAAGCTTCTGTGGGTATGAGGACGCAGTTTGAGGTTCCCAAGATCGCGGCTGGAATTTTCGCGAACAAAGATTTCTGATCATACCATGCCGCTCCAAGATTCCCCGCAAGATTTCTAAATTTTCTTAATCCCGGGTACCCATGGGCAGGTAACATTTCTGAATGAGTGTAGACATTGATATCAGTTCCTTCTACTTGTTTCAAGAGTTCTCCGAGTGCTTTCAAATTATGCCCAGTAACGATGATTGCGTGACCTTTTTTTGTTCCTGTTTCTACCTGTGTTGGTGTCGGTTCCCCATAAGTTTCGATGTGAGCTTTTTTCAAAAGTTGCATAACCCTGAAATTCATCATACCAGCTTCAAGCGAGAGCTGAATATAATTTTCAGCATCAAAGTTTACATTCGTCAGAGTTGAATACAACCCTTTTGAAAAAAACGCAGCGATTTCTTCATCTTTGTACCCAAGTTCCCTGGCATGATAGTAGTAAGCTGATATACCATCTAGAATGTACACAAGATTGTCTTGAAGTCTTGTCACTGTTGGGTTTTTTCCGCAGACACCAATCTTTGTACATGCTTCGTTGTTCAAAGCTTGTGAACACATGTAGCAGAACATATCCATTCACAACACCTCTTTTGATAAGTTTTTCACAATAATGATATCATAAATATGACTATTTTAATAGATATTTCTGTCAATAAAAAGGGGCAACCAGATGGTTGCCCCCTGTGTTGTTTACAACAAAGGTTTCAAGCGCCCAATATTCTGAGTACTGCTAACCGGGATAGGTTAGAGTAACTCATCATGGCCGTTGTAGATCGAGTCAACAATTGTGTTCTTATAAAGTCCATCATAGATCTTGCCATGTCCGTATCTGTCAATGTACTCACACTCGAGGTGATGTTTGTCATGGTGTTTGAAAGCTCTCTTGCTGCGGAGACAAGTCTATTAGTAGTGGCACCAATATAGGATCTTGTGCTGTTTAGTTGTTCTAAGGCTCTGTCAATCTTTTCAATAGCATTTTGAGAGTTTTGAACACTGTTCAGGTTCAGATTTTCAATTCCAAGAGTTTGTGTATTGACCGGACCTATCGTTATAGACATGTTCTGCCCTTCGTTCGGCCCTGTTTGTACTTGATAGTTTCTAACATCTCCAGCTATAACTGCTATGTTATTATACTGTGTTTGTTGAGAGGTTTTATTTATTTGTTGTTGCATTTGCTGAAATTCTTTTTGCAAGGCACTTCGATCAGATTCGCTCAGCGTAGAACTTGAAGCTTGGACAGCCAATTCTCTCATTCTCTGGAGGCTTGTAGTTATTGAATTCAAACCACCTTCTGCTACATTCAGCATACCAATTGCGTTGTAAACATCGTACATCGATCTTTCATAACCTCTCATTTGTGCGCGCAACCTTTCAGAGATCGCTGATGAAGATATATTTGCATTAAAAGGCATAGTGGCTTGAGCAATCTGCTGAGTGAGGGCCGACTGTCTATTCTGTAAGAATTCAAGATACCTAGCTGCCCACATACTTGTCACGTCGTTTATTCTCATAAACCATCGCCCCTAAATTGAATTGTACCATAATTTTACCAAAAAGCAAGAGAGTATTGAAGAGAAAATGGAAATCCTGTGTGGTTTGGCGCGAATATAGATAGTTGCCTTCTACTTTTGTGTATATTGACAAATTGCACATAAGTGCTATATTGTAGAGTTAGAGTGAGGAGGTCGGGTAAATGCTTAGGATAATCGTACCAACACTTGATGGATCTACCATTTCTTCACATTTTGGTAGAGCACCCTATTTTGCCGTCGTTGACTTGGATGAAAACGGCAACATCATCAAGATCGATAAATTACAGAACAGGAGTGATCATTTTGGTGGTTCTGAAAAACCAAAAGATGTGCTACTCACCCTCAACCCAACGGCCTTGATAGTGCAACAGATTGGTCCTGGAGCTTTGGAAGCTTTTGAGAGAGCAGGAGTTACGGTCTTTAGGACAGATACCCTTACCATCGAAGAAGTTATCAAAGATTATAGGGACGATAAACTTGAGAAGCTTACTGAAGGGTGTTTCCACTCGAAACAAGAGGCTCATCATGGTTGTTCTCATTCATCAAACGGGGAGGGCCGGAGTTAATGCCAAGTGTTGGAAGATGTATGCACGGAGCTGTAAAGATGGATCTTCTGATACCGGCGTTGTTAGCTATTTTAAAAAAACAACCAAATCATGGGTATTCTTTGATGGAGAAACTGTCTGAATTAGGTTTGAATATTTCTTGTTGTCATCCCAGCATTCTCTACAGGGCATTGAGAACCATGGAATTACAAGGTTTGGTGAGCTCAAACTGGGAGGTGCAAGTGACTGGACCTGCAAGAAGAGTCTATTCAATCACACAAACTGGTGAAGATTTCCTGAATAACTGGTGCTTTCATGCGAAAGAAAATGTTAAGATGATACACAAAATCATCAATATCAGCGAAGGAGGTGAGTAGAATGTACTGTCATGGACACAAGATGATCTTTATGAGTAAAATTCAGTCGGCATCTTGGCCAAGATGCTGTTGCTCACCAGGGGAATTTCAAGTATGTGAGACTTCACAAACTAAAGAGGATGAAATCAATAATCTTAAGCATGCGGCTGAAATGCTCAACGAAGAACTAAAGTGGATCGAGCAAAGAATAAAAACCTTGGAGGGACAAACCTGAGTAAGGTTGAATAAACTAAAGCCCCCTCACGGGGGCCTTAGGGTTCTCAATAACCACTGGTTTTCGATTCCACTTTAGGAAAGATAGCCGAGGTTATGCCGCATAGATTCATGATTAATTTTGCAACATCTGTGTTATCCATAACACCGGTAAAGTAGTGTGCACCGGGACCAAAGGCAAACAATGGAACAGGACCTGCTGTATGATCAAAGGTTGTCCAACCAAAACCAAGCTTTCCACTGACAAATCTCGCTAGTTCACGTCTCAACGCATTGGATGGTATCTTTGAAAGCATTTCATACTCCTTTTCGGACAGATCTATTGAGTACCATTCTTTCAATCCAGCGATGAATTTTTCTTTTTCTTCGACCTTGAATTTTTTCAAGAACATCGTCGTTGTACCCTTAGCCTTTCTTGCGTGATCAACAAGAATCGTATAATTTCCGTTTGAAAGTGACAGACCACCTGTTTCATGATCGCCAGTTACTATTACGAGAGTATTTCCATCGCGCTTTGCAAAATCAATTGCAACCTTCACAGCATTATCGAACTCCATAACCTCTTTCCACACACCATAGAAGTCATTTGCATGGGCTTCCCAGTCGATCTGAGATCCTTCAACCATTAGTATGAAAGCTTCACCAGATTTGGAGAGAATCTCGATGGCTTTCTTTGTCATTACATCCAAAGTGGGCTGCTCACTGGGCCTATCACTAACAGGTTCAAGGTGTGATGGTGCAAAGAGACCGATGACTTTTTCACTTGTGATTTTGTCAAGTTCGCTCTTTTTGGTTACGTACTGATAACCTTGATTCACCATCTGTTGAATAAGATCTAAGTCATCTTTTCTTCTGCCACCCTTAGCTTCAGGCAAGAAATAGGAATGACCTCCACCAAAGATTACATCGATTTCTGCTTGAGAGAGTTGCTTTGCCAGGGTAATTTCATCATCTCTGCTTGTCACATGACCGTAAAAGGCGGCCGGTGTTGCGTGAGTCACTCTGCATGTCACGACGATTCCTGTTTTGTAGCCCAAATTTCTTGCCAGCTCCATCATTGATGGAACAATTTCGCCGTTCGGAAGGACGCCTATGGCTCTGTTAAGAGTTTTGAAGCCACTCGCTAAGGCAGTCCCAGCTGGTGCAGAGTCCGTCACCCATGAATCCGCTGAATAGGTGAGTATGACGGCTGTGTAGGGTAGTTTCATGGTCTGTAATACCTTGCCCTCTAAAATACTTGCAAGGACTAACTGGTTCACTGCCATGCCATCGGCGATGAACAGGATCACGTTGAGTGCAAATGCGTAGATACCCAAACTCAAGAACGCCAAAATCACAAAAAGCTTTTTCAACATACACACACCTCCTGTTGTGCATAAAAAATCTTGCCCACCATCCACCCCTACTGCCAACATATTTTTAAGTTGCATATTTCTAAAGGGCATAAAAAGTTTTCAAAAGCCTTTGAGCAGTCTTTGATTTATCGAACCATCCAACTGCACCACAGCTCTTCAAGTACCTGTGGTAAGATCTTAAAAGTAAAGAAAGAGGAGGTGTAAAGATTGTGAAGTTTTCACCCAAAAACCTTTGGAACATTAGGGATCGAAACCAAATCGAATCATTCAGCAAAGACTACGCAAGGTTCATGGACATGGCCAGAACCGAGAGAATGGCTATCAAAGAGTCAGTACGAATGCTTGAGGAAGCTGGTTTTGTACCTATTGAACGATTTGATGGAACTACAGATAAGGTTTACGCTGTCAATCGTGGCAAATCTTTGATAGCTGTTCGATTGGTTGGAAAAATCGAGGATGGCTTGAATTTGGTAGCAGCACACATCGATGCTCCAAGACTTGATTTTAAACCGCAGCCTATCTTTGAAGAAGAGCGAATAGCTCTTGCAAGAACTCATTACTATGGCGGCGTGAAGAAATACCAATGGCTCAGTCTTCCTTTAGAGTTGCACGGTTATGTTGTGAAGGACACGGGTGAAGTTGTAGAGGTTCATCTTGGTCAATGTAAAGACGATCCAGTTTTCGTTGCACCTGATCTGTTACCACATCTTGACAGGAAAGACATGCTGGTGAGTGAAAAGTTCGATGCCGAAAAACTTTCAGTAGTCGTGGGTACCATCCCTCTTTCTGGCCAAGAAAAGCAAGCAGTTAAGACTTACATTCTCAAAATTTTGAAGGACAGATATAGTTTGGTGGAAGAAGATTTTGTGAGTGGTGAATTTGAACTTGTACCGGCATTGAAAACAAGAAGTGTTGGCTTGGATGAAAGCCTCTTGGGTGCCTATGGGCAAGACGATAGAATTTGTGGTTACACAGCTTTGAGAGGGCTCATAGACCTTAAAGACCCTGTACGGTGCTGCGGTGTTATCCTCTTTGATAGGGAAGAGATAGGAAGCGAAGGTAATGCAGGAGCCAAGGCAAACTTCTATGTGGCATTCTTGAAGAAATTGCTTAAGTTACAAGGTTGTACAGACACCTCGTTGTGTGTAGATGAACTCTTTGTGAAGACATCGATCATCTCTGCAGATGTATGCCCAGCAGTAGATCCCATGTTCAAAGAGGTTCACGATCTTGAAAATGCAGCAAGAGTAGGATATGGCGTTGGACTCGTTAGGTACACAGGTAGCGGTGGAAAATCTGGTTCAAGTGAGGCTCATGCAGAATTTGTGGCAAAGGTCAGAAAAATTTTGAATCAAGAGGGTGTTGTCTGGCAGGTAGCAACGATGGGCAAGGTTGATCGCGGTGGTGGAGGAACGGTCGCAAAGTTCCTTGCCGAGAAAGGTGCTTCTGTTTTAGACATGGGGCCTGCTCTCTTAGGAATGCATTCACCTTTTGAATTGGTTTCAAAAGTAGACTTATTTGAGACCTACAGAGCTTACAAAGTTTTACTTGAAAGATTAGATTAAAGGGGACCATTTGGTCCCCTTTCTTTATTGAAAAAATTTTTTCTAGAACTTCGTATCAAAACTCAAAACAAATCTCTGTTCACCACCAATACCAGCGTAAGGTGAATATTCATAGACGTAAGCGGCAAAACCTATCTTGACGAATGGTATATCCAGTTTGACACCGCCCGTAAGCCATCCTGCGTGCATGCCACCGTAAAGTTTTACAAAACCAAAGTCTGTCTTCAAACCAATGTTGAGCTTTCTAAAAATCGTCTTTTGCATGTTCAAAAGATCTTCAAGTTCTGCAGCTACTGTCAAAAACTGCCAAGTGTAAGAAACACCAGTTGAAAGAATATACCTTGGACCACCTGTGAGTATATCGTTGAAGTTTGCAAAAAAGCTCAAACCCACTCTGAGATTGTCTATATCGTAAGCCATACCAACACTCGTGATGAAGAAAGGTTTATTGATGTTGGTAAAGATTTTAGAAGGATCATCTGGAACTATACCTTCAAATGGATTTGAGCCCAACAGATCAACAGTTGCTGGAAATTCTGTGCCCGTTGCAGGTATGATGAATCCCGCCATACCACCACCAATGGAGGCACCGAATCTGAGGTTTTCAAATTTCACTGACCCTCCAACGACTCCAAAATAATCCATCCATGCACCCAGTTTCACATCATTAAGTCTCATCAAAGAAAGGTCCCAGAACGCTGTTGCTTGAAAAGCCCCGATGCCACCGATGACAAAATTACCTATCCTTGCACCGTATCCGGCAGCAAGATTTAGATCGTAGTTGTGAACGCCTTGAATAGCTTTCAATAAATTTGTATCGGTTGCAAGTTCGGTTAGGGAAGCCGGATTAGAGATGTATGGAAAAAGTTTTGAAATCTCAGCAATATTGTTGGAAATACCTGGAGCAACTATTAAATTAAAACCAGCTGTGTAAAGCGCAGGATTCAGAATCAAGGCACCTATACCTTCAACCGTTGTCGTGTAAACACCACCCATTGCCAGATTGTCCACTGGTTTAAAAAACCCCGGGAACACCTCCCACTGGTATGAAAAACTAATCAGAGTAATCATCAAAAGAAGGACAGTGTAAAATCTTTTCATTGCCCTTCCCCCCCTAAAAGTTCGAACAGCTCTGAAAGTTTTTCTTTATCGTGCAAAACATGTGCGGCAGGTTTTGTGGGCAAAGTTATGTCTATTTTCAAAATTTTGAGTACATCATCCATTATTTCATAAGCCCAGACAAACTCATTGCAAGCTTCTTCGTCTTGATACAAACCACTTTTTGTTTCGGAAATGAGCTCTGTAAATGAGGCCGGTTTCGTGATTGTGGCTTTGACCAGTGGTTCGTCTGTAACCTTACCATCGTTGTTGACGTCGAGTATCAAATTGAAGATATACATTAAGTCATACCATGCACAAAGGCCAGCATACATTGGGCTTGAATCTGCAGTGTGTGTAGCTGTAGCAAGCGCGTAGTATCCACTGGTCAAGAGTTTGAGAAGTTGACCGTTGTCCATAAAGGACGCAATGATAGAAACAGCTGTACCCGCAACAGTCTCAAAGGTCTGCCAGAAATTCCCTTCGCCACCGTTCTTAGATTTTGGAAAGATTTCCGACAAGTCCAATCCAAGCTCTTGAGCAATTTCTAGCAAATCGGACGTAACCTCTGTCAAACTCTTACCAGATTTTGTTGCAGCTGCTTCAATCAATATTTTCACGGCATCTATAGCTTTGTCAGTTAGCTCATCTTTCTTATCATATAAAGCTTGGGCAAATTCATAAACGGTGTTGGTAGAATCTAGTAATTTTTTAAGTTGTTCATTGGTAAAGCTCAAATTAAGTTGTTGGTTGAGAATTGAACCCGCCAAAGCTAAAGCTTTGTCATAATCACCACTTGACAGTGCATTTTTTGCTGCAGCAAGTTTTTGATCAACGTTATTAGAAGACAAGAGACTGTCAAGTTCAAAACCAGCAAAAAGATTGAAGGCGCAAGAGGACAAGAACAAACTCATTAAAACCACTACCCAGAGTAGAACAAGATTTCTAACAGCCATCTAAACCGCCCCTTTCTTTGTCATGATTATATAACAAAAAATATGGTGATTTTCAAATCACCGGGTTCATTGATTTTTCTGGTTCAAACCTTCAAATTGATTTGATGAATCATCTTTGGTTGGCCGTCTTCAGTTAAATACACACTACTGGATGCCATTTCCCCTAACATTTCTTGGCTGTCATAGACAGTGAACCTAGTTGGTACAAAACCCAAGTATATGGCGCCCACATTGATATCTTTGAGCGAAAGGAGTTTTTCTTTTCCTCCTTCGTCAACAATCCAAACTTTGAGTTTTGCAAAGATAGGATCTGATTCATCGATCCATCTGTTTCCGTCGGCATCATACCTTGAAAGTTCCTTAAAACCGTTTCCGGTGGTCGGTCCGAACAACTCTCTGCCATCGTCGATCTTTCCATTCCCATTCAAATCTAAAGCTAAAAACCCAAGGTTCGATGATGGAACACGAAATTCATCTAAGACACCATCCAAATCTAAATCAAACTTTATCCTCTTTGTGGAGAAAGTAGGAGGTAGGCCGTCAAAATTCAGTACGAGCGGATCTTTGAGTGCATCGCCCAGTCTCAGCTGAAAGTATCTTTCTACTTGAAAGTATCTCTCTATGTTGAGTGATAAACTGAACTCGATCGTTCTCCCATCTTGGGTTTTGACAATACCAGAAGTTGAAAAGGCCATCTGCTCAGATTCAGAATACATTTCCCCGTTTTCGTAGATCATTCCAAAGCCCTCTTGAGATTGAGTTTGATTGATCTGACCTTGACCCTGGACTGCTTCTTCCCTTTCTGCAAGTTCAAGTGCCAGTAATCTAACCTTTTTTCCAGTGAGTTTTTCCAGTAAGTACTTTATCATCATAAGCTTTGCCTTTTCTTCAT
Source organism: uncultured Pseudothermotoga sp. (assembly GCA_937995655.1). Taxonomy (GTDB): domain Bacteria; phylum Thermotogota; class Thermotogae; order Thermotogales; family DSM-5069; genus Pseudothermotoga_B. Next base: position 40,034 of record CALKJI010000013.1, on the reverse strand, counting down.
CCGATAGTTTCAACATAGGTTTATAACTCTGCTGTTGAAGGGGTTGTATATTATTTTGAGGTACGTTGTTCCAAATTTGGAGTTTTTCAGTTTTCTGGTAAATTTTTTCGAAGCTATAATAACTCTTCGAACTAACTGAGTAAGTTTCTATTCTCATGGTTTCACCTCAGTCTATATATCGACAAAAAATACAAAAAAGAAAGGGCGAGCTGGCTCGCCCTTTTTTTATTTCTTGAGCTTCTCTACGCTTTGTATAAATCGCGTTTTGAAACCCAACCCTTTCTGATAGTTTGTGACAAAGCAGCCAATCCTACTAAAGTAAATCCAGTTACATCGGTCACAAGGCCCGGAAAGACCATAAGAACGCCACCTATACTGTAAAAAACCGCTTCCCATTTCTTCAAATGTCCAAAGAAGTAGCCAGTCAAACCACCAGAAAGTATTATCAACCCCAATGTCGTTGTTGCCAAGGGCCAGATGAGGGATATTGGATCTTTCGTACCAATGAGTAGTATCTGCGGATAATAGACAAAGACATACGGTACTAAGAAAGCTGCAATACCAAGCCGTGTTGCTGTAATTCCCGTTTTGAATGGGTCTGATCTTGCTATACCTGCACCAGCCATCGCAGCGAGTGCTACAGGTGGTGTGATGTCAGCAATGACTCCAAAATAGAAGGCGAACATGTGTGCTGGTAATATCCAAACACCAAGTCTCAAAAGCGCAGGGGCAGCTATTGTAGAAGTGATGACATAGTTTGCCGTTGTTGGTACACCCATGCCCAAGATTAAGCTTGTGAACATGGTGAAAATCAGTGTGATCAACAGATTGCCTTGAGCAAGATCCACAAGTGCTGTACCAAGTTTTAGACCCATACCTGTTACTGTTACAACACCGATGATTATACCTGCACATGCTGTGGCGGCAACGACACTCAAAGCTCCTCGTGCGCCGGCTTCAAGTGCGGCTGGAATATCGGAGAGTTTCATCCTCGTTCCTTTTCTTATCATAGATGTTATCACAGATACAACTATCGCATAGAAAGCAGCTCGAACTGGTGTGAAACCTGTCACAAGAAGATACAGAACTATTATCAGAGGAAGCAAAAGATGTCCTCTCTCTAAAAGTACCTTCCCGATCTTTGGTAGTTGTTCCTTTGACATACCTTTCAATCCGATCTTTCTTGCTTCCCAATGAACAGCCATCCAGACAGCGAAGAAATAGAAGATGGCTGGAATCATCGCGGCGATGATGATCTTTCCATAGGGAATTCCTGTAAATTCAGCCATCAAAAAGGCGGCTGCTCCCATAACAGGTGGCATGATCTGACCACCGGTCGATGCAGTCGCTTCGACAGCTGCAGCAAACTCGGGCTTATAACCAAGTTTTTTCATCATGGGTATCGTAAAACTTCCAGAACCAACGGTGTTAGCAACGGAACTTCCACCAATAGTACCTTCCAAGGCACTCGTGAAGACGGCAACTTTTGCGGGTCCACCAGACGCCCAACCCACCAATGCATTCGAAAGGTCTATGAAAAGTTGTCCAAGTCCTGTCTTTTCAAGGAAAGCTGCCAATAGTATGAACAAGAACACAAAAGTTGCCGAAACACCCAATGGTATTCCAAAGATGCCTTCGGTTGTATAAAACAAATGCCCAACCAATCTCTGTATAGATATGCCTCTATGTGCCAATATTCCAGGCATGTATCGTCCAAAGAGCGCGTAGATGATGAAGAAACTTGCCACGATTACCATGGGTAAACCGACGATGCGCCTGACAGCTTCAAGAACTAGAATTATCCCAACGATACCAATGAAGAGGTCTAACTTTGTAACAGTACCAGCTCTTAGAACCAAATCCTTGTAATTGAAAACGATGTAGAGAGTCGTTATCGGTGCTAATATGGCAAGGACAAAATCCACAGGGTGGATCCTATTCTTGGGCCACTTCTTCCTTGTCGGATAGAGTAAGTATATCAACGTCAACCCAAAAGTGAGGTGTATAGATCTCTGTATCATTGCATCTAAGACACCGAAGGCTGCGGTGTAAAGTTGAAAAACCGAAAAGACTATTGCGATTGCAGAGACTACCTTGGCAAAGAATCCTTTGTACCTTCTAAAGGTGGATTCTTTGTCGTACTTCTCAAGAACTTTTTGTACTTCCTCTTCGGAAATCCTTTCTTCCTCCATCCTCTTGTTCAAGTTCTTTTCTTCTTGCAACCTTGTCACCCCTTATTGAAATCTGAATTTAACAAATAGGGAGTATCTACAAAAGATCTTGAGCGAGTCATTTATTTGGGCTATCTCTTTAAACATGACTTTGCCGTTGTTGAAAACTATACCGTGACCATCTAAATGAGAAACACGAAGGGAGATTTCTTTAAATTTACGGAAGATCTCTGCTTCAAAAAACCCATCTTTTATCTCAAAGCTCCCTTCAGCTTGAAAAAGTAACCCGGCACCCATCGAACTGTACCGGGTTTTGTAAAGATAGAGAGTACCGTCCGCTAATACTTCATAGAATTCATAAACAGGTGTCTTTTCTACTGAGTGTACGAAGGTCAATATGAATTTTGCATCTTCAACTCTCTTGGTATATATTATTCTCTCGTCCTTAGTAATAACTAAAACAGGTGTGTTCTCAAAACGAAATAGTATGAAGAATGCCGAAAATGCTATCAAAACAACGAACAAAAGCCTCATCAAATACTAAAGGCCCATTTCTTTAAAGAATTTCTCCGCACCCGGGTGAAGTGGTATTGGCATTCCTTCTTTAGCTGTTTCTGGGAGTATCATTTCACCCTTAGCATGAGCCTCGATCAATCTTTTTTGATTTGCGTACATCGTTTTGAGCATTTGATAAACAAGATCGGCCGGAAGATCTTCTCTGACAGCAAGCATAGCCTTGACTGCAACTGTTTGGACATCTTTGTCGACCCCTCTATAGGTGTTTGCTGGAATTATTATCTTGGTATAGAATGGATAATTCCTTTGCAGGGTTTGAATGATCTTTTCATCGATTGAAACTACTGTTATTTTCTTAACAGCTGACACATCGATTATCGCAGCAGTTGGATGACCGGCCGTTACAAAGGCAGCGTCGATGTTTTCATTCTTCAGGTTATCGGCAGCCTCGGCAAAACTCAGGTACTGCACTTTGATATCGTTGTAGGTTATACCAGCAGCCAAAAGGATATGCCTTGCATTTACTTCTGTTCCGCTGCCAGCGGCACCAACCGCCACTCTCTTCCCCTTGAGATCATAAACACTGTTGATACCTTTGTCGGCAAGGGCAACGATCTGAATCGTTTCTGGATACAGAGTGGCTAACCCGCGTATTCCTTGAAATGGTTTGTCTTTGAACAATTCAATACCTGAATAGGCATAGAAGACCACGTCATTTTGTGCGAAAATTACATCGACCTCTTTGTTCCTCAAAAGATTTACGTTAGCGACCGAAGCACCTGTTGATTGAGCTGAAGCGTTCACGTTCTTAAGATTTCTAGTCCAGATGTCTGCCAGTGCAGCACCAAGTGGGTAATACACTCCTGCGGTACCACCAGTTGCTATGGTCAAAAATGTGGCAGCAAAAGTAGCGAACGCAACAACAGCAACTAGTAAAACAACCGCAAATTTTCTCACCTTTAATCCCTCCCCTTGAAGAGTGTGATGTTACAAAAAGATTATACCACAGCAATAAATGTAAAAGTCCAAGGTGATTTGGGGCCGTATGAGTCGCAAGTCTTTAAACTCGTAATCTGAAAAGATGTCTTTCCGGAAATCGAAAAGCATCATCAAAATCAGTTGATATTACTGAGTGTAGCGCATATTCTAAAGACTTTGTATGCCTCTATGTAGCTGGAGGCTTTGTAAAAAATTGTTCTTGCGTCTTTGCGGATAACATTTGGTATGAGCGATACCATCTCTGTCATTGCAGATCTTATGAAGGATATCTCTAGTTCAACTGGTTCTTTTTCGATCGTTGGCTTAAAGTTCCTTATATTTTCAAGGGCCTGTTTAACACCATTTGTTAAACGTTCTTTTACTACATCGAAGGAATAAAGCTTTGCTGAGTATCTACCGCACGCTTCTTTGACAACTACACCTACAAAATCGTTCAGCTCTTCTTTTGCGCATCTTATAGTGTTTTGGTCCCCTGTAACGAGAGCGACTGGTACATTGAAAACACCCGCAAGCCTCCCGTTTAAACCAGCTTCACTCATTGGCTTTCCATTTACTTTTGCGTATAAAACTCTACCTGTGTAGGTATGATCCATTATGGCTTGTTCGCTGCCCGCTCTGGCGTGATAACCCACGAAAAAGACCGCATCAAAACTTTCATCTATGCCTTGCATCATACTCCACGGCTTTGGACTGCCACTTATCAGGACAGCCTTTGGATGTAACTCTTCAATGAGAATGTTGTCCATATTGTTGTGTGAATCGTTCACAACAACTTCGGTTGCACCAAATTGATATGCCGCTTCCACCACAACGTTGACTTCCTTAGTCATGATTTTTCTAAATCTTTCGTATTCTTTTGTATCAGGTTCCACATGAGAAGAAGACACCACTCCCGATATACCTTCCATATCCGCTGAAATAAAGATCTTCATATTAATCCCTCCATGTGATATCTTTACAGCGCTTTACAAAGATCTCGAACAATTTCATTTGCTCTTCGTATTTTTCGATCATTCTTTCGGGATGCCACTGTACTCCCAGGACAAAACTTTCTGTGTCGATTTTTTCAACGGCCTCTACGACACCATCCTGTGAATGCGCAACGGCTTTCAGCGATGGAGCAAGATCTTTGATTGCTTGGTGGTGAAAGCTATTGACGAGTATCTCATCTTTTTGAAAAAGATTGTGTAAGAGACTATCTCTGTGCAAAAAGACTCTGTGAGTGGGATGGTATGGCGGTGCGTCTTGTGAATGTTTCAGCGGATTTCCACACTGGCTATATATATCTTGGTACAGAGTACCCCCAAGTGCAACGTTGATAAGCTGTATCCCTCTACAGATACCAAAGATGGGTTTTCTTAATTTGAAAAAGTTTTGGCACAAATTGATCTCAAATTCGTCCCTCTTTGGTGTAATCTGTCCAAGACCTCTCTTTGGCTCTTCACCATAATTGTGGGGATCAAGATCAACACCACCAGAGAAAAGTATTCCATCCAGTAGTTCGGTCAATTCAGCTATGGTGTCTGTTTCTCTGTACACGGGGATCAAAAGCGGAATAGCTCCAGCTTTCTCTAATGCTTTATAATAAGCTTCGTTGAGTTTTATGGTGTCTTCGTCCATCGAACAGGTTATTCCTATCTTGGGTTTCATAACTTGAATTATACTACGTTATTAGTGCACCAAGTCAATAAAGAATATTTACTTTTGTACATGACGATTCGTCGCTGTGCAAAGAGTTGTTTGATACAATAGAGGACAAAAGGGAGGAGATTTCATGCTTGATCTTTTGATTGTAAACGCAATGATTATTGACGGGACTTCTTCACCGTGGTTTTACGGTGATATAGGTGTCAGCAATGGAAAGATATGGGCGGTAGGTAACTTGAAGGGGCGCAAAGCCAAGAAAATCATAGATGCCAAAGGTTTTTTCCTTTGCCCTGGTTTCATAGATATCCACAGCCATTCAGATTTTCACCCACTTGCGGATTATAAGTGTGAAAGTAAGGTCAGGCAGGGTGTGACAACAGAAATTGTGGGAAACTGTGGTTATTCTCTTGCTCCGTTGCTTGGTGAGGCACTTGAAGAGACCAAAAGATCTCATTTTGAACTGTATGGTGTAGAAGCTGGATGGCAGACGGTTGAGGAGTATCTTCAGGCACTTGAAAGCTCAAAACCATCTATAAATTACGCAACTTTAGTTGGACATGGAACGATTAGAAAATCTGTTATGGGTTATGAGAAAAGAGACCCAACAAAGGACGAACTGTCTCAAATGAAAAGGTTACTTGATCAGGCTATGAAGCAGGGTGCCTTCGGTATGAGTACAGGCTTAATATATTCTCCTGGCTCATTTGCAAGGACAGAGGAACTCATAGAACTGTGTGAAGTTGTGTCAAAAAGAAACGGTATATACACTACTCATATGAGAAGCGAGAGTGAATATTTGGAACAATCTGTACTTGAATCAATTCAGATAGGTGAAAAATCGAAGGTCCCAGTGCAGATCTCACATCATAAAGCCTGCGGCAAAAAATACTTTGGCAAGGTCAGTAAGACGCTCCAGATGATAGAAGAAGCAAGATTGAAAGGCATAGATGTGACTTGTGATGTTTACCCATACACTGCCACGGCAACAGACTTGGACGCGATTTTGCCCGATTGGGTGCATGAAGGCGGGCTTCAAAAGATGCTTGAAAGATTGAAAGACAGAACCATTAGAGAAAAAATTAAAGAACAAATCGATCCAGTTCAAAAGGCGATGAGCGGATACGAAAATCTTTATGTGACTTATACATTCACAGAAAAGAACAAGCAATTTCAAGGAAAAAGTATAGCGGAAATTTCTAAAATCCTGAACAAAGAACCATTGGATACAGCCTTTGATTTGATCATCGAAGAAAGATCGAAGGTCGGTATGATGAGGTTTGCAATGGACGAGAATGATGTGAAAAAAGTGATTTCGAGTCCATTTTCAATGATTGGTTCTGACGGTAGTGCCCTTTCCGGTGAAGGTGTTCTTTCGCATGGGCATCCACACCCCAGAAATTTCGGTACCTTTCCCAGGGTAATCGCCCGTTATGTTAAAGAATTCAAAGTGATAAGCCTGGAACAAGCAATCTATAAAATGACATCCCTGCCAGCTCGAAGAATAGGTTTACTTGACAGGGGTATCATTAGGCCCACAATGGCTGCAGACCTGGTGATCTTTGATTTTGACAGAATACAGGATCTTGCAACCTATGAAGATCCGAAAAAGTATCCCCAAGGTATAGTTCATGTGATAGTGAACGGTGAACCTGTAATCTTTGAGTGTGAACACACCAATGTTCGGGCCGGAAAGATCTTCAGAAAAAGGTGATCAGCCAATGGATAACAGGACTTCTCTGATTATTTTTGCCGCCAAAATGCACGTCCTTTCAGAGTGATCTGTCATAGGGGATACTTCAACCAGGTCGAACCCAACGATATGAAGTTCACCAAATCTTTGGATCACTTCAAAGATCTCCTGCGAGTTACATCCGCCTGGTTCAGGTGTACCGGTGCCAGGTGCAAAAGCCGGATCCAGTACGTCTATATCAAAAGTAATATAAATTGGGAAACCTTTTAGTTCATCGAGTGCTTTCATGAAGGGATCTCTCACCTTGAAAGGAAAAGTATTTGCGTAATTCTTTGCAAATTCAAATTCTTCTTTCACACCAGATCTAATACCAAATTGATACAGATGCTTGTTTTCGATACATTCACAAACTCTTCTCAGAACTGTGGCATGTGAAAACTTTTCACCAAAAAAAGTATCTCTGAGGTCTGCATGTGCATCGAAATGAACAACTTTTAGTCGAGGATACTTCGCTGCAATCTGTTTCACGATGGGATATGTTATCAAATGCTCTCCACCTATAAAGAGAGGTATTTTTTCGTCTTGGACTATCTTCTTTGTAGCTTTTTCAATCAAGTCAAGTGCCTTCCGAGGGTTGCCGAAGGGTATTTCTATGTCACCGATATCACAAAAATGTCTATCATTCAACGACATGTCAAGATATGGGCTGTAATCTTCTAAACCATATGAAAGCTCTCTGATTCTTCTTGGTGCCATGCGCGTTCCTGGTCTAAAACTTGTTGTTTGATCCAAAGGTGCACCTAAGATGACCACCTTGCTCGACTCATAATCGTTCCTTGATCTTAAAAACATGCACTGATTTACTAAGCCATCAAATCCTTTCATTTTGACACCTCCCCATCATTGATTAACCTGATGTCAAGTATCCTATCTAACCTGAAGGTTCTGACACCTTTCCTCTCAAAACAGTAGCCAAAAAGGCCCAGGAACTTCTTTCCAGAACAATAAAGTTCTCCTGTTTGTTTTGATTCACTATTCGTTTTGATTTTTTATTATGCTTTCTCAAGTAAGTGATCAAGAGATATCTTTTCTACTCTATAGCTCTGTTCATGAGTACTATTTTTCATTGAGAGATATTCTTTATATTTGTACTGAAGGCTGCCCAGGAACTTGATGATTTTCTTATCAAAGATTATATCTCTTAGCGACATAGAGACTGATATGATTTAGGTTGGTACATTTACTGAGTGATACGCACAACTGCCCCGGTGCAAAAAGATCTTTTGATAGTTCTATAATCACATTGTCCAAAGTTTTCCCCTGGCTTTTGTGTACAGTAACAACCCAGGCAACTTTCATGGGAAACTCTGTGAAAGTGCCAACTACTTCTGTTTCAATGCTCCTTTTGTACTTGTCGTATCTGCATGAAAGATGCCAGGTATGTGGTATTACCCCTTCGACTCTTCCGTCGTACAAGATGACTTCAACGAGACCTTCATCATCTATCTCCAACACCTTTCCCACAGAGCCGTCCGCCCAACACCCATGGTTGTCGTTGTACAACATCATTATTTGCACACTTTTTGATTATATAATCTGCTGTTAAGAATTCTCATTGAAACTTCCTGTCATCTTTGCTCGGAATTTATAAAGTTTTCTGATAATTGAAAGAGTGTCTCATTTGCATGACCTTTCTTATTTTATCGAGAATTCTGATGTTTTTATTTGATTTTTCAATCAATTCCAGTGCAGCTAAAAACTTTTCATTCATTTGGATTATGTTCATACCTAACCAATTATGGCATGCTTAACAAAATTATTACAAATTGACGGCATCAGCTGTTTTCACTTATAATCATTCTAAACAAAGGGGGTATCATGATGAAAAGGTTTCTTGTCCTGCTCGGAATTTTTTCACTCTTTTCCCTGAGTTTTGCACAGATCAGTCTGAGTGAAGCAGCTCCTGTTATTCAGAAGCTTGGCATCCTCAAAACAATCGATGACTCCGCTTTGATCTACGATGAATTTTATTCTGCTGTGTCAAAGGCTTTTCCCGGTAAGGAGTCGCTTGTCAGGAAAGGTTCAGATCAGGTTTTAAGGAAGGACTTCATCGTAACGCTTGTCAAGGTACTTGGACTTGAACAAGAGGCTGCAAGATTTACTGAGATCTGTACACTTGCAAACGATGAAGATAAAGTTCCACAGGATGCCGTGGGTGCCTTTACACTTGCCTTTAGAAGCAACAGACAACTCCTTGATTATCGCTACGGCCACTTGCTCGAACCATTCTCACCCATAACAAGGGCAGAAGCAGCAAGATCTATCTATATGGCTCTTTATCCGCCAAAACGTGGTGGTAGGATTGTAACTGCTGTTGGTACAGACCCCAAGGGATTCAACACGCTTTTTACATCCTCAGGTCTAACATGGACGATCAACAATATCATCGGTGATGGAAACACAGGGACCGACGACAGTGGTTTTTATCATCCAAGGATGATAAAGAGAATGCCAACCCTTGAAAATGGCCTTATAAAGATCAATCAAGATGGTTCAATGTCTGTGACCTTCGAATTAAGAAAGGGAATGAAATGGCACGATGGTCAACCAGTTACAGCACGCGATGCGAAATTCCAATGGGAAGTCATGGTCTCACAAGCACCTGTAACATCTAATTACTTTGAAAAAATGGTAGATCGTGTAGAAATTATAGATGATTACACCTTTACAGTGCATTTCCCAAATCCAGTACCCGGCGCTGAACTTGGCTCATCGGTCTATGCCTACTACTACGGTTGGTTCCAACTACCTGAACATCTTTTCAGAGCAGATTTTGAAGAGGCAAAGAAGACAGGAAATTGGGATAAGTTCGTTCAAAAAGTCACCTTTAAACCAGTCATGACAGGTCCTTATAAACTGAAGGAATACGTTGAAGGACAATACATAGTTCTTGAAGCCTTCGATGATTATTACATGGGCCGACCCAACATCGATCAGATAGTGATGAGGATTATTCCAGACAGCGATGTCATCTTTGCGTCTGTTCTCAAAGGTGAAATAGACTTTGGGCGTTATACACTCGATCTCAAACAAAGTTTACAGCTCGAAAAAGATAAAGGAGACATCTTCAACGTTTATTTCACTCCCAACGTCGCTTTATGGACGATTGATTTGAATTTCAGAGACCCCAACGATCTTTCAAAGCCACACCCACTATTCTCCGACGTAAGGGTCAGACAGGCTATTTTATACGCAATTGATCGTCAACAGATAAACAACGTGGTTTTCTTTGGCAAGGGTCAGATCGTAGACACTTGGATCACCGAAGTACATATGATGAGGGACGCTCTCAAGGGAGACCATATAAAGAAATATCCCTACGATTTGAAGAAAGCAGAAGAACTACTTGCCCAGGCTGGATGGAAAAAGAATAAGCAAGGGTTGCTGGAAAAAGATGGCAAAATCTTTGAGTTCACCTTGATTGCTGGCGCAGGAAGCAGCCAGAACGAATTGATTACTCAGTTGATACAAGGTATGCTGAAGAAAGTTGGAATCTCTGTGAAGATCGAATTGAAACCGCCACTTGTAATATGGGAAGAAGCCCCGATGGGTAAGTTCGATGCATGGTTGACAGGCTGGGGATACGGTGTCAGTGACGAAGCTTTGAACTATTGGGGTAGTGACATGATACCATCTGAAGTGAACAATTGGGGTGGTACAAACTATACAGGTTGGTCCAATCCAAAGAATGATGAGATACTTGCAAAAATGGCGACAGAGATTGATTTTGCAAAGAGAGTAGAACTTTACAAACAGCATTTTGCTCTGTGGACGAACGATTTACCAGTTCTTCCATTGATATCAGATCCAACGCCACATTTCGCCAAGAAATACATCAAAAGTTTCAATTCAACCTACGACAGTGGTCTTGGTTGGATTATATACAACTGGTACATAGACACAGAACAACGTTGACAAAAAGCTGGGGGATCGACCCCCAGCTTTGCTTCTAAGGAGGCAATTGAATGAATTTTGATTACTTAATCGATCAAATACCAGATTATAGAAGATTTTTCTACGTAGATGAATTTGATGAAAGGACAAATGATCTGGTTAAAAGATTTCCAAAAGTGGTACAAGTCTACGAGGGTGGCATATCCAGAAATGGCCATTCCATAAAGGTGATCAGAATAGGGAACGGTTCAAAGAATGCGCTCATGTTCGGTTGCCCTCATCCCAATGAACCAATAGGCGCCATGATGCTTGATTTTCTTTGTGAGAAACTTGCCCAGGACGAACAGTTAAGATCTTATTTCGATTATACTTGGTATGTCATAAAGGTCATAGACCCAGACGGTACAAAATTGAACGAAGGCTGGTTCTCTAATCCTGAATCTATCAAGTCATACGCCGCTAATTTCTACAGACCGCCAGGACACAAACAAGTGGAATGGACCTTCCCAGTGGATTACAAAACTTTACATTTTCACGACCCACTACCTGAAACACAAGTTTTGATGAAAATCATCGAAGAAAAAAAACCAGTCTTTATGTACTCTTTGCACAACGCGGGCTTTGGTGGAGTTTATTACTACATATCCGATGATTCACCAGAATTGTACGAAGACTTCCATACCATACCGCGCAGATTCAAAGTACCACTTGCTCTCGGTGAGCCTGAAGTCCCGTATTTGAAGGTTCTTTCAAAGGCCGTTTATAAACTCTCACCGATAACCGAAGAGTACGATTATCTTGAAAAACATGCAAGGGTTGATCCTGCACAGATCATAAGGGCTGGCGCCAGTTCCGATGAATATGCCCATCGTATGGCAAAGACCTATTCTTTGGTGTGCGAAGTTCCATATTATTACGATCCCAGGATTGAAGATATTTCAGAAGCTCAGATCACCAGGAAGGAAGCAAGACTAATTTCTTGGGAGAGTTCAGCAAAACAATATGAATTGGTCAAAGAGATCTTTGAAAGATGTAAAGAATACTCAATTGAACAATCTCCATTCTACGAGGTCCTCAAAAATTATGTTGAGATCATGCCGGAACACTTGAATGCAGAAAGAAATTGGATCGAAACCGATCGGCAACTTGAAAGAAAGGCAACTGTTGCAGAGGTCTTTGACAACATCTGCGTAACACAGTTCTATCAACTGTTGATGCTCGGTATGATCAGAAGGTTGATCGGTGAGATTCTCAACATTCACAGTGATGAGAAGTTATTTGAGACCAAAGAAAAGATTGACAAACAATTTGAAGAGAAGGTAGACTATCTTGAAAAGAACCTCAACTACAAAGCCATACCTATAAAAGATTTGGTTGCCATACAGTTGTTGGCGGGGTTGAAAACTGCTGAATATGTGCAGTTCTTGTAGGAGGTAGTAAGAGTTTGAAAAGATATTTGATAGTACGTCTACTTGAGTTAATACCTATATTTTTTCTCATTTCTTTGATCATTTTCATCATTTTGAATGCAATGCCCGGTGACCCATTGTTGACAAGTCGTTTGGAAAACCCTCGAGCGATTGTGAGAGATCCAGCTAAGATCGCCGAATTGAGAAAATACTACCATTTGGACGATCCACTGATAGTTAGGTATGGTTTTTGGCTTGCCAGTTTTCTAAAGGGCGACCTTGGTTTTTCTTCTATGTATAAACAACCTGTGCTGGGTATTATCCTCAAAAGACTCCCAAATACACTCACTTTGACGATAACCGCTTGGCTGATAGGACTCGTTGTGGCTTTTCCGATAGGCATTTATTCTGCAATAAAGAAGTACTCGTTCTTTGATTATTTTTTCACTGTTCTTGCCTTTATCGGTATCTCTTTACCAACCTTTTGGTTTGCATTGATGGCGATAATATTATTTTCTGTGGTCCTTGGTTGGTTCCCCATCTCTGGCGTTCAAACCTATGGTGTAACTGGCACGTGGAACATCTTTGTAGACAGAATCAAACATCTCACCTTACCAGCCTTGGTTCTTGGTCTTGTTCAGGTTGCATACTGGGTGAGGTACATAAGAACGTCGCTCTTAGAGGTACTCGACCAAGATTATATAAGAACAGCTTATTCAAAGGGTGCACAAGAAAGAAGAGTGATTTTAAAGCATGCGCTAAGAAATGCCATGATACCCATAATAACCATCATTGCACTCGATATACCTTACTTCTTTGGTGGAGCTTTGATCGTTGAGACAGTTTTTTCATGGCCCGGTATGGGAAGATTGATGTATGAAGCTGTTTTAGCCAGTGACTACAACTTAGCGATAAACTGTCTGATGTTCATCGCCGTTATCACCTTGCTGTCGAACTTGCTTGCAGATGTCTTGTATGCTTTGGTGGATCCCAGAATAAGACTTGGTGCGAAGGCGGTGTGAGAAGATGCTCTTTATGAAAAAAAAGATCGAACAATTACAAGACAGTGCAGTCATACCGATTGGTACTTACTGGCAACTTGTAAGAAAAAGATTTTTGAAACATCGCTTAGCACTCGTTGGACTGATCATCCTTGTTTTTGTAGCTTTACTCAGCTTCCTTGGGCCATTTTTTGTAAAAACGACCTACGATGAATTTGATCTTAGCGCGATCTTTGCACCACCTTTTTCTGAAGGTCATCTTTTTGGTGCCGATGAACTTGGTAGAGATGTTCTTGTAAGAATCATGTATGGTGGTCGTATCTCTCTGTTCGTGGGTTTTGTGTCTTCTTTGATTACAACGGCAATAGGATTGCTGGTTGGTCTGATCTCGGGATATTTCGGTGGTATCGTCGATAGATTACTTATGAGATTTGTCGATGTCATGCTATCCATACCACTTTTTCCCATATTACTCATATTGACAATGGTCTTTGGGTCAGGTTTGACAAATACGATACTTGTGCTGTCCGTTTTTGGCTGGATGGGAGTGTCGCGGCTTGTAAGGGGCGTCGTTCTTTCGATAAGAGAAAACGAGTACATAATGGCAGCTCGTGTTCTTGGCACAAAGAGGATAAAAGTTTTGTTCAGACATATCTTGCCGAATGCGATGCCCATAACTATCGTTTCAATGACGCTCAATCTTTCCTATGCTATACTCTCAGAGTCTTCTTTGAGTTATCTTGGACTTGGGATACAACCTCCAACACCATCTTGGGGTAACATGCTTCAAAGATCGATGAACTATATTCTTTCTACCGGTCATTCAAAGGTAGTACCATGGTGGCTCGTCTTCTTTCCTGGTTTCATGATCTTCATAACGGTCCTGAGCGTCAACTTTCTGGGAGATGGGCTTCGTGATGCCCTTGATCCAAAATTTGTCAGTGAAGCTTGAGGTGATTCAATGCTTTTAAAAGTAGAAAACCTCAAAGTTGGTTTCAAAACAAATATGGGAAGAATAGTTCCTATAGATGACGTTTCTTTCGAGGTAGAAAATGGTGAAATACTCGGTGTTGTCGGTGAATCTGGTTGTGGTAAGACTGTCACGGCGTATGCAATCACAAGGCTCTTACCAAAGAATGCCTTTGTTTCACAAGATTCCCACATATGGTTCAACAATATCGATCTTGTAAATCTACCAAAAGAGAAACTCTATGAAATTCGGGGTAAAGAGATCTCAATGATCTTTCAGGAACCCATGTCTTCCTTGAACCCCGTGTACACCGTTGGTTGGCAGATAGAGGAAGTCTACGAACTTCATGAGAAGGTCAGCAAAGAAGAGAGAAAAAACAAAGCCGTACAGATGCTGGCAGCTGTGAAAATACCAGAACCAGATAGAAGGTACTATCATTACCCAAACCAGCTCTCCGGGGGGATGAGACAACGTGTAATGATTGCTATGGCTTTGGCATGTAATCCAAAACTTTTGATCGCAGACGAACCAACCACGGCGCTCGATGTCACCATCCAAGCTCAGGTGCTCAAACTGATGCTCGATCTCAAGGAAAGATTCAATACGGCTGTCTTGCTGATAACGCACAATCTTGCTGTCGTTGCTGAGATGTGTGACAAAGTAGTTATCATGTACGCAGGTCAGGTGATAGAAAAAGCTAAGGTTCACGAAATCTTTGAAAATCCTTTGCATCCGTATACAAAAGCATTGCTCAATTCTGTTCCCAAGATTCACAAAGATGAAATACGTAAAGAGAGACTGGTTTCCATAGAGGGGGTCGTGCCGCACCCTGCAAGGTATCCAATCGGCTGTAGATTCCATCCAAGATGTCCTTTCAAAATGGAAATTTGTTCACAACAAAAGCCACAAAATGTTTTTGTTAAGCAAGATCATATGGTTAAATGCTGGCTTTATGGCGAGGGAAGGTTGAATGGACAAGATTCTTGAACTTGAGAATGTGAGTAAATGGTTTCCTGTCAAAAAGGGCTGGGGCAAAAGATCATACTTGAAGGCTGTCGATAGTGTCTCTTTTGATATCAAACGTGGCGAGACCTTTGGCCTTGTTGGTGAATCGGGTTGTGGTAAGACTACCCTTGGCAGGGTGATCGTCAGACTCTATCAGCCTACTCAAGGCAAGGTGGTTTTTCATGATAAAGTTAGTTCTGTTGACCTTTTCTCTTTGAATGAGAAGGATTTTCAAAAGTATCGCAAAAAGATTCAGATGATCTTTCAAGATCCTTACAGTTCACTCAATCCCAGGTTGACAGTGTTACAAATAGTTACAGAAGGATTGTCATCGGCGAATTTATCATTCACTGAGAAAAGAAGATTGGCATCACAAGCCTTAGAGAGTGTTGGCTTAAGAGCCGAGTATCTCTACAGATATCCTCATGAATTTTCTGGTGGTCAAAGGCAGAGAATTGGTATTGCCCGAGCACTTGTGATGCAACCAGAACTGTTGATCTGTGATGAGCCAGTTTCTGCACTCGATGTTTCTGTTCAAGCTCAGGTGATCAACCTATTGATCTCTCTCAAGGAGCAGTACAATCTCACCTACATCTTCATTGCTCATGATTTAGCGGTTGTTAAGTACATAAGTGACAGAGTAGCCGTCATGTACCTTGGTAAAGTAGTAGAGCTTTCAGATTCAAGAGAACTTTTTAACCGACCGTTGCATCCCTATACACAAGCCTTGATTGAATCTGTTCCTGTGGCAGATCCAAAAATGAGAAAACTTGGAAAGATCCAGCCAATTCAAGGTGAGATCACATCGCCCATAGACCCACCACAGGCGTGCTTGTTTGCCTCTAGGTGCCCATATGCTATGAAAAGGTGCAACGAGAATGTACCTGGATTAAGAGCCGTTGAGGGTTCACACCAGGTTGCTTGTTTTCTGTATTATTGACTCTACTTGGTGTGCAACCTCGAACAAGAAAGTCTCGTTCCAAGCATCTGAAACCAATTGAATGCCAACTGGAAGACCATTTATTTTCCCAACAGGTATTGAAATAGTCGGAATGCCAGATATATTAAAAGGTGCTGTGAATCTTGTAAGTTTTCTCGCCATTTCCACGGCACCTTCGCCAGAGATAGGTGGAGCCGTTATGGGAACCGTTGGAAGCAACAAGATGTCGTTTTTTTGGAATAATTCTTTGAATCTGTGTTTGACAATACTCTGTGTATACCTAGCCCAAGCATAATCGCTACCACTTGTTTGTAAGCCTTCGGTGAGTCTTTGTCTCACATCTTCGGAAAACCATTCTGGTTTTTCTTTCAGTCTTTCTCTGTGAAAGGTTGCAGCTTCAGTTTGAGTCATTAAACCATTTGCCGCTGCCGCTTCTTTTAGCCAATCCATATTCTGTGTTTTCACAACAGCGCCAGATTTTTCAAACAATTTTACGATGGTTTCTAACCTCTCCAAAATCTGAGGGTCGGCTTTTTCCACAAATTCTCCTGTTGCTTTGATTATTTTCAAACCACTCAAAGAACTCTCGAAGTTTGGAGATCTTGTCTTTTTGTGACTCAAAGAAAATGGATCCTTTGAGTCATAACCTTCTATGGCTTCTAAGACGATCCATGCGTCTTTCACAGAGCGTGTTATTGGCCCCACGTGATCTAAATGCCATGCAAGCGGTATTACACCTTTGACACTCACGCGACCGTAGGTGGGTTTTAAACCAACAACACCGCAGAGCGCCGAAGGAATTCTTATAGATCCACCTGTATCAGTTCCAATCGCCGCGAGCACCGTACCTGTTGCAACGGCAACGGCTGAGCCACCAGAGGAACCGCCAGATATTTTTGAAGGATCGTAGGGATTCTTGCATGCACCAAAATGAGTGTTGTTATTTGTCACACCAAGTGCTATTTCATGCATATTTGTTTTGCCCACGATTATGGCACCGGCTTTCCTTAGTTTCTTAACAATGGTTGCATCTTCACTGGGAACGAAATCCTTCCAAAAAAGACTCCCAGCGGTCGTTTTAATGCCCTTAGTATAAATAAGATCCTTCAGAGCCACTGGTATTCCAAAAAGCTGTGGTAACTTTTCTGTGTTTGCGGTCTTTAAAATTTGGTCTTGTTCCTTTGCCTCTTCCATTGCTTGGTCGATTCTTAGAGTTATAAAGGCATTTAAGTCTCTGTGCTGCTCTATTTTCTCTATACACTGCTTCAAAATCTTGGTTGGAGTTGTTTTCTTTTCTCTCAAAAGTTTTTGTGCTTCGTAGATATACATACCATCACTTCCTTGCTATCATCTTTGAGCCATCTTGGATGAACTTGCCTCTGAATCTTTCTTCTTTCAACATCAAATGACTGTCAAGATCGCAGAAGTCAAAGGCACCTGTCCCAAAAGCAAAATGAACGCTTTGGTTTATTCCCACACTCGATTCTCCCATACACCCGATCATCAACTTCATATTTGCGCTCTTTACAAGCTCGACTATGGAAATTGCATCGCTTACACCTGATTTCATGAGTTTTATATTCACATAGTCAACGGCTTCTTCCTTTATCAATCTCAAGACATCGAACTTCGTCTTTGCTGATTCATCTGCAGCAACGGGAAAAGGTACATTGAATCTGACAAATCTGAGTCCGTCGATATCGCTCATGTAAACGGGTTGTTCAAAGACGGCTATATCGATTCCAGCTTGATAAACCTGATTTGCAAATTCAACTGCTTGCTTTGGAGTGTAGCCCATATTTGCATCGACTATGTATTTGGCACCTTTACTGACCTTATAAATTTCATACATCGCTTGGATATCTTCTTTCAGATCTTCCCCCACCTTTATCTTGATCGTTTTGAAACCAGCTTCAAAGATCTTTTTTGCATCGGCTACCCTGTTTTCTAAGGTGTCTATGCCGACGGTCTTGTCTGTTTCTATTTGTTTCGTAGCTCCGCCGAGTAGCTGATACACCTCTAAACCTGCCTCTTGGCTCAATGCATCTAAAACTGCATACTGAGTAGCTGCTTTTAGACTCGGTGTAGCAAGGAGTTTGTCTGTAACTTGGAAGATCTTTCTGTATTCTGCCACATCGATACCCGTAAGCATTTCTTTGGCGAAACTTTCCAGTGCCATGATCATCTCTGGCTTTTCTCCGTTGACTCTAAAGGATGGTGAAGCCTCCCCGTAGCCTTCCACACCATTTTCTAGCATCACTTTTACCTCGATGTTTGTAGCATAAGATGCGATACTACCAGTTATGTGAAAAGGTTTCTCATATTCATAAGTCTTCATAGAGAATTGGATATCTTTGATCTTACTCATTCATATTCCTCCTTCAAATTTGTTGAAAGGATATTACTTCAATCTTACTGTGTAACTTCACCTTTCTATCCTTTGTTTCAGCTTCCCCTGTTTGGTTGTCCGTTGGATCTTCTCTATAGAACAGGGTCTTTGGTTCAAAATCTTTCATGAAATCCGAGTTTGCTACCATTCTAAAACCATCAAGGTTTCCAAAATAAAATCTTCGATATCTCTCATTGTCCCTCCTTGCACCGCCAAAGGAAGGATCAACAGGGAGCCAACCGTACGGCTTTACATAGAACAAAGCCCAGTCATGGGAAGAGGCAAAGACCGGATTTGCATACCATCCAGATTGCCATCTTGCAGGTACGCCCACTATCCTACAAAGAGTTATGAACAAGATCGCTTGAAAACCACAATCGCCTTTCAAGTTTTCTGCCACGTACTTTGAGATATTTTCAAAGGTTGCATAAGGCCTTACATAGGAATATCTCACATGGGTCGTTATCCAATCATAAATCTTCATTGCCTTGATATAGTCATTTGATTCGTTCTGCACTATCTGTTGTGCCAATTTCTTTAGGTAAGGGCTGAAGACTATGTGTGGTGGTTCTTCGTTTAGGTATTCATTGATATCTGGTTTTTCAATCTTGTTGGGATCTACTTTGTTGATCCATTCACCAACGGTGTATTCAAATTCCACTGAATACTCCTTGTCCTGTGATTCAAAATATATCGTTCTTTGGGGCGTATCGTTCGGCGAAATGAAATGATCTTCATGACTTGTAGATATCAATTTGACACCGCTGATTTGAAATTCTTCTTTGGGAAAGGGAAGCCAAAGGCGGAAAAATTCACCATCACCATCTATCTTTGCACTCATCTTTATGCGTACTCTGTACCTTTTCGGCACATCATCACTCAAAAGCTCTTCCAATCTTTTGTGTAAAAGTTCTTTTGCCTTTTCTGAATCTTTGTCTTTGTCCATCCTTTCTTTGTATTGGGCTAATGCAAAACCGATGTTAGGAATGAATCTTTCTTGGAACTTTCTCTTTCCATCGACGATTATGTAATCTACATAGCCATTTTCGACAAGTTCATAAAACTCATCATAGGTGAGATCTCGTATCTTCTCCTTTGCCCTTTTGAGTGCTTCAGCTTCTTCAAAGGGATAAGTTTCTAAAATCATCTTGATTCTTTCTTTTTCATAGAGTAGCCTTTTTTCTTGAATCTGAGTTATTCTTTGGTCCTTCAACCATTTGTCAATCAGTCTGAGTGCCAGAGTGAAGTTGCCGATTCTTTCTTCTCTTTCAATATCTTCAGGAAGACCACACATCAAAAAGTCCACTTTATCACCCCTTCTTATTGTATCAATTTAGTAGTTCTTTCTTGCCGTTAAATCTTACTTTTTAGGCATGGGAATTTGAAGACGTGGTACAATATAGAACAAAAGTTAGAGGACATTTCTCAGTGGGTATTAGACTATTTCACCTGGCCATCAACTTTGACTCAAGTTAAGGTGTTGGCGGCACAGGAGAACAGTACAAAAATTCCAAACCTTGTAAGTGGCAAACCCGACTTTGTAGATAAGGTTTACATATTGGCGTTGGAAGGTAAAACACAAGATTCAACGATCACAACCTTTAGCTTACCAATGATAACTATCAAAGGTAAAACAGGAGGATATTTCTACACAGCATTTATAAAAACAACTGGCTCAAGTACTGAATCTGGTTTTTATCCCTTTATTCAACCATAGTCATATAGATCCTTCCCTAAGCCCCCTCATCAGGGGGCTTTAATTTTTTTCTGTGAAGGTTCGCGCTGTACCCAGGTTGAAAGTCTGCACCGATTTTTATGTTAAAACACCACGCCTGTCGAGTTTGCTTAAGATCGTAAAGTCTAACATTCTCTTTGGACTTCTATCATCAAAGTACCACTTCTGTAAGTGTGAATATTTTCATCTTTAACATTTTGTTTGTGAACTTGATAGAATAGAAATTGGGTGTTACATAGACCGTTAAGTTGACTGTGGCTGTTTCAAGATCAAGTGAAATGGTAGCACAGGTTGAGTTTGGTTCGAATTTTTCTTAGGAAAGTCTACAAAGGGAGGGTGCGACATGAAAAAGGTTTTGGTTTGGGTAATTTTAGTTTTGACACTTTTGGTTTTTGCATCCTTTGAACAAGAAATGAACGAACAGTTTTACCAAGCAAGAAGAGATAGAGATGTGGCGAAAATTCAAGAGCTAATCAGAACGATTGAGTCTCACGGTGACTTGAAAAGTAATGCACTTTTGCTCACTATATTGGCTGATTGTTATTTGGAGTATGGAGATTGGGGCGTTTCGAAGGAGCTGAAAGAGAAAACCCTCGAACAAGCAAGAAAATATGCGGAAGAGGCCGTAAAATTAGACAGCAACAACGGTAGGGCACACTATATAGCAGGTGCGTCTATTGGAAGACTTGCTCAGTACAAAGGGATAATTCAAAGTCTTTTCATGCTTGGTGATTTCGACAAATACATAAACAAAGCCATATCTCTTTTGAACGAGAATGATGAAGAACAAAGGCTCTACAAAACCTTTGCTTTGATCGCTTCGGGCATGAGGTACAGAGACGTTCCATGGCCCCTGTACGATTACAAAAAATCTGAAGAACTGCTTCTATCTGCTGCCCAGCTGACTCCAAATTATTCCAATATCTATCTTGAGCTGGGGTCTTTATATGCAAAAACAGGTAAAAAAGATAAAGCAAGAGAGATGTTTCAAAGAGTTATTGAAAGTGAGCCTCATCCATTATTGATCGGTGCGCATCAAAACGCAATCAAGACAGCTCAAGAAGAGCTGGAAAAAATAAAATGATCAGAAAACAAAGACCACAGTACTTGGCAAGAAAGCTGTTGGACAGAGCCACTTGTTCTAAGGGTATCTTTAACGATGATATAGACCTTTCAGTTGGCCTGATAGGTCATCATTTATGAATCAGAACTGGAAATAGAGGGGATCTCTCAATTCCTCTACTGTGTATCGCAAAGGATGAAAGATGCATATTTTGGATGAAAATGGCCACATTCACAGAGTCATTTTTCTCCAAGTATTTGTTAAATAGGGAATAGGGGGGCTTCTACCCCCCTATTTTAGGTAAAAAGCGCACTACCACTCAATAGTTAGCCGTATATTATCCACACGAGCCTCAAAGTCCCATCCACTACCAAAAAATCTTATTTCCTTTATATAGGAGTACTCCTGAACTTTGGCTCTTGTTTGGGAGTCTTGCATTAAATCGTTTTCAAAGTGTTCCCAGCTATTCTGATGTATCTTTCTAACAACGTATTTAACATTCTCTGGCGGCTCATACTGTGTATCGTCACTTCCTTCAAGCAAAAAACCAACTATGTAAACGAATTCATTCTCGTTCTGATCTGTGAAGATGATATGAACTTGAGCCGGGTGATACCCATATTGGTTAGAATTGAAAATTTGTTCGTTGATTTGTACGTCAAACTCAAGATAGACCTTAGTTGCACCAGTGGTATCGAAGTTTCCTAAGTCTTGATATACACCTACAGAACCACCTGCTCCATAGGAGTTTTTTCTATACCAGTGTAGTTCGTAAGCCTGAGCACTGACCTGCCATTCGTAATCAGAAGGTGGGTCATCACTGAAACCCGATTCCTCAAAGTGATACCAGGGTAGAAGTTCACCGCTTGAAAAATCACCATTTCGCACCAAGTTATTTCCTGGTTGGTAAGGGATTTTGAATCTTCGTAGATAGGAGATTGATATATGTTCTTTGGATATACTTTTTCCATCTTCTTCTATTTCTTCATTTGCTTGTGTGTAAACAAACCAATAGTATTCCTTCCCGTAGGGAAGGTTCAGTGACAGGTAAGTGTGGCTAGCTTCTTGGGTTTGATAATTATAGATAGATTCAAGATTATCGTTAAAGACTGAAATCAAGTAAAAATAATCGCTGTCAAAGGATTCCCAGATATGTTCCCAACTGAATTCGATAGACTCTTCACTGATTTGTTCATCATTTTGAGGGGTAAGAAGAACCAGAGGTTTTGGAGTCTTTATTTGCACCGGTTCATCGGTGAGCTCCACTTCGCCCCAGGTTCCAAATATGGACAATCTGAAATAATATGTTTTTTCGGGAACTAGAGGATAAAATTGGAGCAGTTGTTCGGGACCTATAAGAGCGATATTACAAAGAGAGTATGGACCTTCTTGTTCTTCAGAAACGTAAAGTCTTGTCCCCTTGGTGCCCCAAGGCGGTGCCGATGAAAGACCCCATCTAACCACCATGGAGCTCCAGTAATCGGCTGCACTTTGTTTGTCCTGTGGAATTTTGTTCACAATAGCAGGTGACTGAATGAAAGTTCTCGTATCAATACTTCGTAAATTAAAGACATTAGGGCCAGTAAACAATTGCACAGAGATGGAATCGGCAGCGATTTGCGGTGGTGTACCTCCTGTTCCAGTGGTGAGGATGAAATCAAGTATGCGTGTCTCCGTCGCAGAAATTGTCACAGAGGTAGCAGCATTGATGAAAGTCTCCATGCTTGCAGTTACGTTGTAGTTCCAGCCGGTAGGTGTAGGGCATATTTTCCTTCTTTGTCAGTATGAGTCTTGTATGTTTTTCCTCCTCCTTGCGCAATGATCTCTGCCCTATAAATTGTAGTGTTCTGTAGGTCACCTTTTACAACACCCATCAAAGTACCTGGCTCCAAGGTA
This sequence comes from uncultured Pseudothermotoga sp., assembly GCA_937995655.1. GTDB lineage: Bacteria > Thermotogota > Thermotogae > Thermotogales > DSM-5069 > Pseudothermotoga_B. The sequence continues at coordinate 16,649 of CALKJI010000013.1, read as the reverse complement.
ACTGGTTCTTGCGGGTTAGGCCCCTGAGGCGTTGTACACGTTGAAACTAAGAGAGCAATAAACAGTGTGGAAGCTAATAAAAACCATCTTTTCATACTCATCCCCCCCTTATGCTTGTAAGAAATTATATGACGTTCAAAGGGTCTATAATGTTACATTCAAGTGACATGCTTTCCGCCAGGTTCTATTAACGCCGCAAAGGCTGGTGGAAGTTTTACAAAAGCTGTTAAGAGATCCAAAGTATACAGAATGAGCAAAAAGCATCTGGCAGGTTGTGTATATATTAGAGTGTTTTGAAAACTGTACATATGGGGCTCAAAACAAAAAATCCGTACTGCCCAAAGTAGTAGCAGTTTTTAGTCAAAAGGCTATCTCATTGACATTTGTTGAATTAAGCTTTCAGCTGCTTCTAAGCAACTTCTCACAATTGTTGACAAGGTCATGATGGAGCACTTTAAGATTAGAAGCGCTTTATACACAAGTTATGGTATATTTGAGAGAACCTCTGCTTTTTCTGTATCCACTATGCCAAGATCAGAGAATTTGTAAAGTGGGCTTACAGTTAATGAGAGCACAGATAGAAAAGTCAAAGGATTTTTATGTTTGACACCATTTTCTTTCAGTAAAATTTCGATTCTTTCGAGCTTTTGAGCAACAATTTCAACTTCTTGGCTTGTTATTATGCCACCGATTTCCAGCGGAACGGTTTCAACATTAGAATCATCGCAATAAACCATACCACCGATTTTGAGAAGTTCCTGCAGAGCCTTTTTCATGTACTCTGAAGATTTTCCCACCACGAGTATATTATGTGAATCGTGGGCAAAGCTTGATGCAAAGGCACCTTTCTTCATGCCAAAACCTTTCAGAACTCCGACGTGCCCTTTGAGAGACTTCCTATGGAATACCGCCACATTAACATAATCACCGACTGCAAAACCATCTTTGACTGTCACCGATTCTTGACTCAATCTTGTAAAACTGTTCTGATCGTTGCAAATGACAACATTCAGCCTTTTGTTCCCATTTGTAATTCCAGAAAGGTAAAAATCTCTCTCAAGCAGATCCTTTTTGGCAAAAATTGCTCCAAAACTTTCCACATAGGGTTTCTCAAAGGAAAGTTTTTCATATTCAATCCCTTTACAGAAAACAATTTCAGGTACTAATTCCTCAAGGTCCTGTGTGACAAAAAAGCTCGCACACTTTCCAGGAGCTATCGCTCCCAAATGCTTCAAGCCCAGGTAACTCGATGCTCTGATAGTAGCAGAAGCTATGGCATCTAAAATATCCCATCCTTGTTTTATTGCCAAGGATACAATCTTATTTAGATGACCTTTGAGCAACTTGGTAGGTGTTGTGTCATCGGTAACCAAGAGTATTCGAGATCTATCTTTCAAACTCCAGATTGCTTGAACATTTTCTTGTGTGATTGACTTTTCTTGTATCATCACGTACATACCCTTTGAGAGCTGTTCAAAAATTTTCTCTGGATAGGTCAAAGTGTGGTCCGAACCAACACCTATTGTTATGTACTTTGACAGCTCTTTTCCTTTCAGGGTGGGGCAGTGACCTTCGATCAGCAAATTGTGCCTTTTGGCAATTTGGATGATCTTGAGCAGTTTTTCGTCGTTGTTGATTATTCCCACGTAATCCATAACTTCACCAAGGGCAATGACGTTTTTCATTTTAGTGAGCCTTTCAATATCGTCAGGTTCAATAGAAGCGTTCGGTGTCTCGAGATTCTTTCTTGTTGTAGGCACACAACTTGGAATCGCGGTGTAAAATTCCAAAGGTTGTTCCTTTGCATTTTCTATCATGAACTTTACTCCGTCTGCTCCAAAGACGTTTGCCATCTCATGGGGATCCTGTAGTACCGCGACCGTTCCGTGTTTCAAGGCAATCTTGGCAAATCCATTACATGTGATAAGAGAACTTTCAACGTGCATGTGTGCATCGATCAATCCTGGGACGGCATACTTTTTCGTTAAATCAATAACATCAACTGGCTCATTTTCTGTAACTTCTCCTTCCTCTACAAATTTAAATCTACCATCTTCTATGAGAAACCATCCATCGAAAATCCTTTGTCTTAGAACATCAACTATCTTTGCGTTCTTAAAAAGTTTTCTGCCCAAGTCGATCCCTCTCTATCAAAATCTCAACGGCCCTTATGGCAACATCTATCATCTTTTTTTCCGCTTCGTAGAAAAGTCTTTCCTTCTCCTCCAATGTTGGTTGAGGATTCAACCAGATATTCGAATCTGTTGCAAGTACGGCACCCACTGAAAGATGTCTCAGAGTTCCCAAGATAAAGGCTATAGCACATTCCTGTTCTGCTGCCACAACACCCGCATCGGTCAAGAATTTGTTAAGATGTTCATCCTGCACATAATATGCATCCCTTGTAAAGACGATCCCGTGGTAGAACTGATAATTCAATTCCTGGGCAGCCTTCATCAAGGCCATCGTCACATTCAGGTCAGCTACAGCTGGAAATGGAGCCGGCGCATAGGCATGGGATGTACCTTCGCCCCTGTAAGCCGCAGTGGCTATCACCAAACTTCCGATAGGCATATCTGGTTGCCTTCCGCCGGCAGACCCGACTCTTATCAAAATTTTTGCCCCCACCCTTGCCAACTCTTCAATAGCGATAGATGCTGATGGACCTCCTATTCCCGTAGAACACACACTCACATCTTCGCCCAAAAGTTTTCCTGTATAAACATGATAAGCCCTGTTTGCTGAGATCTGCTTTGCCTTCTCAAGCCTTTGAGCTATCTTGGCAGCTCTGGCTTCATCGCCGGGTATGAAGACATATTTACCTACATCTTTTTCTTTACACCTGATGTGTTTTTGAAGGCTCATTTTTCTTCCTCCTTGATTGCTAGAAGATGCTCTTTAGGTATGTACAAGAAGACTTCATCACCTTGGGCAAAGTTCTCCAATTTAGATGTCTCTATCTCAACGTTGATGGTACGACCACTAGGCACTTTCAAAACTATGGAAATACTGTCGCCTTGAAAAATTTTGGAGACTACCTTCACCCAGAATCTGTTTTCACCATTTTGCGTGTCAATCTGCATCTTCTTTGCCCTGGCACACAGAATAACCTTCTCACCAATTGCAAGCTTTGTGGTTGTACGGGCCGTGAGAGACCTTCCCTCCATCTTTATAACAGCGTATCCGTCCTGGAGTCCTTCCACGTAACCTGCGGCAACTTCCTGAAAACCCATGAAGTTAGCTACGAATCTCGTTTTTGGGTTAGAAAAGACATCCCTTGGTGTACCAAGTTGCACTATTTTTCCAAAGTTCATAACTGCAATTTGATCTGATAGGGCGACAGCCTCCGACTGATCGTGTGTGACATAGACTGTAGTTATTCCCAAGCTTTGTTGAATTCTCCTTATTTCATTTCTCATCTCAGTTCTTAGGTTTGCGTCAAGATTTGACAGTGGTTCGTCCATTAATAAAAGATCAGGCTCTATAACTATAGCCCTTGCGATACCCACCCTTTGTTGTTGGCCTCCGGAAAGTTGTGAAGGCAATCTATGCTCAAGGCCTGAAAGGCCCACAAGATCTATGGATTTTTTGACTTTTTCCTCTATCTCGGATTTGCTCATATGTCTCATCTTTAGACCAAATGCAATATTTTCAAAGACATTCAGATGAGGAAAGAGGGCGTAATTTTGAAATACTATTCCCATGTTTCTTTTATGTGCTGGTATCTTCGTATAATCTCTACCGTTGACGATTATCCTGCCGCTAATTGGTGATAAAAAGCCAGCCAGTGTCTTCAAAGTTGTAGTTTTCCCACAGCCTGAGGGGCCAAGTAAAGATAAAAATGACCCTCTTTCCACAGCCAAGTTGAGATTTCTCAATACAGTTACATTACGTTGGTAAGCGACTGACAGATCCATAATCTCAAGAAAGGCCATCTTCATCCCTCACAAGAGTTTAGAAATACCAAAGATTTTCTGAACTAAAAGAACGACTGCCAATGTTGCACCTATGAGCAATGTTGAAAGAGCCGCTATGCTGGGATTGTAATAGTATTCCATGTAAGTCATCATGACGATCGGTAGGGTATTAACCCCAGGTCCAGTTAGAAAGAGAGAGATCGGAACGTTGTTGAAGGATGTGATAAAGGTCATTATGAAAGCCGAGATAATACCAACTCTGATATTGGGAAGTACAACCAAAAAGAAACTCTTCAGTGGACTTGCTCCAAGACTCTGTGCCGCTTCTTCGACCGAAACTGGCAAATTCACAAGGCTCGCCAGAGTCGATCGCACGACGTATGGCAATACAATAGCTGTGTGGCCGATCAACAAGGTTGTCTGGACCGAGAAGACATTCAAAAGAACGAAGAATCTAAGCAATGCTAGTCCCGCAACCATTCCAGGAATTATAACAGGCAAAGTTGTAGCAAATTCTACCAAACGCTTGCCTTTGAAATCATACCTTGCAGTAACATATGCCACGGGTACTCCCAGTAACAAAGAAAGGAAGGAAGAGTACAACGCCAACTGCAGGCTGAAAACAAAACTCTTTTGGAACATGGGCATGGCTATAACCTTTTTGAACCATGACAAGGTAAAGCCCGTAGGAGGAAACCTCAATGTAGAAGACGGTTCAAAGGAGGCGAAAAAGATTACCAAGAATGGCCCAAGCAGGATAATAAAAGCAATCACTAAGGAGAAAATAAGCCATCTGTTGATCTTCATCCTTTGCTCACTCCCAGAGTGCTTATCTTTCTTGATAAATAATTCACAACTAGCGTTGTCAAAAGCATGACTACCGCAATAACAGTTGCCATGCCCCAGTCCAAGGTAACCGAAGTTTTTTGATAAAGTAAGGTACTGAGCATGAGCACGCGGCTTCCACCAAGCACCGCAGGTGTTACGTAGGCCGTTATGCATCCAGTGAAAACTAAAGTAGATCCCGCGACGATCCCTTCAACTGTGAGCGGAATATATATTCTTGTAAAAAGATTGAAGGCATTTGCTCCAAGGCTTTTTGCGGCAAGTGGTACCTCCTTTGGAAGATTTTCAAGAGCACTCACAAGAGAGATGATCATCAAAGGTAGAAAAAGTTGTAAAAGACCGAAAAAGACAGCCCCGGGGGTGTAAAGAAATCTTCTGGGGCTGTCTATTAATCTCAAGGAAAGCAAGAGGTTATTTATCATTCCTTCCCGTCCAAGTACGGCAAGCCATGAAAAGGTCCTTGCCACAGGATTGGTCATCAAAGGAAAGACAACCAAGGTCATGAGTAGACTTTTCAATGAATCATTGGGCACACTTACGATAGCCATGGCTGATGGATACCCAATTGCCAAAGCAACAATAGTAACAAGAAGGCTTATTGTAAGACTTCTCGTATAAGCTATTCGTGAAACCCTCTGTGTGAAAAATTGAAGATATTTTCCAACTACCCATCCTTTTTGTGGTTGATAGACACTTTCAACAATCGTTGAAAGAATTGGTAAAAGAAAGAATATAAACAAAAACACAAGTGCTGGAAGGAGAAGGGTATATTTTTTCATCTTATTGGGCAATCAACTCGTTCCATTTGTTGATCCATCTGTCGTAGTTTTCTACGATGAAATCTGTTCTATAAAAGATCAATGATTTTATATGATCGACGCCATAGGTTAACTTTTCTGCTATTTCTTGAGGAACTATGACATTCACATTCACAGGAGAATCAACAAGGTCCATGGCCTGTGCATACTGAACTTCTTGACTTATCAAAAAATCAATGTACTTGTAAGCTCCCTCAAGGTTCTTGGCTCCTTTCACTATGCTTATAACGTTCAAAAATCCAAGCATACCTTCCTGCGGTATCACCCATGCCAAAGGTAAACCCGTCTGGAGAAATTGACCCCAGGAGAATCTCTGGACGGGAGCCATCCAAACCTCGCCCATCTTGAACAGATTTATAAGCTCTGAGGATGTTTTGTAAAAAGTTACGACGTTTTTCTTGAGCTGATTCACCCTTTCAAATGCTGCTTTCAATTCTGGATCATAGGCATTTCCACCGTAGATTTGGTTGAAAAGCATCATCAGTGGAGGTCCCTGTGTAGTCGTTATGTCTGGCAGGCTTATATGTCCAGCCACTTCTTTGTTCCAGAAATCTTTCCAGGAAGTAACGGGCCCTTTAATCTTGTCGGTTCGGTAGACTATACCCATGCTGTAAACGGTATAACCAACACCGTAGTTGTTGCCAATCGGGTCTTTCGCAAAGTCGTAAATTTCTGCATAATTCTTTAGCTTGCTCACATCGATAGGTTGCAAAAGACCTTCTTTTAGTGCAAGCACCGCGTAATAGTCAGCAAAATGAACCACGTCGATCACAGGATTGTTTTTCTGTGAGATGAGTTTTGTGAGCCTGACAGAGTTGTTTCCAAGCTCTCTGACAATCTCAATTCCGTACCTTTCCAGGAATGGTTTAGAAATATTTTTGTCCAGAAGGTCAAGGTTGAAGCCCCAGGTGGAAACATTGAGTTTCGCAGCGCAAAAGGTTATCATGGCCAGGATTAACAGAAGAAAAATAGTGAGAATCTTTTTCATCCTTCATCCCTCCCATTGGGATTTAGTCTTGTTGCAAATATTGTAGCAAAAATTAATTGCAATGACAATAGTTGCTGACGCTTCATTTGATCTCAAAATGATAGCTTTTGATAAGACGTTGTAAGAAAGCCAAGATTGATTCAAGATCTTTAAAATGTATACTTTTTTCTAAACAAACTCAGGTAGATACTTTTTCATAAAAGATTGTTCATCATGTTTGGAAGAAAATAATCAGCGAAGATCCTTTATAAACTTATCAGCAATATCCTAGAAAGAATCATAATATAATAAAGTTTTAAAATAAAAACACAGTTTTGAAAACCCTCTGTGAACTGTTATAATTGGAATATAATCATGCTATTGGAATCACAACCTGTTTTAAGTACCTTGGGGGAGGAGGTTGCCTATGAGTATTAAACTCTTGAACCTGTTAATAGTTCCAGTTTTAATAGCTGTTTTGACTGTAACTCTAATCATCTTCGCTTATCTTCCTACGAAAACCTGGCTTCGTTATGCGGAACAAAATTACTACGATCTAGTAAAGACAAAGTTCGAGAGTTTGGAACTACCTCTAAAGATAGCAGCTTACAGAATATTGTCAGACCAAGAGATCATGAAAGCCTACATGGATAAAGACAGAGAAAGGCTCTACAAATTGATACTGCCGATCCATGAAACTTTCTTTAAAGAATTTGGAATAACACAAATTCATTTTCATGTGAGAGAGGCTAACGATATCAGATCCTTTCTGAGATCAAATAAGTTTGAAAAATATGGAGAATCGATGCTTCCCTACAGGGTTGATGTTAAGAAAGCGCAAGAAACAAGGGCGGCAGTCTTTTGCTATCAAAAAGGAACGGATGTGCCAGCAGTACGTTATGTTGCTCCAATTGTTATAGGAAACAACCTACTTGGCTCTGTGGAATTTGTTTACCATATAAAGGAACCCTTTCTGAAGCAACTGCCTGGTGAGGCGATACTGTACCAGTTTCTAGACGAGATGGGTAACTACAGTGAACTGCTCATAAAGCCTCAGGATGTTGAGAATTTTTCGAAAAAATATGATCTAGAAAAGATAAAGAAAGGTATACCTCAAAGTTTTTCCGATGGTAAATACTTCTATATTACCTACATGCTCAAAGATGTAGAAGAGAAAGCCTTTGCTGCTGTCTTCTTGAGATTTGATGCTTCATCGATCTTTGGGCAGATAAATAGTTTTCAGTTCAACCTGTTTGTCTTTGGTTTTGCCATGCTAGGTGCGATAATATTTCTCAATATCTTGATTGGTAGAACGGTTACCAAGAGGCTGTCCTTTGTTGCGAATCAGACGAGCAAGATTGCGCAACAAAGGGATTTAACAGAGCCAGTAAGTATGAAACTTTCTAGGGATGAAGCATCTACCATCACGAAGGCTGTCAATTCCTTGATTGAATCGATTAGAAAATCATTCAAAGATTTTGTCTCGGCAGATCAACAGGTGAGCATTTCAGTTGGGAATCTTGTGGCAGATTTTGGGATGTTGACTGAGAATGTGGAATCTTTCAGGCAGACCTTTTCTGGTGCTGCGAAGATGGTTGAGGCTACCTCTTCCTCTGTGAAAGAGACCTCTGCGGCGATAGAGGAGATAACATCTTCAACCACTATGATTTCAAACTCGGCACAGAGTGTTTCGGCAGCGGTGGACAAAGTTTCTCATTCTGTGAAAAAGGGTGACAGTTCAATAAATTCCATGAAGAATCTTGTTGGGGAGGTCATAGGGGAATCGGAAAAGATAGTGAGGCAGTCAGGACTTTTGAAAGACAAATCGGAGGCAATAGGTGGGATACTTAAAGCGATCACCGACATAGCGGAGCAGACGAACCTGCTTGCTCTGAACGCTGCCATTGAAGCGGCGAGGGCTGGCGAAGCTGGGAGAGGTTTTGCAGTAGTAGCCGATGAGATAAGAAAACTTGCCGAGAGTACCAGGGAATCCATCGGGAAGATAGGATCTATTTTGACGGAGCTGAAGGATGGGATAGGCAATGTGAGTGAAAGGTTGAATGACTTCGATGAACGCATAAAGACCATAGGTCAACTGGCGGTTACAGTTAGTGAAGAGCTAAAGCAGATATCAACGGAGGTTGAAAAACTAGATCAAGATGCATCGAATTTGGCTGCTGTGACACAAGAACAAACGGCTTCCGTTCAAGAGATTTCCTCTACTATGGAGTCACTGGCAAAGATGGCGGAACAGATGAACCAAGAGATGAAATTCAATGAGAGCAAGGTTTCAGAGGTGAGAAAAACCGTTGAAAATGCAAAGACGATCCTGGAAGATATAAGTAAAAAATTCAATGATTTGGCACGTTCATTCTCTAGAGAGGTAATCATATACGACAAGAAAGATCTTGTACAGATCATAGACAAAGCCATACAAGCACACGAGGGCTGGGTTGAGGAAGTTGGTAAAAGTATCGATGCGAAGGTAAGTAGGCTGAATGTATGTCTTGATGGACGTTTCTGTGCGTTTGGATCTTTGTATCACTTTGTGAACCCGCCTGCCAGCGTGAAGGAAAAATGGTTGAAGGTAGAAGAGCCTCATGGAAGGATACACCGGATAGGTTATGAGATAGACAAGGCTTTGCGGAGTGCAAACTATAGCAAGGCGATGGAGTTGTACAAAGAGGCTCAAAAGGCGAAAGGAGAGGTTATAGATTTGCTGAGAAGTATTAAGGAGCAACTGGAGAAAGAATAATTGAGTTAACGGTTTCGTGCCGGGGTACACACCCCGGCATTTTTTGGATAGACCTTCTAATCACTAGCCTTTGTAATAATCTTGATTTTCGAGCAATTGCTCAGTTGGGACGTCTTTGAATTCTTTTGCCGGCACTCCAAGATAGATCTTTCTGGGTGGAACATTCCTTGTAACCACTGAACCAGCAGCTATTAAAGCGTCTTCACCGATCTCGATACCCGGCAGGATCGTTGCATTTGCACCGATTCTTGCACCTTTTCGAAGGGTAGGGCCTCTGAAATATTTCTTTCTTTCTTCTGTCCTGCCAAGAAAATTGTCGTTTGTGAAGGTAACCTCTGGTGCGATAAAACAATAATCTTCTATGATTGATATGGCTGTTATGTAAGCTTCTGTTTCTATCTTTACATACCTACCTATTGTCGTTTTGTTCTCTATGGTCACACCTCTGCCAATAATACTGTGGTCGCCTATCTGTACATCTTCCCGTATACTCGCAAGATCTCCGACGAAAACATGATCTTTCAAAGTTGCACCACGATAGATTACACAGTTGGCACCTATCGTCACGTACTTGCCCAAAATGAGCGGCGATAGAGCTTTTTTCTCTGTTGTGGCAGAGATTGCTGCTCTAAATGGTTCTTTGCCAAGTACAGTGTTATCACCTATGATGGATCCTTCACCGATCAGAGTGTCTTTTCTGATCACTACGTTGTAACCGATTGTCACGTTATCGAAGATTACTACATCATCTTCGATTACAACATTGTGACCCAATTTGACATTCAAACCAATCTTGGCCTTCGATGAAATGTGTATATGCATCACCCTAAAAAATGATAACACTAGAATTGTTTTGAACAAATAGGTTCAATGAATGAAAGATGACACGAAGACAATAATATAAAGGAGCCAAATGATTCGCAAGAGCAAGCAGAGTCTGTTAATTTAATGGACTTTTCCTTGGTAATTTTAAAAGCCTTGGGTCTGTTTGGTCATGCACCAAGTGAGCTTTATCTAAGGATATCTAAAAGGACTTCATCAATCTCAGAAACAGGTTAACAAAGATCGGTACAAGCATTGAAACGACAAAACCATGCCCGAATGAAAGCAGTGCAGTTTCTCTATTACTGTAAGTTGCTATTAAACCTAGTAAAGTATCCATGGACGTTGCGCCTGCCACAGATATAGTCCCGTACTTTGATTTTTTCAAGCCGAAGGGGGCAACTACTATGGCACAGAGTTCTCTAAGAACATTTGCAAAGAATGAGATGCTCCCAAGATAGGCACTGTAGGATGTACTGATTATAACAGAGGAGAGGCTGTACCAGCCAAAACCTGATGCCGCCGCTAGAACTTCAAGTTTTCTCAGTGGTAAGAAGAAAGAAAGCAAGAAAGTGAATAAAAAAGTACCACCAACCGTTGAAAGTATCACCAAAGAAACATCTTTAAACAGACGTTTTTCGATCTTCTCTTTGCTTAAGTCAAGCCCAACGAGCAAAACCAGTATATAGAGTATCAGTGCGACCACATTGTCTGGAAGTTCGAATTTAGTTATCCTTCCAACTACAAGCCCGATAACGACTGAAGAAAGCAGAATAACTGCCGACATCATCTTTCATCCCCTCGATCGCTTTTGAAAACTCTGATAGGGATCCCTTTAACACACATTTTAAAATCAGATCTTCTGTTAAATCTTTCAAAAAGATAACCAAGTAGGAAACTGCCCAGGCTACCAAAGAGTGCTATGAGCAATCCGTAGAGTAGAATCTCATCGATCCTTTTAAAGAGTTCATCGTTGGCACCTATCTCCAAGCCAAGAGTGAATAAAAGAAAGATGGTGAACAGAAGCACAACCTTGTATTTACCTATCCACTGAGTCCTGATGAATTTTCCAGCGAAGAATCCAGCAAAGAAAACTATGAGTACATACCAAAGCATTCTATCGCCTCACCATCGTTTATAAGTGTCCAAATATGATTATGAGCTTGTGTGATAAAAGTTGTCAGATCTTTTACAATATTTTTGAGCTATAGTTGGAACAGATCTCATCTATTTTCTTAAGGATGAAGATCTTTGTAAAATATTCATAGCATATGGCCTTCCATATGCTTTGTATATCATCTAACGGTAGTTTTTATATATGGCTTTCACAAACTCATCTGTACTGATTGTTGAATTCATGAGTGATACTAAGACTCCTTCAGAGATTAACTTCTTCGCCGTTAGATACTCTTTTTCATAATGCCTTATATATGGCTCCCAAAAAGCCTCTCGACGAGCGTACTCTGTATTTTCCAAAAATCCTATCAAAACCGCTTGGATAATTCGAAGGTCTTCGCTTTGCTGAACCTTCATCTTCTTTGAACTGTAATATTCCGTTGAACCATAGAGATCCAACCCACCTGCCAAATAATCTTTCATACCATAGACGATCTTTCTGATACCAGACATGTATATAGCACCTGCGCACATCACGCAAGGCTCCATGGAGCAGTAAATCGTGTACTTGTACAGATGCTCTCCATCGAGTTTTGCTAATGCGTTCAATTCGGCATGTGCTATGGCATTACCGTAGATCTCCCTGTAACCACCTGATCTCTCATTGATCATGTTTCTACCTTTGGAGATTATCTTTTGATTCTCATCGACCACTATCGAACCTACGGGAAAACAATTTTTCTTCAAAGATTCAATGCATAGTTCTACAACAGATAGTTCCATTTGGTTCATTCAGTTTCTCCTTTCTAGACCATGTCATTACTCATTTTATCTTATCACATCTGTGGATCCATGTATGGAAGCGGTTATTTGATGGAAATGTTGGTTGTTATATTTCTCAGTAATGATCATCTTTGATGAATCGATTATTATAGAGGGCCAGACGTTGCAGGATTTAGACTTCATTTTTGAAAACTCATGAATCTTCATCCTAATCTTTTTTGCCCTATCAAAAAAACAGACTCAGGAAGGGTTTGCAAAAACAAAGTCTCAGATACAATATTCAAAGGAAAGGATAACCTTTTAAGGATAGTTTTTGAAGTAGCCAATGCAGAATTTGAAACCATCAAGGCATCTTAAACAGCTCAGATGATATAATAAATGAAAAAAGGTTTACCGATACACGACTGCCGAAAGTTCAGGGAACATCGGTGAGAATCCGAGGCTGCCCAGCAACCGTGAGTGGGGACGAAAGCCACGATAATGCCACTGGCCGTTAGGCTGGGAAGGTGTGGCTAGTAGGATGATCCACAAGCCGGGAGACCTGCTTTTTGCAGATTATCTTTCCCGAAAGCTCGGGCTTATCGGGAAAGCTTTTGTTTTTCGGTTTGTCTTGAAAGGGCTGAGCTGAACCTTCAGCAAGAAAATTCATCTGGAGGTGGGATAAACAGATGCTTCTATCTGAGCAAGATGAAAAGTTTAAAAGGGATATCCAAAAAAGGTTGAACAATTTGACAAAACCTGTTGGAAGCCTTGGTTATCTGGAAGTTATAGCTTTGAAAATGGGGCTCATTCAAAGGAAAGTTGTCCCCGATCTACCAAAGGATAAAAGAGTTTATGTTTTTGCGGCCGATCATGGTGTGGCCGTCAATGGTGTATCGGCATACCCAAAAAGAGTAACACACCAAATGGTTACTAATTTTTTAAAAGGGGGTGCTGCAATCAACGTTTTTTCAAGGCATGTTCGAGCAAGTGTTTATGTGGTTGATGCTGGTGTTGACGCAGAACTCGCTTTTGATGATAGATATCTCATTCACGCAAAGATCGGTTATGGGACAAACGATTTCACTAAAGGACCTGCGATGACAAGGGAACAGGCACGAGAGTGTATTGAAAGGGGCAGAGATATAGCAAGAAGAGCTATTGAGGAAGGTGCAGATTTACTTGCCGTTGGTGATATGGGGATAGGTAATACGACAACTGCATCGGCTATCGCGGTTGCCTCGGGTTTTAAGTTAGAAGAAATACTTGATATAGGTACACCGATAAGTGCGGACGGTTTAGAGAGAAAGAAGCAAGCGATACAGAAGGCCATCAAAGTCAATAGTCCAGATAAGGATGATCCTATTGATATTCTGTCAAAAGTTGGTGGTTTTTGTATTGGTCAAATGGTAGGGTTTATCCTTCAAGCAGCTGAAGGAAATGTACCTGTTGTTGTCGACGGTTTCCCTACCACTGCTGCTTTGTTACTCTCATGGAAGATCGATCCGGGAGTTCTGAGTTATGTCTTTGCAGGTCATCAATCTTGTGTGAAAGGTCACAAAGTACTGTTGAAAACGCTTGGTCTTAGACCGATCTTAGATCTTGAGATGCGTCTTGGTGAAGGTACTGGTGCAGTTCTTTCCATTTTTATAATCGAAGCTGCTATAAAGATGATCAGAGAAATGTATACCTTCCAAGATGCTGGAGTATCAAAGGGAGAAGATCAAAGATGATCACCTTGGTGACCGGTGGAATAAAATCTGGCAAGAGTTCCTTTGCTTTGAAATATGTACTCAACAAGAACTATATAAAACGTGCCTTTGTTGCGACGGGAGTTCCTTTCGACGAAGAAATGAGCGAAAGAATAAAGAGACACAGGATTGAAAGATCAGATATGTTTGATACCTTCGAAGAACCGTTGAACGTACCAAAGCTCATTGAAGCGATTGATGGAAAATACCAAGTCATTTTGTTTGAATGTCTCACGACTTATTTAGGAAATCTGTACCATTACAACGCCGATGCAAAGAAGTACATCGCAGAATTTACTGAGGTAGTTGGTAATATGAGTTCTGATATCGTTATAGTGACAAACGAAGTTGGTTGGTCGGTAATTCCAGAAAATGAACTGGCCCGAAAGTATATCGAAATTCTTGGTAAGGCTAATTCGAAACTTGCATCTATCGCAGATGAGGTCTATGTAGTGATCTGTGGGATAGGAGTGAAAATCAAATGACCGGGGTATGCAAAAAACTATGACAAAACATCTATCAAAAAAACAACTCGTTGGTACAACCTCCTGGTTGGTACCAGGTACATATTATGAGAATGCAAAACTTGTGGCTGGGAAGGTTGATTTTGTTGAGTTACTTGTTTATACGTGGGATGAACAGACCCATGATCTTGTCAGTACAGAGCTCGACAAACTCCATCATTTGACGCAAGAGTATGGTTTACTGTACACCCTTCATCTCCCAACGGATAACATTAAAAACGTTTCTGCAACTTATGCATATTTCAAGAGTTCCAAATTACAAATACTAAACTATATCCTTCACCCAATGCCAGGGATCGAACAATTTCTATCTTTCAACGGGGCAGAGATATCTTTGGAAAATCTAAAGGAAGAGATCTTCTACCATGAACACATGGTCTTCGATGTGGGTCACCATCTACTGGGTAAGAACTTCGATAAAAAATACATCAAGAACGTGAAAGAGATACATTTGATGGGTGTTGAAAGAGGTTTAGATCACCTCAAAATTGATGAACCAACTTTGCATAAGGTGTGGGAGATCTTTGGTGACGACCTCAAAAGGGTTCAACTTTTGTGCATAGAGGTCTTTGATTTTAGAGTCATGATCGAGTCTCTAGAGGTCCTAAGAGATTTCCTGATGAAAAGGTGAACTGCCGCATGATAAAAGATCTTTTGGTTACCTTGTCCTTCATCTCAAGAATACCTATTACTTATCGTTATTCAAAAGATTTCGATCTACGAGTCAAAAGAATATCTTGCTACTTCACTTTAGTGGGATACTTCCCAGGGTTAATCTATTTTTTCACTACTGTCTTGAGTAAGAACATGGCTCTCAGAACACTTGGAATAGCCGTTGGTTTTTACCTGTTCGACCTGTTTCATTTTGATGGTCTCCTTGATATGTTGGACGGTTTTTTAAATCAGTCTGATAAAGACAGGCGGCTTGAGATAATGGCTAAGGGTAATGTGGGACCCTTTGCAGTTTTCTACGGCACCCTCTATGTTATAGCCTTTTACAACACCTTTTCCATCCTAGATCCAATCGATTTTGTATATGCATCGGTCTTTGCTAGATACTCAATGACGATTTTATTGAAGATCTCAAAACCTGCAAAGAGTACCGGCCTTGGTGCCATTCTTTTTCCACCTTGCAAACTCTGTCCATTGATAGGAATACTGTTTTCAACCCCCTTTCTGTTTTTCAGTTGGTTGAAGTATCTTATTTCTTTGTTCATCTGTCTCTTAACTGCCTTTTTAGTTAAGTTGGTATCGGAAAGAAAGATTGATGGTGTCACAGGTGATGTGATGGGTGCAGCGGCGATGCTAACACAGTTGTTTATTTTACTCTTCATGGTAGGTATGAGGCTATGAATGGAGTACTGATTTGAAACCTTGTCACATTTGTTGATATCTTTTTTGGTGAATGTCCACAGTTTGTGCATCAAGTTTTTTGGGAAGATGGGGCAAGGTCTTTGACAAATTTCTCAATAGGGAGACAACTTCCAAGATAATCAACTTCTTAAGCAGGATGATCCCTGAACGCAAAAGAAATAGACACGAATTCGTTGATTAGAAGGTATGGACTTATTGGATCAGTGAAATGGTGAAATCTCTCAATAGTATATGTACGAAAGGGAGTGAACTCAATGGGCTATATTCACGTTTACACAGGCAATGGAAAAGGTAAGACAACGGCAGCCTTCGGTCTTGCACTCAGAGCAGCGTGTGCAGGGAAAACTGTGTACATTGGTCAGTTCATCAAAGGAATGAGATACAGCGAGTTGGATGTGCCAAGGTACATACCCAGTATCATCGTTGAACAATATGGAAGGGGTTGTTTCATAAAAGGTGCTCCTTCTCAAGAGGATATTGATGCCGCCAAAAGAGGATTTGAGAAAGTTTCACGTTATATCCTGGAAGGCGCCTTTGATCTCATAGTTTTAGACGAGATCAATATTGCAGTTTATCTAAAACTTCTTACGGTCGATGAGGTTCTACAGGTATTGAACAACAGGAGCGAAAGGCCTGAGATAGTCTTGACTGGTCGGTATGCACCACAAGAATTTGTAGAATGCGCTGATTTAGTTTCAGAGATCTTGGAAGTGAAGCATTACTATCAAAAAGGTGTTCAAGCGAGAAAGGGTATAGAATTTTGAAGTTCATAGAGTATTCATATGCTATTGTAAAGCTGTTTGGACAAAAAGAGGGGTGCGTACCCCTCTTTGTTTGCAAAACTCCATCACCTTATTTTAAACTTTCTGACCTGTTCCACAAGGG
Source organism: uncultured Pseudothermotoga sp. (assembly GCA_937995655.1). Lineage (GTDB taxonomy): Bacteria > Thermotogota > Thermotogae > Thermotogales > DSM-5069 > Pseudothermotoga_B. Next base: position 112 of record CALKJI010000013.1, on the reverse strand, counting down.
ACTGGGCTATAGAAGAGAGTTCTTCAGAGGCGCTTGAGACACTTTGGCTTGCATCGGCTTGTTGTTTTATAGCTTGAGTTATCTCTTCTATCTGTTGGGCTATAGATGTTAT
>CALKJI010000012.1 GCA_937995655.1 uncultured Pseudothermotoga sp. | reverse complement strand
GAAGTTTCCACCAGTGACCACTTTGACATCAGCTTGAGGTCTAAAGCTTTCGATCTTCCCATCCAAAAGTTTCATTGTGTTGAATTCTGTTGTTCTTGCAATTCTGTCGATCTCATTTCTGAGTTGATCCAATTCTGCCTGTATCTGGTTTCTATCAACGTTGGTGTTTGTGTCTGACGCTGCCTGAACTGCAAGTTCTCTCATTCTCTGAAGTATTGAATGGACCTCTGTCAATGCACCTTCAGCAGTCTGGATCAGAGAAATGGCATCTTGTGCGTTCTTGACTGCCATGTCCAAACCTTTTATCTGGCCACGCATCTTTTCGCTGATTGCCAAGCCTGCTGCATCGTCTCCTGCTCTGTTAATTCTCAAGCCTGAAGAAAGCTTTTCCAGTGTCTTTCCCATCGTGTACTGGGTCTCACTCATGCTTCTCCAAGCATTCAACGCACTGATGTTATGATTGATCCTCATCAAACCACACCTCCTTGTTTTTTATACTGCCATCCTGGCAGTAACCTTTACCCACGGGCCCATGGGAGTTCATTATTTATATCGACGGTACCATAGAAGACTTTAGAGTGATCAATGAAAACCTTTGTTATTTTCTATTAAAAATGCATGTTCGTGGATTTAAAGGCAGGAAATTAAGGATGCCAAACTTTACTTTCAATCGGTTGGATGCTACAAAATAGCATTGGTTACTTTCATCATTTCATTGCACACGTTTTTCATTTTTGCAGTGCCTCTACTATTTTGCCGATTTGTTCCTCAAGTGAACTTTTCTTTTCTACAAAACGACGATACCTTTCAGAGTCGTACTCTTCATCTATCACCATCGACAGTGCTTCGTCCACGGTGTTGAAAATATATTCTTTGGGGTAGAACTCCTCTGCAACGTAAAAATTGTGTATAACCGGTTTTATACCTTTTGCCATCGCTTCTAAAATAGCCACGCCATAGCCTTCATGTATGCTTGTGGAAAGGAAGATGTTTTTATTTTCCAGGTAGTTGTTCACATTGTTCTGAAACCCGTCAAACTGAAAATTTGATTTTATTCCCATCTTTTCTGTTATGTAATTCACATAGTTAAAGGTCCTTTCGTCTTGCATCTGGCCTGCCCAGAATAGTTTATATTCTTTGTTCAAGTCACAGAGTTTTTTTAGGATTTGAACCGAGAGAATGGGATTTTTCTTGTAGTTGAAGTGCCCAACAAAAACAAGATTTGTACCTTTGCTACGGATTTTAAAGTCGTATTCGGTTAGATCGATACCATTGTATACCATTTGAAAAGGTATTTCTCTCAAAGCGGGCATGTTTTCATAGGCATTCTTTTGAACACTGTGTGCAACAAAAATCATCATATCAATCACGTTCCAGTTTATAGATTGTAAAAAGTCATTTCTGAGAGCTTCATATCCATGGAGCCTGCAGACAATTCGTTTTCTGTTTTTAGGAAGTTTGTTGGTTATTTGTACCGTCATCTCGTTTGCCCACTCTAACCAAACTATGTCTGCCCAATTGTAAGCTTGGAGGATTTGGTTTCCATCTGTTGTGACAACGAGCTTTACCTGGTAAATGTGCGAAAGAATCTGTGCAATATTCTTTATGAAGGTGTCCAGTCCTGGTAAGCAAAAGATTGCAAGTTTTTCATTCTTAGAGTATTGCCTTTTGATGGAATCGTACTTTTCTTTAAGTTCCTTAACTTTGGAGAGTTCGTAAGCTTTTTTGTAGTAATGAAGCGCCATCGCTGGATTGTTCAGTTTTAGCTGTGTATTTCCTAAGCTGTCATAAACTTCCCAGTTCTTTTGAGGAATTCTTGTGAGATGTCGCCAACATTCGAAATATTCTTCCTTTTCAAAGAGTACCTTCGAATAGTTGAAAAGTAAGTCAGGATGTACTGGATTCAAGATCAGCGCTTCTTTGAATCTTCCAAGAGCTTCGTCAATTTTTCCTTCATAAAACAGTATTACTCCCAACACGTTGTTTCTATCCACTTTATCTGCTATATTTTGAGCCAATTCTTTTGCTTTTAAGAACTGATTTGAATTAATTAGTCTTAAGATTTCTTCGAAGATGTTCATTGTAAACACCCCTTTATTATTCTATTTAAAACTTCTCTATGTATGGAAAAATTCCTTTTATTTTGGTTGCTTTAAATAATTTCGATGCTGGAGATTGTTGTGTTTTATGAAAGTTTATTCTACCAACATTTGGTTCTAAAGCCTATAAATGCTTTTGGGCTAGGCTCTTTCGTCTCTCTCTTATGGTTTATGAAAGCTTCAGATAGTTCATCACTTTTGAGGTGTTATAATTCAACTGCATAAAGAATCTTGTTTTCTAAGGAGCACCATAGATGATTACAATAAAAGATCTTTGCATTTCTTTCGCTGAAAAAACTCTATTTTGTGGTTTCAACGGGACTGTGTTTGATAACGATCGAATAGGTCTTGTCGGCAAAAATGGCAGCGGTAAAACCACGCTTTTAAAGGCTATCGCTGGGCTCTTTGAAGACTACGACGGACAGATATCTAAAAATGGAAAGACTGTCTATCTTGATCAGTACAGATCTTTCGATGCACAAACGCCTTTTGCGTACTATTCACAGGTAGCCGATACACCTGAAAAGCAAAAAAATGTACGCAGTATACTGAAGGGTTTTGGTTTTACAGAAAAAGATTGGTATAGAGAAATCTCGACCTTCAGTGGAGGTGAGAAGACAAAATTACAACTTGGACGTCTTTTCATTGAGCAACCAGATTTTCTGTTGTTGGATGAACCAACCAATTTCTTAGATATCGAAGGCATTGAACTTTTAAAAAACCTTTTGAAGAGTTTTAAGGGTGGCTATATAGTGATAACACACGATAGGAATTTTCTCCGAAATGTTTGTGATAAATTCTGGGAGATAAATAATGAACGAGTTTGGGTTTTTGATATGGATTTTGATAGCTATCGTGAACAGAGACAGTTAATTCTTGAAACACAAAAAAGACAGCTTTCGAACATGCAAAAAGAGATTGAAAGATTGAAACGAATAATAGAACAGTACAAAAAATGGGGCAGGGATAAGGTCGTCAAACAGGCCAAGAGCAGACAGAAAATGCTCGACAAAATGCTTGAAGAACTTGAAAATATGCCTAATCAATACTTGGAAGAGCAGGAAAGGAGAATCAGTCTTCCCAAGCCACAAAGTACGGGTCACGTAGTGCTTGAATGTAAAGGTATTGGCTGGAATTCTTTGATAAGGGATGTTACATTCACCATCTATTCACAGGACAAAGTGGCTTTGATAGGCCCAAATGGTTCGGGGAAAACGACGCTGTTGAGGATCATAGCTGGGCAAGTTGAGCACCAAGGGGTGGTCAAGATTGGACACAACGTGAAAATGGTCTACTTAGATCAGTTTGTTGAAAGGCTCGATCCACAGAGCACAGTTTTCGATGAGATATTTGAAGAATTGCTCGACCAACCAGACTATGTGATAAGGTCTTATCTTGGTAGATTTGGCTTCAAGGGCGAGGATGTTTTCAAATTTGTTAACGATTTAAGTGGTGGAGAAAGACAGATCTTAGCCCTGTCGAAAGTACTGCTTAGCAAGCCGAATCTCTTGATCTTAGACGAACCAACCAACCACATGGATCTCATGACCGTTGAAGCCTTTGAAAGTGCGCTTAAAGAATATGAAGGTAGTGTACTGATCGTTTCTCACGATATTGAACTGATTAAGAATGTCTGTAACAGGTTTCTCACGATAAGAGATGGTACAGTAGTCGAGGTTGAAGAACCTTTGTTTTTCAAAATTCAGAAAAACCAGTCGGTGAATAAAGGAGTTGGCAGCGATTTCGATGAGAAAAAGAAGTTGAGAAATCAAATCAAAAGTCTAAAAACAAAGTTGCAAGATCTGGCAAACCTTGAAAGATCTATAGGTGATGAATTAGCTGATATTGATAAACAACTCTTCACGATAAATGACTATGATAAGATCATCAAACTGAACGAAAAGAAAGAGAGTTTGGAACAAAGGTTTTTACAGATACTAGAGGAAATGGAACAACTGAACAACAAACTGGCAGAGTTAGAACAAAAACAGCCTTGATGATCATAGGAGTGAGTTAACATTTTTCAGAAAGATCTCAAAAATTTTTGGATCAAAGTGTCCTTGATCTTCAATCATTGTTTGCACTGCCTGTTGAGGATCGAGTGCGGCACGATATGATCTATCTGAAATCAAAGCTTCAAAAACGTCCGCAACTGCTAATATCCTTGCTGGTAACGGTATCTGTTCACCAACCAATCCGCAGGGGTAGCCCTTACCATCATATCTTTCATGATGATATTTTGAAACTTGAAATAACGTGATTCCAAGATTATTCTTCGGGTCTGAACGAATCATCTTTTCGAATAAATTTGCACCAAGAACTGTGTGCTGCTTTATCACCTCAAACTCTTCTTGTGTCAATCTTGATGGTTTGTGCAAGATGTTATCTGGAATGAACATCTTGCCCAGATCATGAAAAAAAGAAGCAAAGACCGTGTTTTGATAGATTTCGTGATCTATGAGACTTTCTTCATAACAAAGTCTTGCAATCAAAGCTGTGAATTTCTTAACCCTTTTCATGTGATCAAATAAGGATTTGTCTTTTACTCTAATCATATCTATCAAGAGTTCCACAAAAGCCATGTTGGAAATTTTGAATAGGTTTGGGTACTTACTCAAGCAAATAGAATTTAGATCAAAATCCTTTAAAACCTCATCAACCCCGAGTAAAATCAGATCCCTTTCAGGTAGATTTGCTTTGAAAGCCACGATCTTTGGATAAACGGGAGAAGTTTTATCTCGAACGATTTGTATAAAATCCCGGAGTTCTTCATAGGAAAAACCTTCACAATCTATCAAAATGGATTCATAAAACACACCATTACGAAACAGCAGTCTCATTGCTGAGTTTTTATCAACTACTATATCCAAACCCTGATACCTTTCAGGATTCGAAAAGTCACAATGACAGTACTTGTCTGGATGAACTGTTAAAAGCAGTACTTTAGTCATCATTTGCCCCTGTCAAAATATAACTCCATTTGTGCTGTTAAAAGCCATTCTTAAATATCATTGAACCAATTTATAGTTACACTCTTCTTAAGAAGTGGTTTCTGTGATTGTTATACAGTAGAATATCTGGAAATATATATTATATAATTATTAGTTAAATCTAACACGCAGTTATGACGAAATCAAAATATCTCGACAAAAAAGCATGCTATGCATTTTCACCCTCAAAGGCTAAAAAGCGTTCAAAAAATCATTCTTCATTCCAGTTGGCACAGGTAAGAAATGATCTTTAACACATGAAGATTAGGCGAGACATCGTGTACCCTCAAGATATCTACCTTCTTTGCTGCGCAATGAGCCGTGACTGCCAATGTTCCAAACAATCTCTCTTCTGGGGGGACACCATTTAGAAGGTTTCCTATAAAGGACTTTCTCGACGCACCTATCAAGATGGGAACCTTGAAGGTATTGAATTCTTCGATTCTCTGTAGGATTTCAATATTGTCTTGAACTCTTTTTCCAAAACCGATACCTGGGTCAATAATTGTTTTATCCTTCAGATTCAGTTTTTCCATTAACTGGAGTCTCTGTTCAAAAAATTCGAACAACTCTTTTATGACATCTTCGTAGTATGGGTTTTGCTGCATTGTCTTTGGCTCACCTTTCATATGCATTAGTACAACGGCAGGCTTGTACTGTGACACAACTTGTACCATTCTTTCATCAAACCTGAGTGCGCTTATGTCATTCACTATATCTGCGCCCACTTTTAATGCTTCCTCCGCCACACTAGCTTTATAAGTATCTATGGAAATTATCACATCGAAATTCTTTTTTATTTGTTCTATCACAGGAATTGCTCTTTCAAGTTCTTCTTCTTCGGTCACTCTTTCCGAGCCAGGACGTGTAGATTCAGCACCTACATCGATGATATCAGCGCCTTCTTTCACCATTTTGCTAACAAAGTCTAAGACCTTGTTCCTATCAACCCTACTTTTTTCGTAGAAAGAATCTGGTGTTACGTTCACAATGCCCATAACGAGTGTCCTGTGGAAAGAAAGTTTCTTGCCCGATGGTAGTTCGATTTCTTTGACCTTTTCTTTGAACAAACACTCTTGGATCTGTCTTGCAATCTCGCTGAGCCCCCAGTAGTTCATTTTAAGAAGTTTTTCTATCAATTTTTGATGATGTGCTAAGGTACCCATGGTTAATACATCTGTTTTTTCAACCTTGTGCGTGATTGCATGCTTGTGTACGGCAGCATCTGCACCTGCGGCTAACATTTCTTGTTTGATAACATTCGCCGTAATAACTGGAACATCGTATATCAAAAGGCTTATAAAGGATCCCTTCCTGGTGAAAATAGGAACGGAAGCTGGATCGACTCCCACTTTTTGTAAGAAACGCAAAGGATTCTCTACCTTTGACACGATACTCATCTTTTCACCTCTTTTAACATTTGTTCTATCTGTGAAACTGATTGATTTATTATTCTTGCCGTTGCGCCCCAAACAACAAGATCACCTAAAGGATAACGACAGGTGATATTACCATTTGGCATGACTACCTGAACGCATTCTGTGCTTTTGAATTTTTCTAATGATACAAAGTATATCTCTTCAACTTCATCTTTGTTCAACCTAAACTCTCTACAAGAGACAAATACTAAGAAAGGTATTATTCTGATCGTGGTCGTTATCGTCACCGTAGATGATAACTGTCCTAGAACTTCGAAGCAGTTTTCCTTCACTCCTATTTCCTCTTTCATTTCTCGCACAGCAGCTTCTAAAGGTGTCTCACCTTTCTCGATGAATCCCCCAGGAAAACTTATCTGTCCTGGGTGTCGCTTGAGTTTTCTGGACCTTCTTATGAGAATCAAATATGGGTCATTACCCAGAAAGACAATTGGTATACAGACGGCTGATTCTTGGATCTTTTCACCTCAACTTGGATTATAATGTGCAGCCCAAGAAAAGGTTCTTAATATCCTTTCCTAATCAAGTTATGTTAACATAAATTCTTATTTGAAGAGGGCCACATGATTTGACAATTTTGAAATATAATGATAAAGTAAAAGAAAACAAAGCTTAGAACGTTGGAATTCCCATATATTTTATCAATAAATAGGAGGTATTTGCTATGAAAATATGCATAATTGGTGCAGGAAATGGTGGACAGGCTTTGGCTGCTTATCTTGCGTTGAAAGGCTTCGATGTTTCTCTTTACAATCGTAGTGCTTGGAGAATAGCACCTATCATGAAAACAAATAAAATCAAGGTTGAGGGAGAGATCAATGCGACCGCAGAGATATCTTTTGCCACGACCGAGATCGAAAAGGCGATGGAGGGTCGCCAGTTGCTGATGGTCGTGTTGCCGGCCTTTGCCCACAGAGAAATTGCCAAAAAGATGTCGCCTTATTTTGAAGACGGCCAGATCGTCGTTCTGAACCCAGGTAGAACCGCAGGAGCCTTGGAATTCTACAATAGTCTAAAAGAAGAAGGGGTCAAAAAGGATATAATTATTGCTGAAGCGCAGACCTTTGTTTTTGCCTCGCGTGCCTCAAACCCGGGTGTTGTGAGAATATTTAGAATAAAGAACGCCGTACCAGTTGCTGCGTTACCAGCGAGTAGAAACAATGAATTAGAAAAAACTCTTTTGAAGGTCATGCCAGAGTTTGAGATAGCACCTAGTACACTCCATACAAGTTTCAACAATATTGGTGCAGTTTTTCATCCTGCAACGATAATCTTGAACACAGGGTGGGTAGAGTCAACCTTTGGTAAGTTCGAGTTTTACTTTGAAGGGATCAGTCAATCTGTGGCAAAGGTACTCGAAGCGATCGATGATGAAAGGTGCCAGGTAGCAAAGAGATTCGGAATAGAACCCATGACGGCCGTTCAGTGGCTTGGATATGCCTATGATGTTAGAGGCTCGAATTTATACGACGCTATACACAACAACGAAGGCTATAGAGGAATTCAAGCCCCCACTAGTTTGGAAAACAGGTACATCCTTGAAGATGTTCCCACAAGCCTTGTTCCCATTTCAGCCTTTGGAAAGGTTGTGAATGTCGACACACCCATCATTGACTCAGTAATTCGGCTTGCTTCCTTGATGATGGGAATAGATTTCTTCAAAGAAGGTAGAAATTTTCACAGGCTTCATCTTGAAAACAAGACGGTTGAACAGATAAAACACATAATGGAGGTGGGAGAATGAAAATCTTGGGGGCCTCGATAGGAAGTTGTGTACACAACGTTGGTTTGTTGAATTTTCTCAAGATGGCAGAGCAAAATGGCTATGAAGTCATCTATGCCGGTGCCGCTGTCACAATAGAAAAATTGGTGGAACATATAAAAGAGCACGATCCAGAGGTTGTCGCAATGAGCTATAGATTGGGTGCAGAATCTTTGAAGAATCTCTTGTTTCAGCTTGAAAATCTGTTGAAAGAGCATAAACTAACAGCAAAAACGTATATATTCGGTGGAACGATAGAAACAGCCCAGCAGGCAAAGGAATTTTCTTTCATCAAAAAAGTTTTCGACGGAACTGAAGAAATCGATGAAGTAGTGATGTTTTTAAGAGGCAAAGCAAGAGAAGAGAAAGATCTTCAAAGATTCCCACAAACTCTTAGAGAGAGAGTTGATTTCAAGGCGCCCTTCCCATTGATTAGACATCACATAGGTCTGCAGACACTTGAAGAAACCATCGAGGAGATTAAGAAACTAGCTGATTCAGAGCTCTTAGATATAATCTCAATTGCACCAGACCAGAACTGTCAACAATTCTTCTTCGAACCGGAAAGGATGGATCGTTCGCAAGATGGTGCCGGTGGCGCTCCCATAAGGACACGTGAAGATTTTGTGAAATTGTACCAAGCCACAAGGCGAGGTAACTACCCACTCGTACGATGTTATGCCGGTACAACGCACATGGTAGAGTTTTCAAAACTTCTAAAAGAAACGATCAATAATGCCTGGGCTGCCATACCTCTCATGTGGTACAGCGATTTGGACAGGAGATCAACCAGGCCCCTCCTGGAAGCGATAGAGGAGAATATGGAAGCAATCAAATGGAACGCTCAAAACAATGTACCTGTTGAAGTCACAGATTCACATCAATGGGCTTTAAGAGTATGCCACGATGCACTGGAAGTTGCAACTGCATATTTGGCAGCCTTTGCTGCGAAGAGTTTGGGTGTAAAGGACTACGTGCAACAGTTCATGCTTGAGACACCAGCTGGGATTTCACCAAAGGGCGACATAGCAAAAATGCTGGCAAAAAAAGAAATAGTCGAATCACTTGAGGATGAAGATTTTAGAGTCTACAGAATGGTTAGAACAGGGTTGATGTCGGTACCTGCTGATCCTTATGCCGCCATGGGGCAACTGAGTGTTTCCATGTTCTACGGTTGGTGCATTGAACCACAGATTGTTCACGTCGTAGCTTATTGTGAATCGATGAAAAGAGCTACATCAAAAGAGATCATAGAAAGTGTCAAAATGTCAAGAAGGGCTATAAACCTTGCCATTAGAGGCGTGCCAGACCCTCTGAAAGATGAATGGGTTAAAAGTGAAAAAGAGAGGATAAAGGACGAGGCAATATTGATTATAGAAGCGATAAAAGGTTTGAAAAGTGGTAAGGATGAAGATCTCTTAGATCCACATGTCCTGTATAAATCTGTCGAAACCGGTATACTCGACGCACCAGCCTTGAAAGGTTTTTCCGTTGCAAAGGGAAGGATAAAGACTCAAATCATAGATGGTCTCTGTAGGTCTGTAGATGATGAAGAAAATGTTGTGCCAGAGAAAAAGAGGTTAAAAAGTATTTTAGGAGGATGGATAAATTGAAGGTTGCTGTAGTCTATGATAAATCAAACCTTGATGACTCAAGAGAGTTGATGATTCAATCTATTTACAGGGCGCTATCAAAAAAATATTCAGTACAATTGCTGGCTTTTGAGGATGACTTTTTTGAAAGAATAACTCAATTTGACGCAGTTTTCAATCTTTCAACTGCTTCAAGACAACTTCATGTTCCAGCGATATTAGAGATTTTGAAAATACCCTACACTGGTTCGTCCCCAGAAGCACACGCTACCTGTATAGATAAAGTCAAGACGAAGATCATTCTTTCATACTATGGTATACCGACAGCTTCCTTTGTGAGTGTGGGACTGGCAGAAGAAGTGCCACAAATTGACTTTTATCCGGCTATTGTAAAACCATCCTCTGAAGGTAGTGCAAAGGGGCTTGCTGCAGATTCGGTGGTTTGGGACTATGATTCACTGGTCAGAAAGGTCAAAGAAATACACGAACAATTCAAGCAAGCGGCACTCGTTGAACAATTTATAGATGGCAGGGAGTTCAGTGTAGGTATCTTAGCTGGCAAGGTTCTGCCAATTCTGGAAATAGACTTTTCCACTTTGCCTGAAGGATTAGAAAGGTTCTATTCTTACAGAGTCAAACATGAATATGGCGAACATACACGATATATCTGCCCTGCGCAGATTGACGAAGGATTGGAAAGAAAGATAAAGAGCTATGCTTTGAAAGCATTCAAAGTTTTAGGCCTTAGAAATTATGCCAGAATGGATCTGAGAGTGAAAGACGATCATATATATTTTCTCGAAGTCAATTCGCTTCCCATGTTAACACCAAATTATTCTGATATCATTAAGATGGCGCAGGCGGCGGGATATTCTTACGATGAGATGGTACTGAGGATACTTGATGATGCTATAAGACACTATGAGAGATGAACTTTTTGAGTTTGACAATTTCTATAGGAGAACCTTCGCGAAGATCATAGGCGTAGATGAGGCGGGCAGAGGTTGCATTGCTGGTCCGGTCGTGGCGGCCGCGGTTGTGTTGAAAGATAAACTGGATGTCTTTGATTCCAAACAACTCACGGTGAACCAACGTGAAAGACTTTTTGAACAGATAATGGAAATAGCACAAGTTGGTATAGGACTTGCCTCTGCTGAAGAGATCGATATATACAATATCTTGAATGCTACAAAACTTGCAATGAACAGAGCATTGAGGATGCTTAACCAGGAAGGTTTCGTATTAATTGATGGAAAATACTTAAAACTCTCTATGCAAGGTACTTGTGTTGTCAAGGGAGATACAAAAAGTGCATCTATAGCGGCAGCATCGATCGTTGCAAAGGTGGTACGTGATAAGATCATGAAATCCTATGACAAAGTCTATCCGGGTTACGGTTTTTCAAAACACAAGGGTTACGCGACAAAATCTCATATCGATAGACTGAAATTATTGGGTCCAACTGTCTTCCATCGCCTCACTTTCATGCCTGTTTTGTCACTGCTGAACCGTGAGAATCTTCATCAACTTTTCTCAAGCTCAGATTCCAAAAGGTTGAAGATCGTCCTTGAAAGGATTGTTTCAACAAGCACAAGAGCTTGAAATTCTCTATTGGTTCTGATAATATTATTTGGATAGATTCAGAAAGGGGTATGAAAAATGGCAAGAAGATGTGAAATATGCGGTAAAGAACCTGTGGCTGGAAAAAATGTGAGTCATTCAAACAGACATACTCCAAGAATGTTCAGACCCAATCTTCAAAGGGTGAGAGTAATTCTAGAAGATGGAAGCGTTAAAACGATGAAGGTTTGTACAAAGTGCTTAAAGGCAGGTAAGGTTCGGAAGGTAGCAGCAGTATAATGCGCGGAGCCATCCGCGCTTTTTATTTCTCTCCTCATTTGTTGAAAATCGCCTTCTTGTTTGATAAAATCTACCTGTGTGATCTTTTAAAAAGGACGGTGAAAAAATGGATCTAAGGAATTTTATAAGAGATATTCCAAATTTTCCTATTGAGGGGATCATCTTTAGGGACGTTACACCTTTACTCAGAAACCCTAAGGCATTCCACACAGCAATTGATGAGATGGCAAAGACCATTCTTGATTGGGACTTTGATCTGATAGTTTCTCCTGAGGCAAGAGGATTCATCTTTGGCGCAGCACTTGCGTATAAGCTTCAAAAAGGTTTTGTGCCCATTAGAAAGCCTGGAAAATTGCCTTACGAAACAACTTCTATTGAATATGATCTTGAATACGGCACAGCTCAACTTCAAATGCATTCCGATGCCATCGAAAAAGGACAAAAGGTCATAGTTGTTGATGATGTTTTAGCCACCGGGGGGACAGCAAGCGCGATTGCAAAGCTTGTTCAAAGATCTGGTGGTGATGTTGTGGGGATGTGCTTCCTCATAGAGTTGACGTACCTTGAGCCAAGAAAAAAGTTAACTCAATATCCTGTTAAAACAATCATTTCCTACTGAAGGGTGGTAATACTATGCTCCGGTTCGATTTCAGTTTTATGTTTGAACCGAATACAAAAGGTGGAATAACTGAAGAAGAATTTACAGTTGTGAAAGAGCAACTTACAAAGTCTATTGAAAAAACTGTGAAGAGCAGACCGGGATTTGTGAATGTCATTTTTGATAGAAGTTATATGGATTCTGTAGAAGATATAAGACAATGGGTGTTGTCTTTCAACAATTTGGTTGTCATAGGCATAGGTGGGTCAAGTTTAGGTGCTGTAGCACTTGCCAATGCCTTAACACCTCCAGATTGGAATTATCTCACCAAGCAAGAACGAAGTGGATATCTGAGAATTTTTTTCCTTGAGAACGTTGATCCAGACCAAGCGGCAGCGGTGCTTGATGAGGTTGATCCCCGTGAAACCCTTTTCAATGTGATATCAAAATCCGGTTCAACTGCCGAATGCCTCGCGCATTACCAGGTGGTTCGAGGGTTGCTTCAGATCAGGGGACTGAATCCAGCCGAGCACATCATATTCACAACAGACCCAAGAAAGGGTTTACTGAGACAGATCGCAAAAAATGAAAGGATACCAGCTTTGGACATTCCTCAAGATCTTGGTGGCAGGTTCAGTGTTCTATCTCCTGTGGGACTATTACCAGCAATGGCTTGTGGTGTAGACATAAAGGCTTTGATAGATGGTGCAAGAGATGCTTATCTTAGATGTGCGGATTTGAATATAGAAAAGAACGCGGCTGCCATGATGGCTGCGTGCCACTACTTGCACAAGAAAAAAGGTAGAAATATCAACGTGATGATGCCATATTCAAACAGATTGTTCTCGCTCGCCGATTGGTTCAGACAACTGTGGGCAGAAAGTCTTGGAAAGAAATATTCTTTAGATGGACAAGTAGTGAATGAAGGTCTTACACCCATAAAGGCACTAGGTGTGGTAGATCAACATTCACAGATTCAACTGTACAATGAGGGACCTGATGATAAGACCATAACATTTCTCGAGGTCGAAAAATTCGATAGAGATATACTCATCCCTGCGATTCACGAGAATGAAGAAATATCCTATCTTGGTGGAAAAAAACTTGCAGATTTGTTAAAGAGTGAACTGACGGGTACCGAGAGAGCGCTGGCTTCTAACGGCAGACCTAGTATGAAGATCATTTTCCCAACGATAAACGCATACGATATAGGTCAGTTCTTCATGTATTATGAATTCACGACAGCTTTAATGGGAGACCTTCTTATGATCAATCCTTATGATCAACCAGGAGTCGAACTGGGTAAGAGAATAACCTATTCTTTAATGGGTAGAAAAGGTTTTGAGGTACTCAAATTTCCTGAACCAGTCAAGAAGGTTGTGATAGGTTGACAGATCACATTTTGAAGATATTTCAACCATCGATGGTTTATTTTCTCAAAGAAAGTCCATTCGGTGAAGATCTCTACGTGGTCGTTATGAATGATACGAAGGATATAAACAAGAAAATGTCTGAACTCTACAGAAAAGCTGGTGAAGATATAGCCGTTATTGTTTTGACGACTGAAGAATACAGGAATTTCGAATCTCTCCTTCAGGAAAAGGGAGAAAGACTTTATTGAGGTTAGTTGTCGGTCTGACTGGAAAGATTGGATCTGGAAAAAGTACCGTTGCCCAGATTCTAGAGGAATTTGGTGCTCATGTAATAGATGTTGACAGCATAGGACATGAAGTTCTTCGAATGCAAGATATAAAAGATTCACTGAAGGAAGTTTTTGGTGAAGAGATTTTCAGCGGTTTTGATATCGATCGAAAGAAATTGGCTTCAGTAGTCTTCTCCAATCCACAAAAACTCGCCATCTTGGAACAGATTGTTCACCCAGTAATGAGAAAGAATATTGAAGAAAAGATTAATTCACTCAACGGTTTGATAGTGATAGATGCCGCCATTTTGCACAGACTCAAATTGGATAAATTGTGTGATTTTGTGATAACGGTCGCGGCACCCATGGATAAGATCATAGAGAGACTCAAGAGTAAGGGATTGAGTGAAGATGAAATCTATCAAAGACTCGCTTCTCAGGAAGATATGATTAAATCAAATCACGTTTTAGTCAATGATTCAGACCTTTTCTCTCTGCGTGAGAAGATAAAAGACTTTTACAACAAAGTGATAAAATCAAAGATGCAATGTTCATAAGGGAGGTGTAGGTATGAGGAAATTTATTTTAGTTGTATTGTTAGCTGCTGCTGTTCTAAGTTTTGCAAAAGTCAAGGTAACTTTTTGGCACGCTATGGGTGGTGGACATGGACAGACATTACAAGAGATAGTCAATTTCTTCAACCAGCAACATCCTGACATTGAAGTTGAGGCAATCTACATCGGAAACTACGGCACTTTGCAACAAAAATTGCTTGCTGCAGCTCAAGCCGGGGGCCTTCCAACGATTTCGCAGGCTTATTCGAACTGGACTGCTAAACTGATATATTCTGGCATCGTTGAGCCCTTAAACAAATTCATTACTGATCCAAAGATTGGTTTCACATCCAGTGAATGGCTTGACATATGGGAACCTATGAGGCTAAACTGCACTTGGGATAAAACTGTGTATGCGTTACCTTTCAACAAGAGCATTTACGTTCTTTATGTGAACACAGATGCGTTGACATTAGCAGGCTTAAAAATCCCCGAAACGATTGGTGAGTTAAAGAAAGCTGCGATCCTTATGACAGAAGATTTCAATTCAGATGGCAAGGTTGATCAATATGGTTTTGGTTATCGTTCGACAGTCGATCATTTTCAAGTTTTCCTGTTTCTCAATGGTGGTAGCATACTCGAAAGAGGTTCCGATGGAAAATGGAATGTTACCATCAACAGTGAAGCTTCTAGAGAAACATTACAGTTCTTGCTCGATCTGAAGGACAAATATGCACTGGTACAAGGCGGATATTTAGACGGTCCTTTCGGCGAAGGCAAGATTGCTATGTTCATAGAGACCGTTGCGAGCAAACCTTATGTGGCAAGTGCATCAGCTGGCAAACATGGCTGGACTTGGGCACCACTCCCAGTTTGGAAAACAAGGAATGCTCTCTTTGCAGGGACAGATGTAATCATGTTCAGCGGTGCCAAAGACGAGGAAAAGAAAGCTGCGTGGGAATTCATGAAATTTTTGATCTCTCCTGAAATTACCGCTTATTGGGCAACCAAGACAGGTTATCTACCAGTTAGAAAGAGTGCGACGGAAACTCAAATCTGGAAGAAATTTGTAGCAGAGGATCCTGCTGCCGAGGTTCCACTTCAGCAACTGCCTAACGGTGTTTTCGATCCACAGATTGGTGTTTGGGCTGAGATCAGAACGATCGTTGGAAATATGGTGAACGACGTTCTATTTGGCAAGAAGACAATAGATGAAGGATTGAAATGGGCCGAGCAGGAAATCAAAAGAGAACTTCAAAGAGAAGGACTCTGATGAAAGGGGGTTTTCACCCCCTTTGCCTGTGGAGGTGTGTTTGTGCGCGGGGATCCATTCGGTATACACAGAGTTATAGAACCGAAAGGTAAGTTACCACAACCAGCATGGAAGCTCGATAATGATACTTCTAAACTATATGACAATGAAATCCTGATCGATGTGATCAAATTGAACATCGATGCAGCTTCCTTTACACAAATAAAAAATGAAGTAGGCAAGGATGAAGAAAAGGTAGCAGACAAAATCATGCAAATCGTCAAAGAAAGGGGAAAAATGCACAACCCAGTGACTGGATCGGGAGGAATGTTAATAGGTGTTGTAGGAAAAATTGGAAAAGATCTGAACCTGGACTTAAAGGAAGGCGATAAGATTGCAACATTGGTCTCTTTGAGTCTAACACCGTTGAATCTCAGAAAAATCAAGAAAGTTCACCTTGACAAAGACCAAGTTGATGTCGACGCACAGGCCATACTTTTTGAAACAGGTGTTTTTGCAAAACTTCCACAAGATATGCCGGAATCTGTAGCTCTTGCAATTCTTGATGTGGCTGGTGCTCCTATACAAACTGCGAGATTGGTTTCACCAGGTGATACTGTTTTGATCATGGGTGCTGGGGGTAAATCTGGTATACTGTGCTGTTACGTTGCCAAAAAGTATGCAGGACCAACTGGCAACGTTATAGGCCTTGTGCACTCAGAACGTTCCATAAAGGAACTGACAGATCTTGGTGTTGTAGATAAAACACTCGTCGCTGATGCACAAGATGCTGTGGGAACTTATGAAAAATTCATAAAGCTCAACGATGGGAAACTTGCTGACGTTGTCATAAATGTCGTGAATGTGCCTGATACAGAGATGACTTCCATTATGTGTGCAAGAAACCGTGGTAAGGTATACTTCTTTTCGATGGCTACCAGTTTCACAAAGGCAGCCCTTGGTGCTGAGGGAATAGGTAAGGACGTTGACATGATCATAGGGAATGGTTACGCAACAGATCATGCAAAGTTCGCTTTAGAGATTGTCAGGGAAAATAAAGAACTCTACGATTTATTCTTGAAAAGATATGGATGAGGTGCAAAATGACCTATCTTGATGAAATGACGATCGAGTATTTTCAGAACACTGAACAGGCCAAGAGCTTTTACAATACACTGCAGAGCATGGAAAAACAGATGAACAAACCTTTGAAACTTTCGAACAATGAATATTTTGGTAGGATACATGCCACTGTTTATACCTTGCAAGAGGATGAGCAATTTCCTTCACTGTCTGTGTTACTTGTTTTGCACGGCGAAAATGTGATCGATCTTCTTGGAAAAACCGGTGCAGACTTTACACAGACGGAGAGACTGGAAAACCTTGATTTTGTTAAAAATTTTTCACAGATGTATGCGAGTTTAGTAGACTTGAGCATCATTGAATCAGAGTTTGCACTCATAGATAAAGGAACAGATGGCATCATTTGTTTGGTTAAATTCAGTCAAATCAGACAGACAAATCAAGAAAAGTTGGCACAATTGATCGTAAGGGAATATGTAAAGACACATTTTGATGTGGATGGCGATTATGAATATACAATCAAGATTCAGGAGCCGCTCATTGATTTTCTGAATTAAACAGGCGTTTTTGTTATAATCATAGCGTTAGGGAGGCGTGTCCGAATCGGCTAAGGAGCCGGTCTCGAAAATCGGTGGGCTTTTAAAGCCCTTGTGGGTTCGAGTCCCACCGCCTCCGCCAGTTTTTGTGGGGTGGTCATAGTGCAAGTCATCAAGACTGTATCGCATATGAAAAAGCTTGCTGACGATTTGAGAAAACAGAAAATCGTTGGGTTTGTACCAACGATGGGTTATCTACACCAGGGTCACATTTCTTTGGTGAGGCGCTCAAAGGCAGAAAACGATGTAACTGTTGTGAGCATATTCGTCAATCCTACTCAGTTTGGCCCCAATGAAGATTACAAAAGTTATCCGAGAGACTTGGACAGAGACCTTTCGATGCTTGAAAAAGAGGCAGTAGACTTTGTTTTTGCGCCTGAAGTGGATGACATGTATCCAAAAGGTCACTCAACCTATGTTAACGAAGAGAGTTTATCAAAATACCTATGTGGCAAGTCAAGACCGGGGCATTTTAGAGGTGTGTGTACGGTTGTGACTAAACTGTTCAACATAGTCAAACCTCACCGTGCATATTTTGGTCAGAAAGACGCACAGCAGTTTCGAGTTATCAGAAGAATGGTTAGAGACCTGAATATGGATGTGGAGGTTATTGAATGCCCTATTGTGCGCGAACCAGATGGACTTGCAATGAGCTCAAGAAATGTTTATCTGTCGACTCAGGAGAGAGAACAAGCACTGGCGCTGAATAAAGCTTTGAAATTGGCAGAGAATTTATACAATTCTGGTGAAAGGAACGCCTCAAGGATCATCGAAAAGATGACAGATTATCTTTCGACCTTCGACAAACTCAAGATCGATTATATTGAAATAGTTGATGAAGAATTCTTAGAACCTGTAACAAGAATTGATTGTAAAGTCATCGTTGCGATCGCTGTTTGGGTTGGCAAAGCCAGATTGATAGATAACGTGATCTTGGGAGAAAAGTAATTTGATCCTGGATGTCTTCATAATTGCATTGCTATTCTCTATAGCTTTGAGAAAGAGATTTTACACCCTTGATAAGACACCCATCAAAATGGTCTATCTTTTTGTTGTACCCTTTGTCATTCAGATCCTGCCTTTCAGCCAACGCGGCTTGTTAATGGGTTTGTCCTATGGTTTTCTTTTCTTGATCTTGATCCTTAACAGACATTTGAAGGGATTTGGCTTTATGGCAGTTGGCTCAGTACTCAATGCTCTTGTAATACTTTTTAACGGTGGAAAGATGCCCGTTTATGAACCTTTGGCGAAGATACTCAATTTGAATTTGACGATGAAGCATGTTTTTGTTGATACTTTTGGGCCAAGAGTTGTCTTAGGTGATTGGATACCAATAGTCCTTCCGTGGGGAAGAAGATTTCTGATCAGCCTCGGTGATATTCTCATATACATAGGTGTCTTTGTATTTTTCTTAACAAGGCAGGGAAAAGATGGTTCTTTAACTGAATGAGCGTAAACCCTCGTTGGTACTAATTTTCTGTCTTGCCGATAGTCTTGAGGATCGCTTGTTGAATTGCATAGGTTTTATGATGTACTCTTTTTGCACAAACGTGCATACGTGCACAAATGTGCAAACTCTTTTTGGTGGAGGTGCTTTCCATGAAAAAATTCAAAGTGTTGTCAGTCCTGTTAGTTTCGGTTTTAGCGCTTTCAGTTCTTGCACAGGTTCAAATGCCCAAGAAGTTTGAAAATCCCAAAAATGTAAGAATAGCCTTGGTAAGAGAAGTGGGAGAGGGCAGTTTCTTTGAACGCTATCTTGCTGGTGCCCAATCGATGGCAAGGGAACTGGGAATAACGCTTTTAGAGGCAACTGCCCACGGCGATATGGCAAGGATGGTTACCATGATTGAGAATTTCATTGCTCAAAGAGTTGATGCGATCATAATTGATCATGGAAGACCAGATCCGTTGATGCCAAAGATCAAAGAGGCTTTGGACAAGGGAATCAAGGTGGTAACCTTTGATTTGGTTGTTGATGATGACAGAGTGCCCGAGATTGAACAAGATGATTTGCTGATAGGTTATCTGATTAGCAAGCAGTTAGCAGTTGATTTCGCTGGTAAAGCAAATGTCATTTACGTGAATGTGGGAGGATTTGCACCTTTGGATAAGAGAGATAGAATGTGGCAGATAATCAAGTGGCGGTTCCCTGGTGTCAAAGAAGTTGCCAAAATAGGTGCAGTTACAGGATCGACAGCCGCTGATACTCAAACCAGGATGGAAGCAACGATGAAGGAAAAACCAGAGGCAAATGCAGTGTTAGCTATGTGGGATGAATTCGCTAAAGGTGCTGTGAGAGCAATAATGCAAGCAGGTAAGAGTAGTCAGTTCAGAGTTTACTCTGTTGATGTTACTACAGAAGACATTCAGATGATGATTCAAGAAAACAGTCCCTGGGTTGCCACCGTTGGAACGGATTCCTACGCGGTTGGTCGTCTTGCTGTGAGAGCTGCAGCGGCTCTTGTTGGTGGAGAAAAGTTGTCCAAGTATTTGCTAGTAGAACCACAGTTGATCACAAGAGAATTTCTCATTCAAAACAATATCAAGAACATGGATGATCTTGTGAAGGCATTACCTGCTCTTGGTGAAAGCTCTTTAGTCTGGCCCGAATGGATAAAGGCTTTGGTTGAAAAGAATAAGAAATGAGAAAGGGGGAACTGGCAGGGCTTCTTTGCCCTGCCTCTTGATCGTATGAGCAGTCTTAGAGGAAAAAACCTAACCAAAGCGTTTCCTGGTGTCCTGGCCCTCGATAACGTAGACATAGAAGTTCAATCTGGTAAAGTACATGCGCTTGTTGGAGCAAACGGTGCGGGAAAGAGTACACTAGTCAAGATTCTAACAGGATATTACGGTAATTACGATGGTACGGTTACGATAGATGACCACGAAGTGTCACTTAGAACACCGTTCGACGCATTGGTCAATGGAATTGAAGTAGTTCACCAAGAGGTTGATACCCAATTGGTTTCCAATCTTACAGTCGCAGAGAATCTTTATCTTGAAAACTTCGCTTCAAACAAATATGGTATTGTGATTTTCACAAAAGATCTGAAAAAACGTGCAGAAAAAGATCTAAATGATATTGGTTTCCCTCTGCCAGTTTCTGCAAAAGTTGAAAGTTTGTCTTTGCACGAAAAGCAACAGCTTGTGATAGCAAGGGCTCTGCTACACAAGGTGAGATTTCTAATATTGGATGAACCTACTTCATCACTGAGTTTGATCGAAGCAGAAAAACTTTTTAGTATGGTTCGAAAACTCAAAGAGCGTGGGGTAGGAATCTTGTACATCAGCCAAAGACTTGATGAGATCTCAATTATAGCTGATGAAGTCACTGTTCTCAGAAATGGTAAAAGAGCAGCCTATTTTGACCATGTACCTGAGCTCTCAAAGATAATTGAAGCGATGCTTGATGCACCTCAAGGTGAGCTTTTTCCAAAAAGAGAATCGACTCGACAAAACGAAGTTGTTATGAGAATAGAGAACTTGAGGTGGAAAAACAGAGTGAATGGAGTGAGTTTTGAAATCAGGAAAGGGGAAATACTTGCCATAACAGGTCTCACAGGTGCTGGTAAGACAGAGACTTTAAAACTGATCTTTGGTGCCGTGCGTCCTGACGAAGGAAAAATTTTCATAAACGGAAAAATGGTAAAAATGGAAAGTCCAGTCGTTGCAATCAGGAACGGTATATACCTTGTGCCAGAAGAGAGAAGAAAGGAAGGATTAATCCTTGACAAAACGGCGAGAGAAAACATAACTGTACCGTTTTTGAAAGACTTCTGTGGTTTCTTGGGTAGAGTACTTTTCAAGAAGGAATGTCATCACGCGAAAAGTCTGGCCGAAAAGGTCCGCCTCTTACCTTGCGATATTGAACGCCAAGCACAGTATTTTTCGGGAGGAAATCAGCAGAAAATAGTTGTGAGTAGGTGGCTTGGAGGAAAACCGAAGGTACTTCTATTAGATGAACCCACCCAGGGTGTAGATATCGGTGCAAAAAAAGAAATATATCAATTGATATGTCAAATAGCGAAGGAAGCTGCTGTCGTGCTTGCCACGAGTGAGATAAATGAAGCTGTTAGTATAGCCGACAGAATATTGGTCATGAGAGATGGAAAAGTTGTTGCACAGTTAAATGCGAAAGGTGCAGATCCGAAGGTGATACTGAGCTATGCAGCGGGGGTGAAACAGTGAAAGGTGATTTCACAGATCGGATGACGAACTTTTTACTCAAATATGGTGTAATAACTGCTCTGTTTATCTTGATAGTCTTTTTTTCAGTGAGCACAAGAGCTTTCTTTAGTTTGGACAACTTTTTTGATATTCTTCGAGCCGTTTCAATTTTGACGATCGTAGCCATTGGTGTCACTTTTTCAGTCGTTGTGAATGGTATGGATGTGTCCGTAGGTGCAGTTACAGGATTTGCTGTGATATTTTCTACAGCTTTGATGGTTATCTGGCAGATACCCTGGTACATAGCGATAGTGGGCTCTTTGCTTATTGGTGTGGGTATAGGGTTATTCAATTCGTTCTTAATACTCAAATTGCGAATACCCGATTTGTTGGCTACGCTTGGAACATTATATCTCACTCAAGGTTTACAAATGTGGATTACTAAAGGTGATGCAGTCTACAGAGGCATGACGAACCCTTGGAGTCCTATACGAGAAGTGACAAAGGGATTCATACCTAAGCAATTCTTAACGATGGGACAGGGTTTTATATTCAAGACAGAAAGCTTCCGAGGTGTACCAGTACCGGTTATCATAATGATTTGTGTCGTGCTGGTAAGCTGGTTTTTCCTTGAATTTACAAGATTTGGTAGAGCCTTTTATGCGGTAGGCGGGAACATAGAAGCAGCCAGATTAGCCGGTATACCTGTGAAAAAATATAGAACGGCAGCTTACGTTATTAGTGCGGTT
Organism: uncultured Pseudothermotoga sp.; assembly: GCA_937995655.1. GTDB lineage: Bacteria > Thermotogota > Thermotogae > Thermotogales > DSM-5069 > Pseudothermotoga_B. The sequence goes on along the minus strand of CALKJI010000012.1, from coordinate 17,847 downwards.
CTTGCGACGCTTGGTGGTCTTGTACTGGCTTCGCGTATCGGTTCTGGTGCTGTTAAAGCTGGTGATCCCTATTTGCTAGATGCTGTTGCGTCAACATACTTTGGTTTCGCAGTACTTGGCGTGAGAAGACCAAATGTCTGGGGTACATTCCTGGGTGCTGTCTTTGTTGGGGTGATGTTGAACGGCTTAACTATGTTGAACACACCTTGGTATATACAAGATTTCATTAAAGGTTTGGTCTTAGTATCAGCTTTGGGTATTAGTTTTGCTATACGAAAAGAATCACGTTGACAGGGAGGCTGAACGAATGCAACAGCTCAATGAAAAAACTGTGCTGGACTACGTACAGCAGACCGATCTGAGAAAAACAATCTTGGGTGAGGGAGAATTACGGGCAGAACTGATTGCCGAAGGGAATGTTAATTTGATATTCCGCATTCACAACATTGACAATGGCAGATCAGTTATACTCAAACAAGCCCTGCCTTATGCGTGGCGCTATCCAGATTTCAAGATGCCAGTCGATAGACAAAGAATAGAATACGAGACACTCAGTATAGAGTCGCAGTGCGCAGCGGACAATGTTCCAAAAATATATTTCTATGATAATCAAGCACATGTTTTAGTGATAGAAGATCTTAAAGAGTTGAAAGTAATGCGTGAGGCTTTGATAGAAGGAAAAATCTTTCCGAAAGTTGCCGAGCATATTGGAAAATTCATGGCAAAGACTTTGTTTTACACCTGTGATTTATATCTATCATCACAAAAGAAAAAGGAAATGGTGATCAATTTTGCAAATCCTGTTCTGTGCAAAGTTCAGGAGGATTTGGTTTTTACACAACCTTATATGGACCACCCCAACAACAGATGGAGTAAACCCTTGACTGATATCGTAAAACAGATTCATCAAGATGACAAAATCAGGGGCGAGATATTCTACTTTAAAGAGCTCTACATGACCAAAGCACAAGCCTTGATTCACAACGATCTGCACACAGGTTCGATAATGTTGGACGAAACCAGGACAAAGGTTATTGACCCAGAGTTTGCCTTTTATGGACCCATGGCACACGATATAGGAACCTATCTTGCAAACCTTGTAATTGCCTACGCTGCACAAGAGGCACATAGAACAGACCCGCAAACGAGAGATTCCTATCGCAAATGGATAGTTGAATCTCTTGAAGAAACCTGGACTGTTTTTGAGCAAGAATTTCTACGAGCTTGGGAAAATGATTCAAATGGTGAGTGGCCCTCAGACAGTTACAAAGAAAACTATGTACGAAGGCTTCTCAAAGAGTGCGCAGGATTTGGAGCGGCGGAAATATTCAGAAGAACCATAGGGATGGCCCATGTTCACGACTTTTGGACAATAAAGGACGAAAACACTCGGGCAAAAGCCGAGAGTATCGCCCTGGACGTTGCCATGAACTGGATTCGTTGCTGGAAGGATTTTGAAAGTATTCAAGATCTCTCAGGAATTGTTAAGCAATCGAAATCATTGGTTTGAGAGGAGGAGAATTTTGAGTACGTTCAGGTCTATAGAGTGGAAGAAAGACAAACTTGTACTCCTGGATCAAAGATATTTACCAGAAAAAACATTATATCTTGAATTGAAGACCGTTGATGAAGTAGCAAAAGCCATAAAGGAAATGATAGTGAGGGGAGCTCCCGCAATTGGAGTAGCTGCAGCCTACGGGATAGTCCTTTGTGCACAAAAGCTTTCAAAAAGTCATGATCCAACCAGAGAATTACAAAGAGCTGATGATCTTCTGAGATCTTCAAGGCCTACCGCTGTGAACCTCTTTTGGGCTTTAGATAGAATGAAAAGGATCTGGCAGGGATTCGTTGGTTCAATCGATGATCTGAAAATGATTTTGGAAAAAGAAGCGATCAGTATTGAACACGAAGATGTCCAGATGAACAAACAAATCGCGAAGAACGGAGCAAAACTTGTTCCGACCGGTGCAAGAATCATTCATCATTGCAATACTGGTTCTTTGGCAACCGTTGATTATGGTACAGCTTTGGGAGTTATCAGGTATGCCCATGAAATAGGTAAGAAAATACATGTTTTTTTAGATGAAACAAGGCCAAGACTACAAGGTGCTCGTTTGTCTGCGTGGGAAATGAGAGAACTTGGTATACCACACACGATAATTGTGGATGGAGCCAGCGGTTTGGTGATGAAGAGATTCAAGATTGATCTTGTTTTTGTTGGTGCAGACAGGATAGCAGCCAATGGCGATACTGCAAACAAGATAGGAACTTACAATCTTGCTATAGTTGCTAAATATCATAATGTACCTTTTTACGTTGTCGCACCAACCAGTACCATCGATTTGAAAACACCTACAGGCACAGATATACCAATCGAGGAGAGAAGTCCCGATGAAATCCGTCGCATAGGAGATAACTTGGTCGCACCGAAAGAAAGTCCTGTCTTCAACCCAGCCTTTGATATAACTCCTGCAGAACTCATTTCGGGTATCGTCACTGAAAAGGGGATAGTCTATCCTCCTTTCAAAGAGAATCTCAGACAACTCTTTGAAAAAACACCGTTACTCAAGGAGGTGACACAAAATGGATAACGAAGATGTCAAAAAGATAGCAAATAACATAAGGCGCAGAGTTCTTGAATTTACGATAAGAAATGGCGGAGGGTATCTATCACAGGCTTGCTCAAGTGCAGAAATTCTTGCTACACTTTATACTAAGTTAATGAACATAGGTCCTTCCATAGCTCCCAAGATTCCACCAGAATTCTCTGGTGTACCATCAAGATACAACAAGAAGTACTTCTCCGGTTACGGCTACAATGGTCCGAAAGAACCTCATCTTGATAGATTTTTCCTGAGCCCAGTACATTATGCATTGGTACTGTATGCAACTCTTGTAGAAACAGGTCGTATGCTTCCCGAAGGGCTTGAAATGTTCAACAAAGATGGCGGTACTGTTGAGATGATAGGTGCAGATCATTCTCCTGGTCATGAGCTGATGTCCGGTTCACTTGGACAGACACTATCTCAAGTTCTGGGAATAGCCATGGCAAGAAAGAGGAAAGGCGAGGTTGGAAAGAATTGGGTTGTCATGTCTGATGGAGAGTTCATGCTAGGACAAACCTGGGAAGCAATAGAAACACTATCTTTTTACAATATCGACACAGTGAACGTAATCATTGATGCCAATGGTCAATCTGCTGATGGAAAAATCGATACTGTAAATCAGATAGAACCATTGAGAGAAAGACTGGAAAGCTTTGGAGCAGTTGCCGTCGAAATAGATGGTCACAATATACAACAAATCGTTGATGCAGCGAAGATTCCTCATGAGAAAAAGCCACTGTTCATAGTTGCCAGGACGGTCCCATATCAGTGCATTGAAATACTCAAAAAGAGAGCCCCGAAGTTTCATTACATAAGAATAACAAATGAACAAGAAAGAGAGGAATTAGAGAACTTTCTACGTGAAAGATTTGGGGGTGAGAATGCATGAAATTAGAAGCAAGGGTCCATGAAAAAAATCTTGTCAAATGGGCAGCCGATAAACCAGAAGTTGTGGTCTTTTCAGCCGATTTGACTAATTCCACAGAAATTGGTTTATTCAAAGAGACATACCCAGATAGATTCTATTCATTTGGTATGACTGAACAAAACATGATGAGCGCAGCCGGAGGGATGGCAAGAGAAGGATTCACACCCTTCGTGCATACTTTCGCCGTCTTCATGTATAGAAGAGCCTTGGATCAGATAGAGATGAGTATCGCCTATCCCAATCTCAAGGTAAGGATATTTGGATTCTTACCAGGTATAACAACACCCGGTGGAGCATCTCACCAAGCCATAAACGATATTGGCGTTTTGCGAACAGTCCCAAACATGACCATCTTGGAAACAGCCGATGCAACAGAAGTGGAGAGTGTTTTGGATGTAGCTCAGTCGGTCGATGGGCCCGTATATGTGCGCCAACTGAGAGGACAAATACCAAGACTTTTTAAAGAACCCATGAAGTTGGGCAAAAGCAGAATCTTGAGCAAAGGAAATGACGTTGTCTTGTTGACAAGCGGTATCATGACTGAAGAGGCTTTGAAGGTTACTCAAGTGCTCAGAAGAAGTGGTGTTTCTATAGAGCACTTACATATTTCTACTCACAAACCATTTGGTGATGATGCGATACTTGATGCGATTGAAAAAGTAAAATATGGTGTTATTACTATGGAAAACCACACGATCTTTGGTGGATTGGGCAGTTCAGTTGCAGAACTCATGGCTGAAAAGGCTCTTGGCAAACGTCTTGTTAGAATAGGTTTGAAGGACACCTACGCTCACGGAGGTAGTAAAGAATACCTCATGAAGTATTACGGACTGGATGCGATGAGTCTTGTGAAAGCCGTAGAAAACCTTTTGGGTCAAAAATTGGATATTGATGAAGATCATCTTGAAGAACCACAGATTGACCAAGTAGAACAGATAATAAAAGCCGAAGATCTGTAGACAGAAGGTGAGCTTACGTGGTCAGATACGAGACCAAATACAACTTTAGTGGCGAACGATTCAAAGTAACGTATCAAATATTTGAAGAACCGAAAAAAGCAAGAGAAATCGCCCAAGCTATATGTGTTGAACAGACTATTGAATTTCCAATGGAACTCACTGGAGAATCTATAAGAAACAGTGTTGTTGGAAGAATTGAAAAAATCCAGGAACATCAAAAGTCTGTCACGGTCAAAATAAGTTACCCAGTTGAGGTTGTGGGAAAGGAACCGACTCAGTTCTTCAATGTCGTCATGGGAAACTGCAGTCTATTTCCCAATTTAAAAATAGTAGATTTAGAACTTTCCCCGTCTGTAGAAAATATTTTTCCTGGTCCACGCTATGGAATCTCTGGACTGAGAAAGATGTTTTCAACGTATGACAGACCTCTCCTTGCCACTGCCATCAAGCCTATGAGTCTGTCTCCAGATGAGTTTGCTGAAATGGCTTATCGTCTCGCAATCGGTGGCATAGATATTATAAAGGATGATCATGGTCTTGCCGATCAATCTTTTTCCACATTTGAGGAACGTGTTATCAAAGTGACAAGAGCGGTTCATCGAGCAAATCGCGAAACAGGCTTTCACACCATCTATGCTCCGAATATAACTGCAAGCGAGCAAATTATGCTGAAAAGGGCAAAATTTGTCCAAGAGATTGAAAGTGGGGCATTGCTTGTATCTGTAGCTCTCAGTGGATTTGGTAGTGTCGTAATTCTAAGGGAACAGACTGAGCTACCAATTTTGAGCCATCCAGCTTTCCTGGGCGGCTATCTTTCTGTCATGGACTTTGGAATCCTTTTTGGAGCTGTCCAACGTATGATTGGTGCAGATATAGTGATTTTCCCAAATTATGGTGGTCGTTTCACCTTTTCCCGAAGCGATTGTCAAAAGATAGACCAGGGACTAAAGAAACCTTTTGGATCATTCAATAATGCTTTCCCTTCACCTGCTGGGGGGATGAATGTTGATGCTACCTCTGATATATTATCTTTCTATGGTAAAGATGTTGTACTCTTAATCGGAGGAGCACTTCACAAAATGGGAATGGATTTAACCGAGAATGTCAAAACCTTCAGAAAAAGGATTCAAGAAATTTGCAAAATTTCTTGAACTAGGTTGTTAGAATACTGCATGGGACTAAGATGAGGAGGTTTATGAGGAGAGACTCTTTATGCTGGCGTTTCAAAAGTATGAGGACTTACTAACAATAGTTGCCTGGATGTATTACATGGATGATTACACGCAGCAACAAATAGCACAAGAGCTCGGCATCACAAGAACAAAGGTCAGTAGATTGCTTTCTGCGGCAAAGAATAGAGGAATTGTTCAGATCAGAATAACTCAGTCTCTGCCTGATTACTATTTGCTTGAAAAAGAACTGAAAAAACACTTTGGGTTGAAAGTGGCGGTTGTCGCCCCAGAAGATAGAAAGTTGCTTGGTCAGTTTGGTGCCGAATTTCTCTTGAGATTCATAAGTGAACACAAACCATGCAGAGTAGGTCTTGGATGGAGTACGACCGTCAGTTCAATGGCACCCTATTTAATACGAAAAAGTACGCAATCACACCAAAAGTGTTCTGTTTATGATTTAACCGGCAGTTTTATTGGTCAGAGAAATCCTTACAGTATAAGTTGGATCTTGGCTGAAGCGATCTATGCTCAGTATATTCCTTTAGCTGTACCCGTACTTGTGGAGAACCCATCCATAAAGGAAGAACCTTCTATAAAAAGAGCCTTAAAAGAAGCCTCCCAGGTCGACATAGCATTCGTCGGCATGGGTTGCATGGGTCAGGAAAGTACATTGTTGAAGACAAAATTAGTCTCGAGTGATACAATGAAAGACCTCCAAGAACAAAACTGCGTTGGAGAGGTTCTCATGAGATTTTTCGATGATCAAGGTAGACCTGTTCAGACATTCCTTGATGACAGAGTCGTTTCAATTGACTGGAATGCTATTAGGAGGATACCATTGTTTGTGGTAATGGCTTCTGGAAAGGAAAAGATTTTACCGCTAAAAGCAGCCTTAAAAGGTGGTTGGGTTTCAGGATTGGTGACAGACGCTTACACGGCAAAAAGCTTGCTTGAGTGACCTTGTTTTTGCTTTTTCTATCTCTCCGCTCATTAAGAAGACAAGTTTTTGCAACTTTTTATAATCTCAGTATCTATAAAGTGTGATTCTTTTATTCGAATCTTTCTGATAAATTACTCCAAGCAAATTTATTGAGACAAATATAGTAAATAAGCATGTCTGCTATAAAATTACCCGCAGCTGTAAATTCCCACGAACTGCGCTTGTAAAGGTTATTATTTATTTTTTGGATCCAAGATATCCCTCAATCCATCTCCCAAAATATTCAGGCTCAACACGATGATAGCAATAACAAAACCAGGAAACAACGTTATCCATGGCGCACTCAACAAAAAAGCAGTACCCTGGCCCACCAAACCACCCAAGGTGGGTTCTGGTGGTGGTACACTCAGTCCCAAGAATCCCAAGGATGCCTCTGTGAGAAAAGCCGTTGAAAGATTGGTAGTGAATGTGACTATCAAGACTGATGAGAGATTTAACAAAATGTCATTGAACATTATTTTTGTGTTACTCTTGCCGATAACTTTTGATGCCTTCACGAAGAGTGTTTCTCTGATAGACAAAGTCGCGCCACGCACCGTCCTTGCAAAAATTGGCACATAAACTACACCTATGGCGATTATCAGATTCAAGAGAGTCGATCCAAAAAGAGCCACGATGAACAGTGCCAATATGAGGGAAGGAAAGGCAAAAAAACCATCACAGATCCTCATTATAATCAAATCCCAAGCGCCACCATAATAACCGGCTATAAGCCCAAGGATCGTACCGATGAAAGAAGCAAACAGGATAGAGCTGAAGGCAATCACTACACTCTTCTGAAGGCCATAGACACATCTTGAGAAGATATCCCTACCAAACTGATCAGTTCCAAAAAGATGATTCAATGAAGGTTTTTCAAGTATAGCGTTGTAATCCATTGAGTATGGTGTATACCGAGTGAAAATACCTGGAAAAATAGCCACGATAAGGATGAGAAACAAGATCGTTAGGAAAATCAAATTCAGAGGATTTCTTAGAAATTTTCTTACCGTTCTGTTCATCCTAATACCTCACCTTAATTCAACGCGGGGATCTACAAGGGTGTAAATGAAATCTACGATTATATTCAGTGCAACAATTAGGAAGGCTATAAACATTACTACAAACTGAATAACTGGGTAATCTCTTTCATTAACAGCTTGTAAGAGTAATCTTCCCAACCCCGGGAGGGCAAACATATTTTCTATAACGATTGTTCCTGCCAGGAGATATCCAAGCTGAATACCAAAGAGCGTGATGATAGGTATAAGTGCATTTTTGAGTGCGTGTTTTCCAATAACTTTTGAATAGCTTACACCCTTTGCTTTGGCAGTCTTTATATATTCCTGCTGTAAAACGTCTAACATCGATGATCTTGTCATTCGCATGATTTGAGCTGAAAGCATCAAACCAAGCGTCAAAGATGGTAAGAACATGACCTGAAGATTCTTCAAAGGGTTCTCTGTCAAAGGTACATAACCGAAGATATTGAAGCCTTCAAACAACCCTGCAAAGATTACAATCAAAATCGCCCCCACCCAAAAAGATGGGGACGAAAGACCTATCAATCCGATTACCCTGACTAGACCATCAAGAAAAGAGTTTCTCTTGATGGCGGCAGTAATGCCCAAGGGAATTCCTATGATCGTCGCAAAAAACATCGATAGCACAGACAGCTCAAGAGTGACGGGGAATCTGTCAAATATCAAATCTATCACTTTCTTTCCCGTTCTGAGGGATGTCCCAAAATCAAGTGCTGCTAAGTTCTTCAACCATATTCCAAACTGAACTATCAAAGGCTTATCAAGCCCGTACTGTCTGTACAGTTCCTGTATTTGCTCCTGAGTCAAATAATTCTGAGTCCCAAGCATCATATCTACAACATCGCCAGGAACAAGATGCATGACTATGAATACCAAAAAAGCAACGAACAAGATCGTCGGAATCGATGTGATTATTCGTCTTATTAGATAACCAAAGCTCACTTCTTATAAGTCTCCCTTAAGAATACAAGACTTTCGTTTGCAAGAAGTTTGAAGCCTTCAACAGAAGCATTACTCACAAAAATCTGGTTCGCACTGTAAAGGAATATAATTGGTGACTCTTTCACAAGTAATCTTTGCAATTCATCGTAGATGGCTTTTCTTTTTGATATATCTACTTCGCTTCTTCCAAGGTCGAGTAGCTCATCGACTCTTGGGTTTGAATACAAAAAGACGTTTGTTGATCCACCCGTACGGAATGTTCTGTAAAACTGAATATCAGGTTCAATTGAACCACTGTTCATGGAAATGAAAGCATCGAAATCACTCTCACGCCATCTTTTGATGAATATACCCCATTCAACTAAATTGATCTTGACCTTTACACCAACTTCGGCAAGTTGAGCCTGAATCACTTGTGCAACCTTGTCAAAGTTGTACCTTTGAGAGGTTACAATCTCGAATTCAAAACCATTTGGATAGCCGGCTTGTGCCAGAAGTTCCTTTGCTTTAGCAGGATTGTATGTGTATTCATCGAAAGCCTTTGGTTGAAGAGCCCATGGTTGAACGGCTGGATTGAGCGGTCCTGTGACAACACCTTCAGAGAAGGCAACTGCCTTAATGATTGCCTCTCTGTTGATAGCATAATTAAGAGCGTTTCTCACCTTTGGATCATTCAGAGGTTTTCTCGTAGTGTTGATACCTATTAAGTAATAACTGAGCACGGGGGACCTGTAGACTTTGAATTTACCCTCTGGGAACTGTTTTAGATTCAGAGGTTCATTGATCTTTGCTATATCTACATCACCATTTTTCAATGCTGCTACTCGTGAGACTTCCTCTGGCATGAACACTATTTTGATTTCATCAACGTATGGTTGATCTTTCACATAATAATAGGGATTTTTCTTCAAGGTGATGTAGTTACCTGGCACGTATTCAGCTAAATAGAAAGGTCCCGTACCATTAGTCTCAAGTTGCATATTTTTACCGGATTCAACAAATTTCTTAGAAACTATCGAACTATTCACGCCTGCAAAATTAGGTAAAAGTGCGCTTGCCATGGGTTTTTTCAGTTTGAACTCGATCTTGTTGTCACCAATCATTTTGATGGATTCGACATCTTGGTAAAAGGCAGCGGCAGGTGATTTTGTATCTGGGTTGAGTATCCTTTGAAAACTGAACAGTACATCCTCAATGGTCAGGGGAGTTCCGTCATGGAATTTCACACCTTCTCTGATTTTGAAAACTATGGTGTAAGGATCTACCGCTTGGGCTTCTTCAGCAAGATTCGGTACCAACTTCATACCTTCACCATACCTGAGTAAGCTGTCATAAACATTTTCCAAAATTCTGTGCGATGCAAAGGCAGTAACAAGATGTGGATCTAAACCAACTGGTTCTGTTTCCATGGCTATGACCAATTTTCCACCTGCTGCGAAGACTCCAACGATCGCGAAAATCGTTAATATCGTTACCAGAAACTTTCTCATCACAACCACCCCTTTCATGGTTTTCACTTTTCAAAAACGCCCGTTGTCTTAAGTTCAATCTTGAATCTGTACTTGTCACCTCTGTAAATCGATCTGACAAACTCGACACATTTGTTGTTCGAGGTGTATGTATAACGCTTTCTGAGTAATGAACAGGTACCTGCAGGAACATTGAGATGTTTTGCATCGAGCCCTGAGACTTCAGTCACTTCAAGAATTTCATAGGCTCTTATTAATGGAAGCTTGAGCTCATTTCTCAAGAAATCATACAGTGATTCTTTTGCCATATCCTTCCTAAGGACATTCAAGAGCCTTACATCCACAGCGGTATTTAAATATGCGCTTTCAATGGCAACGGGGTCCTCATTCATGTATCTGATTCGCTTGAGCAATATGACCAATGTGCCTTGCTCGATTTGGAAGGTCTGGGCAAGTTCCAGTGGTACTTCTACCAATTTGTTCTCTAATACTACAGATTTGACTGAAAAACCTTCTTCCTTTGCTTTGTCTGTAAATCCCTTCAGCACGTTCATTTGCTCTTCTTCTTTTCTTCCAGTTATGAATGTTCCTTTACCTTTGGCTCTACTTATGAACCCTTCTGATCTAAGTTCCTCAAGTGCCCTTCTTACAGTCAATCTGCTTACATTGTAGATCTGTACTAATTCAGATTCTGGAGGAATGCGATCCCCTGGTTTGTAAATTCCGTCAAGAATTTTCTGCTTTAGGCTCTGATAGAGTCGATAATAAAGTGGTATTGGATACTCTTTGTCCACCTCTATCCCTTCTTTCAAAAAGTTTTATGGTAGAAAAATTGCCTTTTATTTCCTGTCAATCAGATCCAGTGCCTCTCTCAAACTCGGGTGATCTTTCAACACCTTTTGGCATTCCTCAGGTGATTTGCCTGACATGATCATGAGAATTGCCTGCTTGACATTATAACCAGATTTGGCAAGGTATTCTGCAGCAGTCCCTTTATCTACCTTTGTCACCCTCGTGATCATATTGCAAGCCCTTTCTTTCAGTTTTTCATTCAAAACCATGACATCAACCATAAGATTATCAAAAACCTTACCCATTTTGACCATGACCGTAGTACTTATCATGTTTAGAATCATCTTCTGAGCAGAACCTGCCTTCATTCGCGTGCTACCCGCGACCACCTCTGGACCTGTCTCGGCACTCACAACAACATCTGCAGATGGTGCCAGTTCTGGATTTCTCACATTGCATATCAAGGCTGTTTGACATCCAACGGCCTTGGCATACTTGAGTGCACCACCAACATAGGGAGTTCTTCCACTTGCAGCGATACCGATGACAACATCGTCTGATCTGAGTGAGTGTGCCTTTAAATCTCTTATGGCTCCCTGTTCATCATCTTCAACACCTTCTAGGGATTTCCCCAATGCTTCATGCCCACCAGCTATTACCGGTATAAAGACATTTTCTGGCAAACTGTAGGTCGGTACAAGTTCAACAGCGTCAATAAAGGCTACTCTACCACTGGTACCTGCACCGATGTAAAAGACACGGCCACCGGCTTTCAACGCTCTTAGACACATCTGAACTACTTCGTTTATCTGAGGTAGTACCTCACGTATTGCCAAAGTTACAACTGCGTCTTCTTCATTGATGATTTTGAGGATCTCAAGAGTGTCTTTTGTATCAAGATCTTTCGATTTTGGGTTCGGTAATTCCGTAGGCAACTGCGATAGGCTCATCGTCGCACCTCCACAGGGAGCTGTCCAACTGGCCTGATTTCTCCGAGTAATACTCTCATAAGTGCCCTTTGAGAAACCATTTCATAGCTGTATGAACAGATCGATGACGCTTCGACCAAGAAACAATCGTATGGATTTCTCAGTGCAACAATCAAAAGTTTTTTGAAATTTTTTCGAGCTTTATCAATAGCTGATCTTTGCCATTCAGAAAGATGTGCGTTCTCGGTGAAAAAGACACATTTGTTTCCTGAAATGTCAAAGAGTGGTTGGTCTCTTTCGATGACAACGAGTTTGTTACCAAATTTCTTTGAAAGTTCCTTTGCAACCCACGGTATATCAGGTTCTATTTCTTGCACTTGCACGAGCCTACTCGTTTTCACTGTTATTATGAAGTCTTCTTTTGAAAGGTGAAGAGGTATCATTTCATCTTTATCACTCACAACTGTTATAGATTGTTCGGCTATTCTTTCCATGATCTGTTGATCCTGTGACAGATCCAAAGCGACTTGGTCTGAAAATGTCTTTGGTGCAAATCTTTCTTTGAAATCTTCAATTCTTGACAAAGATTCCTTCAGTCTACTCTCCAACTGTGGGTCGCTCTCTATTTTCTTTACTAAAGCTCTTTTGGCTGATAACTGTGCCGTTGGTTCATGACAAACGGTGAGTACGTCCATACCAGCTTTGAAAGATGCTAATACAGCATCTTCGACAGACATATTTTTCGTGATGCCACCCATCAATAAATCATCGGCGATGGCTAAGCCACTATACCCAAGTCTTTTTCTCAAAAGATCTGTGACTACTTCCTCACTTACCGTTGCCGGTACCTTCCTTTTCTGGAGGTTAGGAAGATATATGTGGGAAGGCATAACAGATTCTACGCCCAAGCTCATTAATCTCCTAAATGGCAGTAATTCCCATCTCTCAAGTTCTTCCAAATTCTTGTCTAAGGTAGGCATATCTAAGTGGGCATCTATACTGACACTGCCTTTCCCAGGGAAATGTTTTGCACAGGCCGCAACACCTATTTCCTTCATACCAGAATAGAAGGCTGCAGAAAATTTTATGACTTTTTCAGGTGTATCACCAAAACTTCTAACACCGATCCCAGGGTTATTAGGGTTATCGTTTATATCTACAACCGGTGCAAGATTCCATGTTATACCAACAGCTTTCATTTCTTTTGCTAAGACCTTGCCTGCCATGTATGCATTTGTCTCGTCACTCGTTGCTGCAAGAGCCATCGCACCACAGGAAACAGCAAAACCATCTCTGAGTCTTGTTACAATCCCACCCTCCTGGTCTATAGCAAAGACAACTGGTTTTCCAACAATCTGTGTAATCTGTTTTATGAGATCATGAACTTGGTATGCAGACTCGATGTTTCTTGCAAACAAAATCACAAAACCTGGCTTGATTTCTTCAAGAATTTTTATGGTTTGATCGTCGGGTTCTTTTCCAGTAATTCCTATCATGAAAAGTTCACCAACTAGCTGTTGAAGACTCATCTTTCACCCTCCTTGTTTATAGTATTATAGCAAAACATAGAGTAATATGTCTTTACATTATGGTCATTTATGGTATAAGATATGTACAGCTAGGAGAAGGAGAGAAAAAGATATGAAAATCTTGGTACTGGCAAAGCAAGTTCCTGATACAGACAAGGTAAAGATCGATCCAGTGACAGGTACGATGATTCGAGAAGGTCTTGATGTGGTCATAAATCCTCTGGATCTGCACGCTCTTGAACTTGCGCTTTGTTTGAAAGAAAGCCATCAGGCTCTAGTAACCGTTTTAAGTATGGGACCTATGAGTACAGAAACCGTGCTTCGTGACACACTTGCACTAGGTGCAGACAGGGCTATTCTTCTAACAGATTCAGCCTTTGCAGGTTCTGATACATGGGCAACGAGTTACACTCTCTCAGAAGCTGTAAAAAGATTGAATATAGACTACGATCTTGTGATATGTGGAGAAAAGGCTACCGATGGTGAAACAGGACAGGTCGGTGTTGAATTTGCAATTTTATTGAATATACCTGTGATAACCTACGTGTCGAAATTCATATCACTTCATGACGACTCTATCGTTGTAGAGAGAACCACAGAAGATGCCTACGAAAGATGGAAGATCAAGCTCCCTGCTCTCATCTCGGTCCTCAGGAGTGTAAGTGAGCCAAGACTAGCCACCTTATCTGGCAAAAAACAGGCATTATCAAGAAAAGTTGAGATCTATAGTGCCAAAGATTTAGGACTGAAAGCCGATGAACTAGGCCTGTCTGGTTCACCAACGAGGGTTGTAAAGGTTTATAATACAAAACTGTCTCGAAACTGTCGCATTTATATGGGAAAGGATTTGAATCAAGGTGTTAGGGAAGTGGTAAAGCTTTTGAAAAATTACAAAGGAAGTGTCCAAAGATGATTGGAATCATAAACAATCGAATAGATGAAAACACCTTTGAACTTTTAGGTAAGGCCAATCAGCTTGCTCAAAAGATACAAGCCGACCTTTGTCTTTTCATAATTGGATCAATGAACATGGAAATTGACAAGGTAAAAGATTATGCTGATCTAACGATTCTGTTGTTGTCAGAAAAATTCGAACATTTCTCAGTCTATCCATTTTTGATAAACCTTGAAAGGGCTGTACGCAAGTACAAACCATCGATTCTTTTGTCCCCCGCAACGACCTTTGGAAGAACGATCATGCCTGCACTTGCAGCACGACTTGCGACCGGTCTAACAGCAGATTGCACCGATTTAGACGTGGACGAAAAAGGAAATCTCTTGCAGACAAGACCTGCCATAGGTGGTAACGTTATGGCCACGATCATCACACCAAACCATCGCCCACAGATGGCTACTGTGAGGCCAAGATCATTTTCATTTCAACCTGAAAAGAGAAAGGGAATGGTTGAAAGAGATGAAATAGTAAAGATAGAAGATGGCTGTGAATTCATAAGTATGGAAAAGAGAGAAACGAGTGCTCAAATTGATCAAGCACAAGTTGTAGTATCGGTTGGGAAAGGGCTGAGGAGAAAGGAAAATACAGAAATTGCAGAAAGACTTGCAAAGATGGTCAATGGAGCCGTTGGAGCGACCAGATCTGTTGTAGATGCAAAATGGTTTTCACATGACCATCAGGTAGGTTTGAGTGGAAAGACTGTAAAACCGAAGATTTATATTGCGGCCGGTATCTCTGGGGCGGTACAGCACATTGCAGGTATGCAGACCTCTGAGATAGTTGTCGCTATAAACAAAGACAAATATGCACCTATCTTCAAAGTTGCGGATATAGGTTTAGTTTCAGATGCCTACAGCACACTTGAACAGATTGTAAAACTTCTGGAGGATGAAAAAGATGAATGAAACGATTATAAAAAGACTCAGGTCCATAGTTGGGTATGAGAATGTCAAAACGGATTACGACGAAGTTGAGAGATATTCAAAAGATGAAACAAGTTCTGTTGAGCCGTCGTTGCCCAGCGCTGTGGTCTTTGTAACCAATGCTCAGCAGGTGAGTGAGGTGCTCAAGGTTGCCAACCAACATAAGATTCCTGTTACCCCAAGGGGTGCTGGTACGGGACTTTCCGGCGGCGCCATACCTACCAAAGGTGGAATAGTACTTTCCCTCGAAAGGATGAATCACATCTTGGAACTCGATCTTGAAAATATGGTGGTAGTTGTTGAACCGGGTGTGATAACCGATGAAATACAAAAGTTGGCTGAAGAGCATGGATTTTTCTACGCCGGTGACCCAGCCAGCAGTGAAAGTTCTTCTATCGGTGGAAATGTTGCCGAGAATGCCGGCGGCGTGAAAGTACTCAAATATGGTCCAACTGCTTTTCATGTCTTGGGATTGGAGGTAGTTCTGCCAACCGGTGAAATTGTCAATTTTGGTGGAAAGATGATGAAAAACGTTATGGGATACGATATGATTCGCCTGTTCATAGGCAGTGAAGGAACACTTGGAATTATAACAAAGATTATTCTCAGGCTCATACCTAAGCCAAAATATTCTGCTGTTCTTTTGACACCTTTTAAAGATATGGAAACGGCTATATCTTGTGTGCCGAAGGTTCTTTGTGAGTCTGGTATACTACCAACCTCTATCGAATTGATGGACAGATTTTCTGTGGAAATATCTTCAAAGTTCTTGAACGAAAGTATTCCGCAGCAGGATGCTGACTGTCACCTAATTTTTGAAATAGAAAGTTTGGACAGAGAGAGCTTAACAAGGGCATATATTTCTCTAGGTGAAAAGCTCCAACAATTGGGTGCATTGGAAGTTTATATTGCAGACAACAGACATCAAAAGATGAAGATTTGGAAGTTCAGAAAAGCGATTGCAGAGGGTATCATTGCCTTTAGACCGAAGCACTGTATGGAAGATGTAAGTGTACCTATAAAGACCATTCCAAAGCTCATAAGATCAACTTATGATATCGCGCGCAAAAATCATGTTGAAGTACTCAATTTCGGCCATGTTGGTGACGGAAATGTTCATGTAACCTTTCTCAAGCCCGAGACCATGTCCGACGAGCTATGGAAAAAAGCCATTCATAACTGTCTGATAGAGCTCTATCGTGTTACAGCGGATCTCAATGGCACGGTCTCTGGTGAACACGGTATAGGCGTGAAAAGAAAGGATTATCTGGACATCTTCCTGACCCAGGTCGAGATCGAGACGATGAGGAAGATCAAACAGGCACTTGACCCAAACAACATACTGAATGCAGACAAGATTTTTCCAGATACAAGTGCAAGCGTTAGACAGATTTAGTAGATCTGTTCCTCACACTTGGTAGAGCATATCTTAAGGTGACCGAAATCAATATCACGGATCCACCAAAAAATGCCCACATAGTAGGTCTTTCACCAACAAACAAGAACACCCAAATCGGATTGAGTATGGGTTCGATCACAGAAACCAATACTGCTTCCAGTGCGGTGACATATTTTATGGCAATTGAATAGAATATGTAGGACAAACCAAGCTGGAAGACCCCCAACAAGATTATACCGATCCAACTTGTGATATCGGGGACGCTCTTGAACATGAAGGGCAAACCTATCAGAGCAGTCAAAATATTTCCAAGAATTGTAGATTCTATCGGTGAGGCATCTTTTTGTTTTCTCAAAAAGATGATCAAAAATGCAAAGGCAATACCACTCAAAACACCCATGAAATTTCCCATGAGACTGGTAGGTTCCAATTTATCGACGAAGAAAAGAAACATGCCAAAGATAACAAGACCGATCGTTATCCAGTCGCTGATCTTCGTCTTTTCTTTTAATATCAAAGACCCAAAGATTGCGATGTATACAGGTGATCCGTACTGAAGAAGGATTGCGTTAGCTGCTGTTGTGAATTTATTCGCGCAGACAAAGAGTAGGACTGTTGCCGCATAGAACAAGGCTGCTAAAATTTGATCCAGTTTCCACGTGAAGTTCGGCTTTCTGACAAAAGCCCATATAACGAGTGCCGATATGGCACTTCTTGCACCAGCGATCGCCAAAGGATTCCATTGAACCATTTTTATGAGAATACCAGCTAAACTCCAAAGGGTGGCAGCCAGTACTAAGTAAAGTATCGCCTTTGATCTCTTCATCTCCATCACCTTCTGAGAAAGTTCTCTTAAAGACCATTGTATCTTCCTGTTCTACCTTTACAGAAGTGCCAGACATAACTATTATGCTTGTAAGCTCTCTAAATGTTTATCACGGTTTTATAAACTAAGTATTGCTTTCAAGAAAATCTTGCAAAGTAATCTACGAAAAAACAAGGGGCATTGAGTTGCCCCTTGTTTTGGTCAAATTATACAGGTTTATACTTTAAACTTTCTGACCTGTTCCACAAGGGACTCGGCTATAGAAGAGAGTTCTTCAGAGGCGCTTGAGACACTTTGGCTTGCATCGGCTTGTTGTTTTATAGCTTGAGTTATCTCTTCTATCTGTTGGGCTATAGATGTTATGGACTTTGTTGCCGTATCCATGGCACTACTCAT
>CALKJI010000011.1 GCA_937995655.1 uncultured Pseudothermotoga sp. | reverse complement strand
AGCCGAGATTTCTGGCTTTTTGATCTTGAAAGGAGATATTGATGGTATCCACATCGAAAACAGTTACGCAAAAGGTACTATCAACTCTGGGGCAAATTCATATAGTGCTGGGTTTATCAACATGAACTCTGCTGTTCATCCAACTGTCAAGAACTGTTATGCAGCAGTCTCAGCAGTTGAAAATTCAAATTATCGCTTTGCCTTTGTCTACAACTTTGATTTTATAAGCACAGGTAACAAGGTGAATACGACAAACTGTTTCTATGATTTGGAATTTTCCAATGCTGAGGATGATCATTCAGACGCAAAAGGTAAAACAACTGAAGAAATGAAGACTCAATCAACGTACACAGATTGGGATTTTGATACGATCTGGGATATCAGTCCTGATAACTATCCACATCTAAGATGGGAAAATTGAAGGTCTAAGAATGATGTACATAGGGCGGTGCGTGTCACTGCCCTTTTGTTTTATGTTAAGATAACTCAAAGGTGGTTCGATGACATATTTTAAAGAGCTTCGTCGAAAGGACAGGGCCATAGATTCATCTGAAGCGATAGGAATATTGGAAAGATCTGACTTTGGTATTCTTTGTACCTGTGACGGAAACTATCCATATGGTGTTCCAGTCAATTACGTGTACAAGGACCGTGCCATATATATACATTCTGCGAGTCAGGGCCATAAGATAGAAAATATAAAGAAAAACAGCAAGGTATCTTTCGTGGTTGTCAGTAAGTGTGAAGTCCTACCACAGGAGTTTTCGACAAGGTACGAAAGTGTTGTTGTCTTTGGCAAAGCAGAAATTCTCCAAGGCGAAGATGCTATCGAGCCACTGAGAGAGATCGTGGGAAAGTACAGCCCAGACTGGGCGGAACAAGCAGAAAAGATCATAGAACAATACCTCAAAGAGGTGTGCATGATCAGAATCAACATACAGCACATTCAGGGCAAAGCACGCCGTTAGCTTAAAGGTGTTTTCCGAATCATTGGGTCACTGATGTTATAGATCTTCCTTCCGTCTTTGTAAGCAACCTCTATAAAACCCATTTTTTGGAGGGCATTGAGATTGTTACTCGATGTTTGGTCCGTTATTAAACTAAAGCGTATTTGTACAAAATTTCTTATCTGACTGAAAGTTTCGGTTCCAAAGCCTATTGCCTCCAAAACAGATATATAATTTTCAGATTTCAATTTGAGTGAGTCGAGCTCTTTTTTGACCATCTTTACAAGGGATTTTTCTGTTTCCTGCAAGGCATTTTCCCAATCCCTGGTTGTGTAAGTTATGTACCCATACATGGAAAGATATCCGGTTATTCCGTCTAACAAATCAACAGCCCTTTCAATTTTCTCGATGCGAAGCTCGATACCAACTCGATTGAAGCCTTCAATTAAAAATTTTATCGCTTCAGATCTTTGAAATCTTTCAAGGAATACTTCATGGACGTATCTGCCAAAGAATGGTGAATCGGCATTTTCCAAATCGAGGAAGTCGTGCAATACACCAACCTCAGAGCCTGTAAGCACAAAGATTATATGTTCAAGATTGTCATATTTGTGAGCCATGAGATTGAGTAGATCCTTCCCATCCCTTCCATAGAATCTCAATATCTGAGCCTCGTCGAATGCAATAAAAACTTTTGACCTTTTCCTCTCCTTGGCTTTGTTGATCAATTCGAGATAGTCTAATGAATTGCGAGCCTTCTGGAGCCTTTCAAAATTCAGTTCCACACGCCCCCACATTTATTTTCCTTGGCATCTCTAAGATAGATTTGCCTTTTTGAACAATCCTTTCCTGTTCAGACTAAATCTTCTTATGAAAGGATGTTCTATAAATTTGTTGATCCTTTCATAGCTTCTGCAATCTATGAAGATCGTTGAGTACCCTTGATCTTTCATTTATTTAAGAAAAACCTTCAACAACGATGTTTTACCTATCCTTCTTATACCGGTCATAACTATGATTCTTCCTGTTTTTGAAAACTGATTGAGCTTGGACAGTTCCTTTTCAAGATTGAACAGATGTTCTTTTGAACTCTTCGGCGTCAGTGAAAAATACATAACTCAACCCTTTTGAGTAACTCAACCCGTTTTGAAAGATATCTGAAAATTTATTTAGGAGTAATCGCTCAGGGTAAAGAAAGATTTTTCAGGAGGTTAGTATTTGGCAGAAAAGCAGAAAAAGAAAGGTAAGCTCAAAACCTTTCTTAAGATCATTGCTATAGCTCTCTTTATAAGTTTCACCATACTCGTCTATGGGTACTTTGTCTTTGAATATAACCGAGTGAAAGGATTTGTCATGAATCCAATAGAAGATTGGAAAAGCTATTTAGCCTTTCTTCTTTCAAAGATCCCTTATGTGAACAAATACGTCAGATACGAACCACTTCAAATCCTTTCTCCCCAAGAATACTTTCAAGATATATCTAGAGCAGCCTCTCAGAGAGCTCAGCAGATACTGGAAGAAGCAAAAAAGGCGAAATCCCAAGCGGATGAACAGCTGAAGTTAGTTGAAGCAGAGCGAAAGATAGTTCTCCAGATGAGAAAGAATTGGGAAGACAAACTGCTTCAGTTGGAGGCGGCTATTGCAAGATTACAGAGCCCAGAAGATATCAAGAAAATCAGCGAAACCATCTCGAGTGCTGATCCTGTGGCAATAGCACCTGTTCTTGCTAGCGGTGAATACTCTGTAGACTCCATAGCTGCCGCTTTGACAAATCTTTCATCGGATCTGAGGGCAGATATTCTGACCGAACTTGGAAAACTCAATCCAGCCAAAGCAGCTCAGGTGATGAACAAGATTGCTTCCGTGGAGGAATTGATCAAAGGTTTGACAGAGAGTAAAAAACAGCTTGAAGAAAGGCAAAAACAAGTTGCAAATGAACTCTCTCTCCTGGTCGATGCAAGAACAATTAGAGATCTTTCGGTAGAGTTTATAAACCAATTTACCGATGAGCAAATAATTCAAATGATAGATTCCCTTGTGCTGGACGAAAATTCTGTCATGGTGCTGCTCTCGATCTTAAAGCAAGAAAGATCCAAGGAAATCTTGAAAAAGTTGAAAGACCAAAAGCCACAGCTCTTTCAGAAATTAATACTAAAGGGGGTGAGCTTATAACAACCAACCCTGTTTCAAACACTGAGTTTTCCGAACAAAAACCGGTAAAATCATCAAATTCAGTGCCATTTGCTGTAATCTTACAACTG
Organism: uncultured Pseudothermotoga sp.; assembly: GCA_937995655.1. Taxonomy (GTDB): domain Bacteria; phylum Thermotogota; class Thermotogae; order Thermotogales; family DSM-5069; genus Pseudothermotoga_B. Next base: position 134,279 of record CALKJI010000011.1, on the reverse strand, counting down.
GTTAAAGCTAAAGCACAGCAAGGGCAGATCAGCGCACCGCAGTTTATTCAAACTACAAGCTCTACAGAGAAACAAGTTAACAAAACAGAAACTGTGAAGGACCAAAGCCAAAAACCTTCTGTTAAAAGTGGAGAAACTGTTAAGCAGGTTCAACTCGATGCAAAAGTACCGGTCCAGATTGTGGAACAGAAACCTTCTGTTCAAATCGAGAATGATCAAAGTGTTTCAGAGCAACCTCAACAGAACAATGTGTTGTCACAACCAATCAAACAGGCTGAAAACAAAAAATCAACAGAGCAAAGACCGTCAAAAGAAACCAAAGCAGACAGTAATGAATCAACCAACCGTGATGATTTAAAAGATATAAAGATAGAGAAAAAATCAGAGGCTCTCAAAAAGCTAAATGTACAGGTACTAAAGGCGGATCTTCAAAGCGAAAATATACCCCAGCAAGCGCAAAGTGAACAGATCACCAACAAACAGGCAAAACTTTCAGAGCAAGAAAAGCCAAAAACAGTTCAAAAAAGCTCTATTCAACGAATGAACAAGAGTATCGTGAATCAGTCAAACGAAAAGAATCAATCGTCAGACAGTACGACTCAAATAATCAGTCAGAGCAAAATGAAAGATAATACACTGAACAAAGATCAGATCGAAAGTAAACCAATTTCGAATAGACAAAACGATTCACAACGTATTCAGAACAACAAAGGCTCTGAAAAGTTCACCAAGACATTTGAGCAAAGAACTATAGCTCAGAAACAGTCGATCGATATCACACCAACACAGGATAAAACTCCTACTGTCGTAGATCAAAAAAATATTTCATTGCAATCAATTCAGCCTAAGAACAGTACGCTATTTACCTCTCAAGCTAAAGAGCAGTCTAACCCACCAAAGGTTACGACAGCGCAACAAGGATTGGATGACCAAGCTAAGATCGCAGATAATAAATGGGACAAGGCGCTTCAAAATGAAGGTCCAAAAAGCCAAATTTCAGTTCGTCCAAAGGCAGATTCTTACCAGATAGATCATAATCAAATAGGCACGGAATCACCCAAAACGATCCTTAGTGCGCAACAACCCAAGGAGCTTGACACGAAATCCAATAAGGTCAACTCTAGACCAGGACAAGTGATAGCCCTTGATCATCAGGAGCCACAAAGAGCAGTGCCTTCAAAAAATCTTCTGGATTATCTAGACTCGCAAGCTCAATTGAATGCTGGGAATGTCTCTGAAAATCTTCAAAAAGTGAAAGATAGATTGTCACAAAAGAGCACGCAACAAAATGGTGTGATCGCAGGAAATCTGGTATCAAACATAGCTTCTGAGCAAAAAATCCCTCAGACAACTACGATAACCTTTAAACAAACCCAAGTCGTTATAAGAAACATGATCCTTCAGGTTCAAGAAAGCACGAGTGAGTTCACGCAATTCAAGCAGCTCAAAAGAGAGATGCCAGAGCAATTGAAGACATCTGAACCGATAAAGATAGAAACCTTCAAACTCGAAATAGCAAGAGAGTTGAGAAAAAACTCCCCCCAAATCATTCAACAACCACAGATGGAAAAATTTGAACAGACCGAGCAGTTAAAAGAACTCTTGAACAACAAGCTTGCCCTTAGAACCTACGAAAATGAACAGACAGTGTACAAAATTCAAGAGTTTCAAAAGAACATAGACTCGGTGATAACTCGAATCGAGCAACAAAGAGCCAGTTCAAACATACAAACGATAGCTGAAACTATAAGAGAAATGCAGAATGCCACAATCGAAAAAGCCACCGTGGAGCTCTCACCACCAACTCTGGGAAAGGTTGAGATTGAATTAGTCAAACAGCAAGACAAACTCATGATTACTTTAAAAGTTGCAACAGACGAGGCGAAGGAAATACTTGAAAAGAGTTCCAAAGATCTCATTTCCAGATTGAATACATTGGGCTTTAAAGTCGAACAGGTAGATGTGAAAACAACACATAAAGTCCAAGAAGACTATTTGCAAAGGGATCAAGAACATGATCATCAAAAGCAGCAGAAGCACAAAAGGAATCAACAAGAGGAGGTGAATAAAGATGATCAACGCGATTGATTATTCTTACCCGACTTACACACCAGCAAAAAGAAAGGCAAGTAACACCCTCGATAAGGATGCTTTCCTTCTTCTATTGATAACTCAGTTGAAGAATCAAAATCCAATGGAACCGATGGACAACAAAGAGTTCATTACCCAGTTAACACAGTTCTCTACCCTGGAGCAGATAACCAATATGACCAAATCAATTCAAAACTTCTTGACCCTTCAACAAGGAGCACTCCAAGCTCAAGCAGCATCAATGATTGGAAAATATGCAGTCGTTCAAACAGATCAGATAGTTGTCAAAAATGGCGTGGCCGAGAGCATCATCTTCGAATTGGATCAACCATCACCAGTAGTTGTTCGAATCTACGATTCAAATGGGAACCTCATCAAGGAAGCTACTTCCAGCTCCCTGGATGCTGGTACACATGCTTATGTCTGGGATGCAAGGAGCAATGCTGGTTTAACTGTACCAGATGGTAGTTACACTTACACCGTTTCGAAAATCAATCCAGATGGCCGTGAAACGGAGATTGGTGGGGTCGAGGGTGGAAAGGTTCAATCAGTGAAGTTCAAAAACAACCAGATCTACGTGTACATTAACGGGAAAGAGTATCCTCTTGCTTCGATCATCGAAATCATGGAGGAGGGTGATAACACATGATGCGCTCCATGTTCAGCGGTGTTGCTGGAATGAAAAACTTCCAGTACTCCATTGACGTAGTTGGAAACAATATCGCAAATGTGAACACAGTAGGTTTCAAAGGCTCTCGCGTAACTTTTCAAACGGCGCTCTTGCAGACTATGAAGGCGGCGAGAAGCCCTCAAAACAATGTGGGTGGTACCAATCCCATCCAGATTGGACTCGGTTCACAACTCGCAACGGTTGACAAGATCATGACACAAGGGTCCTTTGAAAACACTGGCAACGGAACAGATCTTGCAATCGAAGGTGACGGCTTTTTTGTTCTGAGCAACGGAAGTCAATATTACTACACCCGTGCCGGGGCGCTCAGTGTAGACTCCAGTGGGACACTGATACAGAGTTCTACCGGTCTGAAGGTCCAAGGATGGAGTGCCACACAGGATCCCACAACTGGAACAAGATATGTTGATACAAACAGACCTATTGGAAACATCACAATAAGTGCTGGAATGACGATGCCAGCCAATGCCACAACCTCTGCCACGATTGCTGGAAACTTGAATTCAAGAGTTGGACCTATACCATTTTCCATGACGGTCACCGATACTACTAACAATGTTGACTACAATGTTAGATTTGTCTTTTCAAGAACGAGTGCAGATTTCGTAAGGCAAACTGATCCATTCAGTAAATCTCAAAGTTATACATGGGATCTCTACGATGAAACTGGTCGTGTACGAGCTGTAGGTTTTATGGTTCTCAATGAATTTGGTAGGGTGGAAAGTTCTGGAACAGCTTACCGAGGGACAGCATCGGCTAATAACCAACTAACGCAAGCTGATTTCGCAACCATACCAAATGATGGTACCTATTACACGGTTGTAAAAAATGACAATGGAAATGTGATCTTTGAAGGAAACGTAACAATCGCAGGTGGTGCATTCACAATAAATGATCCTGATATAATCAGTGGCAATAGATACTTTGCGATCTTTGGGAACTCAAGTGCAGGTGATGAAGTTGTCCTTGGTGGTGATGCCGCTATTTCAATCCCTACCGCTGGTGAAGCAAGGTTTTATGAGTCAGACAATCCGTCAAACTTCTCTTCTCTTCAGTATGAAAGCCCAAAATATGTCACAGCCGTTCAGATGTATGATTCACTTGGGAACCCATACTCTGTGTACCTTGAATTCACAAGAATAGGACAGTTTCAAGGAATGCAAAATGCATGGTTGTGGAGAGCTTATACAGCGAGTGGTGAACCAATAACTTATGTAGATGCAAATGGGCAGACTATCTACGGTACAAACAATTATGTAGGTGGCATTATAAACTTCAATGAATCTGGAAGAATCAGTGGGATGTATGGAATAACGTGGGATGGAACAACACTTAACGTTAGCAATACTGAGCTGAGGACCATCAGATTCGACGCAGCCCACATGGGAGACAGCAGAGTGCAACCTACTATAGATTTCACAGCTATGACGCAGTTCTCTGGAAGTAACTCTGCAACATTCACCTATCAAAATGGTAATGCACTGGGAACACTTCAGTCTTTTGCTATAAATGAAAATGGTGAGATAATAGGTACCTTTACCAATGGACTAACCGATATCCTGGGGCAGATAGCACTTGCCGTTTTCAACAATCCATCGGGTCTTACAGAGATCGGTAATTCACTGTATGTTGTTTCAGCAAACAGTGGTCTTGCTCAAATTGGTACTGCGGGAAGTGGTGGCAGGGGCACACTCATACCTGGTGCACTGGAAATGTCAAACGTTGATCTTGCAGAAGAATTCACAAAGATGATAATTGCTCAACGCGGTTTCCAAGCCAACGCAAGAGTCATTACTACGGCGGACACCATCTTAGGTGAACTCGTTGCACTCAGAAGATAAGGTGAACCCCAATGATATGGCTGACGCACTTGCGTGGTAAGCAGTTCGTTCTAAACGCAGAGATGATCGAATCCATTGAAGCCCTGCCAGATACCACAATCACGCTGTTCAATGGCAGAAAATATATCGTTCAAGAAAGGGTTCAAGAGGTGATTACAAAGGTGATAGAATACAAAAAGCAGGCATATCCAGTTCTTGATATAATAAAGTACTTACCTCGGCAGTAGGTAGGTGGTTAGATGGATATTTCAACGATACTCGGAGTAGGTTTGGCGTTCGGAATGATCGCCTTTGGGATCATTTCAAACCAATCGTCGCTCATGACCTATTACAATCTACCATCGATTTTCATAACAATCGGGGGAGCGTTGGCTTCCACGATTGCTTCACATCCAAAGGAGAAGAGTTTCAAGATCATCCAAGTCATGATGTCAACTATCAAAGAACCAAAGGTTGATAACATAGGGCTCGTTAGAACTCTTGTATCCTTTTCAGAAAAAGCAAGGCGAGAAGGATTGCTATCTTTAGAAGAAAACCTCAGCGAAATAGATGATCCCTTCATGAAAAAGGCTGTTCAACTTGTCATCGACGGAACTGACCCAGATCTTTTAAGAAGCATGATGGAGACAGAGATGGATCTTATAGAAGAAGATATCGCAGCTGAAAAAGCCTTGATGGACTCTGCTGGAGCCTTTGCACCCGCTTATGGGATGATTGGTACACTCATAGGCCTGATAGCCATGCTCAAGACCCTCAACAACCCTGAGACACTCGGACCTGGTATGTCTGTAGCCCTTATAACAACCCTTTATGGCTCAGTTCTTTCCAACAGTGTCTTCTTACCTATGGGTGAAAAGATCGGTCGCAGAGCCACCAAGGTCTTGAGACAAAAGCAAATGATATTAGAGGGTGTCTTATCAATACAGGCAGGAGAAAACCCAAGAGTTTTGGAAGAAAAGCTCAAGTCATTCCTGAACATTCAAGAAAAGACTGTCTACGAGGCAGCTATCCAGGAGGCAAAGGCTTAATGCCAAGAAAAAAGAAACAACTTGAAGCGCCAAAGAGCAGTTGGCTCACCACATATGGCGACATGGTGACCTTGCTCTTGACATTCTTTGTTCTCTTGTTTTCCATGGCGACCATAAGCCCTGGTAAATTCCAACAGGTGGTGGTTGGACTACGGTCTGCCCTGACGGGAATGCCACCCAGTGTTCTAACAGGGGGTAAGAGTTTATCAGAAGAGCCACTGATAACCTCTCAAAGAGGAATTTACCAGGAACTAATAAGAATCGTCGAGGAATACAAAGGTAAGATAACCATCCAAGAGAAGGACGAAGGTACGGTTATAATCATGCAAGATATGGCATTCTTTGCTCCCGGAACGGCAAAATTGACAGTCCAGGCAAAAGAGTTGTTAGGAAGGATTGGATCGATCATTATAGAGCACACGACCAATGTACTTCAAGTCTATGGTTATGCAGACGATCAACCTGTTCCAGAAGATTCTATTTATGTATCAAACTGGCACTTGAGTGCAGCGAGGGCATCAAGTGTTGTTCAATTTTTTACAGAAGAGTTAAAGAAGCGCAGATCCATAGAGAGGTTGGCAGACATCAGGGCAGGCAGGTTTGACCCCGAGTACTTTTACGATCAACAAAGATTTTATCCTATAGGAATGGGTGACTGGTCGATAAAAAAAGAGATAGAATCCCTACAAAAGAATATCGACAATGAAAAGCAACTTGCCACAATAAAATACCAACAAAACCAAATCGATCAGAGAACATACAATCAGACATTGACTGAGTTGAATAATCAGTTCACATCAAGACTGCTTCAACTGAGAAATGAATACAGGAGAATTGATATACTTATAAAAAGGGAAAGAGCAAAGTAGGTGGTCACATGGCAGATGAAGAGAAAAAGAAAAAAGGTCTTGGTGGTTTGCTCGTGATGATCCTCGTACCGGCAGTTGTCGCTGTTGGTGCTACGGTGGCAACTGTCATGTTCTTGGGAACGAATTTGACACCCAAAAAGCAACAAACCACTGTGACGACCCCGGTGGCAATAAAGGCTGTTCTTGTACAGCCTGGTACTTATACTACATTCATGCTTAAAGGTGGTAAAGAAGTTGCCGTGATAGATTCATTAACTTTCACTGTAGCCAGTGATGCCTGTCGTGCTGCCATTGGAAACAAGAATGATGAAATCATGGATGGATTGATGCTGATCTTTCTTAGCAAAGAGAAATCTGAACTGAACACAGCTGCCGGAATAGAGCTTTTAAAGAAACAAATAAGAGCAATGGTGAACGAAGTCACAGGTTTTACTGGTGAGAGAGAAAGACTTGGTGTTGTGGCAGTCTATCTTTATATCAAAGCCATCAGTTCCGTTGAATGAGGGGTGATGGCATGACTGATGTTCTCAGTCAAGAAGAAATAGACAGGCTCCTGCAGGCTGTAAGTTCTGGTGAAGTATCGATAGAAGAAATCAAAAAAGAAGAAGAAAAGAAGGTCAAGCCTTACGATTTTAGAAGACCGAGCAAATTCTCGAAAGAACACATAAGGGTCTTTGATATGATTCATGAGAACTTTGCAAGATCTGTGTCTACATACCTATCGGGAAGGGTTCGGACCTTCACAAATATCAATCTTGCGAGTATAGATCAGATATCTTATGAAGAATTCATAAGATCTCTTCCAATACCCTCTTTCATCGTAGTATTCACGGCACCAGAATTCGTTGGCAACGCCATTATAGAAATGAATCTGGAAATCTTCTACACCATACTGGATTTGATCCTTGGTGGTCCTGGCATTCCGCACGTGAAACGCACTCCATCGGATATAGAAACATCGATAATGAGAAAAGAGATCATCAACATATTGACGAACCTTTCGCAAGCTTGGAGCGAGGTTTATCATTTTGTGCCTAGCATAGAAAGTATCGAAAACAACCCACAGTTCGTACAGATCGCCCCACCAAATGAAATGGTATTGTTAGTGTCTCTGTTTGTAACGGTAGGTAAGACCGAGGGATTTTTGAACGTATGCTGGCCCTCTTCGTTGACGGAGCCGTTCATGGATAGATTAACCTCAAAAAGTTGGTTTATTACCAAGCGTGAGCAAGTCTCGGAGAAAATGATTCAGGACTTGAAACAAAATATCAAAACTATGAATGTTATTGTTTCGGCAATTCTTGGTGAAACCGTATTGAACGTGAAGGAAATATTAGACCTCGAGGTGGGTGATGTCATAAGACTGAGAACCCACAAAGACGGCGAGATAACAGTTGAAGTTCATGGAAAGCCAAAGTTCATGGCTCAACCAGGCATCTACAAAGGGCACAAAGCAGCAAAGATCACTCGGATTCTAAGGCCGGAGGTGGAGGAAGATGAACAGTGACTTTCTCACACAGGATGAATTAAATGAACTTCTGAAAGGTCTGGCTGAAGATTTAAACGAAGAGGATAAAAAAATAGTGAGTGAAATTTCTAATATGATAATGAATTCATCAGCTACGGCACTTGGAATAGTCATAGGAAGGGAAGTCAAGTTTTCATTAAAAGAGATGTCGAACAAGGAATTAAAAAATGTTCTCGAATCTTTGGAAGAAGATACGATTGCTGCAGAAATAAAATTTGCCGATGGGATCAGAGGTGATCTCATGTTCCTGTTTCCACAATCTCTCGGTGCTCGTATAGCGGATATGATGATGGGCGGCTCGGGGGAACCAGAAAGCTTTGAACTCGACGAGGTAAGAATCAGCGCTATAACTGAAACAATGAATCAAATGATGGGTGCCACCACCACTTTACTTTCAGAAAAGACTAAGAAAAAGGTATCGATCGCGAACATGAAAGTCAATCTCTTGAAGAGAACATCACAAATGCCTTTGGTTTTCAACCCAGCTCAGATCTTGACCTGTGTTATCTACAACCTTGATCTTGAGAACGGTAAATCTTCAACGATGACGCTTCTCTCACCCTTTTTATTCTTCAAAGATATTTATGACAGTATATATCCTCAAAAAAGTGAACCAGTTAGGACAAAGAAGGAAGAGGCAAAGGTTAAAGTGCAACCAGTACAATTTCAGGAGTTTACAAAGCAGGAGGAGCCTACCGTGACGTCATCGACAGAGTTCTCCGATAAACTGGAATTACTCTTGGACGTACCACTGAAGGTTGTAGTCGAACTTGGTCGCGCGAAGATGACCTTGAAACAGATTCTCGAAATGAACATAGGATCGCTCATAGAACTTGACAAACTCACTGGTGAGCCTGTAGACATCTTGGTTAACGGTCGGCTTATAGCAAGAGGCGAGGTTGTTGTCATTGATGAGAATTTTGGTGTTAGGATAACTGAAATAGTCAGTCCAAGGCAGAGAATATATTCCATAAGGGAGTCAAATGGTGTTTGATGAGAAAGGCAATTATACTCTTGACAATACTCTTTGCATTTGTAACTTTAGCAAATCCCATTTTGGACCTCGTAGAGAATTTGGCCGGTGTCAGGGATATCTTTATTGAATTTGAGCTCGTTATGCGTGTCAAAAACCAGGAACAAATTCAAGAATCCTCAATCAGTGGAGATCTTGCTATAAGAAATCTTGAGGATTTTTACTTTTTGATAAAAAAGCCATCGGTCATTTCTCAGTTGTCTTTCGTTTATATCTCAAGGACCAAACGTCTCTACTCTTCATTTCCAGGGTATCTTGATATGGAGAACATCCAGCTTTCAGTCATCAATTTCGTGGAGATTCTTCAAAGTATCTTGAAGATAATACAGACACCCGTTGTAATAACACAGATCGAAGGCGACACCGTGACAATAAATCCAACCACTCTCATCGCCGGCAGATCAGCTGAACCTGTTGTTTTCAAGATGAGAATAAGAGACGGCTTGATTGAGGAACTCACAATAACCAACAAAAGCGAAGATGAATACATAAAGATGAAGATCAATAAAATCTCTTTAAATTCCAACGTAGATGTATACTTTCATTTTGCACGCTGAATCATCAAATTTTCAATTCCCCAGGAAAACAGTTCTGGAAATCTTCGTGTTGAAAAATTCTCATCGGCAAGTATTTCGGCGTAAGTTATAGTCCCATCGATGAGACGTTGTATCTTTGTGAGGTATCTTTTCATCTGGTCCAAGCAACTCTTATCCAGGAAATCTCCATGACCAGGTATAACCAAATCTATCTTATACCTCTTAAGGTCTTCCAGGATATTTAACCATTCTTCGGGGTTGCTATCCTGGACTATTTCAGCGTGAAAGCCATTGAAAACAAGGTCACCAGTTATCAAAATCCTATCCTGTTCAAGATAGACTATTGAAGAATCTGGCGTGTGACCGCCAACTCTTTTGATCAAAATCTGATTTTGTTTATATTCATCCTCGAATGTAATCGAAGCCGGCATCACCCTACTAGACACTGGGAGACTCTCTAAGTATCGCTCATCCATTAGCATCACCTTTTCCCGAGTGAGATTTGAAGAGATTATTTGCTTATCTTCAAAGATGATATTTCCAAAGATGTGATCTGGATGGTAGTGGGTGTTCACGACGAAGAGAATCTCTCTTCTCAGCACATTTTCAACGAATTCACGAATTTTCTGTGCCTTCTCGGGAAACAGAGTTGTGTCAACTATAATCGCACCTTTTGGCAGCAACACTATGACGACATTTGCCGATCCTTCACTTCCGATCACAAATATCCTTTCATTGATCTTTTGAATCATTAAGATCCTCCCATTTGATATAATCTCAATGTATCATTCTTTAGAGAGGGATGTTTTTCCTTGAAAAGTGCTTTAGTTTTCGGATACTATGGATATGACAATCTTGGAGATGAGTTACTTTGCCACGCAACAATTGATCTACTGAGAAACAATCGTTTTGACAATATGTACCTCCTTGTCCCTAAACACAAAATGAAGGATTATGAACAAAAATACGTACGACCGGTGAATCGGTTCGATCCCATTTCCGTTTTGAATGCTCTTTTGCATTCCAATTATGTGATATGTGGTGGTGGTGGGATATTCCAAGATCAGACCAGTCTCAGAAGTTTTATTTATTATTCCTCAATAGTGATGCTATCTCTCCTCTTCAAAAAGCCGGTGATATTGCTTGCGAACAGTCTGGGGCCCGTCAAGCGGGAGTTTTCAAGGAGAATTTTGAGGTATCTCCTCTCTCGTAAGAAAGTTTTTCTCATAGCCAGAGACAGTATCAGCGCCAGGTATGCCAAGAGATTCAGTAAAAATGTCATTGAGGGGACGGATCTGGCAATAATGGCGCTAAGAAAAATTGCACAAGATCACGAGAAAAAACCTCAAGCGACCTTTTGCTTAAAATCGCCAATTGATCTCTCTCAGATACTAAGTCTGATGAAATATCTCGGAATTAGAAGGTTCATCCTAGCACCGTTGAGCCCACAGGATCGAAGGATCTCTCAAGATCTTTTGTCCCAGTATTTAGAACTTGAGTTGTCTAGTGATCCAATTCATGATATAGCTTCTTCAGCGATAGTGATTTCTCAGAGAATGCATGGTTGCCTAATCTCGGCATACTTTGGAGTGCCCTTTGTTGCTGTGAACAATTCAAAGGCTACCAGATTCATGAGAAAGTATTTGCCAAGATACAGTGGATATACCAGTGAGAATCCCAGTGAGATAGTGATAGCCGCCAGTAAAGTGCTTGGGGAATCATTAAACATCAAAGAACGCTTGCTTATGGACTCGCAAAAAATGGAAGAAGATTTTGTGAAAGTCCTAAGATCTCTTCGCAGTCAATTGGGTACTTGAAAAATAGAAAGCTCTATGATATCATCAAAATGCACTGTCGTCTGGACGACCCGCTAGCTCAGCCGGAAGAGCACCTGACTTTTAATCAGGGGGTCCCGGGTTCGAGTCCCGGGCGGGTCACCAGGGCGAGAGTGGCGGAACTGGCAGACGCGCTGGACTTAGAATCCAGTGGACGATGAGTTCGTGTGGGTTCAAGTCCCACCTCTCGCACCAGATTGCGGGCGTAGCTCAGTGGTAGAGCGTCTGCTTGCCAAGCAGAAGGCCGCGGGTTCGAAACCCGTCGCCCGCTCCAAAGATACCCCCCGAGCTTGGGGGGTTTTTCCTCAGTGAGGTGTGCGATGCTGGACTATATAAAGATCAAGGGTGCTCGTGTACACAACCTCAAGGACATTTACGTGGAAATCCCAAAAAATAAAATTACAGTCGTTACAGGTTTATCCGGTTCTGGAAAATCAACTCTTGCAATGGACACAATCTATGCTGAGGGTCAAAGAAGGTATTTGGAATCTTTATCAACTTATGCACGTCAATTCCTGGGAGAGTTGAAAAAACCTGATGTTGATTCGATCGAAGGACTATCTCCTGCGATCGCTATTGATCAAAAAAGCGTCTCACACAACCCACGATCGACCGTTGGAACCACCACAGAAATTTATGATTATCTAAGAGTTCTTTACTCAAAGATAGGTGAGCCCCACTGTCCTTCTTGCGGCAGGCCAGTCGAGAGAAAGGATGTAGACCAGATCGTAAAAGAGATCTTCATCAAGTTCCAACCCTTAGCCAGACTATTCATACTCTCACCCATAGTTACGGATAAAAAAGGTACCTTCAAAAAAGAGTTCTCTTCCTACCTGTCCAGGGGTTTTGTGAGAGCAGAGGTCGACGGTGAAATAGTTAGATTGGAGGAAGTAGGAGAACTTGATAAAAATAAAAGACACACTATAAAACTGGTCATAGACAGACTCGAGTTGAACGAGAACGAAAGGCATAGGATCGCTGACGACATAGAAATATCTTTCCGTGAAAGTGGTGGTTTTGTTCAAATAAGGGATATTGATTCAAACGAAGAACTGGTTTTCAGTCAACATATGATGTGCCCTATCTGCAACATAGGTCTTCCCGAGATAAACCCAAAGCTCTTTTCCTTCAACAACCCATATGGGGCTTGTCCGAACTGTCATGGACTTGGTTACAATCTTCAGGTTGATCCACAGCTGGTCGTAGACGAAAGGTTGAGTATAGATCAAGGTGCGATTATACCTTATCGCAACGATGGATATTATCTTTCGCTAATAAAACGCTTGGTCCACACTCTGGGTGGCTCTGCGAGTACCCCCTTTATGGATTTGCCACAGCATATTCAAGAAGCCGTCTTGTACGGCTATGGTGATTTCGAAGGAATTGTGAATAACCTGGAGAGGAGATACAGCCAAACAGAGTCCGAAGAGATCAAAGAATGGATAGAACGAAAGTTCATCGTGCAAAGAACCTGCCCCGTCTGCGGTGGAAAAAAACTCAAACCAGAGGCTCTGGCAGTCACGATAAAAGGGTTGAACATAATCGATTTCACTCAGATGACGATAGAGAAAGCCTACGAGTTCATCTTAAACCTTCAGGAATCCTTCACAGATAGAGAACAAAAGATTGTTGGTGAATTGGTCCAGGAGATAAAAAGGCGTTTCAAATTCATGCTAGACGTCGGACTGGGGTATCTGACGCTCTCAAGAACTGTGAATACCCTCTCAGGTGGTGAGGCCCAGAGAATCAGGCTTGCAACACAAATAGGTTCTGGTCTCACGGGAGTAACCTACGTGCTCGACGAACCAACTATTGGTTTGCACCAGAGGGATAACATTAGACTGATAAACACCTTAAAGAAACTGAGAGATTTGGGTAACACCGTGATTGTGGTTGAGCATGACGAAGAGGTCATCAGGAATGCTGATTTTATAGTGGATTTGGGACCATTGGGTGGCGAAAAGGGCGGAGAAGTCGTTTACTCTGGTCCAGTAGATGAATTGATGAAAGATCCGGATGGTTCTCTAACTGGTCAATATCTGGCTGGTTTGAAGAAAATAGATTATCCAAGAGTACGGCGAAGCGGGAACGGTAAGAAATTAATCATTGTTGGCGCAAAACACAACAATCTCAAGAACTTGACGGTTCAAATTCCCCTGGGCACGTTTTTGTGTGTAACGGGAGTCTCTGGTTCAGGAAAATCATCATTGATAATCGACACGCTCTACCCAGCCCTGATGAATGAAATCTACAAGACAAGGTTGCCCGTTGGGGCCTATGAAAAGATCGAAGGTATAGAAAATGTTGACAAGGTGATTGCCATAGATCAATCACCCATAGGACGAACACCGAGAAGTAACCCGGCTACTTATACCAAAGTTTTCGATGATATAAGGGAACTTTTCGCTATGACGGCCGAAGCAAAAGCGAGAGGTTATGATAAAAGTAGGTTCAGTTTCAACCTCAAGGGGGGAAGGTGTGAGGCTTGTCAGGGTCATGGATTTGTTAGAATCGAGATGCTCTTCTTGCCAGATGTGTACGTTGAATGTGAAGTCTGTAAAGGTAGGCGGTACAACGAAGAAACTTTACAAGTGAGATATAAGGGGAAGAATATACACGAGGTTCTGGAGATGTCTGTCGATGAGGCATTAGAGTTCTTCAAGAATCTACCCCATATTTTTCGTACTCTTAACTTACTCTCAGAAGTGGGACTCGGTTATATAAAACTCGGTCAACCAGCGACAACACTTTCTGGAGGAGAATCTCAAAGAGTGAAACTTGCTTCAGAACTCAAGAAGATTGCCACGGGCAAAACAGTTTATATTCTTGATGAGCCAACGGTAGGACTACACTTTGAAGATGTCAGAAAACTGATCGGTATCCTACATAGATTGGTCGATAAGGGCAATACTGTAATTGTGATCGAACACAACTTAGATGTTATCAAGAATGCTGACTATATCATTGATCTTGGCCCAGAAGGTGGGGACGAAGGTGGTTATGTAGTTGCCTGTGGGACCCCGGAAGAAGTGGCAAAGGTACGGTCGTCCTATACTGGGAGGTTTCTCGCGGAAACTTTGAGAAAACAGTGAGGTGATCTTGTGAGAAAATTATTCACATTTTTCTTTGCAATAGGTTCTTTGGTGCTCTTTGCTTACAATTTCTATTTTGCCAACATTCATGCACACACAAGTTTCTCAGATGGTCAAGGTACGCCAGCACAAGCTTACGATCATGCAAGGCAATACGTAGATGTTCAAGCCATAACAGATCATGCTTACTACTTTAGACAAACCTTTGGGGGGAAGGACAAACTATTTTTGACTAAGTCGATAGCCCAAGAAAAGACACAAAACGGTAGATTTGTAGCCCTGTGGGGTTTTGAGTGGACTGGTGGGGTTGGACACATAAATGTCTATGGGACAGATACTTGGACCGATAGAAATGAGTCCGACTTAAAAGCTCTCTACAAGTGGATCGTACAGAACAAAGCGCTGGCTCAATTCAATCACCCTGGTGTGACCTATGGCAACTTTTATGACTTTGATTACGACCTTGAGGCAGATCAATATATAAACCTCATCGAACTGGGCAATGGGAATACTTCCAACAGAACCATAACCAAAGAAATGTATTCAAACTATAAGCTTGCACTCAACAAAGGATGGCACGTAGGAGCGACGGCTAATCAGGACAATCATCGACCAAATTGGGGTTCGGCTAATGATACCAGAACTGTCATAATTGCAAATTCCCTTACTTACGATTCAATTATGGAAGCTCTGAGAAACAGACGGGTATACGCCAGTGAAGATAGGACGGCAAAGGTTGTTTTCAAATGTAACGATCAATGGATGGGATCGATTCTCAAGGATGCAACCCAGCTGGTTTTTGAAATTGAACTGCAAGATGATGAACCTTTTTTTGAAGCGACGTTGGTTTCTCAAAGTGGCGATGTGAAAACTTGGAGAATTAATTCTGGCAAATTCACAACACGGTATGTTTGTGAACCTGTAGATGGTTACGAATGGTACTTTCTATATGTGATCCAAAGTGACTGGGACGAGATCATCACCGCTCCCATTTGGGTCCAACGAGGCGACGTTTACGTGGTTAATCTCAGAACAAATCCTATGGGAAGTGGTGCCGATATCTACTTTGACTTGATAAACAGTTCCTATGAGCCAGCTCAATGCGATCTGCAAGTCTATGTGGCAAATCAATTCAAATCGATGCAGACATTGATTGAAGGGCGCACAAAGACAGAATTTAGATTCTCATTTCAAGATTTAACAGCTGGGACTCACACCGTGACCATCTTTTTGAATGGTCACAAAGCACAGACTAGCTTGTTAGAGATTAAGAAAGATCTACTGATGATAGATCAATCACATGAAAATGCCTATGGGGGTTTCTTCAAAGTTCTAGAGGAGTATCTCACCCAGCGAGGTTTTCAGGTAAAATACAATTTAACATACTTGAAGAGAGTTCCAAGTACGTCTTACTTTCTTCTACCTCTGCCGAAAAAAGGAGCATTCTCTGAGTCCATGGCTTTGAACGATTTTGAGATCGCTAATCTTGTCTCATATCATCAAAATGGTGGTAAGATCGTTTTTGTTGCC
The DNA here is from genome assembly GCA_937995655.1 of uncultured Pseudothermotoga sp. Classification (GTDB taxonomy): domain Bacteria; phylum Thermotogota; class Thermotogae; order Thermotogales; family DSM-5069; genus Pseudothermotoga_B. The sequence continues at coordinate 118,205 of CALKJI010000011.1, read as the reverse complement.
TTGGCAGACTCGGTAGCTGAGGAAAGCTACAACAAGCTTTTGGAAAAACTTTCAAGCAAGGTCAGAGTTGTGCAGACTGACAGAATTTTGTTTCGAGTGGGTGATCTACTCTTTGACAGATATATAGAGAATACAATTTTTTTCATATCTTGTGAGCATTCACAGGACCTACAGGAGTTCATTGGAGGAATGTTATGAAGATCTTCGCACTCGATAGTTCATCGGAAGTCTTAGTCCTTTCTTACGCAGATGAGCAAAATATTTTCACCTTTACCTATAAAGGTTTAGAAAAGCATGCAAGTAAAATTGCACCGCTTGTGAAAGGCTTTCTCGATTGCATTAACAAACCTATTGACGACATAGACTATTTTGGCTGTGGCATAGGACCAGGGAGTTTGACTGGCTTGAGAATAGGGATCGCTTTTATTCAGGGTATGGCTTGTTCTTTTTCAAAAAAGGTCATCCCAGTTACTTCAACAGAACTCGTAGCGAAAAACTTCTCTTACCACCGAGGTGAAATAATTGTTGTCAAAAAGGCAAGAGAAGGATTTGTATATTTTGCATCTTATAGGCAGGGCGAAGAGATATTCAGCCCCATGGTGGCAGAAATTGAAGTTGCAAAAGGTTATATAAGAAACTCCAAAGACCCCATAATCGCAGGTGATGCAAAAGATTATTTTGAAGGTCTTGGGATTATTTGTTCTGATGAACTTGAAACCATAAAGGGAGAAGTCCTGGCTGCAAAAGTTTTAATGCAAGCACAGTCAAAGATAATTATCGAGCCAGAGGCACTGGAACCATTGTATCTACAAAAATCCATAGCCGAGATGAATTTTGAGAAAAAGCAGCATTGAATATCACTTTGCTCTTTTTTTCCCTTTACTACTATCTTTACCGCCGGCTAGTTCTTTAGCTTTCTTTAAAGCTTTGACAACTCGATCGTTTACCGATCCACGTTCATAGTTGCCGCTTTGGGTCAACTTACCGGCTTTCTGGCCTGTCAAGATCTCGATGGCTTCATCAATGTTTTCGATTGCCCAGATATGGAACAATCCGTTTTTTATATCGTTTAGAACATCCTCTTTCAGTATGAGATTTTTTAGATTCGTCTTTGGTATGATAACACCCTGATTTCCCGTTAAACCTCGAAGCTTGCATGCTCTATGGAAACCCTCGACCTTCTCGGTGACTCCACCAACTGGCTGTACTTCTCCATGCTGGTTCATGGAACCAGTCACGGCAATCTCTTGATTGACTGGTATCTTAGCTATTGCACTTATGAGTGCTACAACTTCCGCTACAGACGCACTGTCTCCTTCAACGATGCTGTATACTTGCTCGAAACTCATCGAAGCACTTATTGATAGTGGAGTCTGTTGGGCATAACGCTCGCCAAAGAATCCTTCTATGGTCAAAACGGCCTTGCTGTGAATCTTACCACTCAGGTCTGATTCTCTATGGATATCGACAACACCTGGTTTACCAAGGTGAGTTTTGGCTGTGATTTTCACAGGGATTCCGAAGGTATGGTCAGCAAGATCCAAAACAGTCAGACCGTTAACTTGCCCGATCTTCTTTCCCGTTGTTTCGACCATCAAATCGTATGATTTTATTTGAGAATCATATTTGATCTGTATCAGGTTTACTCTTTCCTCCATCTGTTCTATAGCCTTTTTCACATCCTCTTCACGCACCACTTTTTCATTCCGTTGCGAAGCCACACTGCAGGATTCTCTTATCAATCCACTTATTTCTCCAAATCGTACCGAAAGTTTTTCTCTATCTGCGGCAAGTCTTGAAGAATACCAAAGCACTTTTTCGATTGCTTTTTTGTCTAAATGTGATAGTTGATATTTGCAACACGTCGATGAAATAAAACCAAGATACTTCTTGACATTCTCTTCATCAGCTTCTACTTCCCAGTCAAATTCACTCTTTATTCTGAAAAGCTTTCTCACATCTTCATCGTAGGTATACATCAGGTAGTATAGTCTGGGGGAAGAGATAAGGAAGACCTTAACATTCAACGGTATAGGCTGGGGTTTAAGAGAGACTACATTTGAAAACCCAAGAGCACTTTCCAAATTCTCGATGGTGATCTCTTCGGAAAGTAAAGCCCTTTTGAGATACTCCCATGCATATGGGTTTCTGAGCAGGCTTTCAGCCTCGAGTATGAGAAAACCACCATTTGCTTTGTGTAGCGCGCCTGCCTTTATAAAGGTGAAGTCTGTAAACAACACACCACCTTTACTGTAATATTCCACCTTCCCTGCAAGATTGGAGTAGGTTGGATTCCTCTCATAAACTACAGGCGCACCTAACGTGTGTGAATTATCCACTATCAAGTTCACTGAGTATCTTTTTTTGTAAAGTTGTCGCAGCTCCGTCTCTTCACTCCTCAAGTCCGCTAAGTTGTTCAGTATATCATTTTCGACATCTGTCAAGTACTGAACCACATCGTAGTTTGATTCATACTGCTTTCGCATCTCATCAAAGAGTGCGCCAATGGTAAAGAGTGCGGCATACCTATCTAATTCTTTGAGTTTTTCCTTGAACTCTCTATCAAGTTTTCTCGATTTATATAAAGTGCCCTCAATGATATGTTTAAGTTTTCTGCTATTTTCATTGAAGGTTTGTTTTACATCCTCGGGTAGGGAATCGAGTATCTCTTGGGTGACAGGTTTCCCTTCATAGATCGGAACGCTCACAACTCCTGTCGGAGTGAGTTGCACCGAGAAACCAAGTTCCTTAGCCTTCTGCTGTAGTTCCTCCCACAACTGAGTTTTTTTGTTCATGTAGTCATCTTCCAGTTCAGACTTTTTTGCCGCATAATCTTCGCTTTCAAATATTTTTTCAATAGATTCGATTACTTCCTCTGATAGTTTTTGCATGTCCATTTTGAATTGTGAACCTCTTCCAGGATCAAGTGAAATTGCCTTTGGTTCAGAAGGATTCGAAAAGTTGTAAACGTACACCCAGTCTTTAGGTGTTGCCATTTTCATGGCTTGTTTTTCAAGATAGGATGTGATAAAACTCCTCCTACCTGTCCCCGGCACACCTACAACAAAAACATTGAACCCCTTTTCATTTATTCTCAGTGCTCCTTCAATAGCCTTCTTAGCCCTCTCCTGACCTATGAAACTTTCTGTTGATTCAAGTTCAGCACTCGTGGAAAAATCCGGTAAATATGGACATTTATAGACGAGATCTTCATATTTCACTTTCATTCTTTTCACTCCTCATAATCAACCTTTATGATGAACATCCACTACAGCCTGAGCAGCTACCGGATGAGCAAGAAGAGCTACGACTGTTTTTTATCTGGATTCTCGGCAACTGTTTTTCCATCTTTTCTCCACACTCAGGACACTTGGGATCTTCATCCCTCATGCTCATCAGTATCTTGTATTCCTTTTTACATTTAAAACAGTAATATCTATAGATTGGCATGCTTCACCTCCTCAATCAACTGTTACTGTCTTCGACAAATTCCTTGGAAGATCTGGATTTTTCCCACTCTTGACCGATAAATGGTAAGCAAAAAGTTGTAGTGGTACCGTAGCCGCAAAAGGTGAAAGATACCAAGGACACTTTGGATACTCAATTGACTTTGTTGCATTTGAAAAGATTTCCTCAGACTCGTCACTAAGAACTATTGCAAGTCCCTTTCGACAGGTAACTTCATTTATATGCGATATGATTATGTTTGCTTGAGAGCTGTGTGTAATGAAGAACACAGGGTAATTTTCACAAACAGACGAAAGTGGGCCATGCTTGAATTCAGATGAAAAGAGACCTTCAAAATGATTATACACAACTTCCTTTATCTTTAAGGCTCCCTCAAGCGCAACTCCGTGCATGAGACCATATCCAAGCATGTAAGAGTTTACAAAATCTATCTGCGAATTGATCATGTCTTGTACCTGAGCTTCACTCATCTGCAAGGTTTTCCTCACAAGATCGGGGAGTGTCTTTAAATCTTTCAAAAATTGATCTTCGAAACTCATCTTGGCAGCAAGATAGTAGAAGGTCGCGAGTTGATTCATAAAGGTCTTGGTTGCAGGGACAGAGATCTCGATTTCACAACACAAAGGTATGTTCAGAAGACTTCTCATCATAACCGTTGAACCCATAACATTTACAATGGATAGAATCGTAGTTCTTCCTTCAATGTTGTTGAGTACATTTATCACATCCTTTGTTTCACCACTTTGTGAAACAAGTATGACAACATCGTCTTGTTTGACAGAATTTGCGTAATTTTCGATGAATCTTCCGGCTTCACATGGTATTGCAATCCTGTTCGCCAATTTGTTGAAGAAATAGCTGCCAACGAGTGCAGCGTGGTACGAGCTGCCGGCGCCAACCAAGAATATATGTCTTGCCTTTACTAAGATATTCACATATCTGGCCAGATCCATGTCAAATTTCAAAAATTCGAGTAAAGCGGAGACTCGTTCTGGTTGCTCGTATATCTCTTTCAACATGTAGTGATCATACCCAGATTTTGAGGTCGCCTCAGAAGATATATCAACTATCTGTGGTTCCCTCTCTATTAGCTCTCCTGTTTCAATACTCCTTATGCTGAAACTGTTCCAGGTGAATTCAACATACTCCCCATCTTTCAATGGAACTATTCTCCTTGTCAAAGGGATGATCGATGGCAGATCAGATGAAGTACAAACAAAGTCTCTTCCGACTCCAAGGTAGAGCGATGATCCACGTTTGACGCAGTACATCTTATCATCATCGGCACGAGTGATAACACAGGCAAAATCGCCTTTCAAAAGTTCAGAAGCTTTTTGAATTGCCTTGTTCATATCTTTAAGCTGATCGTAAAATTTCTCGATGGCATGAACAACTATTTCACCATCATTTTCACTCCTGATCGTGTGCCCTTCCTCGAGAAACATTTTTCTGAGTTGGACGGTGTTTACTATGTTACCATTGTGGGCTCCTACCATATCCTTATCGCAATCATAATGGGGCTGCGCATTCTTTTGAGATGGTACACCAAAGGTGGCCCATCTGAGTTGGGCTATTCCTTTGAATCCTTTCAGTTCTTTGAAATTCAATCTCTTCTCCACCTCATCCACTATCCCAACATCTTTACGAATTTCTGTTTTTCCGTCCTTGGTGACCGCAGAGACTCCAACGGAGTCATAACCTCTGTAAACTAGCCTGTATGCAGCGTCAGTCAGTATTTCACCAAGATCTTCTCTCTGTTCCTTATAAACGATTCCGAAGACTCCACACACATTTTTCCCTCCATAAACAATCGCATTCACAAAATATAGTATACTGTTTTTTAGCAAACTTTGGGGGTATCTATGAGTAAAAAGAGTGTTGGATTTGGAAAAATCTTAAGAAAACATTTCCATAAACCAAGAGTTGTAGAAATTTTGCTAAAGGTAGGACTCAATTTGGAGCTCTCAAGAAGAAGAGTGGTCGCCTTTGCGAGAAATGACTTCACCACTTGGATGGACTACTTTGCATTAGACGCAGTCTGCACTGCCGTGAATGGTAAGAAGACAGCTTGGGTAAACATGTTCTTTCCAGTGGAGATCGCCTTTTCTTTTGGTTTAAACTGTGTCTCCGCCGAGGGACTCGCTGGAATGTTTGCCTCTATGTTTTTGGAAGATCTGGCAATCACAAAAGCTGAAGGTTTTGGTATTTCAAGAAATCTGTGCACCTTTCACAGAACGGGTATTGGGATAGCCTTACTCAATATCTTACCCAAGCCGCTCTTTGTTGGTACCACAAATATCCTGTGTGACGGAAATATTCCCACTTTCACCACCTATGCTTCAATAAATTCCATTCCCATTCATGTGATCGATGTTCCACGCGAAGATAACCAGCAGAACCGAGCTTACGTGACCAAACAGCTTGAGAATCTCATATATTCACTTGAAAATCAGCTCAAGAAAAGATTCAACTATTCAGCACTTCAAAGAATTATCACCGAGGAAAAGCAATCACTTGATATAATCAGAGAATACTATTCAAAACTTTGTGAAAATCCTATTCTCATGGATCTCTATCAACATGTGAATGTTCTCTATGCCTTTCATCTAAGACCAAATCAATTACTGAAGGCAGCAAGGACTTTGCTGAAACGGGAAGAACATGCAACGAATAACAACAGAATAAGGTTGTTGTGGCTTCATTTGGTACCTTATTATGACAATGAACTGTACAATATTTTCTCAAAAAATTCCAGATTCATGATCGCAACAACTGAATTTGAATGGGATTGGCTTTACTGGAATCCGGATCCACAAAGGCCTGTAGAATCTTTATCAGAAAAACTCTTGAAAAACCCACAGATAGGTGATCTCTCAAGAAGAGCTGATTTCGCGTTAAGGCTCGCGAAGGATTTTAAGGTTAAGGGAGCAATCCATTTCAACCATTGGGGTTGCAAGCAGTCCTCTGGATCCGTTACTCTACTGAAGGAAAACTTTGAACAAATTGGAATACCATTCTTGTCATTAGACGGTGACTGCGTTGATCACACCAATCAATCTGCTGCTCAGTATAGAACACGCATAGAGGCATTCCTGGAGATGATAGAATGATCGTATACAATTGTCCGATGGTTCCTTTCGAGTTCTTTGTGGCACTCGGAGTACCCTTTAAAAGAGTCGAAAACCTTGGTTGTGAATTCGACAGGCTCAATCCTAATATCTGCTCACTATGCAGAAGATCGGTTCTTTCGGTTCACAGTGACGATGTAGTCATTTGGATTGATTCGTGTGATTCAGCGAGAAGAACTGCGGACTTTCTAAAACAGACAAATAAAATTTTCCCGTTACATATCCCTGTTATTTCAACCCCCGAAGCGGTAACAGAACTGTCCAATGATCTGAAGACACTATGGCAATTTTTGAAATCTATTTTTGGTGAAGTCAGCGATCAGAAGCTCTCTCAAGCACAAAAGATTTTCGAGAAGCAATTACAACTGCTGGAAAAAGCCTTATCAGAAGATCTAAGTGAGGCTAGAGATCTCTATGAAAAGATTACCAAACAAAAGTGGGTAGGTTCCACAAAGTTGAAAGACAAAGTTGTCTTAGTCTTGGGTGCACCTATTGAAGAAAATTTAGTCCAGATAATAGAAGAAAGTGGTGGTAGTGTCATCAATGCAACCTGTTCGGGCGCTTATTCCATGATTTCAAACCTCTCAGATGATAGCAATATTTTTCGAAGAATTGCATACAGGATTCTAAACAGAAAATTGACGTGTCTGAGGTTCGCCCCGAAAAGAAATTTATCGGAGTTGATCAATATAACAAAGCCTACTATGATAGTTCTTCACACGATCAAATTTTGTGACTTTTACAATTTTGACGAACAGGAATTGCGAAAGATCAAGATGCCATTTGTTGTTATAGAAAATGACATGACACCTCAGCTGAATGCTCAAATCAAAACAAGGATCCAAGCATTAATGGAATTCTCAATGAACAAAGGGAGTGGTTGTGAAAAAATGTTTGATCTATTCGTTGGCATCGACAGTGGTTCGACTACGACAAAAATCGCTGTTATTGACGCGGAGAAAAGAGTCGTGTATAAGAACGTTGTGAAGACAGGAGCTTATCCGGCAGTCACGGCAAAAAAGCTCTATAACGATGTTGTTGAGAAATTCAAAAGGCCCCGTGAAAGGATCTACCTTGTTTGTACTGGTTATGGAAGGGCGGCACTTGATTTTGCAAATGAACAAATAACGGAGATCACTTGCCATGCGAGGGGTGTTCATTTCCTCATGCCCAAGATCAGGACAATAATTGACATAGGAGGGCAAGATAGCAAGGTAATAAAGATCGAAGATGGCAAGGTCGTTGAGTTTGCCATGAACGACAAATGTGCTGCGGGAACCGGTAGGTTTCTCGAAGTCATGGCAGATGTTCTCGACGTACCACTACAAAAAATAGGTGGTTTGTCGTTACAACATTCCAAGGAAATAGATATCAGCAGTGTCTGTACTGTTTTTGCAGAATCTGAGGTAGTTTCACTCAGAGCTTCTGGCCACAAGAGAGAAGACATACTCTACGCAATTCACAAAGCAATTGCGAAAAGAATAGGTGCCATGTACGAGCGGGTAAAAGGTGCACCGCCAGTAGTCTTGACCGGTGGTGTGGCATTGAACGAAGGTGTAAAAAAGGCCCTTGAGAAAGTCCTTGACATCCAAATCACAATTCCACCAGAACCGATTCTAACCGGTGCCTTAGGAGCAGCAGTTATCGGTTATCAAAAAGAGTGGTTATGAATTTGTGTTTTCCTCCAATGTCATGTACACTGAAGACGCAAGAGCCTGTACCTGTCATCAGTGCCGTTATTGGATTTTCTCTCCAAGCTATGTCAAGATTTTCTTTTATTTCTGGGTATTCACCACAGACGATATCTTGAAAAACGTTGTAAGAAAAAGATCTTATCATCTGCGCATCCATATTCTTATAAGCCTCGTACAATCTTTCAACTGGCTTAGGCCCCCTGCCATAGTTTTCCTGACCAAGCCTTTGATACATCATCTTGGTTGAGATGCTGATCTTGGGGCAAAAAAGATTCACTGTGTAATCCTTTATGGGTTCAAGAAATGTTACGCTTTCTCCTTTTCCTTCAACAATGGCGGTACCACCTCTCAGAAGAAATGGTACATCGGATCCCACCTTCGCAGCAATTTGAAAGAGTGTATCTTGTGGTATGTTGATTATCTTTGAAAGAAATCTAAGAGTTGCAGCAGCGTCTGAGCTGCCGCCACCCAAACCCGAACCAATTGGTATCCTTTTGGATAACTTGACCTCCATACCAAAGTCAATTCTATAGTACTCAGAGCATATTCTGAAAGCCTTCTCAATCAAATTCATTCCTTCGATCCTCACATTGGACTGTATCATGACTTGACCTGGTCGATCTGTTGTACGAAATTCGATCACATCGCATAGATCGATAGTTTGAAATAACCCGACTATATTGTGGTAGCCGTCATTCCTCTTTGAGATCACGTCAAGATATAGATTTACTTTCCCATAAGCTCTTTCAGTTTCAACAGCGTTAAATATGACCACCCCTCTAGATTCTTTTCAATTTCGGTAAATTCATCTAAGGATTTCCAAGCGTAATCAAACATATCTGGCTCATTCAGCCCACCAAAGACCACCTGTGCTACATAAAGGAGACCAACATGAACACGACTCACTGCTGATGCCATATCGTTTATGAGTCCAATATATTGAAGATTCATTACCTCGACCTTAACTTCTTCGTTTATTTCCCTATGCATACCACTTATAAATGCTTGCCAAGGTTGTAGTCCATCTTCGAGTCTTATGTGGCCACCGACACCAACTGAGTATTTGTTGTGAAGCCTCTTTTCACCTTGCTTCTCTGTTCTGCGCAAAAGAAGTATCTTTTGTTCACGCATCATAACCACATATGGTATCACTTGCCTGAAAGTTTCATCATACTCTGCAAGCTCTCTGGACAAGAACCTTCCCTTTTCTTCAATTACTCTCTTGATCTGTTCTAAATCTACTTCCATCACACCAGTTTCTCCCTTGACTAACCTATCAACTTCATAGCTTGGAACGACCAAGACACTTTCATGCAAAACGAATCCCCCTTTATGCGTTTTTGGATTTGGAAAGCTTGTTATAGCAATCTCTGCAGACTGCGATATACTTTTCTTTTCCACCAACATCGATTTCAGCATCATCTTGAACCAGTTTGTATGTGAGCGTCGCGTTGTACTCTCCGCATACATTGCAAACTGCTCGTTTCTTGATGATTTCATTTGCAAGAGCCATCAACAGTATGGTTGTCTCAAATGGATTTTGTTTGAAGGTCATGTCAAGGCCCGCACAGAAGACATTTACGTTATTGTCGAGGAAATCCTTAACAATTTTGACTAAATCTTTATCAAAAAACTGAACTTCGTCAACAAAAACGGCATCAACTGGATGTACTACATATTTTGGTACGTCCTGTGCCCTCTCAAGTGCTATGGCTTCCACTTCAAGCCCAGCATGAGTTTTTACGACACTTATACCATATCTGTTGTCCAGTGATGGTTTGAAAACTACAGTTTTTTTCTTACCCAGTCTGTAGATCTCTACATAAGATAACAGTTCCGTTGTCTTTCCTGAATACATAGGACCAACGATCAAAGTGAGTTTCCCGGCCATGATTAGCCCTCCTGTAGAAGTTTATTCACGGCATCTACCTTTTCTTGATCAACTACGTGAAGATAAATGCTTGTTGTTGATAGATTTGAATGACCTAATAGATCCTGAACAACCCTTATATTGACTCCTTTTTGAAGAAGATGCGTTGCAAAAGAATGTCTCAGAGTATGTGGGTGTATCTTCTTATTTATACCGCAACTTTTGGAATATCTTTTTATTATTCTAAAGATCGTACTGGGGTGTATCTTAGTTTTCTCACCAAATAGATAGTCTGTAAGGTTTTTCCCATTCCTTTGAATATAATTTTGTATTTTCACAACCAACTGGCCGTTCAAGGGCACGATTCTATCCTTCTTTCCCTTTCCCATGTTAATCTTCAGACAGGCAGGTGAAAAAGATAGATCTTCCAATCGGAGATTACACAACTCGCTCACCCTGAGCCCGCAAAAATAAAGCAATGAAAGAATAAGGTGATCACGTTCGTTCTCTATAGAATTTTCGAGTAATCTTTGTACCTCAGTTGGTGTTAAGAAGTTCGGTAATCTTCTATGGGTCTTTGGGGGTTTTATACCTTGCCATGGGTTTGTATTGCACAGACCCCTTATGACAAGATAGTTAAAAAAACTTCTCATAGAACAGATTTTTCGTGCTAAGGAACTTGAAGCCAACTTTCTGTCGGCAGATTTCGAAAGAATCTTGATGTATTCCTCGACGGTATCTCTTGTGAGATTTTTCAGGTCCAGTCCTTTCTTAGCAAGGAAATCGATGAATTGTCTTATGTCGCCCACATAGGCCGTGACAGTGTGATCAGATAATCTTCTTATATGTGAAAGATAATCCGAAAAATCTCTGACTATCTCCTGCACTGTCTCACCAACTCATTTTATACATCAAGATCATGTACAGGTTTATCAAAGAGAGCATCAACACAGTCGCTAGCATCGTTCTCTTAGCAAAGTCCTTGAAACTAACAACTTTGTTGCTGTATTTCTTGAGTAATGACAAACCCACAATATTTACAGCGGCTCCAATCGCTGTACCATTTGCACCAAAGGACGCACCTAAGGAAAGTGCCCACCATGCAGTTGAGCCAACGGCTGTGTGAGCCAAAGATTGAACAACGGGTACCATTACTGTGGTAGTAGGAACTGCACTGAGAAACATGGAACCAAGACCAGAAAGCCATACTAGAATCGTGAGAATAAAATATGGCGACTCAATACCACCTAGAACCTTTGTTATATACCCTATGACTCCGACCTCTCTCATAGCATAAGTTATCATAAACAAACCTATCAAGAAAAACAAGGTATCCCATTCTATTTCCTTAGCAGCCTCTTCGAATGACTTTCCAAAGATGAAAAGGGATACTGTGGCACCTGCCATAGCTATCAACGCCATTTCGTAGTTGAGAATTTTGTGAAGCGCAAAACCAGTTATCACTGCAATGAAAACACACAAGAGTGCTATTGCTTTTTTTCTATCAATAATGGCTGTTTTGGGGTCTGTTGCAGCCAGCTGTTTTAATTTATCTTCCATGCTTTTGTCAGCAGGGACTTTCCTAAACCACAGCAACACTAACAGTATGAGAATGAGAATACATATTGGTGCAAGATGAACGATAAAACTGGTGAAGCTCAGCTTGCTTGCTGAACCAATTATTATGTTGGGAGGATCGCCGATCATTGTAGCAGCTCCACCAACGTTTGAAGCAACGATCGCAGTGACTATCAAATAAGTTGCATCGATACCAACGGTATCTGATATAAAAAACAGTATAGGGGCAAATATCAAAACGGTCGTCACATTATCTAAAAAAGCCGAAAGCAAAGCGACAGCCATGGCAATTATGGATAAGGTTCTTTTTATGCTTCCATTTCCCCACTTTACAGCCATTATTGCAACGAACTGAAAAAAACCAGCTGCCTTCAGAAGACCGACAATTATCATCATTCCTGCGAGCAAACCAATCGTGTTGAAGTCAATAAACCTTGGAACATTTTCAAGGGTCATACTGTCTACAATCCTCGTGAAGCTCACAAACAAACCCATTAAAAAAACCATGACAGAGGTTTTAAATTTGTTACTGAGTATAAAGTAGTAGGTTAAGCAAAAGATTGCAACTATGAATATCTGATTGAACATAGCGCTCATCCTTTCAGAATCTGTAGAACTCAGCAAGCTGACCCGCATAGATTCCTTCAACTTGCGAAGGAACCCTCACAACACCGTCTGCGGCAGATATGTTTGAAAGATGGGCAGTTTCACTGAAAAGAGGTTCTGCCAAGATATCGCCCTTTTCAAACTTCAGTTTGACCCTTACAAAATGCTCGCGACCTTGTACAGATGGTACGTTCCTAGTGAGTCTTACCAATCCACAAGGCTTGGGCATAAATTCATCCTCGTTCTCGATTCTTCTTAAAGTAGGTAGTAAAAAGAATCTACTGCTAACAAAAAAGGAAACAGGATTTCCCGGAAGACCTAGGATTGGTTTCTGCCCGACCAAAGCAAAAACCGTTGGTTTACCCGGTTGCACCATAACACCATGATAAATAATACCCGGCTCACCAAGTTTTTCAATCACTCTCGCTGTATGATCGCGAGTACCAATCGAGCTCCCACCAGCTATTACAACAACATCATAGTTGTCAAGACAACTTTTCAGTACTTGGTATAAAGCTTCCTCATCATCCTTTACGTGTCCTACCCTTTGAGCATCAAACCCCATATCCTTTAACCACAAGACAAGGGCGTAGGTATTACTGTCTCTGACCTGAGCTAAAGAAGGTTTCATCCAAGGCTCAATGATCTCGTCTCCGGTGGATATTACCGCAACCTTTGCACGACTGTAGACATCAACTTCTGTGATTCCAAGTTGCACAATTAGTTGTATATCATTTACCCTTATCCTCTTGTTTCCTTTCAATACAACATCGCCAACCTTGACGTCCTCATCACACTTCATTACGTTTTCTCCAGCAGCAACTGGTTTCATAACTTCCACTAGGTCGTCAAATGCCTGGGTGTGCTCAACCATGACCACGGCATCTGCTCCAAAAGGTAAAGCACCGCCAGTTGGTATCCAGGCTGCTTCACCAGGCTGCAATCTATAGCTGGGTATTTCCCCGATTCTAACTTCAAAAACTACTTTCAATAGGGCTGGTAGGTTCGCTGAGGATCCTTTTGTATCCAACGATCTGACGGCATAACCATCGACCAAAGACTTGTCAAAACCAGGCAAGTTCTCTGGTGAAACGATATCCCTTGCACACACATAACCTGAAGCTTGAATCGCTTCAATGGTTTGAATTCTGTTTATAGGTCTGATCTTTGAAATATAATTCTCATAAACCTCTTGAACTGTAGCAAATTTTAGGAATTCAATCTTCATGATCTTTCCCCGTCTTCTGTATTGCGCAGTCAGTCGTTGATCCTTTTATTTTTTCAACAGCATGTGGGATTGCAGCTAAGATGGGCTTTAAATTTTCCTGGACTGCCTTTGGGCTACCTGGAAGGTTAACTATCAACGTCTGACCTTTCACACCAGCGACAGCTCGAGAGAGCATTCCAAAGGGTGTTTGTTTCAAAGATTCTATCATCATTGCTATTTCCATTCCATACAATCTTTTTTCTATAACCGACAGTGTCGCCTCGGGTGTGACATCTCTTGGTGATACGCCTGTTCCACCGGTGGTAACTATGAGATCAAAGTTCTTTTGGCACAGGTTTAAAAGCTCCTTTTTTATCAGATCAAATTCGTCAGGTAAGATCTTGTAATACTCAACAACTGCATCTATCTGTTGAAGCATTTCAATTACCATTTTCCCGCTTTGATCTTCCCTTTCGCCGGTGAAGCCTTTGTCACTCAAAGTGATCACGGCCGCCCTAATCAATATCATCACCCCTAATAACTATTCCTGCATCTGAAAGATCATACCCTTGCCATGTCAACGCACTGTTGCGAAATTCCTCAGAAAGTATCAAATTCATTATCAATTGAAATCTGTAGTCCTTTGTAAATTCTGGCAAAACCAACAAATCATATTCTTCCCAAAACAAAGGAATGAAATCCAAATCCATGATCTGTGCCACCGATGCTATTCCAAGTCCTGCATCTGCCAAACCCTTCTTTATTTTCAAGGCAAGATTTATATGTGTAAACTCCTCATCGTCGTAACCACTTATCTGGGATGTATCTATACCAAGTTTTGAGAGGTGGTAATCAAGCAAGATTCTTGTACCAGAAGCCTTCTGCCTGTTAACGAATCTTATATCTTCTCGAGTTAAATCCTCAAGTGCTTTTATTCCTTTTGGATTTGATTTTTGAACAATTAGACCCTGATTACGCTTTATGAATTTCACAAGTACAAAATTTTTTAAATATTTCCTCACGTAGGGAAGGTTATATTCACCACAATCAAGATCCAACAAATGTATACCACCAATGTGGGCGTAACCTTTAGCGATTGCCATCAAGCCGCCCATGCTCCCCACATTTGCTATGTTCAGGTTCAATGTGAAATCCTTCGCTTTGATCAAATCTGCTAGAATGGATATTAGTGGGTCGTTACTTCCTACGAAAAGAATGTTTTTATCAATCTCTTCAATTGATTTACAGGTTTTCACGATAACTTTTTGGCCCTCATCCAGTACCTCGGTTCCCTTTGGTACAATGACGGTCCCATCCATCTTTGTGAGAGCTTCCATTGTTGCAGCGCCTCTTTTGAGTGGTACAAACACATATTTATCATTTATCTTTGAAAGACTGACTCTTATGATTTCATCTTCTGAAATGGAAGAAAATATCCTACGAGTCGAAATAGCTTCCACGATGCCTTCGTTACTCGGCAAAGTCTTATATTTCTCAAAAACTATAGGCTTGACAATCTGCTCAAGCACCACGAAACAAGAGCCAGGATACCCTGGTAAACCAATAACAGGTTTGTCATTCACCAATGCCAATATCGTGGGTTTTCCAGGCCGAATATTCAATCCATGAGCTATGACTTGTCCCAACTTACTGAGCACATGATAGGAGTAGTCAAAACTGCCCGCCGATGAGCCTGCGTTTATCAGAACCATGTCATAACAGGAAATTGCTTGCGAAACGACAGATACAATGGACTCAAAACAGTCTTGAACGGGTGGGTGTATGTGTACAGTTACATCTAGCTCCTTCAGGTAATTTGCTATGAGTGTGGAGTTTGTCTCGGGAATTAAGCCATCATAGACTATGCTCTCTGGTGGGACTACTTCATCTCCCGTGGGAATAACAAGTACATTCATTTTTTTAATAACCTCTACTTCAAGAACGCCGCTAGCAAGCAACAAAGAGAGGTCGTAGGCCTTCAGGCGATGATATCGTGTAAAGATCATATCTTTTTCACATAAGTCTTCTCCCACCAAACGAATATTATGAAAGGGCGGTACGGATTCAAAAATTTGAATGTGGTTGTCATCGACTATGTGAAGATTTTCGATCATTATTACTGCATCAAAGGGTGGTTCCAGAACATTACCAGTGTTCACAAATTTGAACTGACCTTGGGTGAGAATCTTGGGGTTAGTTTTGGTTGCTCCAACTGTATCACAGCTTCTCACGAATATTCCATCCATTGCCGCACTGTTATAGGTTGGGACACTCTTGTTAGCATAAACCGACTTCGCGAGGACCCTGCCAAGTGCTTTTATTGTTGGCAGAGTTTCTGTTCTTGGGGTGAAAAACCCAGCTTCATATAATCTGTCCTTGTACAACTTCAATGCCATATCAACATCTTGTTTTTTTAGGTATATCTTTCTTTCCAAGCCTAGGTACCTCCACATAGATTTTATAACAACAAGAATTTGAACAACAAAAATAACGTGGTGGGTGATCCCACCACAAACAAGAAATCTAAAAATTCTGCAGCACCAACTTAGGAGTCAATACCAAGGCTTATTCTAATCTTCTCTTGTCTTTGCAGATTCAAGAGCTCTCTCAACCGCTTTCGCCCACTGATTGGAGCTCACTGTCGCACCTGTGTAAGTATCTACCTTATAGGTTTGTTTTTCTAAGATTCGTTTAGCTATTTCCTGTTTGGCTTCATGGTATGGAAAGTATGGATAATCTGAAGATTTGAGGACAAAGATTTGTCTGTTCGCTTCATCATAAACTGGTCTCCCGTCTTTTAGCTGTGGAGTTACCTCATCTAAGATCACATTGACTATTCTGTCGTTTTCGATCGTCACCCAAGCCAGAC
This sequence comes from uncultured Pseudothermotoga sp., assembly GCA_937995655.1. Lineage (GTDB taxonomy): Bacteria > Thermotogota > Thermotogae > Thermotogales > DSM-5069 > Pseudothermotoga_B. The sequence goes on along the minus strand of CALKJI010000011.1, from coordinate 101,785 downwards.
CCCAACCATAGTTCGTTGGATCTGATTTTCCCATGAAAGTACCATTGAAGTATTTTGTTGTAGCCAAATCACTCTTTGCCCTTTCAAGTGCGAACTTGACCGCCTCCATAATTTTCTTTGACGAACTGGTTGCACCTGTGAAGACATCAACCTCCCAGGTGTTCTTTTCCAAAAACCTTCTTGCCATCTCTTTATGCATTTGCTCAAACAAGGGAAATCTCAGCCCATAAACATTGTAAAGTTTCTCCACACCAAGGCCGTCAAATTCTTTGATTGTAACACCAACTATCTTTCCGTCCTTCAGAGAAACTGACACCCAGGCATAACCATAACGATCTGCCTGTGAAACTGCTTGAAATGAGCCATCTCTGTAAACCTTCGGGGTGCTGTTGGCGGCGATAAGCAAGAGTGCACCGACAACAACAGCTGTGTAAAGGACGTAAACAAATAAACTCTTGGCCAAACCACTCACCTCCAAGGTATTTTTTTTGGACTCTATGGTCAAACTCCAGAACATCACAAGATTGTTACTATCTCTATCTTTACACAATTTAATTTTTCAGTCAAGATACATTTTGAAATTATGCACCAAACTGCACTAGCATATAATGATCTGGGGTGACAGTATGAAGCCCTTGTATCTTCGGTTGAGTTTACAGGACATTAACGAACGTGTGAACCTGTTGTACCAAAAAATGAAAGATTGTACTCTCTGCCCAAGGAGATGTCATGTAGACAGGTTAAATGGCCAAATTGGCGCTTGTAAGATTGGAAGATTGCCACAAGTTGCAAGTTATGGTCCGCACTGTGGTGAGGAAAGTTTCCTCGTTGGTTACAGGGGTTCAGGTACAATTTTCTTCAGTGGTTGTAACCTATCCTGCGTTTACTGTCAAAACTGGACAATAAGTCAAAATTGCACTGGTGAAAGACTGAGTGTTGAGCAGCTTGCCCATGTCATGATGAGACTTCAGAACTTGGGTTGTCACAATCTGAATTTGGTGACTCCAACCCACCAAATTGCCATGATCGTCGATGCTTTATCAATCGCTGTTAAGAATGGATTTCATCTACTGATCGTATACAATTGTAGTGGGTACGAGTCGATCGAAACCCTACAACTTCTCAATGGCATCGTTGATATCTACATGCCTGATTTTAAGTACGCAGATGATACTTTAGCGTTCAAGTATTCTGGCGTTTCTAATTACGTTGAGATAACAACAGAGGCATTGAGAGAGATGTACAAACAGGTTGGAGGACTAAAAATAGAAAATGGTGTAGCTGTGCGCGGTGTTTTTGTGAGACACCTTGTTTTACCAAACGATATAGCACAAACAGAGAAAGTGTTTTCAATAATTGCATCCATAAGTAAAGAAATACCTGTCAATGTAATGGCTCAATATTACCCAACTTATAGAGCACAAAAATACCATGAGCTTTCAAGGGGAATCTCTCGACACGAGTACTTAAAAGCAATCGAAGCAGCAAGAAGACACGGGTTGATCGTAATCGATTGACCTTGCCCAGTGAAACTAGAGCCAAGTCATTTGGAAAACGCCGGCTCGCGCCGGCGCACTCGAGGGGGTGGGGACTACTGAAGGTATGATCTTAATACTTCTTCAAAATCATCGTCCAACAGTATTCCAAACCTAAAACCAGCATTTGGAGTTTGGGCAAAAGATCTGCTCATCATTCTTTGACGTATTTGGTCAAAGCTTCCAGCTGTCTTTCTTGACCTGCCAAAGGGCTTAGCTGGCGTTTGTTGGAATTTCTGTCTTTGCTGGAATTGGTTTAAGTAGTCTCGAGCTTTGTTGAAATAGTAGTTTCTGAGGTTTTCAAGCTGTGATACCTTTAGAATTTCTGCGATCTTTTTTTCCGCTCCTTGAAGTATTTCTGCTCTTTTTTGATTCAATGCTCGTCTTTGTGTAGAAAGCTCCTTGAGTGTCATATCCTTAGACTTCTCCAACAAAACCTCGTATTCCTTTTCAAGGGCGTTTAGTTGTTCTTTCGTTTCTACGGTTACGTTGAGCAGTTGTTCTGCCTGATCCCTTGAAAGATCCAGTGCCTTGATTAGTTCGGTGTAAGTGAGTTGCTTGTTGATCTGCCTCATGTTTCCATAGCCTTTGTTAAATACCCCTGCGAAACTAAAGACTGCCACTAAGACTAAACCCAGAACTAGTACCACTGTTTTATTCACTCAAATCACCTCCGTCAGTTTTTTCCATTCACTATAATTGTCTGATTCTGAAAGATATGTGTTCTACTTTTTAAGAAAACTCTAATAAAACAAATCTTTGAAAACAGGACATAGATCAAGCGTAAAATTTATCAAGGAGGTGTGTGTATGATCAATCAATATGAAGTTTTCGAGACTATGAGGTTTATCTCATCCTTTCACAGAGCAAGAGGAAGCGAAGAATACAGAGATCTTGTGGAAAGATTGAGAGAAATTCTTATAGAATGGGGCATAGGTGAAAAAAATATAGATGTTCTTGAATACCCTACAGGTGGTGTCAGATACGGCAATTTTGAATCAACTATGGTCTGGAACATCAAAGACGCTGAACTGTGGCTTGAAAAACCAAGAGTTTTCATAAATTCTTTCAGAGGCTGCAAAACCAGCGTTCTCTTTGGGAGCAATCCAACGAAGGGTTGGCTATCCCTAGAGTTAGTGGATGAGAACTACGAGGGAGATTTTACAGCCAAAGCTGTCTTGGTCAATGAAAATCCATCTAAAGCCTTCAAGAAGTATGTAAAAACTTTAGGAGCTAAATGCCTCCTTGTGTACTATATGAGATCTCAAGATGAATCAATAGGTAGAACTCCAGAAAAGATGTCAAACACCGTGAATTATCTTTCTTTGCCTCATACTTTCGAAGATAGTAACTATGGAGCTTTTGGTTTTTCACTCACCTTTAATCAATACAACTTTCTAAAAGAAATCACCAACAAAGGCTACAGGATCAAGTTTTTTATAAATAGCGAGTTAAAGAGAGGTACTGTTCAAGTTTTGAGAGTAAGACACTCTAAAAATTCCAAAACCAAGATTGGCATAGTGGCACATCTGTGTCACCCAAGCCCTGGTGCCAATGATAATGCATCAGGCTCAGCCTTGGCGCTACATTTGTGCAAAGAGCTGAATGAGCAACAACTCAATGTAGATGTGGATGTACTTCTCTTACCAGAATTCTATGGCAGCCTTCCTTATGCAACTCAATCTGATTATAATTATGTCATCAACTTGGACATGATCGCAGAGGATCAATCCAAAACAGGGGCCACTTTGTTACTTCATGAGACGCCTTTCTTGCTGCCCATCTATTATGACGAACTTCTATATGAATCCTTGATGATCTATACACCGATCAACTCAGAATCTCCCAGTAGAAGGTTCTTCAGGGTCAAATTGAAAAGTGGATCGGACCACATTGTATTCGAAAACTACGGCATTCCATCACCATTTATTGGCCAATGGCCCGATAGGTATTATCATACCAGTGAAGACACACCTGACAAATGTGATCAGAAGATGTTCAGTTGGGTTGGTGAAGCTGTTTTACGTACCTTGAGATTCTCGCACGACATACCGAGAAATATAAAAGAACTTTCAGATTCCAGAATAAGAGCCTTCCTGTTAGGCATCCAGGATCAACCAGGAGCGAATTTGATCAAAGCGATAATTGAAAGGAAAACTGATCTTTCTTTGGTCGAACCCAAAACGAAAATAGGACCAACCAAAGCAGGGCCCCTTGGTTATGAATGGTTGGACAAGGTTGGTGAAGCTTTCGACAAAAGGTACATGATTGATTTAGGAGAGATATTGAATCTTGGGGCAAGATACTTGAATGACTACGATGCCTGTGTAACATTCGCTGCGAATTATTTAAACATAGACAAAAAAGAAGTGGCAGATGTACTCGATCTGCTTATAAAAAATGAGTTCATAAGAAAATCTTAAATCTCAAACTAGAAAAACTCATGTTCATAGCGTTGGCTCCAATATGTCATTTTGTTTATACAACATGAATTTCGTATCGTTACTATGAAGGCTTGACTAACCAGGTAAATTTATGATAAATTTTATTATGTGATTCTCAAAAACACAAGCAAACCATACTTAAGGGGGGAATACCTGTGAGAAAATTTCTGCTGGTTCTTGCATTAATCGTAGTGACAGTATTCATCTTTGCACAAGCTCCAAAACGCGGTGGTGTACTCTATGATTACTGGACATCGGACCGCATGATCTTTGATCCACAGGAAGACACTTATCTACAAACATACGGTATGGCTCGTCTACTGTTCAGCACATTAGTGAGGTACAAAGGTGAGACACTTGAACTTGAACCAGAATTACTCGTTAAGATGCCAGAGATTTCACAAGATGGTCTTGTTTACACCTTCGAACTGAAAAAAGGAATCAAATTTCACGACGGTAAGACCGAGCTGACCAGTGACGATGTGAAATTCACCATTGAGAGAATGCTCAGTCCGAAAGGTAGGGGTGCAAGCAAATGGCTCTTCGAGCCCATACTTGGAGCTACCGCTTTCAAAAATGGCGAATCAACATCTCTGGAAGGCTTCAAGAAAATCGATGATTACAAGTTCCAGATCATTCTTGAAAAACCTTATGCTCCATTTTTACAAAACCTCGCTGTACCGGCAGCAAGTATATTCTCTGAAAAACTTGTGAAAGCTGCGGGTGAAAGCTGGAGGCTCAAACCTGTTGGAACTGGTCCTTTCAGGTTGAAAACGCACACTCCCAATACAGAAATTGTTTTTGAGAGAAATCCGTACTATTTCGAGCCGGGCTTACCCTACCTGGATTCAATTGTTTACAGAATTGTACCAGATTCAACGGTGGCATTGATGGAGTTTGAAGCCGGCACTCTTGATGTTGTAACAATACCCGTACTCGAATACGAAAGAATTAAAAAGAGTGGAAAATACAATATCATCGAAAAAGAAGCGCTGAATACCTACTTTTTCATAATGAATCTGAAAGATCCAAAGTGGTCAAACCCATTGCTCAGAAAAGCAATGGCACTTGCGATCAACAAGCAAGAAATGGCTCAATCACTTTTTGGACCTCGTGCAGTTGTCGCAAAAAGCTTTGTTACACCAGGTATACCTGGAGCATATCCGCTCGGTGAAGGTCCCGCATACGATTACAACCCTGAAGAAGCGAGAAAGATCGTTGCACAACTTGGAAACATAGGTAAGGTAACGGCATGGCAGTCTGGCGGGGATACATTGAGTCAAGCCAACATCATCATCCAAGCGATGGCAAAAGAGGTTGGAATAGACCTTGAGATAGTACCCATAGAAAGAGCTGCATTTCGCCAGGCGAGAAACGAAGGAAAGATACCTGCAGGATACGGTAACTGGTGGGCCGATATTCCCGATCCAGATAATTACATAGAAGTCTTCTTTGGAAGAGACAATCAAATGTCTTCAGGTTATAACAACGAAGAAGTACAGGAAATGATAGAAAAAGCAAGCATAGAAGTAGATCCTCAAAAGAGAGAAGAGATGTACAGGCAGATTGAATACAAAATCCTTAGAGAAGATGTTGCCATAATACCTTTGTTCCATCTTAAATACTTACTTGCCACGCAGAAAAATGTACATGGGGTTATTGCTCACCCAACTGGTATAACTCTGTACCTGTACGCTTACAAACAATGACAAAATGGGTGGGGCATAGCCCCACCCATCATTGCAACAGGAGGTCACAAAGTGATCCAATACATAGTTCGACGTCTGATCTTTTCAATCCCAGTTGTTATAGGTGTCACTCTTATAACCTTCGTACTTTTGAATGTCGTTCCTGGTGATCCTGTACTTGAGATGGTGGGCAAGCACGCAGACCCCCAAACTATAAATCAAATCAGAGAACAATTGGGTTTAAATGATCCCTTAGTCATTCAGTATCTTAGATTTGTATTCAATGCTGCTCGGGGAGATCTTGGAAAATCCTTTAAAACAGGCATACCTGTTTCAAAAATGATCGGTGATACATTTCCAACTACCTTAAAACTTGCCCTCTCTGCATATCTTGTGGCGATTATCCTTGGTGTTTCCGTTGGAATTATTTCGGCAGTTAAGCAGTATTCGCTTTTTGACCACTCTATGATGATAGTGGCACTTGCTGGTATAAGTGCACCAGTATTCTGGGTTGCAGTCATCGCGCAGTTGATCTTTGGTCTCAAATTGGGATGGTTTCCCATATCTGGTTACTACAGTGTAAAACACATGATATTGCCTGCCATTGTCTTAGGAACAAGGTTTGCGGCATCCATAGCACGTTACACAAGAAGTGCCCTCTTGGATGTCATTCGCCAGGATTATATAAGGACTGCTCGGGCAAAAGGTTTGAGTGAAAGGGCAGTTATATTCATTCATGCTCTGAAAAATGCCATGATACCGGTAGTGACCATACTTGGTATGCAATTGAGTGGCCTCTTGACGGGATCTATTCTGACAGAGAGCGTTTTTGCCATACCTGGCCTGGGAAGGCTGTCGCTTTGGGCACTATCTGAAAGGGATTACCCACTTGTGCAAGGAGTCGTCTTGTTCACGGCGGTTATTTATATACTTGGTAACCTCATTGTTGATATCTCTTATGCATTTTTGAATCCAAGGATTCGCCTAAAGTAGGGGGTAACAAAAGTGACTGAAAGGAAGTCTCTCTCTCTATACAAAGATGCATACAAGAGATTGAAAAGAAACAAACCGGCGATCTTTGGTTTGATATTTATAATCATAATAGTATTCGCTGCCCTCTTTGCACCATTTTTCGCTCCTGCCGATCCAAACAAAATAGATTTACCCAATCGTTTAAAACCAAGTGGTTCACCTTCAAGGATATGCAGCAATGGTGTTTATATACTGGGGTCAGATGAATATGGGAGAGATATCTTCTCGCGTCTGCTTTATGGCGCCAGAGTTTCTTTAATGATTGGTGTTGTGACGCAAATCATAACTACCTTGATTGGTGTTCTCATAGGTGCATTGGCTGGTTACTATGGTGGCGCGATAGATATGGTCATGATGCGAGTTGCCGACATGTTGTTTGCCTTTCCAGACTTGCTCTTCTACATAGGCATGATGTTTGCACTCGGGCCAGGTATTGTGAACATGTTTATTGCCTTATCTATAATAGGTTGGGCTGGAAAGGCTCGATTAGTTAGAAGTCAAGTGATTGCGCTGAAAGAAACAGAGTTTGTCGAGGCGGCAAAAGCTCAAGGACTGTCAGATTTCAGAATCATCGTAAAGCACATCCTTCCCAATTGCATGGGACCAATTATAGTTTCTGTTTCTATAGGAATTCCCGGCTCCATTTTGGCAGAAGCAGGGCTTTCCTTTTTGGGACTTGGAATACTCCCACCAACACCAAGTTGGGGTAATATGATAAGGTCAGCTAGTTCGTATTTGAGAATTCAACCGTGGTATGCCGTCTGGCCAGGTATTGTACTCATGTTGACAACCTTTGCTTTCAATCTATTGGGAGATGGGCTTCGTGACGCACTCGATCCCAGATTGAAGCAATAAATGGAGTGAGAAAGCCATGATGAAGAAATCGATTCTCTTGTTCTTGGTAACGACAGTAATGATCTTTGGGAGTGATGGAAGGATGGATTTATTAGAAAAGGCAAATCAAGTAGTTAAAGATTTCAAAAGCATGATGAAAATCGACACAAGAGAAAAGGTTTTTACAGTTCGTGTTGACTTCTCAGACTCAAAGATAGTTTTATTTGGCGAAACAAATGACCAGAGTTTGAAAGATGAATTGATCTTAACACTGACCGAGACTCTAAAAATCCCTGTGGAAGACAAAGTGACGCTCCTACCACAAGATTCTCTTGGTGAAAAGGTCTTTGCCATAGTGAAGGTTCCCGTGGTGAACTTGATGGATGGACCAAGAAAAGTTTCACAAAAGAATGCTGTAACACAAGCGAGAATGGGTGAAATAGTCAAACTTTTGAAACAAAGTGATAGCTGGTATTTTGTTCAAATGGAAGACTCATATCTTGGCTGGATCGACGACCAAAATCTTTGGATTATAGATAAAAGAGATTTGAACGACTATCTCTCTAACAAATTCGTTTTGGTGATAGGTAGATTTGCCGAAATTTACAGTGAGACAGACAGGACGTTATTACAACAAAAGATTGTGCAAGGTACAATCTTGCCTTTCCTAGAAGCTGATGATCAATGGACATTGGTACAGCTACCGGAAAAGAAAAAAGTCTACATGAAAAGTACAAACCTTGCCTTTTTCAACTCGCGAGAAGAGGTCTTTTCATCAAAGAAGGACGCATCCTACATAATCAGTTTAGCCAAACAACACCTTGGTCTTCCTTATTTGTGGGCTGGCACCACATCCTTTGGTTTTGATTGTTCTGGCTTTACTCAATTTTGTTTTAAGATGGCTGGATACTTTTTGAGAAGAGATGCAGATATGCAATTTGAACAAGGAGAGGTGATTGAAAACAGAAAAGATTTACGGCCAGGAGATCTAGTGTTCTTTCAAACTTACAAGCCTGGTCCATCACACGTGGGCATCTATATCGGCGATTTGAAATACATTCATTCTGGGAGTAACGGCGTGTCGATCAACAGTTTTGATCCTGCCAGTCCTGATTATTCAGAGAGTCTTGATAAAAAATATATCGGTGCGCGAAGAATTCTTCACGGTGGTGAGTAGATGAATCAAAGGATACTTGAGGTCGAAGATCTCTCTGTAAAGTTCTTTACAAGCGAGGGAATAGTAAATGCAGTTGATCATGTGACCTTTTCAATAGGAAAGGAAGAGGTTCTCGGCTTGGTTGGTGAATCTGGCTGTGGAAAATCTGTAACCTCACTTGCGATTATGAGGTTATTACCAATGCCACCAGCAAAGATTACATCAGGTAAGATCCTCTTTGATGGTGTCAATCTGCTTGAAAAACCAGAGAACGAGATGAGACAGATTCGAGGTAACGTACTGTCTATGATCTTTCAGGAACCAATGACCTCGCTCAACCCAGTGATAACGGTTGGCAAGCAGATAGCTGAGGCAATTGTTGTGCATCAGAACGTTAGTAAAGATGAGGCAAAGAAAAAGGCTATCGAGATGCTAAAGATTGTTGGCATTCCAAATCCTGAAAAACGTTTTAACGATTACCCTCATCAGATGTCTGGTGGGATGAGGCAAAGGGCAATGATAGCGATGGCTTTATCGTGTAACCCAAAACTTTTGATAGCAGATGAACCAACAACAGCACTTGATGTGACAGTTCAAGCTCAAATACTCGATCTGGTAACACAACTCAAAGAAAGATTTGGAATGAGTGTTTTATTGATTACACATGACCTTGGTGTGATAGCAGAAATGTGTAGCAGAGTGCTTGTAATGTATGCTGGTCAGATAGTTGAAGAGGCTCCTTGTATAGATTTGTTCGACAATCCATTGCACCCATATACGATCGGTTTACTCAAGTCGATACCCAAACTCGAACCGGGAAAACAGCCGCTTCACACTATTGAAGGTAATGTTCCTAACGCCATCGAAATGCCTCCTGGATGTCGATTCCACCCAAGGTGTGATGAAGCCATAGAAATCTGTAGTCAAAAGATGCCTGCGTTGGTGAATATTAGTCCAAATAGGAGGATCAGATGTTTCCTGAGAGGCTCTAGCCCAGAGGAGTGAAAGGATGACCACCAACATAGTTGAAGTAAAAGACCTTGTGAAGTACTTCCCTATAAAGGGTGGCATTTTTCAAAAAAACATTGCAGATGTGAAAGCCGTTGATGGTGTGACTTTCCACATTGAAAAAGGTGAAACCTTTGGCCTTGTAGGGGAAAGTGGCTGTGGAAAAACAACCGTTGGTAGGTGTGTCTTGAAACTGGTACAACCAACGAGCGGTAAGGTGATCTTCAAAGGTATAGATATAACAAACGTGAAAGAAAAAGAGTTGAGAAAACTCCGTCCGAAGATGCAGATTATCTTTCAAGACCCTTATAGCTCATTAAATCCAAGGTTAACGGTAAAAGACATTGTAGGTGAGGCTATGGTCTATCACAGAATTATCAGTTCGAGAGATCTTGAAAAGAGGGTGAAAGAATTACTAGATATGGTTGGGCTCTCGCCAGAACACATCAACAGATATCCTCACGAATTTTCTGGGGGTCAGAGACAGAGGATCTGCATAGCGAGGGCTCTTTCGACTGAGCCTGATTTGATAGTCTGTGACGAACCAGTATCGGCATTGGACGTTTCGATACAAAGTCAGATACTGAAATTGCTCGAAAATCTACAACAAAAACTTGGTGTGGCTTACTTGTTCATATCTCATGCATTGAATGTCGTCAAGTATATATCTCATAGAATTGGTGTCATGTACCTTGGAAAGATGGTCGAAGTTGCTGAAGGTGAAGAGCTTTATTCCAATCCATTACACCCCTATACAAAGGCGTTGATTTCGGCAGTACCTGTACCAAATCCAAAAATGAAACGGCAGAAAATGGTTCTGAAAGGAGACGTGCCAAGTCCTATAAACCCACCACAAGGCTGTCGGTTCGTGACAAGATGCCCCTACGCAATGAAGATATGCGGCGAGATTGAGCCACAACTGGAAGAAATAGCTTCAATGCATACTGTAGCCTGTCATCTCTATGATAATAAATGAACTTACTGTTGGAATGATCAACAAACACTATCTGATTGAACTCATTTAAAAATTCACAAGCACTAAGATACATCTTCTTACTTGTGAAAGAATTACGATCCATGTCAAGAGTTTGATAAGACGAAAGGTTGGTGCATTTTCAATCAAAGAGAATCAGCATTCAAAAGTTTGCCCGCTTCAAGCTTGAATATTTTATTTGCAAGGTTAGTCAAGTACTTTCGTTGGTGGGAAACTATTATGACGGCCCTTTGAGTGTCCTTCCATTTTTTTAAAATCGATGTTAGACACTCTTTTCCACGTTTATCTAAACCTACAAATGGTTCATCGAGTATCAAGAAAAAGGGCTCATGGGCTATTGCCGATGCGATCGCAACACGACGAGCCTCTCCACTCGATAGTTCAAAAGGACTCTTGTAAAGAAGCTCTTCATCTATTCCAGTCAACTTGATGGCGTTCATCACGCGCTTTTGAATATCAACGAACCCAAAGTTTTTCGACGCAAATGCAATTTCATCGAAGACCGTATCACAGAAAAAAGAATCTTCCGCGTACTGCATGACAAAACCTATTTTCCTAAAATAATTCTTATCTTCGTATATAGAATTACCGTCGATCTTCACATATCCAGATTTTGGTTTCAAGATTCCCGCGATTATCTTCAGAAGCGTTGATTTACCTGTGCCGTTATCACCCGTGATCAAAACAAAATCGCGGCGACTTACTGACATGTTTATGTCCTTTAAGAGTACTTTCGAATCATCGTAAGAAAAACTTACACTTTCTAATTCAATTTGAAACATGGTGTTTTCACCCTATTCTTCCACATCATCTATGTCAGAGTTAATAAAGTCAGCAATCGATCCATCAAAATCTATTCTCCCGTTAGAGAGGTGCACAATCCTCTTTGCAAGATCAGCGAACAGGTGTATTTCGTGAGTCGATATCACGATAGCAACACCTATTCTATTCAACAACTGAATAACCTCCTTAACCTGTTGACATCCTTTGTCATCAAGCATTGAAGTTGGTTCATCCAAGAACAAGTATTTTGGCTTCAAAACAGCTATCGAAGCGACTACCAGCTTCTGTGCTTGACCTGCCGATAAATTCATTGGATCTTCATCCCTAAATTTGTAGAGTTCAAACTTACGAAGGATCTTTTCAACTTCTTCATGCATCATAATTCTTGCTATTCCCATGTTTTCAAGGCCGAAAGCTACATCTTCTTCCACCGTTGAACCAATTATTTGATTCACTGGATTGTGAAAGACATATCCACACAACATTTTCAAATCTTTCTGGGAAAGTTCCTCAGTATTATGAAATATCCTGCCACTTTGGATTGGCAACAATCCGGACAGTATCTTCAAAAGTGTAGTTTTCCCCGAACCGTTTGCACCAGTAAGGAGCAAAAAATCACCATCATGAATCAGAAGATTTATATTACTGAGTGCCATTTTGGATTTGTATTCGAAACTCAAATTAGTTATCCGTAGCATCTTTCACACCTTTATCGATCTATATATTCTTACTCCGCCCTCTTTGTAGAGGTCTTCAACATTTCTGAAGATATCCATCATCGCTCTTCTTATGTAGCTGCCACCTTTATTATGATAGGCAACAATCTGCAGGGAACCTTTTTCGTTCAAATGTTCAAATGATTCACCGATCAGTCGGAGAACAACTCTCTTACCGGCAGCCATAGGAGGGTTCATCAAGATCACATCAAACGTCTCGTTCTGCCAAGGATCAAAGAATGCACCATGTTTTATGATGACCTCTACATTATTGTTCTTAGCATTGATCCTTGCAAATTCCACTGCCCTTGAGTTAACATCGCTCATGAAGACCTCAAGATCAGGATACTCACCCTTTAACACAATTCCGATTGCACCATAACCACATCCGAGGTCGAGCAACCTGTTCCCACTGATAACAGCGTGTTCGATGAGTATTCTGGTTGCTTTATCGATTCCACCGAAACTGAAGACGCCCGAAGGCGTCTGAAAATGATATGTTCTGTTGTTTTTAAGCTTGAAAACGGCTCTTTTAACCTTTAACTCACTCTTTGGATTTTCAACATAGTAATGTTCCATAAAAACCACCAAAATGAGGGGCGAAAGCCCCTCCAAATTCAATCTTCAGTTCTCTTTGCTTTACTGGCAAGTACCGCTTGAGCTGCAGCAAGTCTTGCTACAGGTACTCTGTAAGGAGAGCAACTAACATAATCAAGTCCAGCTTTGTGGAAGAAATGAATGGATTTGGGATCTCCGCCATGTTCACCACAAACTCCAACTTTGAGGTTGGCTCTTGTTGATTTTCCTTTTTTAGTTCCCATCTCCACAAGAGCTCCAACACCGATTTGGTCTATAGACTTGAATGGATCATGTTCAAGAATACCTTTTTGCAAATATTCTGGCAAGAACTTTCCAACATCATCACGACTGAAGGCAAAGGTCATCTGAGTCAAATCATTTGTACCAAAGCTGAAGAACTCTGCTTCCTTTGCAATCTCATCGGCTGTAACACACGCTCTTGGAACTTCGATCATAGTTCCAATTTTGTAATCGATATTCACACCAGATTCTTCTATCATTTGGTCTGCGACTTCTTTAATTATCTTCTTAAGAAAGACAAGTTCATTCACATGCCCTACCAAGGGTATCATTATTTCAGGAATGACATCGAGATTTGATTCTTTCTTCAATTCGATCGCAGCTCCGATGATAGCTCTTGTCTGCATTACAGCAATCTCTGGATATGTTATTGTTAAACGACAACCTCTGTGACCAAGCATCGGGTTCAATTCACTCAAAGACTCGACAACATCTTTTAACTCTTTCTCTGATATTCCCAGCTCCTTTGCTGTGACCTTTATTTGCTCGTCATCATGGGGTAGAAACTCGTGAAGTGGAGGATCGATAAGTCTTATTGTGACGGGATAACCAGCCATGGCTTTAAATAGACCTTTGAAGTCTTCCTTCTGAAGAGGCAAAAGTTCAGAAAGCGCTTTTTCCCTTTCTTCCTTAGTTTTTGCAACGATCATTCTTCTCACTTTTGGTATTCTATCCTTTTCAAAGAACATATGTTCAGTTCTGCACAAACCGATGCCTTCTGCTCCAAACTTCCTTGCAACCTCAGCATCTCTTGGTATATCTGCATTCGCTCTAACACCCAATCTTCTAATTTCATTTGCCCACTCGAGTAATTCGGCAACTTCACCCTCCAGCCCTACGGGCTTGATAGTTGGCACCTTTCCAAGTAATATTTCACCGGTAGATCCATCTATTGAAATCCATTCTTCTTCCTTGACGATCGTTTTGTTCACTCTGAAAAATCCTTCCTCTTCTTTTACTTCTATCGTTTCGGCACCCACTATAGCAGGCTTACCCATACCACGCGCAACGACAGCTGCATGAGAAGTCATTCCACCTCTTGAAGTAAGAATGCCTTGCGCAAAGGCCATACCTCCAACATCCTCAGGACTTGTTTCAGGTCTAACAAGGATAACTTGCTCACCGGCTCGCCCTAACTCTTCGGCTTTCGCAGCGTGGAAAATGACCTTTCCAGTCGCCGCACCAGGAGAAGCAGGTAACCCTTTTGCTATAACTGGGACAGAAGCCCTTGCTTTTTCATCAAATCTTGGGTGTAGGACTCTTTCAACATCCTCTGTTTTGACGCGCATTACAGCTTCTTCTTTTGTGATGAGTCCTTCGTGCGTCATGTCAACAGCGATCTTTATGGCAGCACGAGAGGTTCTCTTACCACTTCTTGTCTGAAGCATGTAGAGCTTACCTTCCTCGATTGTAAATTCTATATCTTGCATATCTTTGTAATGCTTTTCCAGTTTTTTCATTATCTCAATTAGTTCATCGTACACAGAGGGCATCAATCTCTTGAGTTCTGAAAGTGGTAGAGGGGTCCTGATACCAGCGACAACATCCTCACCCTGGGCATTCTGTAAGAACTCTCCATAGACAATATTTTCACCAGTATTTGGATTGCGAGTGAAAGCAACGCCTGTTCCAGATTTCTCACCCATATTTCCAAAAACCATTGCCACGATATTAACAGCCGTTCCAAGCATCTGATCTTCTCTTATGTTGTTTATCTCTCTGTATTTGATTGCTCTATCACTCATCCAACTCCCAAAGACTGCGTCGATGGCAAACCAGAGCTGTTTTTCTACATCCTGTGGAAATTCTTTCCTTTCTTCCTTATATATATCTTTGTAAATCTCAACGAGTTTTCTCAAATCTTTCTCGTCGAGCTCGACATCGAGTTTAACTCCCTTTGCCTTCTTCATCTCTTCCAGTGCGTTCTCGAACTTACTTTTTGGCATACCAAGGGCAGTATCGCCAAACATCTGAAGAAATCTCCTGTAAGCATCGTAAGCAAATCGAGGATTGTTGGTCATTTTGGCAAGGCCTTCGACTGTCTTGTCATTTAAACCAAGGTTGAGAATGGTGTCCATCATTCCAGGCATCGATATAGCAGCGCCCGATCTCACAGAAACAAGTAACGGTTTGCTCGGATCTCCAAAGCCCTTTTCGGTGACTTGCTCAAGCATCTTCATTGCCCTAGAGACTTCTTCTTTCAAACCTTCTGGATAGGTACGATTGTTTTGATAGAAGTACCGACACACTTCGGCAGAAATTGTGAAACCAGGCGGAACAGGTATACCGAGGTTTGTCATCTCGGCAAGGTTTGCACCCTTACCACCAAGAATATCTTTCATGTCAGCCTTACCTTCGGCTGATCCCTTTGCGAAGAAATAAACCAACTTCTTTGTCATCACAGCACCTCCTCATTTGAGATACCAATTTACAGTGAAAGCTCTGTCATCCACTGCGCTCGTCAGAACAAAGAGGGAATCGACGTTCATACCCAGCAACTTCTCTAAAATCGGTGCAAAATCCGCGCATACAAAGATAGGCATACTTTGCGGATCATACAATTTCACGATCTTGTCAAAAGAACCCCTTTGATTTGAAAATTCACTGGGGATAGAGGAGTAAAACCTGATTTTTCCATCATCACTGGTCACATAGATACCATCTAAATCAAGATATCGAAGATTTTTGGATGTCTTTATCTGACCTTTCAAAGCCTGTTGAAGTTCCTCAAGTTTCACGTTGCCACCCACTACAGCATAAATAATTGGATCAACAGGCTTTTGGTTCCCCTGGCTCTGCTGCGGTGAGAGAAGATTTTCTAAAACATTGCTAACTTTCATTGAGAGAGCCACTTGGCCCGATAATTTGTTTGAGAGTCTCATCAACTGTTCGAACTGTTGCTGGACCATTTCCGTGTCTGTCGCCATCATTGGCACAGGAATCTTTGAAATCAAATCGGAAAAATTCACGGTCTGATACAAGGCACCTAAGGAGGAAAAATTAGACACATTTCCAAATACAAATATCTCTCCACCAATATTTTGGTCCTTGTACAATTCAAAGTTCTTTGATGGTTTCATATCTTTTAAAAGCATGGTGGCTTTCTCGTTCTGAGCATAGGTCACTGATTCACCAACCAGTCTGTCCTTGAGTACCTTTACTGTAGTTTGCATTGTAAAAATCGCATCCTGTACAACCATTCTCGGTGAAAAAGCAACTACCCACACAGTAGGATCAAAAAAGAGTTTTTCAACTTCGGTCGGTACCTTTCCCCCACCTTTTTGACATCTCTTGAGTAACTCGGAATTAGTTGAAATTAAAATATAATCACCATTCTGCGCAACGTACATCTGTGGCCCTAGTAACGCGGAAACTGCCTTTAGGAGTTTAGATGAATACTTCGATGGTCCCAAAACCGCGGCTATCTCTTGCCCTGACATAACAATTAGAGCGTCCCTGCTCAAAAGATCGTTGAATTGATCTGTTGTAGCACCATATTGAATCAACGAAGTTGCCAGTAATCCCTGTATCATCGCTTCGATTCCAAGACCATTCATTAGAATATCTATCACTTGCACCTTCTTAGCCAGCGAGTAATGATCCCCGTTATTCTTCATAAGCATCAACTGATCATACTCCGCTGGTACAAACTGTGTAACTGCAAACAAAGACAGAGTAAGTAACAGAACAAACATTACATAAGCCTTTTTCATGGAAAGCCCTCCCAAATAGTTCATTTTCAATTAATAATACCACGAAAAGTGTTAAGAGATAGTTTTTACTTTCAGAATCATCTTGAAACGCGCTTTTTCTTATCGATTCATTTCGAAAGATTAGTCTGTATCGTTATTTTACTGACATTAACCTATGATTTTTCACCTTTGATCATATACGACTTGAAATGACCCTCCAAAAAGTGCTATTATTCTTGCAAGAGGGAGATCATATCTCCCAGAACCCTACAGAAGGAGGGGGATAACGGATGAACAAGAAGGAGCTTGTCGACAAGGTAACCAAGAAAGCGGGACTTAAGAAGAAAGATGTCAAGAAAGTAGTAGACATGGTTTTTGAATCAGTTACCGATGCACTTGCCAAGGGCGAGAAGGTTCAGCTAGTTGGCTTTGGAAGCTTCGAGGTCAGAAAAGCTGCGTCCAGAAAAGGTGTCAATCCACAGACTAAGAAACCTATCACAATTCCGGCAAGAAAAGTCCCCAAATTCAAACCTGGCAAAGCATTGAAAGAGAAGGTTAAGTGATTCAAAAGAGGGGGCTGATCCCCCTCTTTATCATTTTCCAACACAAAAATCTTTGAAAATTCTCTCGATCAGATCCTTTGTGTAATTTGTTCCAAGTAAAAGATCAAGTTCGGTAATGGCAGTCCTTATTTCTTGAGCAACCAAATCCAAGGTGGTTCCCTTTTCAAAGTCCCTCAGGGCATCCCTTATACTTTGCCTACAGCTTGACAAGTGTTCGTATTGTCTTTCTGTAGTTATATAACCATGAGTGTCGTGAACTACATCGGATACAGATTTTATTATCTGCCTCTCCACTTCTTCAATGCCTTCTTTGAAAAGCGCAGATACCGTTACAGTATGAATGTCTGTATTGAGCACATTTCTTAGCATTTCCCTGTCGACTAAATCATTGGCATCAATCTTGTTTATCACTACTAAGTATCTTTTTTCCCTTATCAGTTTTAGGACTCTAAGATCATCTTCATCTATTGGTGTAGTTGCATCAAGGACAAACAGTATCAGATCAGCCTCCGAGGCTGCTCTTATAGCTCTCTCTATACCAATCCTTTCCACTTTATCTTGTGACTCTCTGATACCGGCTGTGTCAACGAGAACGAAAGGTATTCCCCCGATTGTTACTGGAACCTCGATCAAATCCCGAGTGGTACCAGGTATTTCTGTGACAATGGCACGATCTTCTCTGACGAGTGCATTCAGCAGGGAGGACTTTCCCACGTTCGGTTTACCTACGATCACGATCTTAATGCCAGATGACAAAACTAACCTATTCTGAGCATTTTCCAGCAGTCTTTCAACAAAACCGGCGGCTTTCATCAGGTCATTCAGCAAGATCTCTTTCTCTGTGAAGACCTCATCGGGATAGTCAAATTCTACCTCGATCTTTGCAAGAAAACTTAGAAGTACTTCTCTCAATTCTTTTACTGCATCAGCTAATCCTCCAAGTAGATTGTTCGCAATTAATTTAACAGATACCTTCGAAGGCGCCTCGATGATTTGTTTAATAGCCTCTGCTTTTGTCAGATCGATTTTCCCGTTCAAGAATGCTCTTTTTGTGAATTCACCTGGATCTGCAAGTCTTGCACCCTTATTCAATAAGAGGTCCAAGATCGCTTGACTTACAGCCAAACCACCATGACACATTATCTCAACCATGTCTTCACCTGTATAAGAATGTGGTTTGTTAAAGAATACAACTGCTACCTCATCGAGTACAGTACCGTCAAGATCTTTTATAAAATTATGAAATACCTTCCTTGGCTCTATCTTCAATTTGTTTATAAGTATGCTCTGACAAATCTGCCAGGAATCATCGCCACTCATTCTTATGATTGCAATTGCACCAATACCTTTTGGTGTTGAGATTGCAGCAATTGTATCGGTCAAAGAAACTAACCTCCCAATAATTCTTGAACAATCTTATTCACCATTTTGCCGTCGGCCCTTCCTTTCACCTGAGGCATTATCAATTTCATCGCCGTTCCCATATCCTTTGGGCTTGAGAGGTTATGTTGCTCTATAACTTGCTTTGCCAACTCTCTTATTTGATCTTCGCTCATCTGTTCAGGCATATAAGATTTGATAACCTTGAGCTCATTTTCTTCCTCAGCAGCGAGATCTTCTCTGCTTGCTTGTTTGTACATTTCAATCGATTCAAGTCTCTTTTTAACTTCTTTTGACATGACCTGTAAGACCTCTTCATCATTTGCTTGACCCATTTTTTCAACTTCGAAATTTTTAATTTCAGCTATTAAAAGTCTTATTGTACGAACCCTAGTCTCGTCCTTACTCTTCATAGCTTCCTTCAAATCTTGAGATAACCTTTCCTTTAAAGTCATTTTCACACCTCCCTTTCTTTTATACAACATCGCTAAAAAAAGAGTTGACAAGAAAGTTGCATTATTTAGTATAATTTTTTATTAAAAGGGGGTGCTCAGATGATAATCTTCATAAATGAGAAATCTTTTGAAGCAAAGCAAGGACAGACCATATATGATGTTGCCATGGAGAATGGTATCGAAATTCCTGTTTTATGCCATCATCCTGCGCTTGAACCTGTAGGTGCTTGTAGAATCTGTGCTGTGGAAGTTGAAGGAATGAGAAATCTACAGACTGCCTGCACGACGAAGGTCTTTGACGGAATGAGGGTGTACACATCAACACAGAGAGTCTTTTCAGCCAGAAAAACGAATCTCTATTTGATACTCAAAGTTCATCCAAATGATTGCATGACCTGTGATGCAAATGGAAACTGTAAACTTCAAGAACTCGCTTACCAATACAATATCAAGATACCTACCCAAGAAGTGGAACTGAGGGGATTACCTTTAGATGATGCGGATCCATTCATTGTGCGAGATTTGAATAAATGTATCCAATGTCAACTGTGTGTAAGGGTGTGTGATGAGATAGAAAATATGTCAATTTATTCAATGGTTGAAAGAGGGTACGAAACACTCCCGCAACCCGCTTTTGGCATGCCTCTGAAAGAAAGTGAATGTGTCTTTTGTGGGCAGTGTGCCACGGTATGTCCAGTTGGTGCAATAGTTGAGAAACCGGCGATTGGTAAAGCACGGTGGTGGGAAACTGATAAGACAACTACAACGTGTCCTTATTGTGGCGTTGGTTGCCAAATAGATGTTTTTGTCGATAAGGAGAAAAAAGAGGTTGTAAGAGTGTATGGTTCAGCGATCAATCCAGATGTCAACGATGGAATAGCTACCTGTGTTAAGGGTAAGTTTGGTCTGGATTTTGTAAACGATCCAGCGAGGTTAAAAGAGCCGGTCGTAAAAAGGAATGGTGAATTTGTCAAAGTGAGTTGGCAAGAGGCTTTAGATTATGCAGCCAATGGTTTGAAATCGGTTATAGAAAAATATGGCAGTGAAAGCGTAGGAGTGCTCTCTTCGGCAAAGTGTACAAACGAAGAAAACTATTTGATGCAAAAATTTGCAAGAGCAGTTTTGAAGACACCAAATGTCGATCATTGCGCCAGATTGTGTCATGCCTCCACTGTTGCAGGACTTGCCCGTGCCTTTGGTAGTGGTGCAATGACCAATAATCTCAAAGATATACTACAAGCACAAGTAATCCTTGTTACAGGCTCAAACACAACGGAAGCACATCCTGTGTATGGCTCAAGGATAAAGAAAGCTGTTAGAAAAGGTGCAAAACTCATAGTTGCAGATCCAAGAAAGATTGAACTTGTCAACTATGCAACCCTTTGGTTGAGGCAAAGGCCTGGTACCGACGTTGCGCTCTTCAACGGCTTACTACATGTCATCATCAAAGAGGATTTAGTAAATAAAGAGTTTATATCCAACAGAACAACTGGTTTTGAAGAACTGAAGAGAGCAGTTGAAAAATACACACCTGAGTATGTAGAAAAGATAACGAATGTTCCAAAAGAAAAGATCATCGAAGCTGCCAGACTTTACGCTAAAGCTCAAAGAGCAGCGATCGTATATTCAATGGGCATAACCCAACATGAACATGGAACAGATAATGTTCTTGCAATTGCCAATCTTGCTATGGCAACAGGTAATCTTGGAAAAGAAGGAGCAGGAGTAAATCCACTGCGTGGACAAAACAATGTTCAGGGTGCTTGCGATATGGGGGCATTACCAGATGTTTTGACGGGTTATCAGAAAGTAACATCACCCGAAGTGATTGAGAAATTCGAAAAGGCATGGCAAACAAAGATCCCTGCGAAGGTTGGATTGACGGTTGTCGAGATGATTCACGCGGCTTTGGAAGGAAGGATAAAAGCCCTTGTGGTCATGGGAGAAAACCCAAGGCTTTCAGATCCTGATGCGTCTTTGGTCGATGAAGCTCTATCAAAACTCGATTTTTTTGTTTCCATGGATATGTTTTTGAACGAGACAAATAAACATGCCCACGTGGTATTACCTGCTGCTTCTTTCCTGGAGAAGGATGGAACTTTTACCAACACAGAAAGGCGCGTCCAGCTTGTAAGAAAGGCTTTTGAGCCAGTTGGAGAAAGTAAACCTGACTGGCAAATCATCATGGAACTGTCCAAGAGACTTGGTTATGAAATGAATTATGATTCACCTTCTCAAATAATGGAAGAGATCAGATCCCTCACACCTATTTATGGGGGAATCACCCATGAGAGGATAAAAATCAAAGGTCTACAGTGGCCCTGTAGAACTCTTGAAGATGAAGGTACACCAATATTGCACACTAGTAAATTCACTGGACCTGATGGGCTTGGAAAGTTCCATGTCGTTGAGTATCGTGAACCGCCTGAACTCCCAGATGAAGAATATCCATTCTATCTCACAACGGGTCGCATACTATTCCACTTCCATACTGGTACCATGACAAGAAGAAGTACCATTTCGAAATATCTTAACACACCGTACGTTGAAATGAATCCAGTTGATGCTCAAGAGCTTGGTGTTAAAGACAAAGGAGAAATATACATTACTTCCAGACGCGGAAAGGTGAAAGGTATTGTGAAAATCACTGAAAAAGTGCCACCAAGGACTATCTTCAGTTCTTTCCATTTCTATGAGACCCCTATAAACGAACTTACATTAGCTGAACCCCTGGATCCTATAGCCAAGATACCAAACTTCAAAGTGACAGCTGTGAGAGTCGAAAAAGCATGATTGGTGTCATCTTAAACGGTGGCAAATCAAAGAGATTTGGGGAGGACAAGAGTGAATACCTATTACAAACAAAGCCTATGATAGAGCATGTTTTTGAGAGATTGAGCAGGGTCTTTGAACAAGTTATACTAGTTGGCAAGCCATACAAAGAGATGAAGTTCATAGAGGATCATTACACTGCTGGTCCTCTAGGCGGTGTCCTAACGGCACTTGAGATACTTGATGATCATGTATTTGTCGTCGGATGCGATATGCCTTTAATCATGCCAGAGGTTTTGAGGTCTATGTGCCAATTATTCGAAAAACGAGATATAGATGCTCTTGTACCCAAGTTAGCCGACGGCCTCCATCCTTTGCATGCCATTTATAACAAAAGAATTCAAGAAAACCTTAGATGGTCCATGAGGCTTGCAGATAATTCCTTTCGTGCAGCCTTCAATCGATCACGAGTATTATACTTGGAAGAAGATTTCTTTGAAAAGATATCCAACTGGAGGCAGAGTTTTATCAATGTAAACACTAAGTCAGATCTAATCTCCTTAGAGGTGACAGTGTGTTCAGAAGAGTCTACAAGGTAAAGATCGATGGAAGCTACCAAATAATAGAGGATCAAATAATTGAAGATAGCTTAATTGAATTCTATGTGAGCAACCATTTTGTTGAAGAAATGCATTGTTACGCAACGGATTTAGAAGAATTAGCCATCGGGAGGCTTTTATACAGTGGCTTAAGACCCATCGAATGGACTTTCAGTTCAGATTTAAAAAGTGTGCACTTGAATATTTCAAAATCTGAAAAGGTCCAACCAAAATCTCTTGATTTCAAAACCTTCGTCGATGCATCAACGATAGTAAATTCAATGAAGGATCTTTTGAATAACACTTTGCACAAACAAACTGGTGCCGTTCACCTGGCTGGTCTTTACACGGCAGATGGTAAATGCCTCGTCAAATTTGAAGATATCGGTCGGCACAACGCAGTCGATAAAGTTGTAGGCTGGCTTGTCAAAAACAACGTAGATCCCACAAAAAAGATACTTTTGAGTAGTGGAAGACTCCCTTTGGAGATGTGTCTTAAGTGTGTCTTAGCAGGTATTGAAATACTGGCATCGAAAGCACCAGTCATGTCCAGTGCAATTGAATTTTCCGAAAGATTCAATCTTACCCTCATAGGATTTGTGAGAGAAAACAGAATGAACATATACACTAACCCTCAAAGGATAAAGGAGGTGTGTCAATGAAATCACCTGTTGAGATTCAAAAGACCATCGTAGAGGAAGTGTCTGTGAAAAAGGCGAAACTAAGCATCGTCCAGATGGCACTTCTTGGTATCCTTGCAGGCATGTACATAGGCTTTGGTGGTATCATGGCACTCACAGCGATGACGCAGGTAGAACCTTACGGTCTGAAGAAAGTCCTTGGAGGGGCGTTCTTCACGGTGGGCCTCATGCTTGTTGTCATAGCTGGCGCCGAACTCTTCACGGGGAATGTCCTCATGTTGACCTCGCTGTACGCAAAGAAGATAACACTGAGGCAGATGTTAAGGAACTGGTTAGTTGTGTATTTCTTTAACCTTATTGGCTCACTCTTGATCGCCTGGATGCTTGTTCAAACAAATCTCTGGGGTGTTGGACAAGCGGTAAATGATTTTGGAAAAACTGCGATCTCCGTTGCCAATGCCAAAGTTACTCTAAGCTTCAATGCAATCTTTTTTAGAGGTATATTGTGCAATATACTCGTTGACTTGGCTGTGATACTCGCAATAGCTGCTGATACTGTTGAAGGCAAAATATTGGGTATATTCTTCCCAATAATGACCTTCGTTGCCATAGGCTTTGAGCACAGTGTTGCCAATATGTCTTTGATACCGATAGGTCTTTTCATAAAGGCTGCCTCGAATTTTGGCCCTGAAACTTTGAACTGGACAGGTTTCTGGAAGAATATCATCGGAGCCACACTTGGAAATATAGTTGGACCCGGTATCTTTGTAACGGCTTTCTACTATCTAAGCTATTACAAACCCAGTGTTCAATCCAAAACCTGAACGATTGAAAGTTTCTTTTCCTCAGCAAGATCTATATATTCTCCACTGGCAACTCTAACAATGGGCCGGGTTTTGTGGCCCATTGTATTTCCAGTAACGATTGCCTTCTCACCATTGCTGAGAAGGACTGTGGTCCCAACTGGGTAAAGTCCGACTACAGAAACAAAAGCTTGAACCAATTCCTTATCAAGTTTATTGAAAGATGCCATCTTTACCAGTTCTGAAACAACTTTATATGGTGACCAGGAGGGTTTATATGAGCGATTTGCAATCAAGGCATCGTAGACATCTGCGATCGCTATAATTCTTGGTTCCAAGCCCAATTGGTCCTTCGTCAATCCTCTTAGGTATCCTGTTCCGTCGAGTTTTTCATGATGATCCCTCACACCGCTTATAATCCTGGGGTCCTCTACATTGGACTTTTCACATATCTTGGCACCGTACTCTACATGTTTTTTCACCATCTCGAATTCTTTTTCTGTTAACTTCCTCGGCGCATACAAAACTTCCTTTGGAACCATGATCTTACCGATGTCATGGATTATAGACGAAAAGGCTAATCGTGACAGGTCATTTATTTTCATTCCAATCTCTACACCTATCAATACCGATATCATTCCAACGTGAATTTCATGAATATATGTATATTCTTCATCGTTTTGTTGAATCAAAAAGATTAAAGATATCTTATCGGAATAGTTTTTCACTATATCATTCACAATCTCGCTGGAAAGATTTCTGATCTCATTCTTGTTCACTTGCATTTTTTCTACCGCGCTCTGGAAGATGTCTTTCATTTCTTCTTTTAACTTCTCGATTTTTTGTGGATTCACAACGGGAGGGGTGATTTGTGAAATTTGTACCCATAGATACTTCACATCATTCGCCTTGAGAGTTTCTATGACCTCTTGCGTAACAACCTGTCCCAAATGGACTAAGGGAGGCTGATCATTTCTGGTTCTCACAGTCTCCATTGAGGTGTCTCCGGGTACAAGTGAATCGACCTTCTTCCATACAATCTGTCCATTCATATAATTTTGACTAACTCCTCACTTCCTTTTGGTATCAGCAATGACCAGTGCCATTCACTTTTACAAAGTTCTTGCCATATTTTTTGAACGTCTCTATATTTCACAGACTCGACTCTCTTGAGTACATGTTCCAGGTCAAAAGGCTCTACTTTAGCCAAGAGGAACTCTAAAATATAACCGAACATTGCCGGAACGCTTTCCGTAACCATTTGAAGTTTCCCCATCAATCTTTTTTTACCATAATCGAAATAATTCTTAGAGATGAATGCATCGTCAAAAATTCTATTCACTTCTTGCACGTACCTTTTGAACTTTTCAAGGCTTGTTGAAGCATATATTCCTATCAAGGAACTATTTTTCCACACGTGACTCAACAAATCTATGTCATAAACGAGTCCAAGCTTTTCTCTGATTTTAGTGAAGAACATGGAGCTCATGCCACTGCCAAGCAAAGTGTTCAGAACAAGGAAAGCAGGATATTCTTTGCTCTCTAACCCAAAATCCATTGGAAGCCCAGTAACTGCATGTATCTGGCTCAGATCATTTTTTGCCTCGAAGGCACGTGAAACATTCTTAAAACTGACTCGAATATCATACTCTTCAACACCCTTATCGAAGTTTTTTACAGCATTTTCAAGTTTCTCGGTTAAAGCCTTGGTTATCTTTCCAACAGCAATTATCCTCAAGTTGCCGTACCTTTTGGAGTGAAAATCTCTCAAAACAGCTGAATTAAGTTTTGCAACAGTGTATTCATATCCACTCACTGGTCGACAATATGGTTCTTGTAGAATGCTCTCTGCAAAAAGATCTTGCACTCTACTGACATGATCCTCGTTGAAAGATTTAATCTCCTCTGTGACTACAGATTTCTCAAGTTCTACCGAGTCATCTTTAATGAGAGGATTGAATACCAATTCACTAAGAATATCTATAGCCTTTTCAAAATGAGAATAGGGAACACGTGCATAATACACCGTAAAATCCTTAGTTGTGAAGGCATTCAAACTACCCCCCACAACTTCCAGGTCATACTTTAAAGAAAATTCGTCATAGTTCTTTGTACCTTTGAAGACAACATGTTCTAACAAGTGTGCGGTACCAGCAAAATCTCTATCTTCGTGTACTGAACCTGCTGGGACAACAAAGGCTACTGACAGAGTTTTAACACCCTTCACAGGCAAGTAATAGACTCTATTGGAACCTATCTGCTTCTCTTCTATCTTCAAAATACATCGACCTCCACAAAAAATGCCAGCCTTAGAAAAGCTGGCACTATAAGCTCTTTCACATTATTCATTCTTCTCTCTTACTTTTTCTGTAAGGTCTGTGCTGCTTCGACTGATCTTGTGCTTGATCAGTTGGGATTTCCTCAAGTTGGAATCTACCACTGTTATCGATATTACTTACCTTAACTTTCAAGATATCACCCAATTTGATCGACTTGAGATTGCTTACAAGCTTGCTCTGGTGCAGCAATCCAACTTTTCCTGGTGCAACTTCTACGAAAACACCAAATGGCTCGGTACGAGTTACTTTCCCCTCAAAGATTTCACCGATAATTATTTCTTTCACAATGCTGTTTATCTGTCTAATTGCGGCATCGACCTTTGCTTGGTCATCACCAATGACACTTACTTTTCCAGTGAGGTCATCAACAGATATCTTAACGTCATAGTCTTTTATGATGCCTTTGATAACCCTACCACCGGGTCCTATTATTTCGGCAACCCTGGATGGATCAACGCTTGTCACTTTGATGACAGGTACATATTTAGATAATCTTTCTCTGGGCCTATCAATCGTTTCATAGAGTTTTTCAAGGACGTACAACCTCGCCTCTTTTGCTTGATTCAAAGCTCTTTCTAGAAGGTCTCTCGATACACCAGAGACTTTGCAATCCATCTGGAATGCAGTTATACCATCTTTAGTACCGGCAACCTTGAAATCCATATCTCCCCAGTGATCCTCGGCACCAAGTATATCTGTCAAGACTATTTCAGCATCCCTTTCCAATATTAGGCCCATAGCGACACCTGCAACATGTTTTGCCACTGGCACTCCTGCATCCATTAACGCCAGTGAACCAGAGCAAACCGTTGCCATAGAAGATGAACCATTTGATTCAAGTATCTCCGAAACTACTCTCACCGTGTAAGGAAAATCATCTTCCTTTGGAAGAATGAACTTGAGCGCTCTCTCAGCCAGATAGCCATGACCGATCTCACGCCGACTTGGACCCCTCAAAGGCTTGACTTCACCAGTTGAAAAGGGTGGAAAATTGTAATGAAGCATGAATCTTTTCGTTCCCTCTTCGAGTAAAGAATCAATAATCTGTTCATCCATCGGTGCACCGAGCGTAACTATTCCAAGGCTCTGTGTTTCTCCTCTGGTGAAAAGGGCTGAGCCGTGGACTCTTGGAAGTAAACCAACTTCACAAGTTATTGGTCTTATCTGCTTTGGATTTCTTAAATCAAGTCTTATACCTTCTTCTACTATGATTCTTCTCATCTTGTGTTTCAGCTTATCTTCATAAGCGCCTCTAAGTAGCACTGAAAGTTCCTCAACTTTCTCTACGCCATATTTCTCTTTCAAGCTGCTGTAAATCTTTTCAAAGTACTCATCTAAAGCTGCACTTCGGGTCTTTTTGCCCTGTGTTAGGAGTCTGTTCCTCAATTCATTTTCATCAATCACTGAATCAAAATCATTGGCGATCTCTTCAGGTAAAAGTTTTTCTTCTAAGCAGACTTTTGTAACACTGAATTCTGACAGAATCTGTTTTTGAAAATCAATTATCTGCTTGATGACACTATGTGCCTTGAACAAAACCTCCACCATCTGTGATTCACTTACTTCTTTGGCTTCTCCTTCCACCATTGTTATGGCATCTTCTGTACCAGCAACCACTATGTCAAGTAAACTTTTCTGTAGCTGTTCTTCAGTAGGAAAGAAAACAACTTCACCGTCT
Organism: uncultured Pseudothermotoga sp.; assembly: GCA_937995655.1. GTDB lineage: Bacteria > Thermotogota > Thermotogae > Thermotogales > DSM-5069 > Pseudothermotoga_B. The sequence continues at coordinate 73,794 of CALKJI010000011.1, read as the reverse complement.
ATCAACCCAACTCTGACGGCTGCAACAATACCATCAAAGGGAACATCAGAGATGTTCAGGGCTAGCGAAGTAGCAAGGACACCTACTATATCAGGTGGATTAACCATATCGGCCGAAATCACGGTCACGACAACTTGAACTTCGTTTCGAAGATTCTTCGGAAAAAGCGGTCTGATAGGTCTGTCAATTGTTCTTGCCGACAAAATAGCCATCTCACTTGGCTTACCTTCACGCTTGACGAAACCACCCGGTATCTTTCCAGCGGCATAAAAACGTTCTTGAAATTCGACGGTCAGTGGCACAAAATCGATACCTTCCGTGGCAGAATCAGCCATGACAACCGTTGCAAGAACTGTTGTTTCGCCTATCTGTGCCATAACAGCACCATTTGCCTGTTTTGCAAGCTTTCCGTGCTCAACACGAAATTCCCTTCCAGCAATCTCACGTTTCCATATCCTCAATCGAATCACCTCTACTTCTAAGAAACTAAAAGCGGGCAGATGCCCGCCCTTCTTGTCTTTTCAATTTTCACTTCCTCAGACTCAATTTCTCAATCAGTGTTCTGTATGACTCAGGATTTGCCTTTCTCAGGTACTTGAGAAACTTCCTACGTCTTCCAACCATCTTCATCAAGCCACGCCTTGAATGAAAATCCTTTGGATGTGCTTTCAAATGCTCTGTTAAATGTTTGATCCTTGCTGTCAAGATGGCCACTTGAACTTCGATCGAACCAGTGTCTTTCTCGTTGATTCTGAATTGCTCAATGATCTGCTGCTTCTCCTTTTGATCCACAATCGCACCTCCATCGCAAGTAATCCGCTAACCCAGATAGGGTCCAAGCCCATACCCGAGTTAGGGTCTGGAGCGGGCGACGGGGCTCGAACCCGCGACCCTCAGCTTGGGAAGCTGATGCTCTACCATTGAGCTACGCCCGCACAAAACATTTATACCACATCTGCAATGACTCTGAGTGAATTATAAAAATATTTAAACTCAAAGTCCTCTTGATGAAACAATTTCCACTATCCTCTGTGCGTTTGATTCTCTGAGTATGAAAGTATAGAACTCGTAAGCCTGCAAATCTTCCTGATCTGTCCTACTCAGATAATAATTTTTCACCTTTGACTCAAAATGTTCTCTCTCTTGTTCTGTCATTTTTGCAACAGTCTGAACGATCTGAAAGATTCTCTGATCTTCAACACAAGCCTTAACTATCTCTTGTAGGACATCATCCATCTGATCAGGACTGTTTTTGTGTTACAAAAACCCTGAAGGACATCCCAGTCCTTGTTTCATTATCGATCAGAGCTTCGATGAAACCAGGAATCATGTAGATATCCTTCCCACCCTCATTCAAAAACCTTCTTGCCACCGCAATAGCTTTCACAGCCTGGTTAACTGCACCCGCACCAATAGCTTGGATTTCGACTTTGTCTGCCTTCGACAACGCGCCAGCAATGGCCCCCGCCACTTTGTTCGGATTTGAACTTGAGCTAACCTTCAAAATCTCCATCCTACCAATCCTCCTTGGAGTAAGTGTTGTACAAAGGAATTTTACCATAATTTCATGGTATTTCAACTGTCCGTAAATATTTTGTCGCCTCTTCAGGTGGAACTGGGTTTATATAGAAACCCGAGCCCCACTCAAATCCTGCCACGTTTGTCAAACGGGGCACGATTTCCAAGTGCCAGTGATAGTAATTTTTACCTTCACCATTGGTCGGCGATGTATGCAACATGAAGTTGTAAGGTGGATTATCAAGTGCTTTATATATTCTGTAAAGTGTGTTTTTCAAAATTTTGCCGAAAGCTTTAACTTGTTTTTCTGAGACATCACCAAAGTTATTCATGTGTTGTTTTGGAATAATCCAAGTCTCAAAGGGAAAACGTGCTGCAAACGGTTCGAGCGACACAAAATCATCATTCTCTTCAACTATCCTTTCTTGCCTTTGCATTTCCTGATCAATGACGTCACAGAAAACACATCGTTCTTTATAAGAATAATACTCCTGGGAGCCACTCATTTCTTCCTGAACCCTCTTTGGAACTATTGGAATAGCTATCAATTGGCTGTGAGGATGCTGCAGAGAAGCACCAGCATCTCGACCATGGTTCTTAAAGATGAGAACGTATTGAATCCTTCTATCCTCTGCAATCGTCTCATACCTTTGTTTGTAAGCCCAAATAACTTCTTCAACTTGCTTGTAATCCATCAACGCAAGATGAGTATTGTGATCTGGAGTTTCAACGATCACTTCATGATATCCAAAGCCATCCATTGCATCAAACATACCAACACCATATCTTTTGGCTTGGAGCTCTGGATTAACTGCACCAAATTTGTTTGGTACGACCCTTACCCACCAGCCCGGTGAATTTGGCGTAGTATCGACTGGTCTGAATGCAAGAATCTCAGGTGGAGTCGTATGTTCATTACCGTAATCAAATGGACAGAAGGCAGGTTTTTCCTCTACCTTAGGTCTCACAAAATCATGCGGTCTCTTTGCTCTCTCAGTTGCTATTATCACCCAACGCTTTAAAACGGGATCCTTTCTGAACTCGGGCATTGGCCAGTCCTCCTCAGAATTTTCTCTTTTTCAGAGCCTCTTGGTAGATCTTTACGTACTGCCTTGCAGATTTATCCCATGAAACGTCAGTATTCATGGCATTTTTGATTATTCGTAGCCAATCGTCACGCTCGTTCTTGAAGTAATACACAGCCCTTGCAATTGCTTCCAGAAGATGGGCTGCATCATATTCTCGAAAACCAAACCCGTTCCCATCTTTGGTCTTCGGATCATATTCTTTGACAGTATCGGCAAGACCGCCTGTATAGCGTACCACGGGTATCGTACCATATCTCAAACTGTACATTTGGCCCAGTCCACACGGTTCGTACCTGGATGGCATTAAAAACATGTCACTTGCTGCATAGATTTTCTGTGCCAGGTCTATGTCAAACTTAATGTTACTCGAGAATCTAGTAGGGTACTTTTTCTCAAGGTTTCCGAATAACTCTTCGTATTTTTTGTCACCCGTCCCAAGAACTACAAACTGAACATCAAACATCATCACATAGTCAATCACTTTTTCAACAAGATCCAGTCCCTTCTGATCAACGAGTCTGTTTATCATGCCGATCAAGGCTGTGTCTTCTCTAACTTGCAATTTAAGTTCCTTTTGCAGTTCTTTTTTATTGATTTTTTTATCTTCAATATGCTCAAGATCGTAATTTGCATATATTCTCTTGTCAGTTGCTGGGTTGTATTCATTGTAGTCTATTCCATTCAATATTCCGTAAAGATCTTCAGCCTTAAGACGCAAAACTCCATCCAACTTCTCACCAAATTGCTCAGTTTGAATCTCTTGTGCATAGGTGGGGCTTACCGTCGTTACAACGTCACTGAAAAGAATGCCACCCTTTAAGAAATTCATCTGTCCATAAAATTCAAGCCCATCGATGTTGAATAAATAACTTGGTAAACCGGCAAATTTGATGTATCTTGGGTTAAAAATACCTTGGTACCCCAAATTATGAATTGTGAAAACACTCGCGGTCTTCGCGAAAAACGGGTCTGTTCTGTACAGCGTTCTGAGGTACACGGGTATCAATCCAGTTTGCCAATCGTGTGCGTGAACCAAATCAAAGGTCTCCGAGAGATGTTTCATTGCCTCCAAGGAAGCATTCGAGAAAAAGATTGATTGTTCTGCCAAATCAGGTCCTTCATAAACGTTTTCAGAGGAAAAATAATAGTCATTTGCTATAAAGTAAACGGTGCAGTTGGAGTCTGGTACACGACTTTTGTAAAGATCGAATTTCTCGGAAGTTTGCAAATTTGGCACTGGTATAGATTTGGCGACAGATTCCACTTGTAGACCAAGCTTGGAACAATTTTTCTGAACAATTTTATGATATGGCATGAAGACGGTAACCCTAACCCCCTGTTTCTCTATAACTCTTGGGAGAGAACCTACAACGTCTGCAAGTCCACCAACCTTTGCAAAAGGATAAACTTCATAAGAAACCATTGCTATTCTCATATGATCACCCCTTTTTGAAAATTATAACATGCTCACTTTTTCAAAAAATTCTCTAGTTCAAAAAAGCTCATTATGTTTTCTATGGAAAAACTTAGATAGCCTTTGCCATCTCTAATTCCGACGGTAAAAGATAAAGGAACAGGGACTTGGTAAATCACATGACAGTTAAGGGTTGTTTTCAACCATATGTTGTAGTTATTCTGTGCCTCGCTGATTTTTACAGTAAAACCAGGTGAGAAATTCACACTATCGATTGCCCAGAAGCCATCTATAGAGCCAATATCAATTGAAGGACCAGGAATAACCATATCAGCGCCATACTGCAGATCTGAAAGTTTCACCTGGCCGTAAAATCTAAAGACGATGTCTTTCAAGAGGAAAGCTTTCGCAAAACCAATACCAATATCTGGGAAAATATCGGACCAGAGCATAACATCTGGGAAGCTTATTTGATGCAACCTACCGCCAATCCTACCCAAGAGATAGACGACCCTCAACTTTGGTCTTACAGATAATGTCTGATCCACGTTCATACCCAAAATCAGATCAAATTTCTCATCCATCAAACCCTTATTTATGTAAAATGGTATATCAAGCTCAGTTGTAAGTGTAAAGACATCGTTCTTCTGATCGAACTGAATACTCAGCGATGAACCAGATTGCGATTTGGTCACGAATTTAGCTAACCATTTTTCCCAAGACCATACACATCCAAAGACCACGTATGAATCCATCAAATCGTCCCAAAGCCCTAAAGCGAGCCCAGCTCCATAATCCGGTTTCCCTGAATTAAAGGATAGATAGGGAAAAGGCAAGACAAATCTGAGTCTCATGGAATCATAGTAATTCTCTGCATTTTCTAATCTTGTAAGTTCCATCGCCGATGGTTCAAAGTCCTGAAATTCAAAGGTACTCTTACTTTCTGGATTTATTTGCTCTTTGTAAATAGAAAAACCACCAGGGACAACTTTGAATGAGTAAGCTAAATTATTGAGGATGACACTACTGATCGAACCTTCCAAATTCATTTTAGTGAGCTTCCCGCTATTGATATCCAACAGATATAGATCGAAATTATGGGAATAATCTGCACAGAAATACAACTCATTTGAAATAAGCTTTGGTGATAATTTCGAACAACCATCATCGGTAAGCCTCTTTACCTTTTTTTCCTCGTTTATCATAAACAAATCCATCTGTCCATTCACCTTTGCTGTAAAGACAATACTACCACCAGAAGCGGTTATTTGAATTGGAACGATATATTTATCCGGTCCAAAAATTCTTCTCAGTTTTCTATCTCTCAAATCATAAATATCGATGAACCTTTTTCCGTCTTCGTCTTGCCTGATCATTGCAAGCTCAAAATCATTCATCCACGACAGATCAACGACCTTGTCAATACCAAGGTCCTTTACTGTACCACTATAAAGGTACAATCGAGATTTGATCGAGTTTCCTTCTTCAACATACCTTGCGAGTGCTACCATCCTAGTTCTGCTGATGGAAAATGAAGCGACATTGTTTACATCGAAGAGTTTTATGTGCTCTTGCGTAAAAGTATCGTAATAGTAAATTGCTTCCTCACCATTGTATTTCTCTGAAATGTAATAAACCCTCCAGGCATTTATGTCCAATTTACTTGCGCGTAGGAGTATCTCCGAGATCTTTTCGCCGTTTGATGGTACTCTGGTCAACCAGTCCTTGAAATCGTCTTCTATTGAGGTGTTCTTCAATGCTCTATAAAAACCAGCCAGAGGATCTCGAGTAAACCTTTTTACCAATTCCACCACTTTATCGTGGCCGTAACTTTTTTCGACTGAATCCAACAACGAGAAACCCTGAACATAAGCTGATCCGCCAGGTAACCACCTGCGAGTATTCAAAGAAGATGCGTATCTCAAGCCCACATCAGTACCCTTAGCTTTTTCCATGTATTCTCTGAAAAGCTTATCTCTGCCGCGACCAGAGTTCGAAAGCAATGTTTCATAATATATTGCAAGTCCCTCGTGAAGATACAAAGGAGTTAAGAGAGACTGAATTGCTGCTGCTACCGCATGACCAAACACAGAGGCGAATGAAATATATGGTGCAAATGAATTTGCTAAGAATAAATGTGTCAGCTCATGAGCAAAACAGAAACTTACCCACTCTTCGTAGTTGGGTGTGAAAACATAAGGGTTGATTTCGTTTGGGTATATCACGATGATATTGTTCAGAGGATTTGCATAACCATTTGCCACATCTGTTTTGTCGATCAAATAAACTACAGGTCTAGGAGTCAAAGTAAAGCCAAATTCCTTCGAGATTTTCTGATATATATCATCGGCTTTTTGATAAAGGGTCAGAGCATGTCTTTCCAGACCGTTTTGATAAGCGATATCAATCCACAAGGTCCTTATCAAGTTGAACTTTCCCGAAGCTAGGATTGAACAAGAAAGCAAAAGAAAAAACAGAGTGATTTTCTTCATCAAGAACACTCCATTTTCTTGAAAATATAGTTTACAACTACCTCAACAGCCTTATCATTGTACCCGCCCTTTGGTACTATTATGTCCGCTCTTCTCTTTGTAGGTTCGACGTAGGCATCGTGCATTGGTTTTACTGTTTGTAGATACTGATCAATAACAGATTCCATCGTTCTTCCTCTTTCTCGAACATCTCTATTGAGTCTACGAATGAACCTTATATCACTCTCTGCATCAACATAAACGGACAAACCATACAGTTTGTAAATGTGGTCATAATACAAAGCGAAGATTCCTTCTACGATAACCACATTCTTGGGAGGAAAATAAAGTGTTTCTGGTTTTCTAACGTAAGTTACAAAATCGTACGTGGGAATCTCAACAGGCGTACCTTTCAGTAATGATTCAAGGTGAGCTTGCAAGAGTTCATACTCTATTACATCAGGATGGTCATAGTTGATCTTCTTTCTTTCTTCGAATGCAAGATGACTCATATCTCTGTAGTAATTGTCCATTGGTAGAAGAACACATTTGTCTGCACCGACTCTCTGTATGATCTTGTGTGCGACGGTTGTTTTTCCAGAGCCTGTTCCCCCACCTATACCAATGAGGAGCAAAGATCCACCTCCTTGTAAAATAATACCAGATTTTTATTTTTACAATGATTTGATACGAAAATTAACAATAAACGATATAATATATACGCTTTTGAAAAAGCACGTCCTTTGATCTCGAGCCTCGGTGCCCAGGTGGGTCGGCAAGAGAGATGAGAAGGACGGAAGATTCAACCAAATCAGGAGGTGTTTGAATGCCAGTTATCACCATGAAACAACTACTCGAAGCTGGAGTCCACTTTGGTCATCGCACAAGAAGATGGAATCCAAAGATGGGTCCTTATATTTATGGTGCAAGGAAAGGTATCTACATCATCGATCTTCAAAAAACTCTGAAGCTCGTCGAAGAGGCTTGTGAATTTGTTAGATCCAGAGCCAGCGAGGGAGCAACTATGATCCTTGTTGGGACTAAGAAGCAAGCTCAACATGTCGTAAAGGAAGAAGCAGAAAGGTGTGGCTGTTTCTACGTTAACAACCGCTGGCTCGGTGGACTGCTCACCAACTTCAAGACTATCAAGCCAAGAATCGACAGACTGATTGAACTTGAACAAATGGAAGCAAGCGGTGAACTTGCCAAATTGCCAAAAAAAGAACAGAGCAGGTTGAGAAAAGTCCTTGAAAAACTAAGCAAAAATTTGGGCGGTTTGAAGGGCATGGACAGACCAGCTGATATAATCTATGTCATCGACCCAAGGAAAGAGAGAATAGCCGTCGAAGAAGCAAATTCCATGGGTATACCCGTCATAGGTATAGTTGATACGAACTGTGACCCAGAACCAGTAGATTATGTGATACCAGCCAACGACGATGCTATCAGATCTATAAAGTTGATTACCTCTAAGATCGCCGAAGCCTATCTCGAGGGAAAGGAAGGCATTTCTTTCGCTGAACAACCTGCCGAAAGTGCCATTGAACAGCTTGAACCTCAGAGTGAATTGAAAGAAAAAGACTCCCTTGATATTTCAGATCTTTTTGATGAAGGAGAACTTGAAGAGGAGGAATGAGAAAAGGGGGTGTAAGCCCCCTGTTTTCATAATAAAATGAGGGTATTCTTTAAGACTTACGGCTGTCAGATGAATATTAACGACACCGAAATAATGTCAGGTATCTTACTGAGAAATGGGTTTGAGATAGTTTATTCTTTGGAGGGGGCAGATATCGCTATTCTAAACACCTGTGTTGTACGTCAAAAATCTCAGGATAAGTATCATTCAGAGCTTGGGCAACTTGTGAAACTCAAAAAACAAGGTCGATTGAAAATAATAGGCGTAGCAGGATGCGGCTCAAATCTCGAGGCAGAAAGGCTTCTTGACCTAGGCGCAGATTTTGTAATTGGATCAAGATCAGTGAGTGAAATATGGAATGTTCTGAGTAGAGCCGTTAAGGGTGAAAAGATCGTTTTTTTGACAGACACGGTTTGCTCTATAAACTCCGATTTACCAAGACTCAGATCCGCCAAACACCATGCATGGGTAACAATCATTCATGGATGCAACAGGTTTTGTACCTATTGTGTTGTTCCCTACACGAGAGGCCGAGAAAAAAGTAGACCTATGGATGATATATTAGACGAGATAAAAAAGCTTATACAAGACGGTGTAAAGGAAATCACCTTCTTGGGTCAAAATGTAGATGCCTACGGCAAAGATTTGAAGGATGGAACAAACTTGGCGAGATTGATCGAACGTGCCAGTGAGTTTGAACAGATAAAGAGAATTTGGTTTCTGACCTCTTATCCCACGGAGATCACCGATGAACTCATCGAAACTATCGCCAAGAACCCAAAAGCGGCAAAGTCATTTCACATTCCTATTCAGTCGGGTAGCAATCGTATTCTAAGACTAATGAATCGTAGATATACTAAAGAACAGTACGTTCATTTAGTGAAAAAGATTCGAGATAAGGTAAAAGATGTTTCCATAAGTAGTGACGTAATAGTCGGTTTTCCAACAGAGACTGTAGAAGATCACAATGAGACTGTCGAGTTGGTCAAAACCATTGAGTTTGAACGTCTAAACCTTGCCGTGTACTCACCACGCGAAGGCACAGTTGCTAGTAAATATTTCAAAGATGATGTGAACAGAAAAGAAAAAGCAAGAAGGCTCAATGAATTACTTGAACTTCAAAAGCAGATAAACAGAAAATTGAACGAAAGATACCTCAATCAGCAAGTGGAAGTCATCGTTGAAGGAACCACAAAAGACGGTCTTTACTATGGCAGAGACATGAGAAACAAAATAGTCATCTTCCCAGGGAAAAACCTCTCTTTAGGTGATGAGGTTATCGTAAGGGTTATTCGAACCACCGCCGGACCTTTGCACGGAGAACTGTAAAAAAATGCGGGCTCTAAAGCCCGCCAAAGCCGTGGGGGGTGTATCTCAAGGGGGATAGGGGGGTTTCTCTTTACTTTTCACTTTCTAACTAGATTGTAATGGTTTCAAGTTACAAACACTATCAGTTTAAGTTCCTATGTGAAAACGTTTGTGTTAACGAAATACTAAGACCAAAATTGTCTAATATTCTTTCCTATCTTTATAGACAGGTTAAAGCGTAAGTTAGTTCAAGAAAAATACAGGCAACTCATCGTCAAATAATCTTTCCCAATCCTTTGACAAAATTGCTCAAGACATCCTCAAGATCTGGTTTTCCGATTTCCTGTAATTCATATTTTACACGCACTGCGGGCTTGTTCAGTTTCATAACTCTTCTAAGATCTATCGGTGTTCCTATGATGACAAGATCTGCATCCGCTGAATTAATCGTTTTTTCAAGTTCTTTGATCTGCTTTTCACCATATCCCATTGCAGGGAGAATCAAATCCAAGTGGTTGTACTTCCTATATGTTTCCACTATCGATCCCACTGCAAATGGCCTTGGGTCTATGATCTGTGAGGCTCCAAATTTCTTGGCGGCAACAAAACCTGCACCATACTTCATTTCTCCATGTGTTAGAGTTGGACCATCTTCAACAACTAGCACCCTTTTGCCTTTGATCACTGAGTAATCTTCCACAAATATGGGTGAACTCGCATCTATCACGATCGCCTTTGGATTCCACTTCTCAATATTCCTCCTTACGATTTCTATTCCCTGTGGATCGGCTGTTTCTTCTTTGTTTATGATCACAACGTTTGCCATCAACAGATTCGTCATGCCTGGGTAATATGTAACTTCATGCCCAGGTCTGTGTGGGTCGGCAACAACAATTAGAAGGTCTGGTTTGTAAAATGGAAAGTCATTGTTTCCACCATCCCAAAGGATCACATCTGGATTTTCTGATTCTGCACTATTGAGAATTGCTTGGTAGTCAACCCCGGCGTAGATAACTGACTTTCTGTCTATGTGTGGTTCATATTCCTCCCTCTCTTCAATTGTACAGTTATATCTGTCAAGGTCTTCATACGTGGCAAATCTTTGTACTTTTTGTTCAACAAGGTTTCCATAGGGCATGGGATGTCTTATAGAGATTACCTTCAATCCCTTGGATCTTAGTATGTCAAGAACCCTCCTTGTAGTCTGACTTTTTCCACAGCCAGTTCTTACAGCACAAACTGCGACGACAGGTTTTTTGGCTCTGATCATCGTATGCTTTGGTCCCATGAGTTTGAAATCAGCACCAGCAGAGGTTACCAAGGCCGCTTTTTCCATGACATACTGGTGTGGTAAATCACTATAAGCAAGCACTACCTCATCCACGTCATATTTTTTGATAAGCTCAACCAAGTTCGTCTCAGATTCGATGGGTATTCCATTCGGGTAGAGTCTTCCAGCCAGCTGAGATGGATAAACCCTACCTTCGATGTCGGGTATCTGCGTTGCCGTGAAAGCTACTACTTCATAATCTTCGTTGTCTCTGAAATATGTGTTGAAGTTGTGAAAATCTCTTCCTGCTGCACCCATGATGATAACCTTTCTGCGCACAATATTCACCTCCTGAAGAATTTAATTCCTATGGTAGTATATCAATTTACACAGTTTCTGTCACTTCTGAAAAATATTTCCCTTCGACTCTGAAAACAGATGAAAGATAATGTGGTCCTTGAATGCAATTTTATGCTCACTTATGCTTGAGTATGCTTTTGAATGCATCCTGTATTAAAATATCACTATTCACATAATTAGAAAAAACATATTTATGTGATATAATATTGCAACAAAAGAAGGGAACGATAACAAAAGAAGGGAATGACGTGAAGGGCTTTACAGTGATCGAACTGTTGGTAGTCTCAATTCTCATTTTTGTTGTAACTGGGATCTCAGTCTTTATATATACCCAAGTGATGAGAAACTCTGAGATTGTAATTCAGAGGACGAACGTTAGAGATCAACTTGCCAAAGTTGATTCAATACTTCGTCGTGAGCTTTCGAAGGCTGGTCCCACGATAGAAGGTCTGAATGTTGGGAACAATTCATTAACCTTCGTGGCAACGGTTCCATTCTCCAAGGGCTCTTATGGTATCTATGGATCAGCGGCAAAACTTCAATACTCTCTGAACTTCTCAAATGGTATCTTAGTTCTGAGCATAGAGGAGATCGGTGGGTCATACAACAAATCTATAGAAATTGGTCATTTAGACCAATGTATCTTTTCAAGTCCGGCCATGGGCGTAATATCTTACACACTTGGTAAGAATGTTGGTGGAAAAAGTTACCAACTACATTCTTCCGTAGTACTTTCAAATATAAAATGAGGTGATAGTTAATGAGAAGAGGTTACGTTTTAGTATATACCCTTATCATAACTGTGGCGATATCAATTTTGTCGGCTGCCCTTCTTACAAATACGGCATCTTATGTTAGGAACAGCTCCTATGAGTTAGAGAGAACCGATCTGTACCTATCTTCCCAGAAAGTGTTACAACTTTCTCTTGCTTACATCAAGCCATATTTCAATGGCATCATTGGTGTAACACTTAATTGGACTTCAGCGAATGTGAGTCAAAATGTAGAATGGTGGGATAGATTTAAAAATTATATGGTTTCACAGTCCGATGGAAGCTACTGGCAAAATTTTTTCAGCCGAGTGAACGAACAGAGGTATTACGATTTGTCATCAGTCAGTGAATTTACTCAGGACCTCGCTAGTCTCAACCTCTCTGGCTCCTCAATAATATTACCAATCACAGGTTCATACCAAATTTCTGGCAATCCATATTCTGTATTGGTGGTCGCCAGATCAAGTAACAATAAAATAGAAGCCTATTCTGTTGCTATCGTTGCCATAGATTTTTTGAATAAATATGCATATTTTACCGAGAGGGAGACCAGACCTGGTGGACAAACTATCTACTTTATTAGCGGCGAGATCATAGATGGCCCCATGAGATCAAACGATATCATTCACATCAGTGGCAACCCAAGGTTTAAATCGACTGTCGAAGTCAAAGGCGTGCAGATTCGTTCGGGAAATCCTATATACGATGATCCCTTTTCACCAAAGATATTAACCCAGCAGGACATAGATTCTTACAGAATGTCGATGATAGCGAATAATTATTCTAGCGACTTGGTCACATTGGTAAAGAATCCAACTGATTTTATCAACAGTGTGACCGAAACTGGAATCGATCTAAACCTTGGAAGTATTACGAGGAACAACAGAACCCTCACGGCGACAAAGTTGGTGATCGAGTTCAAGAGTGCTCAAGGTCAGGGAAGCGATCAGTTCATGAAAGTCTATGTTGAGTACTCTGGTCAAGTCTCAGGAATCGATCCTCTTTTTACGTTGAAACCAAGGCCAAATCAAGATGGTTATCAGATGGTTATACATGGTGAAAATGCTCGCCAATGGCTCAATATACAGGGCAGTGGCGGTCAACAAACATTGAATGTGAATTTCAATGGAGTTATCAAATCAAATCTTACAGTTGCCCTCAAAAACAACTCGAACAATGATAAACCTATGTACGTCGATGGCAAATACACGATATATTCACAGCAGAATGTTGAAATATATGATCACATAGTCTATGCAGACTTTATAGACCTTCTTCCACACAATACCATAGATAACATTGTGGTCAACGAACAAGTAGTCAATCAAATGAAAAGCTCAACACGTTCAGATTTTCTGAACATCGTTGCTAATAATTCTGTGATCATAAAAGATAAGCAAAAGAACATGAAACTAACTGCGAGTATCTATGCTTTCAATGATAGCTTTTCTGTGCAAGATTACAACACTGGAAATCCGCAAGGCCAGTTAACTATTTTTGGATCTTTGATGCAAAATTATCGAGGTCCAGTTGGTACCTTCAGTGGTAGTAGTATTGTCACTGGTTACTACAAAAACTATATCTACGACGATAAGATCCTTGAAGGTATCAGTTCATTCGGTGGGACTCCTGCTAAGAGAGAAAACATGATCATTTTGGCACTCAGGGGTGTTTACTGATGAGAGGCAGTTTGTTAATGGAAGCAGTTATTAGCTTATTACTGATATCGATCCTTTTGGTCTTTGGATTTGAGGGCATCTCTCTATCTTTGACTCAAAGTAACAAGATGGAATCAAAGATTGAGGTCAGTTCGTTGCTGAATTTCACATACGGGTATCTTTCAAAATATGGTTTAGGGAACGACATTTCCAACGTAACTGCTGCTTCAATCAACAATCTATATTGGAACGGCAATGTGCAATACCCGAGGATTTCTTCCCTGAGTTTTGAAAATGTTTCAAAAACCGTAGCGTCAAAACAAATTAGATACAGAAAAGCGAAAATCAGAGTCGAACAAAAACCAGGCGACATAACCCAAGAAATTATCTTTATCTTTGGTTTGTAAATCCTCTTTGATTGCCTAATTTCTCACCCTTTTGAACTGTCAAAGAAAGAGTTTCTCTTCCTATTGACCACACGGTCAATCTGTGTTATATTATTTTTGACCACATGGTCAAGGAGGTGCTAAAATGTTTATCATACAAGCAGAAAACTTAACTAAGTACTACGGTAAACACAGGGGAATAATTGATGTAAGCTTTGAAATCAACGAAGCTGAGATTTTTGGCTTTATAGGTCCAAATGGCGCAGGAAAATCAACGACGATAAGAATATTTTTAGGTTTAATCTTTCCTGATTCTGGTTTTGCGAGAATTCTTGGTAAAGACTGTATCATGGACGGTTTCGAAATAAGATCCCAAGTGGGATATGTCCCTGGGGAGGTGAATTACCATTCGCAAGCCACAGTCGGTGAACTCTTAAACTATTCCGCAAGCTTTTACGATTGTGTAGACCCAAAATATATAGATGAACTTTGCAAAAGATTCGAATTGGACAGGAAGAAAAGGTTCCGTGAGTTATCGACAGGTAACAAAAAGAAAGTGGCCATAGTTCAGGCACTCTTACATAAGCCCAAGGTGATCATATGCGATGAGCCAACGAATGGTCTAGATCCTATAATGCAAAACAGACTCTTCGAACTCTTTGGAGAACTTAAGTCTCAAGGTGTGACCGTATTCTTTTCCTCCCATATCCTGGCTGAAGTGCAACGGCTTTGCGACAGATTTGCCATGATCAAAGATGGGAAAATAATCAAAATCGAAAGCATAGAATCGTTGAGAAAAAAGAACTATAAACTGGTTAGAGTTCAAACGCCGCAGAAAGACAAGGTAGAGAGAATTACAAATGCTGTGAATGTCACTGCTGAAGATTCCGTTATCAAATTTGAATACATGGGAGAGATAGAAGAATTGTTGAAGGAGCTATCGAGAATTCAAATAGAGAATATCTGGATAGAAGACCCATCGATTGAAGATCTATTCATGTACTTTTATAAGGAGGTATGAATATGAATGTTTATCTATGGGAAATGAAAAGAAATATTAAATCTGTCATGATTTGGACTGCAATATTGACTGCTTTACTTCTTATGTATGCAGCTTTTTATCCTTCCATGGCAAAGGATGTCGAGCTGCTTTCTAGACTAATGAAAATGATGCCGAGGACTTTTTTGAGAATATTCGGGCTTGAAAATTTCGACTTTACAAACCTTTTGAATTATCTTGCCACCGTTTCCTCAATCTTTGTAACCTTGTTAGGTAGCGTCTTTGCCTCATTACTTGCCTTGAAAACGATTTCAAAAGAAGAAAGCGAGAAGACCGCAGAGTTTCTCCTTTCAAAGCCAGTCAAAAGGAGCAAAATTTTGTCGCAGAAACTTCTTATGTTACTATCGTCTATACTCATCTTGGACGCCATTTTGTGCCTCTTTTCCCTCCTAGTCATGGAATATTTCGGATCTGGTGGTTATGATCATGGGAAATTTTGGCTTTTCTGGCTCTCCCAACTCATTCTGCACATCAGCATAGCAAATCTTGTTCTTTGCATAACCATTTGCCTCAAGAGACAAGAGAATACTATCTCTTTTACCATAGGTAGCGTCTTTGTCCTATACGTTTTATCCATGATCAGCAAACTCACCGAACAAGCAAGGTTTTTGAGTTATTTCACGCCGTTTTACTATTCAGATGGTGTTAGGATTGTAAAGAACGGCAGTATGGAACCTATTTTCCTGATTTTATATCTATTACTAAACAGTGCTACAACACTCATTTCTTTCACAGTCTATTCAAGGAAGGATATTTATGCCTGAGCAAAACGCCACTGGAAAAACTGTAACTCTCCGAATTCTGGAAGCGGCGATAGAGGAATTTGCACACAAAGGTTATCAAGCAGCTTCGACAAATAAGATTACTAAGAAGGCAGGGACAGCCAAAGGTCTTTTGTTTCATTACTTTAAGAACAAAGAGACTCTTTACCTTGCTTGTTATAAGCACGTGCTAAATTGGTCCCAAAGGGAATTTGAGAATTTCTCTAAGAGAATGGTTGATAAAGATTTTTTTGAATTTCTCAAACACTGGGGTTTGAGAAAGATTAGCTTAGCCGCAGAAAAACCCCTCTATACCAATTTCTTGTTGTCCGTATCCAATGTACCAGAAAAGATTCACAGAACTGTTATGAATATGATCAGAGAAAGTTTCTCACGTTTTAGCGGTATACTGTACGAAAAGATCAAAACCGTGAAGCTTCGAGAAGGTATTAGTTGTGAAGATGCGATGATCTTTGTAAAAGCGATTTTTGATGGCCTTACAGAGTATTACTTGAATCAATATCGAAACAGAACCCAGCAAGTATTGGAAAATTTTGATGAGATAAAAATACAAACCGACAAAATACTTGATATGCTAAAACACGGCATCATCGATAAATAACTTTTATTTCAAAGGTTTCTCCTTATAGACAGTTACAAGATATAGAACGGAACCAGAGAGATGTAGAACAGCAGTTATCTCGCCGTTTGTAATGCGGATCCTCTCGTTGTATTGAATAGATGCCTCGGCGTTCTTAGATTCAAGAAGCTCAACAAGTTGCTCCAGCTCAATACCGCGTTCGGTCATTCTTTCAAAGGCGTGAGGTGTTAACAAAAGATCCTTTTCAAGTAGTGAAAGGTGAATGATCATTTTACGTCAGTCACAGGCCCATCTATCTTTTGTTTGAATCTATACATGTCCATGTCTGCCAATCTTATCAATCCATCAAGGTCCTGTGCGTCATCAGGGTAAGTTGCTATGCCAATGCTTACACCAAGCGATACCAACTCTCCCTTTGATCCAACGAGCCCTTCAACAGATTGCGCTATCTTTTTGGCCAAATTCAATGCATCTTTCCCAGCACAGTCATACGCGAGTATGACAAACTCGTCACCACCAATTCTTGCTACCAAATCGCTCTTCCTGACCGATCCTTTTATCATAGGACCTATTGCTCCAAGAATTTCATCGCCAAAAGAGTGACCGTATCGATCGTTAACTTGCTTAAAGTTGTTAAGATCAACGAAAAACAGAGAGGCCTTCTTGTTTTCTCTTTTGGCAAGAGCTAAGATCGTATCAGCACGTTCCCCAAAGGCCCTTCTGTTTAGCAAACCTGTCAATGGATCGTGGGATGAAAGAAAAACCAACTCCTCGTTCTGCTCCTTAATTCTTTTTTCAAGCTGTATTCTTTCAAAGATTACTCCCATGTAGTTTGCAAACAGCAATGCAAACTCGACCGAACTTTCACTGAAGGCATTTTCATCAGAAAAATTGTCAAAGTTTATTATGGCTACAACCTCTTTTTCAATCTCAATAGGTACGCTCACTGTACACATAATTTCATCTATTCTTCCTACCCTTCTAAGCGTGGAAACCAAATTTGAGTCTCCCTTTTCATAAATGGTTCTTATATCGCTTTTTTTCTTCAAAGTGTAAGGAGGTTTTATCCATTCTCTTTCCAAACTTTCTTGGAAAGAAACTTTGGACAGTTCATTCAAATCAAATCCAACAGCCGCTACATATTCGAATCTATCATCCTTCCTTATCAATAAACTCCCACCTTGTGCGCCGGGTATCGCCTGTATCATCTTTTCCAACATCCTTTGGTAGATTACCTCATTTTCATGATGTTTCAGCAAATCTACTGACAACTCCAGGATAGTTTGATTGATCTTTCTTTGAAGTTCCTCCTCCACCTTGGACTGCCGAACAATCTTCAGTTCTGACCTAGCTTCATTGAATAACACATATAGGACAGACAAAACGGCTATTAGAAAAGAACCCAAGACAGATGTAATATCAATGGCAGATCTTGTTGGTACATATTTCAAACCAAAAACAAAATCTTTCCCAGTTTTGGAAATTTTTATCCAGTCTATCATTAGAGATTCTAAGACAATTTGGGGATCGACAGTAGCACTCACCACCTTGTCTTTTATATAATCGGTGGTGGCATCGTTGTATATTTTGAACCGAACACTTAGTTTATCTCCCTCTGAACGTATGTCATAAAGTTCAAAATTAATCTTATCCGCTGGCATTATCTGAACACTTTCAACGTAAGGATAATAGGAGATCAACTCATCGAAGAATGCTTTTAGTCTCTCGTGTTGATTCATTTGGACGGCATAGTACATGGCATCCCATTGAAAATAGGATAGACTTATATAATTTAGATTACTCTCAATCATCGATTTATACAAAGGCTTTAACATTTCGATTCGTCGTAGTCTGTCACTTTGTCTTATTGAATATATAAAAACAAAAACCAGAGAAAAAAACGCTAAGAACGTAAAAAAATATTTCTTCATGCTTCACCAGCCTTCAACTAGTAACAACTCTAATTATAACGAAAAATCTATAAATCGATTTGTGTTCTAAATAATTAACTCATCGGTTATAGTATTATTTCTCCGATTACTAGCCAGGGATTTGTGTATCAAGCAAAACTATTTCATGATTAATATGAGATTTGACCTTCTTGTGATACAAGTAGAGTGAACCGTCTTTGAGTATTCACCTACAATTGATGAAAAGTGAGAACTTTCATTTTTTTGTGCTCAAAAAAGCCCATCGATAAGCTCCCAAAGATCACAAGATCTTTCAAAAGAAAACCTGCATGGCAGAGCAATTTATCAAACGAAATAGTTCAAAAGATTTCATAGATTGCATCAATATTTCAGCAGGTATGTAACTGAATATCTAAAGCAAGCCTAAACAATCAAGAACACTCCAACTGAGATACTCCCAGGGTATCCTGAGTTCTTTGTGTGCCAAAATCCGTAATGAGGCACAATCACCTATTCAAGAACACGGTCCTGTTCTTTTCGAAAACACTTTCATTCATCAAATCTTTCATTGCCAAAATATAGTTTTCCGTCTTAACGCCAGGTATCAATCGGTTCTCATCTACTGTTTTAAGCAGAACAATGTTTTGCATTCTCACATCTTCAAGACTTTCACGAACCTTGAATATCCTTACACCCAAAGATCTGGCAATTTCCAGATCATCTTCTGTAATTTCCCTATCTCTTCCCAATCTCACATCAAGGGGCTGCCAACTCGTATTGTAGTAAACCACCATGCAACCCACTTTGGCATAGTTTGCGATGGCTCTGGCTGCTTCTTGTCTCTCAAGAGCAAGTATGAGATCTGCATCGTGTTTTTTAATCAACGGGCTATCGGCTTCACCAATTTTTATATGTGAAGAAACTGTTCCACCTCTTTGTGCTAAACCATGTGTATCCACACCTATAACCCTTTGACCGGAATAATCGATGGCTCTAGCGATAACTTCACTCAAAAGACCTATTCCTTGACCTCCAACACCTATCAAGAATATGTTGAAACTTTTCATCTTTGATCACCTTCCTCATAAGCCAAGGCACCCTTGGGACAAACTGCCAAGCAAGAACCATCACCAATACACAACTCTTTTTGTACTAAGACCCTGTTGCCCTCAATTCTCTGAAAGGATGGACAACCAAAAATAGATATGCATGACATTGCAAGATTACATTTCTCTGTTACCCTTACTTGTCGAACTTTGGCAAATCCTTTGACCCTTCTTTCTCTTGTGAATTTCAACATACACGGATGCCTGGCTATAATTACGCTGAAACCTTGTGCAGCAATGGCTTCTCTGAGCACCTGCTCAAATCTTTCGTAGTTGTATGTATCAACTTCATAGATATTTTTGATTCCAAAAGCCTCCAAGACACTCTTGATCTTTATCTTACTTCCAGCATGGTCTTGGTGACCAGTCATTGCTGTGGTGTAATTCTCCATCACAATTAAGACGTATTTGTGATCATTGTAAACTGCATTTATTATACCGGGCAACCCGGCATGGAAGAAGGTTGAATCACCTATCAAGGCTATTACCTTTCTTTCACTGTTGAAAAGCGACAGACCTGAGGCGGTACCATTTGAATGACCCATACACAAGAGCACCTGTCCTACCTCGTAAGGCGGTAAGTAGCCAAGCGTATGGCAACCTATATCGGCAACAGAAATATCCCGCTCAGATAGAACCTTTGAGATTACGTAAAAAGCTGCCCTGTGACCGCAGCCTGGGCAAAGCTGTGGCACTCTTTTCACAGTTTTTATACTCATCTTTGGTACTTCTGGCTTTTCTACCAAGTCGGGCCAAGTATCAAAAAGAACTTCTTCAACCTTGTCTGGTAGATATTCACCTATCCATTCATCGATAGACAGCTTACCAATTATTTTTGTTTCTAACCCTTCATCATATGCAATCGCCTTGATCTTTTCTTCAAGAAAATCATCGAGTTCCTCTACTATTTTAACTTCTTTATGACTCTTCAAAAATTGTACAACAGCTTTCCTGGGCAAGGGATGAATCATTCCGAGCTTCAAGATATCTACATAATCAACTCTCTCACCAAGAACATCTAGGATCGTTGCGAAGGGAAGCCCTGCGGTTATGATACCTCTTTGGTTGCCCTTTGCTATCAGTTTGACATGATTCTCAGAGATTTCAGAATATTTCTGGAGATTTTCTAGTGCCCTTCTTTTCATCATAAAGACAGCTTCACCCAAGGGGATGTAAGGACCCCTTTTCTTTGGATCGAAGATCGACATTGAAGTAGAGTTTGGTATGTATTCACCAAATCTAACTTTTTGTTTAAAGTGAGCAGTGTGGGTGGTTAACCTTATAACAATTGCTGATTCGAAAGTTCTTGAGATCCTCAGGGCCTCCAGGAACATATCGTAAATTTCTTGAGCGTTACAGGGTTCAAAGACCGGTGTATAGCTCATTCTCATGTAATGTCTGTTATCCTGCTCATTTTGCGAACTGTTGGCACCAGGATCGTCCCCAACAACTATGATCATTCCACCTGGGATTCTCATCATACTTAGCTGAACAAAGGAATCGGCTACGACGTTCATACCAACACTTTTGAAAAAAACACAAGATGTATTTCCGTTGAGAGCTGCACCAAAGGCGACTTCGAGGGCAACTTTTTCATTCACAGAGAACTCAAAATAAAAAGGCCTGACTTCTTTTGGAATTGAATTTATAGCCTCTGCAATCTCGGGTGTTGGCGAACCAGGATAAGATGTAACAACCTTCACACCGCCTTCTATCATGGCTCTTACTATCGCCGTGTTACCGATAACGATCTCTTCAAAAGGACCTTTTTGAACAAGGATTCCACCAAGTGTCTTCATAAGTCGTGGATAAAAAGCTGTCGCTTTTATCCTTCCCTCCCCGTGAAAGAGTCCATCCTCGCTGCTAATTTAATTTTACACAAATCATCACCTAAACTTAGGAATAGTTAAAAGTGACAAACAGAAAGATGCTCGATATACTATATCAAGTTACCGTGAGAAAGATTCAATTCGATGACATTTTTCATAACTTCTTTCGACCGCGATAGACTATCCTCAAAAACTGCAAAGTGTGTCACAAATGCTAAACAAACACCGGAAAGGGCTTGGTAAAACACTAAAATCAATGACTTCAAATCGAATTCCTTAATCAGCTTTAAGAGTTTTTATAGCCCGGTGCAAAAAGGAAGTTCATACAAATAAGATCATTGAAGGCCTTGAGAACAAAAAAATAAAGGGAAGGCTTCCTAGCCTTCCCTCAAATCGGGGCTATCGATAGACTTTTTTATTTCTTAGAAATCTTGGTGAAGTCGAAAACCAATGAGTAACCCTCGCAAGCTTTCTCAAATCCAAGGACGTCATCGCTTACCACCCAGAACTGAATCGGTTGATAGAGCATGGCAAAAGGACTGTTATTTATCCAGTATGCTTGTAACTCTCTATAGAGCTCCAAACGTTTTGCCTCATCGAGCTCTCCTCCGGCTCTGGCGGCAAGGTCTGCAGCATAATCGTCGTACCACATGTTTCTCCAAGCAAGCTGTCTGACCCTATAGTTTGCAAAAGGTTTTGCCAGGGCATCTGGATCGGGATAATCGATGCCCCATCCTGCCAAAATCATCTGGTGGCCTTGCTGTCTGTACTTTGCGTACATCTCAGAAGCTGGCATCAAGGTGATATTTGCCTTGATACCTATCTCTGCAAGGTTTGCCTGAATAATTATTGCTTCGTTTTGTCTGATCTCTGTTGGGTTTGTCAAAAGTTCTACTTCGAACCCGTTCGGATAACCCGCCTCGGCAAGAAGCTGCTTTGCCTTTGCGACGTCTCGCTTGAAGGGGTTAGTCTCAACGTAGCCGAAATATCCTATAGGCATGAAGTTTTGATTCAAAATTGCAAATCCCCTCATCACTGAGTTTATAATCGCTTCGTAATCAATGGCATATCGTATTGCTTGCCTTACCCGTACATCTTTAAAGGGCCCCCATCCAACGTTCATGGCAACGTACTCATTTGACTGACCAGGAGTTGTCACTAATCTAATGCCCTTAGGCTTAGATTCTCTAAGCTGCGCAGCTTGCTCTGTTGTAACACCCCAGGCAACATCTACGTCTCCTTTTTGAACAAGCAAAAATCTGTTTGTCTCTTCAGGTACATCCCTGATTATGATTCTTTTGACCGGTGGCTCGCCAGCCCAGTACTTTGGATTGGATTGTAGTAAAACCTGCTCGTTCCGTTTCCACTCAACTATCGTATAGGGACCAGCACCGGTTCCGGGAGACTTATCCAGCAAGAATGCCTGACCGAGATCTCCGTCCTTCTCATTTGCGAGTACGACCTTTTTGTTCACTATGCCACCCCAAGGAGGTGCTATAACTGACAGGACTATGTTCTTAGCCAAAATTTTAGTTTTCAGGACCACAGTTTGAGGATCAACAGCAACGATTGTTTGATCCATGTTTTCTTTCGTAAAACCGAGCTCATTGAATAACCACACCGGTGATTTGTTGATCATCAAAACGCGCTTGAAGGAGAAAACAACATCTTCAGCAGTGAGTGGATCCCCATTAGAGAAAACTAGTCCCTTCCTCAGCTTGAAGGTCCAAACTAGCTGGTCTCCTTGTTGAACGACATCCCAACTTTCAGCAAGGTCCGGTACAGCCTTTATGACTCCGTCGACAGATTCCAATTTTGTCAAACCTGAATAAGCTGCCGTCACAACAGCGGCGGCGAATGTTTCGTAACATACGGCGGGATCGAGTGTAATAAAGATCTGTGTAGTCGCAGCTATGACCAAAGTGTCCTTCGGCGTCTTTGCAAAACCTGTCAAAGCAACGAGCAGGGTGAGTACCACTAGCATAGCTTTTCTCCACATATAAAGCCCCCCTCTTAAAGGTTTAACAAATTATACCACATCGATCTATCACTTTCAAATCCAAAAATGGTAAAGCTCGAAAACCATTTCGTATATAAAGACCAGCACGAGAATAACCTACATTAGGTTACCGGCGACGAAGAGATCATAGCAAGGCGCTATTAAATTTCGACATCACCCAACTCTATGCATCTAAGCATTGTAGGGAATTCCTAAGAACACTAAAAAAATTCAGACCATAAAACAGAACTGACTTTGGAAATCAAACAAGAAGTTCATTAAACTAACTATTGGAAAGAATCAGAGAACACGTCCTAAAAACCTATTTATCTCATGGAGAAAAGATTTGCATCGATGAACTGACTAGAAGCTTTGACATCAAAACAAATTCTTTAAGAAAGCACCAAATTGTTTTGTGCTGAAGCAACGGTGGATTGTCGCTCTAAAAAGTTCACAGCCAAAAAATTGCGCAAAGAAACAAACCCAAAACCTGTTCTTAGTAAAACTTTGTCTGTAAAAACTGGCAGTTTTCATGTAATAACTTGCCCAAATAACCTAATAGAGACATTCAGAAATCTTCTACTCCATCGAAAAAAGCTCTAGGACTTGCACAAAAGGTTGAACAAAAACATAGATCTAGGTATTCCAAACCTCGCCAGAACAGGTTGCCAAAAATCTTTGCTCAAACATCTCAAAGACAACTTATCAAAGCCAGCTGAAGGTTGCTTTTTAAAAAAGTAAAACAAAATATGGCGTCTCTCATTGCTGAAAATGAGTCTTATCTTGCCACGTTCAAGAGTTTCGGATTTTTGTAAAACCAATCCGCCCACGTTTCATATGTTATTTAGATGCGTGCTTTTGATACCACAATCAAAGGTCCTCGTTCCAAATCTTGGTGCTCCGACCCAAATTCTCAAGTTCCATGAAACGTTGGACGGTTGAAATAACCTATGATTATGTCTTGTTCATTTGAATTGAGTAACATGAAGCAAGGTCATTTCCTCCGAATATTCTTTACCCATGTAAAACTGCCCTTCAAAGTACCTCCAGCACTTGTTGCGATCAAATTTTGTACAATACACATCTAACTTTCTTTCCGCCGACATCGTAGAGAGGAGGAAGATTCTCACATTCAATTGTGCGGTATTTGCATCTTGGCTGGAAGGGACAGCCCTCAGGTGGACTAATCAAGCTTGGTGGCTCCCCAAGATTTGAAAGTTTTTCTTTTCCACCCCTTGGATCTGGGAAGGCCTTAAGCAGCAACTGTGTATAAGGATGCAGCGGCATCTTAACAATTTCCTGTGCCTTCCCTTCTTCCATGATCATGCCAGCATACATGACGATTATTCTGTCAGAGATGTATCTTGCAGAAGCCAAATCGTGCGTAACATGTATAAAGGCTATTTTGTGTTCCTGCCTAAGTTTCAGCATCAGGTTTAAAATACTTGATTTGATAGATACATCGAGCATCGAGGTTGGTTCATCGGCAAGAATTATTCGAGGTGCAGTAATGATGGAACGGGCGAAGGCAACCCTTTGTCGTTGCCCCCCAGAAAGTTCGTGGGGAAATTTGTCTAGGAAAATCTCTGCTGGAGACAGTTCCACATCCTGCAAAACCTCTTCAAGCTTTTGTTTTATCTCATCTTTTTCTCTCATTCCATAAATCCTTAGTGGCCTCTCTAAAATATATTTCACACGTTTCACGGGGTTCATCGATGAGAATGGATCCTGAAAGACTATCTGAACCCTTCTTCGAAAATCTATCTCTTGTTTTTTGTTTAATTTCTTTGGTACTGTGGAACCGAAAAGAATTATTTCTCCTTTGTTTTCGCTGTAAAGTCTCCCAATAACCCTCAAGAGTGTTGTTTTGCCAGAACCGCTCTCTCCAACTACAGACAGTATCTCTGCCTCAGACAAAGTCAAAGTTGCACCTCTCAGTGCCATAACCCTGAAGGTTTTGAATCCTTTTCGTATTGTGAAAATCTTTTCAACGTCTCTTACTTCGAGTATAAATGACATTTGACCCACCTTCCATTTTCCGACAACCTTATGGCGCCTGGATAAACATCTTGGCATTTTTCAAAGGCATAATCACATCTATCGAAGTACGAACAGCCCACGATCGGCTTAGATAGATCTGGTGGTCTACCTGGTATGCTCTTGTACTCTTTCAGTTCACCTGAAATGCTGGGAATAGCCTGAAGCAGTGCCTTTGTGTAAGGATGTTTTGGATCCTCAAGAACCTCCCCAGATTCGCCGTACTCAACTATGTCACCTGCATACATTATGGCGATATGTTTCGTGATTTCAAAAAGTAACGATATGTCATGGGTTATGAGAATGGCCGAGAACATGACTTTATGAAACAGTTCTTGAAACTGTTCTATTATTGATCTCTGGACGACAACATCCAGTGCAGTTGTTGGTTCGTCTAACACCACCAGCTTTGGAGAAAAAAGCAAAGCCATGGCAATCACTATTCTTTGGCGCATTCCACCAGACAATTGGTGTGGGTAAGAATCAAGGAATTTTAGATCAACGTTCACTAATTTCATGACTTCAAACAAACGTTGGTTTGCCCTTTCTCGGCTCTTGTCTGTACTGTGTTCAAGATAGACATCGAGCATCTGATCTTTGATTTTCAAAACTGGATTGAGAGAGTTCATAGAACTTTGTGTGACAAGAGAAAAATCCCGCCAGCGCCTTTTTCTAAGTTCCTCATCGGGAAGTTCCAGTAGGTTCAATTTTTCCAAGTATATTTCTCCGGATAGTATCTTTCCCGGAGCTTTCAAAAGTCTTAGCATAGCCAAGGCAAGAGTTGATTTTCCACAACCAGACTCCCCAGCTAAACCAAGGAAATCATTTCTGTAAAGTACGAAAGAACAATTTCGCACGGCGTGGTAAAATTTCTTACCCTTGTAGTATCCAGCATTCAAGTTCTTCACTTCAAGCAATGGTTCTTTTGACATGAGATCACCTCAAGATCTTCTCAGCCTTGGGTTTGTGAGTTCGTCAACGTAGAAATTCAACAAAGCAAAAGCCGTTCCCAAGCTTGCTATCGCTACACCTGGGGCAAGGACCCAGTACCACATTCCATTCAACAATGCGTTCGCCGATTGTGCCCAGTAGAGCATCGTCCCCCAGGTTATTTTACTCACATCGCTCAATCCAAGAAAGGAGAGTGAAGCCTCGCCAAGTATCCCGTAAAGCACAGCCGAAAAAAAGTTCGCAACTATCAATGAAAACATATTTGGAAGCATCTCAAAAAACATTATTCTGAAATTGCTTTCCCCTATGGATTTTAAAGCCATCACAAAGTCTCTGTTCCTCAAAGACATGACCTGTGATCTGATTATCCTCGTGCCCCCGCCCCAACTGGTCAAGGCTATGACTAAAATTACAACCAAAGGTCCTCGAACTCTGATATATGCCGAGATGACGATCATCAACGGCAGTCCAGGAATGACCAAAAAGACATCAGTTAATGTTGATAAAATCCTGTCAACCACACCGCCATAATAACCACTTAACATGCCAATCGTAGTTGAAAGGAGTGTCATCAAAGCTCCAACGGAAACGCCAATGAATATGGATAGTCTTGATCCGTGCAAAAGTTGAGAGAGGATGTCTCTCCCAAGTCGATCAGTCCCCAAAAGGTGTTCCTTCGAAGGCGGTTGATAGGGTAGGTTCACAATCTCGCTGGGATCATATGGGGCAATAAGATCAGCAAAAGCAGCGATTATTAAGTGAATTCCCAGAATAGCTATCGCAACATACAATTTTCTCATCAATAACCCTCCAGAAATTACACTCTCACTCTCGGGTCAAGGAAACCGTAGGTGAGATCAACTATCAAGTTTGCCGTTAAAACGGAAAGAGAGATTATTAGAAAAAGACCTTGAATCAGTGGATAATCTTGACTTATCACTGCCCTGTAGAGAGTAAAGCCTACGCCCGGGTAAGAGAAGACAATTTCTGTCAATAATGCACCACTGACGACAAAACCAAGTGATAATCCAAAAGCAGTAAAACTGGGTAGCATGGCATTTCTCGCAGCGTAACGTAACAGAATGTCCTTTTTCTTGAGTCCTTTGGCTTCAGCAAGAAGAACAAAATCTTCAGACAGAATAGCAACCATGTTGTTTCTCATCGTTAGAATCCATCCACCTAAGGATGCTATGATCAGGGTAATACTGGGCAAAAAACCATGAAAGAGCACATTCTTGACAAACTGAAAACCCTCCATGATTTGTCTTGAAGAGTACGCACCAGCGATTGGGAACCATTTTAACCTGAAACCAAACACATAAACCATGAGCATTGCCAGCCAAAAGTAAGGTATTGATCTTAGGAGTATGGAAATCATCAAAAGGGATATCCCAGAAGCCCTTTCCCTGTTCCAACCCGCATAGACTCCCAACAAAGTACCTATCACAAAACTTATCAAAGTAGATATTCCTACAAGCCCCACAGTCCAAGGTAAAGCATTCTGGATTACTTGCTGGACCTTCACGGGATAGTAAACATAGGAGATCCCAAAATTACCACTCAGCGTGTTCTTGAGGTACTCAACATATTGATCGAGCAACGGTTTGTCCGTTTCTATTCCTAAGGCTATTTTCATGGCTGCGATTGCATTGGGATCTGCTTCGTACCTTGAAAGTATCCTTTCAGCTGGATCTCCAGGCATCAGACGAGGAATCAAAAAGTTCAAAGTTATGGCAACAAAAATAGTGAACAGATAAAACAACATTCGTTGAAGGAAATACTTCACTAAGATCCTCTCCTCTTGGCAAGAACCTCAGCTCATAAGAGCTGAGGTTCTATGTTACGAAGTTCAACCATACACATTTGAATCTTCAGTGGTTACTTCTTGGGAGTTAACCTCATGATCAGATATATCTTATCCATTCCGGGTGTCCTTGGTTCGACGAAAGCATTCTTCTCATTGGGCCAACCTGTGAAATTCTTTTCAGAATAGATGAACCAAACCGGGTTATAAAAGAGTGGCACAGCCGGTATATTGTTAACAACTATTTCCTGAAGCCTTGCCATCGTGGCTTTCCTTGAGGAGAGATCATCTGTTAACTTCAGTTTTGCTAGTAATTCGTCCGTTTCTTTGTCAATCCATCCACCTCTGTTGCTACCCCTATAGGCGTTTGATGAATTCAAGAAATTGTCGTAAAAAATGTAGGGGTTTGCACCATAATTTGCCCAGCTGAGTGCAACATCAAAGTTCTTGTTCCTGATCATATCTAGATACTGTCCAAAATCAACGGGTGTTGTCTTGAATTCCAAACCAATCTTCTTGACTTGTTGTGAAACAAGTTCACAGACGGCAATCCAGTCTGTCCAACCAGCAGGAACTATAATGTTATAAGACAACCTTCTACCTTCCTTTTCATAAATGCCGTCCTTACCCTTTTTGTATCCCATCTGCTCGAGTATCTTTGTGGCTTCTTGTGCATTGTAGGACCACCATTTGTTCTTGAGATTTTCGTTAATCAAATAGGAGTACCCATCCTTGATCCCAACAGGGTTTATCCTAACCGCATAATTGGTCATAGCAATTTTGATCAGTTGGTCAGTGTCAATGGCCTGTGCAACGGCCTTTCTGAACCTCACATCGTTGAATGGTTCTCTTTCCAAGTTGAAGAATACAAAGACAGGGTTTCCACCCACAAACCAGTATTTTATATCTGGGTTTGGAATATTCTCAATGCGGGGATAGTTTATCCCAGCCCAGTCGATCTCACCGTTGGCAACAGCAAGTTGTGCGGACTCATTACCACTGAAAGCTGGCACTCTTATCCGCTCCACTTTAATTTTGTCAGCCTGCCAGTAGTTGGGGTTTTTCTTCAAAACAAAAACTTGCGGTGTGAAGCTTTCCAAAAGGTATGCCCCGGTACCAATCGGTCCCTCGTTGGCAAACTTCGATGGATCTTCTACCTTCTCCCACAGATGTTTTGGAACTATGTAAACACCAAACAAATTGTACAAGAACATCGTGTTGACGTCTGAAAGGACAAATTTTATCGTCTTGTTATCAACTTTCTCAACGCTGCTCAGACCAGATCTCCAAACGCCCGTAACATCAAGCGCAGGGAACTTCTTAAGCATTTCAAAGGTGAAGAGAACATCTTCAACTGTGAAGTCCACGCCGTCAGACCATTGAACCTTTTGTCGAATTTCCAGCATCAATGCCTTCAAATCTTCACTCCATTTGTATGCCGTTGCAAGCCATGGAACAAACTCTCCCGTGTAGTTGTTAACGTAGTAGAGGGTCTCATAAATTAATCCCGCTGCCGCATAATTTGGTCCGGGACCTGTTGAGAGATAGGGGTTAAAATTTTTTGGATGAGGACCCGTAACCGAGAGTATCATGGTCAATTCGCTGGATAAAACTGTTCCAAGTGCCAGAGCTAAGAAAAGCACTACTAAGAACCTTTTCATGATAATACCTCCCCTCAGCTTTTGAAGATTTCCTACCAATATATTATATGATATTACTTAATTGTTTTTATCTCATATCATATCAAGCCCAAATATTTTGACATCCACTTAACAACAAGATGGATCGCAAGACTGTCTTTCTTTATTAATCGGTCTAAAGATCGACTACTATTTCTGTACTTTATTGAAACTTTTTCTTCATTTTGCTATTCTTCTTTATGAGGTGAAAGGAGATGAATTTCCTACTTGGTATCAATTATTGGTCAAGAAGTGGAGCTATGTACATGTGGGAAGATCAGTATTTCAACGAAACAATAATTGAGGATGAAATTATTCAGATGAAGAACCTGGGTATGAACCTGTGCCGAAGTTTTCTTTTTCTTCCAACGTTCTTTCCAAAACCAAATCAACTGAGTGAAAAACACATTGCGAAATACCTTAAATTCTTGCAATTGTGTGAAAAGCATGGCTTAAAAACTCTTTTGACTTTCATTGTTGGCCATATGTCGGGGGAAAACTTTGACCCACCTTTCAGAAATAATAAAGACTTATACACCGATGAGCTAATGTTAGAGCAGCAATGTTTCTTCATCAAATCTGTTACAGAGCGAGTCAAGAGTTCTTCTGCCCTCTATGGTTACATACTCTCCAACGAAATGCCTCTGTACGGTGGACAGGCTGAACCACAAAAGGTTTTGAACTGGGCAAGAAGGTTGGTTGAAACGATAAAGTCAGTTGATTCAACCAAGCCTGTAGGTACCGGAGACGGCTGTTGGAACATTTTCGGTGGTGAAAATGGATTCAATCTCAATGAACTCTCTAAGATCATCGATTATTTTGGACCACATGTCTATCTCAGTGAAATAGATGAGTACAGACATTCCATGATTCCTGAGTTTACAATCAGATACCTCTCTCAGTACGACCTTCCCATAATCTTCGAGGAATTCGGTGCTTCTTCTTCCCAAGCTTCGGATGAAAACATCGCTTTGTACTACCGAGAAGTCCTAATAAACGCTTTGGTCAACGGTGCAATCGGGGCACTTGGATGGTGTCTGAACGATTTCAGCTACACCAACATCAAGCCTTATGTTCATCATCCTTTTGAACTCAGGTTCGGAGTACTCGATGAAGAAGGAACTCCAAAACCAGCAGCGTTAGAGATTGCCAGTTTTAGAAAGTTCATCGACAACCTGGACGATTTTAAACCAAACAAAGCACAGGCAGCTGTGATAGTACCTAGTTACTACAACAAGAGTTATCCATTCAGCTTTGATGATCCCAGAGAAACTTACAAACACATGTTACAGGCAGCTGTACTCTGTGCAAAGGCAGGATTCGAAGTAGATTTCGTCGAAGAAGAAAAATTTGAAAAGTGGAAAGACTACAGGTTAGTGATATTACCCAGTGAACGAAAATATCTTGCCACGACTTGGGAAAATTTGAAGGAGTACTTGCACGCCGGCGGAAATGTTTATCTGAATTATTATTGTGGAAAGTATGATTTTCATCAAGGTATCTGGTCGCACAACCTTGAGAGTTTAATCGGCTGCAAGCTCGATCTCAGGTACGGTTTGACAAGAACATTACCTCTGAAAGTTGCTTTGACCTTTGCAGGAACAACATGGTATCTGAGTACTGAAAGATGTGGAATTTGGAGTAAAAGCTATGCATCATTGTCAGCTACCACCGATACCGCCGAAAAGATGGTAATCGGTGAGTCTGGTCTGAGTTTAATTAAGAACAAAGTTGGTAAAGGGGTTGTTTTCTTTTTGAACTTTCCCTTGGAGCATATTCTTTCTGTTGAAGAAAACATAAACTTTACAGATCAGAGCCATCTGTTCTACAGATACATTGCGACACAACTTTCGTTACGCACCTGTTATTCAGACAACACCAAGGTTCGAGTTAGAAGGCTAAACACATTGAAAGGAAAGATCTATTTGCTCCAAAACGTCTCTTGGAACGATGAGTTTGTCAGCTTCATAATCGATGATTCTTTGTTATACTCTGTAAAGACACATCTTGAACCTAAAGAGTATAAATGCATAAGAGACCCATTCATCCGATTATCGTAATTAGTTACAAATACTGGACAAACAAGACGAACTACTAAACAAATACCCCTTTGTACCTTATTCTTAGGTTAAGATAATATTTGAAACTTTATTCTTGACCTTGTACTCAATTGGCAAGATCTTTTAAGGCCAAGATGCTAGGGAATCGCTAAGTACATGTGTCTATAATTAAAACTCTCTTTATAATCACTCTCATTTGGGAAAGAACCACACTTCGTTTGGATTTTCCCTAAGGGCTCACCTTTAAACCCGCTGACTTTTTCTCACAGATAACTTTGGGAGATATCTAGAGAGCTTCCCTACGGACTATTCAGAAAATGCAAAAAATTCATCTATTGAATAAAACATCAAATATATCTGTTCAAACATTTTTGTAAAAGTAAGAATTTTTATGATATAATCATACGTGTAAATAATCTTTTAATTTTAATAGCGTAAAAGAGATTAATCTTAAACAGGTAATATCTAAACAAATTTTATAATGTAAATATAACCTAGCACTTACCAATATCTCTCAACCATGGAGGTGATCACATGGGAATCCGTTCTAAAGTACTGGCTATTATACTCCTGCTGGTTATATTGACTGCAGCTGTCATAACGATGATAAACCTTCTCGAGCTGAGAACACAAACTCTCAATTTTGCGACAGATGCCTTGCGGCAAAAAGCAGACAGAGAGGTACTGAATCTGGATAGCATCAACGAAAAGAAATTGACTGTTTTGAATACTATCTCATCTGACCTCCAAACTTTTTTGGTGCTTTTTGATCCTACTTTTATATCTACATCTCTTAAAGCCAGGGATGAACAGTTGAAATCCTTGGGATTTTTTGACTGGTTCATGATCAATGTTCGAGGTGTGGCTATCACTTTTCAAGGCGAGGAAATAGACCTATCCCAAACTGATTTCTTTAAGGCAATTGTACACGATGGCAGAACACATTTTCTCTCAGCAAACTTGAATTGGAAAGGAATGAAATCGATTGTATTTGCGGTGCCTGTATATTCTTATGAAGGCAACGCAGAAGGAGTTTTCGCCGCTGTTATGCCTCAGAAGGTTTTACAAGATTATGTCTCATCTATCAAATATGGAAAAACAGGGTATGGTTACATCTTAGACCATGCTGGCACGGTAGTTGCACATCCAAAAGAGGATTACATTTCAAGAAAATTATCTGAAATAGACTCGTCGCTAAAAACAGTTGAGGACCAAGCCAAAAAACGAGTTGCTTCGAGTATCTCATATGTATTTGACAAAATAAAAAGATGGGTGGCTATGGTGCCTTCAAAAAGTGCCGACTGGGTAGTCTCTGTTGCTATATTGGAATCTGAGCTCAACGAACCTTTTATTGCTTCACTCAAAAAAAGTCTTTTGACTACGGCAGTCGTCGTTCTGGTCAGTGTTTTTGTAGGATTATTCTTTGGCAGGGCAATCACCAAGCCAATAGTTACACTTACGAATGTAGCAAAGAGAGCAGCTACCGGTGATTTCACGACCAGTTTTAGTACAAGGGGTAAAGATGAAATAGGACAACTTTCGAATGCATTCTTCTCCTTAGTGGAGGACATCAAAGGCACTGTTAACAAAGCGATTGAGATTAGAGAGAGTGCAACTATTTTTTCAGATAAACTGAATAACAACATTCAAAAAGCTTCTGATATGTCTCAACAGGTAGACCAAATGACCGAGCAAACAACAAGACTAATCGATGAAATTTCAGCATCTATTGCCAATATCAATAGCGGGATCGAAGAAATATCATCGGGAGCTGAGAATGTGGCCAAAAACGCAACGAAACTTGCCGAAAGTGCAGAAAGACTAACACAAAAAGGTCAGAAAGCATCTTCTTCGATAGAGAACCTAGCCAAGAATATTGACCAGGTTGCCAGGGTTAGTCGAGATTCTATGGCGGTTACAGAAAAACTATTACAAATGTCAAAGCATATTGAAACAGTCACCGCAACCATATACAGCATTGCTGAACAGACAAATCTTCTAGCTTTGAACGCAGCGATTGAAGCTGCGAGGGCTGGCGAAGCTGGTCGAGGATTTGCTGTTGTTGCCGATGAGATAAGAAAACTGGCTGAACAAAGCAGAAGATCAACACAAACAATCTCAGATACTTTGAAAGAGCTGAGCGAGCTCGTAACCGCTGTTGCGAATGGTGGAGTACAAATCGCCGAAGAACTTAAAAACAGCATCAAGAAAATGGACGAAACGAGTGGAGACATCGGCCAGATACTACATGAGATTGACAAATTCGTCTCTCTCACCAATGATTTAGCGGCCACAAGCGAAGAGCAGAGTGGCGCGGTTCAGGAACTCGTAACAGCCAGTGAGAAAATTGTGCGAAGTGCAGAACTATTGAAACATACTTTCTCAGATGTTTCAGCATTGGTCGAGCGGCAAGTCAGCGAAACAAAGCAACTCTCCTCCGTTGTAGATGATCTCAATCGATTGGTTGCTGATTTACAATATTTGGTGTCCAAATACAAAATGTGAGATTTCATTTTCAAAGATTTTTTCATCTCTAGGTTGGTCAAATATGAAAATTCGAAATCTTTCTTTCTGTAAAAGCAGTAAGGGCGCTCTGTGCGCCCCGAATTTAGGAGACGGTTTGATCTTTTTGTACAAGGTAAAGATATGTCATTGTAGCGAAACCGATTAGTATCGCAATAATTCGAACAAATATCTGAGGCCAAAGTGAGAGCAAACCAAAAATCACAAGCCCCGAACGAAAAACAATTCCTATATTTCCGCGTAGATACCCTTCTATACCCGTGCCCAAAAATATCGCAGCACATATACCAGAGAGTAGTGAAAATAAATTTAACCACGGATTTGACTGCAAAAGAAAAGATTTATCAAAACAAAAGGCGAAGGGTAACACAATTGCCACAATACCCAATCTCAGAGCCTGAAAGCCTGTCTCATTTGGTGTAGCACCACTTATAGAACTAGCCGCATAAGCAGCCAAAGCAACAGGTGGTGTTATCGCCGAAAATACTGCGAAATAGAAGACAAACATGTGCGATGATAAGGGCAAAAATCCAAGTTTTATCAATGCTGGAACAGCTAAAGCTGATGCCACGATGTATGCAGCTGTGGTTGGAAGACCCATTCCCAGTATCAAGGAAAGTACTGCAACCATTACTAATGCCATAAAGCTGTTGTTCCCAGCCAGTGAGAAAATCGAACTTGCTATTTTGAATCCAACGCCTGTCAAGCTCACTGCACCAACGACGATACCAGCTGCAGCACAAGCTATGGCTACGACAAAAACATTCTTTGTTCCAAGATAGATCGCATCAATTATTTGAAGAGGTCCCATTCTTTTACCTTTGTTCAGCAAACTCAAAAACCAGCAAACAAGAATGCCTACAGTTGCCGATCTCATAGGTGTGTTCCCACGAAGAATCATCAATACGAAAACAACAACGGGGATGATTATGTACAGCTTCTTGAGAACATCACCGATGGAAGGTATCTGTTCACTCGTCAAGCCTTTTAAACCGAGTTTTTTTGCCCTTGCATCAACCATTGCGTAGACCCCTATGTAATAAAGCAAAGCTGGTACGATACCTGCTACGACGATACTACTGTACGGAATTCCCAAAAAAGATGCCATGATAAATGCGGCAGCTCCCATGACTGGAGGCATTATCTGACCACCCGAACTTGCAACTGCTTCTACAGCTCCGGCAAAGGCATTCGAAAAACCTAGCTGTTTCATCATTGGTATGGTAAAGGTCCCCGTAGCATAAACGTTTGCAACAGCTGAACCTGATATGCTACCAAACAAACCCGAACTTATGACGGCTATTTTAGCAGGTCCACCAGCTGCCTTCCCAGCCACGGCTTTTGACAGATCCATAAAATAATCTCCCGTACCACTTTTTTCAAGGAAACCCCCAAAAATAAGCATTATGATAACGAATGTTGCAGAAACACCAAGCGGTGTTGAGAAAATACCTTCTCCTGTCAGATAAAGGTGTTCAATGATTCTGTCAAATGGAACATACATGCCTCTCCAATCACCAGGTAATAGATAACCAAAGTACATATAGAATATCATCGCAGAAGCTAGAATAGTAAGACCAAGTCCAACGACTCTTCGTGCTGCTTCAAGAAGGGTAACTACGAGGATCGTACCAAGGAGCAGTTCTTCAGTTCGAACGATTTCAACTTGCACCATCCTGTAAATTATGCGCTGATAATTGAAAACCGCATACAAAGATGGCAATGAGGACATAATACACAGTAGCCAGTCATACCAAGGTACCTTATCTTTCGGACCTTTTTTTGAAAAGGGAAAATAAATATAAACGAGGGGTAACGCGAACAGTAGGTGAATATTTCTCTGTAAATAAGCTTCAAATGTACCAAAGATTGCAGTATAAAGGTGAAAAACACCTAGTGCAATTAGTGAAAAATAACCGATGTAATACGGCCAACCCTTTAAAGATCTCATTGGTGTCCCTCCGATATAAAAATCTCTCCTGGCAACCACGGATCACCAGGAGAGTCAAGATTAAAAGGGTTCACTTTATCGATGTCCAGAACTTAGCTGCACCAGAATGCGCTAAGACACCTTCAAAGACAGCTTCTTCGGCATTGAGTTCAGCCATATCTACGAAAGCTTTCGATATTTCTTCCTTCCTCTTCCATAGAGATTCTGCAAGTTTGTACACAAGATCCTCGGGCAATGTTTCTCTTATAACAAGACATGTGTAATCCCCAACCGTTTGCACTGGCTCGGTCACAGATTTGTAAATTCCAGGTTCAATGAAGAATTTCTTTGTTCCCAACACCGCTGCAACTTTCTCAATTGCTTCGTCATCAACGGGTAGTAAAACGACGTCAACCCTACTTTCAATGTCCATTATTACAGATGCTACGCGGCTGATTTGAAATGCAAAACAATCGATGTTATTGTCTGCGAGCAAATTTGCTCCATCACTGTAAGAAGCAAACTCAACTCTTCCACGCCAAGATCTAATTGTTTCCCAGTTAATACCATACCCAGCCTCAAAAATAGTTCTGATAACGTATTCGCTAGCTGTACCAGGTGTGAGGGTGGCAAACCTTATAGGCAATTTCTTTTCCACTATGTCTTTCAAGCTCTTCACACCATACTTTAATGCAAAATCTTTCCTCATTATGAAATATGTGTATTGTCTATAGAGGTTAGCAAACAAAACGGTTCCCTTGACGGGATTTGGTGCAAATGGGCCAATACCCTTGAGTGCGGCGTTGAAGATCGCCAGAGTAGTCAAGCCAACATCGGCCTGACCTCTAGATATAACAACTATGTTGCTTGTTCCGCCACCAGTACCACTTGTTGTCTGAACGACATCCTGTGTCCATATGTTGGCCAATGTACCACCCAGTGCAAACCAAGTTCCTCCGGATGGACCAGAAACTAACCTAATCTGGCTGGGCCACTTTGTCTGAGCAAAAATGAGGGTTGAAAGAATAAACAGCAGCAGTAGGACTACTTTGACCTTCACAACAACACCTCCACTAATGAGATAAAAGTATTATTACATTACTTGATTATACCAAAGGGTTTCTTAGAATCTGACGAAAATTAAACATATCTCATCTAAATTTGCTGCAAGCCCCTTCATACCCATCTTGCCCACATCACCAAAGGTCAGGTTAAATCTTTAGTAACTTCCCATACGTGCAAAATACTGAAATATTTTATCAGCAAAAAAGAGATCGAACTTTCCAAGGACAATAACACATCAGAGGCGGCTAAAGATCACAACCTGCTTCATTGTTTTTTATGCACCATTCGACCCTTTTGTCCCATCATAAGGTAGAAAATATATATGTGCTTGTAAAGTCACAAGAAAAAGGCCTGTGCAATGAAAATATCTGTATCCATGAAAAAGGTCTCTTGTTCCTACTTTTCAACGTCACGCGCTGATCTTTGTATATAGATTTTCGAGATTGGTCCAATTTCTTCGACCTTTACTGTGTAGCCTTCTCTTGATGCAAAGCTTGTGATTCTCTCTTTTGAGAGCGGGTAGTCACAGATGACAACCAGTGTCTCACCAGGTTTGAGCTTGGCCAATTCCTTCCTGGTCATGATTTCTGGCACAGGACATATCTGACCACGCATATCAACAAATCTCTTCGGCTCAGATACTTTGTCGATCTCTTGGACTACGAAACTGTTGGCTTTGAGGTTTTCTCTTCCGTCCATGTCGTATATCAATCCCACAGCCTCTTCGAGTATTTTGAGTATATGAATGGAAGAAAAATCAAACCTATCTCCATTCGGAGCCTTAATGACACTGAGTATGCCATTCTCAACCATTTGGTTCAAATATCTGTAGGCAGTTGAAAGATCTATTCCCAACTTTTCAGCCACCTCTGAAGCTGTGAGACAACTGTCTCTCAAAAGCATCAGAATGTCGAGCCTTGTCTGGTTCGACAAAATCTTGAAAATGGTCAGTACATCTTTACTGCGCTTCATAAAAATTCCCCTTTTACAAAAACCGCGGACTAGCCGCGGCTCATTACCCTTTCTGTATTTTCATTTTACCACTTTTTGATATCCCTATCCTATGAACTTTTTCTCACCTTCCAGCAAATCAATAAATTCTCCGTAAGTGATCAAAGATACTTTTGAATCTGTCTGGGAATATCCCCTTGCAAAAAAATCATCTTTTATGGCATAAACCTTTGCCGGTGTCTGAAGGCTTTCCAAAGCCCAATAAACACCGTTTTGTACCAGAACAACTTTGTCTTCAGCCCTGGCAGATCTTATTTTGAGCTTTTCAGCAGGATGGTTCGTTCCGTACTTGACGAGTATTAATGCCATTTTCAGTCACCTCACATAAAAATAACGTAGTCGAAACTGTGTAAAAAGTCAGCCAAATCAGCCTCATCTATTATCTCTGCTTTGAAGTTCTCATCTAGTTCTTTCACTTTGAATTTCTCAAGGTGTTGTTTGATTGTGTATACCTTTGTCCCATAGTTCTTGATGTATTTATGGCAAATCGACAGTGGTAACAAACCAATCGTTTCAGGTTTCGTACCTTTTGATAGAGCAACCGAAGCTTCATCGATCAAAAGAACACTCGGATCTAGATCTTCTCCATACATACCAAAAGCAGTTCTAAAAGTTTCATTGACCCAGATACTTCCAACAGGTGATTGATAAGCCACAAAGAGCAGTTTTTTCATAGTCCCACCTCAAGCCATTAGATTTACAAACCTGTCACAGGTGTACAAAAGATTTGCAAGTTCTGGAAGACCGCTTGGTTTTGAACCTTCTATTATCATCTCTGTGGTTATACCCCTGTAATCCATGCAAATACCACAGATGTGAACTTGAAATTTATTGTTCTTCATCAGTTCTATCAATTTTTGTGGAATATTTCTGTCAATTCTAAGTGGTTTAATGTTTTTGTTGGTACATATAACAGAATCTGCAAAGAGAAACAAAGTTACTTCGTGTCCTTTTTCAAGTGCTGCCTCAGCAATCTTTATAGCAGTATCAAGATCTTGGTAAGTATAAGGCGGCACCATCACCTGGATCCCTAGTTTCATATTTTTTCCTCCTTCTGAAAGATCATTTCTGCCTACCGTACAAAAACCAAGCCATTGTCCAGTTCCCAAGAATGAAGAAAACCGATGCCACTATCGACGAAATTGCCAAGAGCGGTACACCAGTTAAGAAGTGGCCTATGTTGCATCCACCAGCTGTTGCCGCACCAAAGCCCATCAGAAAACCTCCAGCGAGAACTTGGACATAGGTTTTTGGATCCTTCGGCATTCTAAGCTTGAACTCTTTGCCAATGATTGCAGATATGGCTGAGCCAATGATTATTCCCAGAACCTCTGCACCTATCCAGCTCAACTTTACGTTTCCCGTGTAAACCGATATAATATTGGTCCATCCCCCAGTGATTCCAAGTCCGTAATTCCTACCAGCCTTAGCACTTGCCCACCAGGCGATGGGAGCCAATATTGCGATGAGAACTGAGGCAGCAATCCAGTTGAGTCTGGAAGGTCTTTGAGATTTGTTCTTCACACCAAAGGCATACCAAAGCATGAGCAAAGCAAAGATTACTGAAACGATCCATGGGCTTATTCCAAGAATGGTTGCCACACTTGGGCCTGTTTTGGGAGCATAGAGAGCCGTTGTATTCTGAACTGTGACGTTGTAACTGCGCAGCCAGCTTATCCACTTTGAGAACAAGCCTGCCTCTGTGGCACGTGCTGTCAAGCCGAACGCCAAAGCTGCAAGCCAAGCTGTCGTCATACCTTCACCAATTCGATAGGTTACACCAGAAGCACAACCGCCACCAAGAACCATTCCAACGCCAAAGATATATCCACCAACGATGTTAGCAATCCAATTTAAGGGCATTGGGGCAAGTTTTATTAAACCAGCCTGAGCGAAAATGAGAAAGGTGATAGACTGAAGACCCAGGGTCAAAGCTGCAAGCCTCATCAAATAATTGTCTTTGAAAATCAAAACATCTCTAAAGGCAGAGTTAAAACAAATCCTACCACGCTGAAGAACTACACCGAAGATAATCCCGATCACAAGCCCGGTCCATACCACAGCGCCTGCACCTCCTCATTTTACTTTGATGTAAAGCTTCCATTCACTTGGGCCAATTTCTTCAATCTCCAACAGTTCGTGTCCTAGCTTTTTCACGGTCTCTGGAATTCTTTCCTTGGACATTGGGTAGTCAATCCACACCTCTAAGATCTCACCAGATTTCATACTCTTGAGTGCTCTGCTGGTCTCTACATCTGGAACTGGACATACCTCTCCTCTGACATCCAAAGTTTTTGTAACCTGATACTTTGCCATATATCTCACCTCCTAATTGTGAAAAATTACTCAATATTTCCATCAAAATAGTAACACTGCTTTTTTACATCACGGTTATTTTTCATTACGATATGGTAAAGCTTGCATATACCATAAAAGTGCAGCATGGAAGACCTTTGAGTTGGTAAATCAGCTTGGCTTTGACCGTAAAGTCTCTGCAAATCCTACGGCTGGGTGCTGGACGTATAAAGATTGTCTCGGTTCTTAGAAAAACACGCTTTCTTTTAGTCCGATGCCCAACGAGTAAGACAGAAGGAAGAAAGAAGAACAAAAAGATGACAGAATTGTCAAACTTGGCTCAATCTTGTAAAATCAAAGATGATGCAAAATTACTTTGGAGTTATCATAGTCAATGGCCGATCTTGTACAAAAGTCGCATTTTCCGCGATCTACTTTTACAGATTCATGACTGATACCCTACTGGACCTGCTTT
Organism: uncultured Pseudothermotoga sp.; assembly: GCA_937995655.1. GTDB lineage: Bacteria > Thermotogota > Thermotogae > Thermotogales > DSM-5069 > Pseudothermotoga_B. The sequence continues at coordinate 32,816 of CALKJI010000011.1, read as the reverse complement.
CAAATATCGGTTTATGTATTCACCTTCGTGATCGAATTTTTCAGCCTGCAAAAAGGGGTTGAATCTTCGATACATCGATTTTGGATCGACTCCAACCCCTGCATTCCACTGCCAATTACCTACGTTCAAAGCCGGATCATAGTCTATCAAATGCTGTGCAAAAAGTCTTTCGCCTATTCTCCAATCCCATTGAAGATCTTTGGTAAGGTAACTTGCTATTATCATCCTGACTCGGTTGTGAACAAAGCCTTCCAAATAAAGTTGATTTAATCCTGCGTCGATTATTGGTATCCCAAATTGAGCACTTTCAAGCTTAGTCAAATCTTCCCTAGATGGCTTAATCCAAATTCTTTCATAGTTCCTTCTCAAATCTTGGAATTCACTCTCTGGATAATGGTACAAAAGGTAGCTAAAAAATTCTCTCCAAAGAATCTCGTCTATGAATTTTGTAGAGTTCGATTTGCCTAGAGCCCACTTAAGAACCTCTCTTACACAGATTGTGCCGTAACGCAAGTGAACACTCAAAAGTGAAGTGGCATTCTTTGCTGGAAAATCCCTCAACTTATTATAGCTAGGCAAGACCATTTCAAACCGCTTTAACAGTTCTTCTGGGGATCTTATAGCTCCTTCGTGATACAGCTGAATCTCTGGCAAGCCAAGTGATTCTAAAGAAAAATCAAGTTTTTCAATCCTATAACCGTCTATTCTGTAAAGACTGGGGGTAGAAAGGCTGTACCATTTGAACTGTAGATTCTCTTCCTCCTTCCAAACCATTTTTTCAATCCACTTGTACGCCGCATTCTTGAAGTGAAAGAATGTCCTGAAAACCTTTCCTTCCTTCGATCGTACCCTGTCAAAGTTCAAAAGGTAACCTTCAAAGACAGTTTCAGTCTGAAAATACTTCTTAGCTTCTTTGAGCATCTCTTGACCGACATATCCAAGTTCCAGACTGGTGAAAATCTTTGCCTGAGAGAACTGCGATTTCAACCATCTGAAAACATCACTACCTTTTCCATGAAAAACCATAATTGCTGTTCCAAAGGTGGAAAGTCGCCTGTTCAAATCCCAAAGTTGACGGAAAATGAAAGACAACTTCTTTTCTTGTCCCTTTCCGGAAAACATTGATGGATCCAAGATGTAAACTGGGACTATTTCACCATCCTCTTGGGCTGCCTTGTTCAAAACGGCATTGTCAATCAATCTAATATCTCTTCTGATCCACCAAATGTTTATCCGCTTTGCTTTCAAAGTGCTACACCTCCATCACTTCGTCCTTTCTATCAATTACCTTAAGTATCTTCCCATCTCTAACTACAAAGATTCTGTTAGCCCTCTGAGCAATTTTTTCATCGTGAGTGACAACAATTAAGGTTGTTCTATTTTCTAGACGTATTCTTTCTAGCAGAGCAATAATTGCCGCACCAGTTTCTGAATCGAGATTTCCAGTAGGTTCATCTGCCCAGACAATTTTAGGGTTATGAACCAATGCCCTTGAAATTGCAACCCTTTGTTGTTCGCCACCAGAGAGTTGTGATGGGAACTTATCTTCTTTTCCAGAAAGACCAACTTTTTTCAGCATTTCGGCTGCCCGTTCTTTGACCTCTCGCCCTTTCTGGCCAAGGATCCGCAACGGCAGCTCGACGTTTTCGAGAACGGTCAAAACGGGTATCAGATTGAAAAACTGAAAAATGAAGCCCATGTTCTGAGCTCTGAATTTTGTTTTTTCCTCCTCACTGAGGCGGTGGAATTCAACACCATCAAAGAAAATTTCTCCTTTAGTTGGTGAATCTATGCCAGACAAACAATTCAACAAAGTTGTCTTACCAGAGCCAGACGGACCAAGTATTGCGATAAACTCACCCTGCTCTATTTGAAAATCTACGCCTTTCAAAGCCTCTACTCTTTTTTCACCTTTGCCATAGACCTTCCAGAGATTTTTGACCACTATCATGTCCTTTCCTCCCTCAAATCATTCAGGTGCCCTCAAGGCCTCGGCAGGACTCTTTTTTGTCAAGATAACTGGTAATGAAACTACAACAAAGATCACTGCATAGATGGCACCAAGCAAAAGGAAAAAATTTTTGAATGGAAAAACAAAATTGCCAGAGCCAAAGAGTTTAAAGATCAGCTTAGAAACATCTCTCGATTCTAAATAACCTGCGAAACATCCAACCAAAATTCCTAAAGATGCTATAACAATATTTTCAACGATAAAGGCTAAGGAGACACTCTTGCTGGACATTCCAACGGCTCTCAGCGTACCTGTCAAGCGCTGTCTAACGATCACGCTTCTGAGCGAATGGAAGGCAATGCCACTGAAGCCACTTATCAATCCAAAGTACAACAAGGCAATAGCTGTTTGAATTAGCATGTTTATTCCAGTGAAAAGCCTGTTGAGCTCTTCCGTGATGTAAACAGGGAAGTCAAAAAGTTTATTGTAGAAGTTTTTTACTTGTGCAACTTTTTGAGGTTCAACTTTGGCTAATAACACAGGTATTACACGAACTTCCTTAGGAATGCTGTTAATTGATGTGACATATTTGACTGGAATCATCGCCTGCCTCATGTCGAAACCATCGATAATTTCAAAATCCATAACCTTTGTTCCACCTATTCTGAAAGGGGATCGCACTCTTCCTGTGACTGTTTTTCCGGTCATTTGTGATGAATCATCTTTCCGTAAGTACCCAGCGATCGCCTTGCCCGGTTCAAGCAACTTTTCGCGCCACTGTTCGTTGGTTTCAAATGGTAAAAAAGCCTTTTGTAAAAAGTTTTCATCGACAAAGGCTATCAGGTCATTTTCAAATTCTGCAATGTAGACCCTCGAGTAACTAGTCAAGCTCTCTGCAACTTCAAGTTCACTTTTTGAAAAAATCAACTTCAAGGGATTGCGGATCACCATGAAATCGTAGCCAAAAAGGCCACTCTCCAGTCGATTTCGAACGAAATTTTGAACATTATAAGGAATCGTCACAACCAGGGTCATGACAAAGACAATCAAACTGAACATGGAAGCTATGATGAAGGAGTTTGTAATATTTCTTTCAACGTAAGAAAAAGCTATGAAACTCGATACAGATCTTTTCAGGAAAGCTTTTGAAAAGAGCTTTCTTATTAAAACAACGGCGTATATGAAAACCAACCAGCTACCAATGAAAAAAATAGCCGCTCTTTGAAGGATCTCCCATCCACCAGCGCTTTCGCTCGGGGCAAAATAGCTCACCATACCGATCATGATGCTTCCGAGTAACAAACTCACCGCCGGATGGAAAATCGCTAGATACAATCCCACAAAGGCAGAGAGCAGACCAAACAGCCAAAGATTCTTCATGGCAACGATGACAATGATACCAAAGACGCACAGTCCTATACCCATGGCTTTTCTAATCTTTTCAAAAATAGAATCTTGCAAGTCAGATTGGTAAATTGAAAGCATCTGCACCGGAGATTTTCTGGTTATTTGCCAAATTCTTTTTGCGAATATGAAGGCTGGAACAATCAAACCAGAAAAGACACCCAGAAGAGTTGTGAAAGCTGAAACATGAAGTTCAATTTCACCAAAACCTACTCCAAGTCTGGCACTGAGAACATTACTTGTTGCAAGAAACCTGTTCAACAAATATTTAGCCAATAAGATTCCCAGCGTTCCTCCAAAGATTCCCGATACAGCCAAATAGGACAAGCCTTCTATCAAGAGTATCGAGGCTATATGATCTGTCTTCATTCCTAATATTCTCAAAGTTGCCATGACTGTTGTTCTCTCTTCGACAAAACTTTGAGCAAAAAGGTATACCAGAACGAAGGATGCTAAAATCGAAAAACCGCTGAAGGCTATAGTCAAATAACCCAGGGCCCTGTTGGCTGGCGAATTGAGCAGGTCGGCTTTCATGGCGACTGCTCTCACGTTCAGATTTTTCCTGAGTTCTTCAACTATTGTTTGATGTTCGCTGATATCACCGTGCAAATTCAGATACAGGCGAGTTGGAAAGCCTCCAGGACCAAGAAAATCGTCTATGTGAATAAAAGCAGTTCCGCTGTAATTAAAGTTTTCGCCACGGAAGTTCAGAAAACCTTCTTCTCCAACTTCTTTAACCTCAAATTGCTTTTCACCAGCACCAATGTTGACGGTAATTTTTTCACCTTTGGAAAGTTTCAAGGAATCGGCAATCGTCTTTGAGACAATTATTTCACCTTTGGAAAGAGTTATTCTCTTTTCTATGAAATCTTCCAGGTCACTTGGGTTCAGCCCCAAAATCAGACAATCGATCATTTTATCTTTGGATTCAACCCTGCCCAGGGCTTCCGAAACCGGCAGAATTTTGATAACATCGGGAAACTCCTTTAGAGCAACGATAGTTTGTTCGTCCAAGTTGATCTTCATAAAGATGTTATTTCTTCGACTCTCAACGTAGGCATCGGCAGATCCAAAGTTCTTGGAAAAACTCGAGACAATCCAATTTTTAATAGTGTCATTTATGGAAAGTCCACCGACTATTAGCATCGCTGGAACACCAATGCCAACAATCAAAACCAGAGCAGTCTTGAAGTGCATCTTGAAGTTTCGAAAGGCTATTTTGAGAATCGACCTCATCATACTTTGATATTGCCTCCTTTCTATTTGATTTTATCATTCGCAACTGATCTCTCTATTTAGAATTGAAAATAATCCCACTGTTTGGTGATTCAACGTCCATGATATCGCCTTTATTAGAGAAACAATGATTATTCAGTGGTTGCTCCGTTCATTGTGCTTGCTATTTCAACGGGAATATGATAATTCAAGAGCTTCCAACGCGAGTCGATTATGTCGTTTTCTCTTTGTTAGTTAGAATCTGTGGCAAAAAGGATCACCAATGAAAGTACTGCTTCTTTGATGGCAAATCATAATCTGTACTTTCATTGTGTAATCTTTTCAGTATAAGTTACCTTTTCATCAACGACACCTTTTCGCCAGTTCGAAAATTTGAAGAAGATGTAGGAGAGAACAAAAATGCAAAGGTTACTTATAATCATTCCGACGAAAACTCCTTTGAAACCAAAACTAGTGGACAAAGCAGCGATGATAGGGATTCTTATACCCCAGAGTCTTAAGATGTCTTGAATCATTATGAGGACACCCTTGCCTGCACCGATCAGTGCGTTGTTGTAAACCATGTAAGAAGTGAAGATGGGAATGGAGAATGAAATGTATCTAAAATAAATCCTTCCCATGTCAATCACCTGAGGATCGTTTATGAAAAACTTTGTTATCTGTGGCGCAAAAAAGAAAACCATTGTGCAAACGGTACCGATAACGGCCAGATTTATAAGAAAGGCCGTAAAAACAGTTTTTTCAGCGCCTTCATATCTTCTTGCACCAATAAACTGGCCAACCATAACAGCTACAGCCCCGCCTATCCCGAAAGAAAACATGTTTACAAGATTGGTGACCCTGTTTCCTATCCCGTAGGCACTTATAACAGCTGGCCCGAATTGCGCTACATATCTCATTACAACTGCAAAACCTGCCGAAGTGAGAGAAGCCCCTAAAGAATTTGGCAAGCCAATGGCTATTATCTTTTTGACCAGCTTTAATTCCACTTTCATTAGGTCTCTCTCAATTTTCAGTAAATGGTCTTTTTTCAAGATGTAGTACATCGAGTAAGCTGCGGCGAAAAATCGTCCTATATTTGAAGCCCAAGCGGCTCCAGCAACTCCAAGCTTTGGAAAGAAACCTATGCCAAAGATTAGAAGTGGATCAAAAACAAGGTTTATGAGGTTCATCAAACCCATGATTCTCATAGAGAACTTCGAGTCACCAACCGCCCTTGCCACAGCTGTTGTACTGTTGAAGATAAAGACAAAAGGTAGTCCTATCATGTCGATCACATAGTACTCGATGGCAAGTTTTATCAACCTTTCCTGAGAATTACCTGCAATAGCCCGAATTATAGGATCAGCCAATATGATTCCCACAACTGTCGAAACCACACCGACTGAGACGGTTACTGCATACAACTGCACCATGGAAAGCCTGGCATTTTTGTAATCTCTCTTGCCATAGAACTGTGATATCAAAGATATACCGGCATTTGAAAAGCCAATGGCGAGCGATAAGAACACAAAGATTACTGGCCAAACGATAGTCGATGCAGAAAATTCAACCGGTCCAAGTTTACCCAAGAAATAAGAATCGACCATGTTATAAATCGTCTGAAAAGCACTAGAAAGAACCAGCGGCCAAGCGAGCAAAAAGAGAGATTTTTCTATTCTGTAGTTTAGAATATCAACTCTTGCCATTCACCCGTCGGCACCAAGGTTTTATCGTTCGGTGCACTGCTTGCCTCCCTTTTTGTTGTCAAGAAGAATGTTTGTTAGCTCTCCGAAACATCTACATAGATATTACCACAAAACAGCGAAGATCAAGAGGAAACAAGATTTACCCTAGCAGTGTCATCACAAAGCTTTAACAGACTTTCTTTCCGTAACTTGGACAGGAAGGACGATAGTCCTGAAAGAAGATTTGAACGGATTGTTCAATTTATCAAGCAAGAGTTGTGCCCCCAATTTTCCCATGAGCCAACGTGGTTGAGAAACAGTTGTCAGAGGTGGTATAGTGTATGAGGCAAAAGGAGAATCGTCAAAACCTATTATCGAGACCTCTTCAGGCACATTTATACCAGCATCATTCAAGGCATTCAATGCGCCCAGTGCAACGTAGTCGTTGACACAAAAGATTGCTGTGAAATCTTTCCCATGCTTTTTCAAGTAATTTTTTATCGCACTATATCCTGTTTCTGGTTGAAAACCTCTCTCTTCACTTATCATCACCTTAACTTTGTGTTTTATCATAAACTTTTCGATTGCCTTTTCTCTTTCAAAGGCTGCATGAGCATTCTGTGGCCCTGGTATGTAAAGAATCCTACGATGTCTTCTTTCGTAAAGATACTTCATCGCATAGTAAGCACCGTTGAAATTATCCACGTTTACCGAGTCGACTCTGAGCTCATCGATTTTCGAATCAATTGCTACAATGGTTACACCGCTGTTCAGAAACCTTTCCAAGAGTTTCTCCTCTCCCGACAGAGTACAAACCAAGATTCCATCAACCTTTCTTTTGAAGTACTGATCAAGCACTTCTTTTTCAACATCTGGTAAGCTTCTGGTCAGTGAAATCATGACGTCAAAATTGTTTTCGAAACAATACTCTTCAATACCTGTCAATATTTCACCGTAGTGATACCCACCAAGATCTGGCAGTAGAACACCTACTGTTCTTAAAAGGGTCCCGTTCAGACCATAATGCATCCTTGGTTTGTAATTCAATTCTCTTATTGCCTTCAGGACCTTCTTGCGGGTCTTTTCATCTACATTGTCATACCCATTAATGACCCTCGAAACCGTGGCAATAGAGACATTTGCAACTTTCGCAACATCCTTTATTGTCACCAAACTTTCTCACCCCACGCTGTCGCTCTTACGAGAACTCTCGAAATTTTTCCACTCTGTCCTCACAGAAACGTCAGATTTGATACATGCAACCCTGTGGTTTTCTTCGATTTCGACTAACTGCGGAACTTGCCTTTTACATTCATCTGTTGCTTCTGAACACCTTTCGTAGAATTTGCATCCAGAAATCTCTTTGTGAACTATCTCTGGCACAAAAAACTTTTCCAAGTCCCATTTCTTTTCAATACTTGGCACAGATTCTAGAAGCATTCTTGTGTAAGGATGCATGGGATTGTGAAAGACCTTTATTGTATCACCCATTTCCATTATGCTTCCCTTGTAAAGAATGATTGTTTCATCGCTTATATAATATCCAAATGAAAGATCATGCGTTATGAATATAACGGACATACCTTTTTGCTTAAGTTCTCCTAAGAAGCCCAAGATATCTACTCTCGTGGATGCGTCGAGCATGCTTATTATTTCATCGGCTATGAGGACTTTTGGTTTCAACAAAAGGGTTCTTGCAATCAGAATTCTCTGAAGTTGGCCACCACTGAGTTGATGAGGATACTTTCCCAAGATCTGCGACGGGTTCATCCCAACGCTTATGAGAATCTCTTCGATTTCTTTCTGTCGCTGATTTCTATGCAATTGAGGCATGAATTCATCAAAAACTAACTCAAAGATTCGATCGATCTTATATACAGGATTGAATGAAGAATAAGGATCTTGGAAAATACCTTGAACGTTTCTGTAGTAATCCTTTGGTTTAAAACTTTTTATGTCTTTTCCATTGAAAATGATCTGTCCTCCCGTTGGTTTGAGCAATCGAAGAATCAGTTTTCCTATTGTTGTCTTACCACTACCGCTTTCACCTATGACCGATATTAGCTTTGATTCATCCAGTTCGAAAGACACGTTATCCACAGCCTTGAGTTTTATCCTTCCAAGAAAACCCAGTGGGAACTCCTTGGTAAGGTTCTTGACTTCAATTAGACTCAAATTTCATCACCCTCGCTTCTGTATATCCAGCATGCCACCTTTCGACCATCGATGTCGAATAGCGGAGGATCTTTGGTACACAGCTCGAAAGCAAAGGGACATCTTCCCATAAATCTACAACCCGGGCCAATGTTGAGCAAGTTTGGAGGATAGCCAGATATTCCCTTCAATTTAATTTCGTTGTATCTTACCCCCATCTTTGGCAGAGAAGCCATGAGCATCTTAGTGTAAGGATGTAAAGGTTGATTAACGATTTTTTCTGTCGGAGAGATTTCGGCAACTTTTCCGGCGTACATGATCATTATTCTCTGCGCTATTTGATAGAGAACTGCCAAATCGTGTGTTACGAAAGCTATGGAACCCACAATCCTTTCTTCTTTCATGCGATGAAGCATCTGAACCACCGCCTTTTGGCTACTCACGTCCAGCGCTGAAGTTATCTCGTCAGCTATCAGAAGATCTGGATTCAGGAGTGTTGAAATCACCATTACGACTCTCTGTTTCATTCCGCCCGATAACTCAACAGGATACATGTTGAGTACAGCCTTTGGGAGATTCACAATTTGCAATCGCTCATCGACAATGTCGAGTTTTTTCTCCAGATTCTCACCATGTTCTTTAAGCAAGTCCTGCATGATTTCTCTGATTTTCTTTGTCGGGTTCAATGCATCCATCGCATACTGCGGGATAATGGAAATCTTTCTATATCTCACTTTCCTCATTTCCTTTTTTGGAAGAGTCATGAGATTCTTTTCATCCATTATTGCTTCACCACCGTGATATCTCATCGGTGGCTTCAAGAGGATCAACGCATTGCCCAGCGTTGATTTTCCACACCCAGATTCCCCAGCAATGCCCAAGACTTCCTTTCTGACGATCTCAAAGTCCACATCATCAACGGCTTTCACGTTCCCATGTAATGTGCTGTAATAGACCTTCAAACTTTTGACTTTCAAAACTACATCACTCATCTTTCACAACTCCCTCAGTCTTGGGTTGAAAATTTCATCGAGTCCAGTATTCATTATGTACAACGAGGCGACTATTAGGGTGATCACGGCACCAGGTGTTATCGCCCACCACCACATGCCAAGCTGAATAGCGCTCCAAAGTGTTGCCTGCTGCATCATTATTCCCAGCGAGATACCCCTCGTTGGGCCAAGGCCTATGAAGTCCAAACCTGTTGCTGCCAAAATTGCTCCACCAAACTGAAGTATAAAAACCATGAAAACATAAGACATCATATTTGGCATGATCTCCTGCCAAATGATCTTTAGATTGTTACAGCCTGTTATTCTTGCAAGATCCACAAATTCTCTTGTCTTGAGAGTCATAGTTTGTGCTCTCACTGCCCTTGCTGTCCAAGGCCAGGCGGTGAAGCCAATGATAACACTCTGAATCGCAACGCCTCTGTACGGAAGATATGCAGCAATTATTATCAACAGAGCTAAGGTTGGCAAAACCATCAGAATGTTAGAGAGCATCATTAGAAATTCATCAAGCCAACCTCCTTTGTATCCTGCAGCAAAACCTATCGAAAGACCTATGAATGTGGCTAAACCACCTCCCAGCAGACCAACCAGCAACGAACTTCTCAAACCATAGACCAACTGTGTGAACAGATCTTGACCAAAGGTGTTGGTACCAAGCCAATGATCCCTATTCGGTGGCTGGTAAGGAAAAGATGCAAACTCCAAAGGATCATATGGTGTGAGCATTGGACCAAAGGTTGCGAGGACGGCAAGAAAGGTCAAAACACAAAATGAAAAGACGAACTTTTTATTTCTCAAAATAAAGTAGATGAATTCCTTTCTTGTCATTCTCAAACCTCCCCAGTGTAGGTCTTTCTTATCCTTGGGTCAAGAATTAGATAGAACAGGTCGACTATGAAATTTGCAAGCAACACCCCGATCACTATAAACAGAAAGCACCCTTGTATAAGAAAGTAATCTTGGTTGAGTATTCCCTGCATCAGTATATAGCCAATCCCTGGGTAAGAAAAAACTATTTCGGTCGTTAACGTGCCAGCAACGGCTGTTCCAAGCTGAATTGCAAGGCCAGTCACCTGGGGTAGAATAGCGTTTCTGTAAGAATATTTTCGAATCAGCTTCTGGGAGGCACCACAGCTTTCGAGATACCTCGAATAATTCGCTTCCAACTCATAGATGATCATATTTCTCATCCCAATCGCCCAACCACCGAGCATTACTAAAACCAAAGACGAGAACGGCAGTATCCAATGATATAGAAAACTCTTTATGAAGGTCCAGGAAAAAGAACGTCTCAACAAGTAACTGTATGCACCAGCAATTGGAAACCATTTAAGCACAACTCCAAAAAACCAAGCCAGTAATATTCCAAACCAGAAATATGGAGAAGCCGTGAGAGTGTAAAAGATAGGAAGTGCCGTGTTATCCAATCGTTTCTTTCTTGCGACGAACGCACCCAACCTGTTACCAACCATAAAGCTCACGAAGATAGCTGGTAGCAAAACCGCAATAGTGTAAGGTAAAGCCTCAAGAATAACCTTTAACACAGGTTGTGGATATAGATAAATACTTATGCCCAAATCACCACGAAAGAGTGCCTTCCAAAAGCTTGTGTATTGTTCCAAAAGTGGTCTGTCTAATCCAAAAGCCTGTGTAAAATAACTCTGCATAACTTTTATTGATTCTGGTAGGGCTGCAAAACGTGAAACTAAGACATTTATGGGGTTACCGGGCATGAAACGTGGGATGGCCCAATCGATCGTCACAGCGAAAAAAAAGGTCAAAAGATATACCACTATTTTGCGTGTGAGATACTTTTGCAAGATTTTCACTCCCTTGATAATTTTAACCCCGCCCACCAACGGGCGGGGGTATCCTGTAGGGAAAATTTATTCGGATTTTATCCCAAACAATACCTTAATTCCGCCGAGTTGCCAGTGGCCACCCCAGCTGATGGGCCATGCATAAGGATTCTTTTCAGAGGGCCAAGCCTTCCAAACAGCATCTGATGCTTGGAACCATGCTCCGTTATACCACAACGGTATGAAAGGTAGTTCCTTTAGAAGAATCTCTGAAAGTTTTGCAACAACTTTTTTGATGCCCTCCTCATTTGTCAGAGGCGTTCTGTTCATTTGATCGAGCAATTCAGTTACCTCAGGATTTTTATACTTTCCAAAGTTTCCAGAATATGAATATTCTGATTCGGCAGCAGCCGGATAGAAGACCGCGTTGAAATATGACCAAACCGTGCTGGATACTCCTGTGGGATAGTTATTGAGAATTATATCGAATCTACCAGCAAAGAGATCGTCGTTGTATTTTGAAGCATCCGGATAGATCGGCTCCACATTGAGCCCAACTTTTCTAAGGTCTTCTGCAATCGACTGAATCGAAACCATCCAGTCAGTCCATCCGTACGGACACTGTATAGTGAGTTTGAAGGGACGACCGTTTGGGTCTTCTCTGAACCCATCTTTGTTGACATCTTTGAAACCAAGTTCGTCTAAGATCTTGTTTGCCATGGCAGGGTCGTATTTGAATCCAAATTGCTTTGCCACTTCCTCGGGATAGTACTTGATGAACCCTGGTATAGGCATTATACCAACAGGATTCGAGGCAGTTACCATTCTTTCGAACGCTCTATCGACTATTTTGGAAGTGTCAATAGCAAATGCCATAGCTCTTCTGAACTCGGGAATGCTCAGTGGGTACTTATTCACGTTGAGAAAAATTCCAGTAGTGTTTGCGGGCAACATGTATGGTGCAGATTCATACCAGGTGTGTACGCCGTAAGCCTTCCTGAGTGTTGGAATTCCTGGCAAGAAGAAGTTGCTCCAGTCCAATTCACCTTTCATCAACATTCCAATGGCAACATTGTTGCTGAGGATCCTCACAACGACTACTCTCTCAGGTTTGGGATCGAGCCCAAGTAATTTGATACCCCACCAGTTTGGATTCTTTTTGAAAACGTTTCTGTCACTGTCCCAGGTTTCAACAAAGTAAGAGCCTGAGCCCAGAGGCTTTTCGTTTGCACTTTGGAGAATCTCATCTTGAGTTTTACCTTCCCACACATGTTTTGGAATGATGGCAATTGATATAAGGTTTTGTCCCCACTCGTGATACCTTGGATCTGAGAAGACAAAGTTCAGAGTACGCTCGTCGACTTTCACAATTCTTTCAAGCCAGTTCCAAATTGGACTGTAGTTAATACCAGTGTGCTTTTTCGCAATTTCAAAGGTGAATAGGACATCATCGATTGTTAAGGGTTTACCATCCTGCCAAGTTAAGCCATTTCTAAGCTTGATTTGAAAGACCGAGTCACTTATCCAGCTTCCGCTTTCTGCCAGCCACGGTTCAAATTTACCAGTGAGAGGGTCATAGAGGAAAAGAGTTTCGTAGACCAGTCCAATCGTTCCAGTGACAGCGTTCCATGGTGTGAAGGGGCTCCAGTTTGACGGTGGTGACCACATTCCTCCACCTACAAATACCGTTTTGCTGCGATCGAAGGTTTGTGCAAAAGCAACGATTGTTAGCGCAATTAGCAATAAAACAATCAACCTTTTCATCCAACGTACACCTCCCCTCAGAGTTGGCATTCTGAAAAATGTGTTGCGTCTTTTCACCCTTTCCACGAAAATGAAAATATAATGAAAATGTTTTCATAACAACCCTCGGATATTACATTTTAATCCCATGTGATCGAACTGAACAGTCAATTTTAGCCTAAGCTGTCTTTATCTTCTTTTTTCTTCCATTTTCACCGTGTTGTTACAATACTTTTTAGTGTGCTCTACTGTTACAATAACAAAAACGGAGGCGATGAAAATGGAAGAAAAATGTGAAGACATTATTTCAAAAATGACAGTTGAGGAAAAGGTGTCTTTCCTTGTGGGTATAGGCATGCCTGGTATTTTTGACAACCCTCCTTCAAAAGTTGATGGGGTAGCCGGTGAAACACATTCAATCGATCGTTTGAAGATTCCCTCTGTAAGACTTGCCGATGGGCCTGCTGGATTGAGGATCAAACCAAAAAGAGAAGAGACAGGAGAAACTTACTATGCAACTGCCTTTCCAATTGCTAGCATGTTGGCTTCAACTTGGAACAAAGAAGTTGTAGAGAGAGTTGGAATGGCTATAGGAAATGAAACAAGAGAATACGGTGTTGACATCCTCCTTGCGCCAGCACTGAACATACATCGAAACCCGCTCTGTGGTAGAAACTTTGAATATTACTCAGAAGATCCTGTTCTGAGTGGTGAAATCGCAGCCGCTTTCGTCAAAGGTGTTCAATCTCAAGGTGTTGGTGCCTGTGTCAAACACTTCGTAGCAAACGAACAAGAAACAGGAAGAATGCAAATTGACACACTTGTTTCACAAAGGGCATTGAGAGAGATATATCTGAAAGCCTTCGAAATAGTTGTAAGAAAAGCAAAACCCTGGTCTGTCATGAGCGCTTACAACAAACTCAATGGAGTATACTGTTCTCAAAACTATTGGCTTTTAACCGAAGTTTTGAGAAAGGACTGGGGATTCGAAGGCTTTGTCATGACAGACTGGTACGCTGGCGACAACCCGATAGAGCAGATCAAAGCCGGCAACGATATGATAATGCCTGGCAAAGCCTATCAGGCAATCCCATTTGGTAGAAAGGACGAGGTTGAAGAAATTCTCAAAGCAGTGGCATCAGGAGAGCTCAAAGAACAACTTCTTGATCAAGCTGTAAAAAACATACTCAGAGTGTTGATAAAGACACCTTCATTCAAAAATTACGCTTACTCCAACAAGCCAAATCTCACTGAAAATGCCAAAATATCATACGAAGCTGGTTGCGAGGGTGTGATCCTTTTGAAAAATGATATGGTCTTGCCAATATCTTTAGATACAAAGTTGGCAGTCTTTGGAACAAGTCAGCTGGAGACTATCAAGGGTGGGACCGGCAGTGGTGATACGAATCCAAGGTATGTGATCAACATAATCGATGGTTTGAAGGAAGCTGGTTTGAGAATTGATGAAAAACTTCGGGTCATCTATGAAAATTACATTGAAAAGATGAGACAAACCGAGGAATACAAAATTCAACAACTTCCTTGGGGTTGGCCGTTGATACCTCTTTTGCCCCAGGATTTCTTGAGTGATGAAGATATTGAAAGATTTGCTTCTTCAAATGATATGGCTTTGTTGGTTATAAGTCGCACTTCGGGTGAGGGTTACGACAGAAAACCTGAAAAGGGTGATTTCTACCTATCAGATGATGAAATTAATTTGATCAATAGGGTATCCTCAAGATTTCACTCACAAGGAAAGAAAGTGATAGTCGTTCTTAACATAGGAGGAGTTATCGAAATAGCCAGTTGGAGGGACAAAATCGATGCAATTGTTTTGCTCTGGCAAGCAGGTCAGGAAACAGGAAAAATCTTGGGGGACATTCTCGTGGGTAAAGTTAACCCCAGCGGTAAATTACCCACAACATTTCCAAAAGATTACAACGATATCCCTTCGAAGAACTTCCCAGGAGAACCTGTGAACGATCCTTTGACCATAAGTTACGACGAGGATATATACGTAGGTTACAGATATTACGATACTTTCCGAGTTGAGCCAGCCTATGAGTTTGGTTACGGTTTGTCATATACGACGTTCAGATACGACAATCTCAACGTTTCATCTCTGAACAATTCAATAAAGATTTCCTTTGAAATCAAGAACGTTGGCAGCTTTGCTGGTAAAGAGGTGGCGCAAGTGTATATTAAAGCTCCTTTAGGAAAAATCGGCAAACCTTTGCAAGAGCTTAAGACATTCCACAAAACGAAGCTTTTGAAGCCCGGGGAGGTCGAAAAGATTGAAGTACGGTTAGACTTGAGTGATCTTCGAAGTTTTTCTGGCTCAGATTGGATTCTTGAGAAAGGAGAGTATGAACTTAGAGTCGGTAGCTCCTCCAGAGATATAAGGTTGAGGTCAAGGATTCTTTTAAATTGAAGTATCGTTAGGAATTCAACTGAGGTTCTTCAAAAAGTTAACCGAAAAGCTAAAAATAGACAACTCTCCTCATTGTTTGACGACTTTATTGACAAGGTGTCTTTTTTGAAAGAGGAGAAAGACCAAGTGATAACCCACTTTTGCTTAATCTTGGAGAAAAGGGAAGCCACAAAAGATTTCCACTGATTTTTCAGCAACTCAAGTTATTAAGCGAGTGTTCTTAACTTTCATTGAACCACAAAACAGGGCAAATTGATTAACAATGAGATGTTCTTAACCACTGTACAATTGTAGGGATTCCAATAAAAATAGGGTCGATCACGTTCACGAAAGAAATTACTTACAAAAGATCCCAGGGCAAACACAACTAAGGCAATCTATAGTTTGTTCATCAATGATCGTTGCGATTCTTTTTGTGTATTAAAATTGAAATTAAAATTAAGATTCTGATATAATCGTTGTGCAGGAGTATTACAAGGAGGTGATTTTGTGAGAAAGTTTGCAGCGTTGCTTCTTGTTGCCATGGCGGTTTTTGTCTTTGCTCAGCAAAAACTCGTTGTCTGGACCTCAGAAAAACAGGTAGGTATTCTGCAAGCTCTTGGCCAAGAGTTTAAAGCAAGATATGGAGTCGACGTTGAGGTTCAATACGTGCCTTTTGGGGACATCAAACCAAAATTCTTAACAGCTGCCCCTCAAGGACAAGGCGCTGACATCATTGTTGGTGCTCATGACTGGGTAGGAGAACTCGTTGCAAATGGACTTCTTGAGCCAATTCCAGCCTTTGCAGAAATCAACCAATTCTTTGAGTCCGGACTGGAAGCCTTTTCTTACGGTGGAAAACTCTATGGTTTGCCCTATGCTCTTGAAGCAATCGCTCTCATTTATAACAAAGATTACATCCCACAGCCTCCTAAGACTATAGAAGAACTCATTACAATGGCGAAGAACATTCAAAAAGAATTCGGCACAGAGGTTAGAGGGCTTATCTTCCCAGCGACGACCTTCTACTTTGTCGTACCATTTATCTTCGGTCATGGGGGATACGTCTTTAAGAGTACGCCGACCGGCTTGGATGTTAAGGACATTGGTCTTGCTAATGAAGGTGCTGTAAAGGGCCTGTCCTTGCTGAAAAGATTCGTCGACGAAGGAATCATAACACCTGGTGACAATTACGAAATAATGGATTCAATGTTTAGGGACGGTAGAGCCGCGATGATCATCAATGGTCCTTGGGCAACCAAGGCCTATGCCGACGCCGGGATAGATTACGGTGTTGCGCTCATTCCTGACGTGGCACCCAATCTTGTGGCTAGACCATTCGTGGGAGTTCAGGGATTCATGATCAATACCAAGTCAGCAAATCTTTTGCTCGCAAAAGAGTTCCTTATCAACTACATTGCTAAGAGAGATACAATGCATCGCATTTACCTTGCCGATCCAAGGTTGCCAGCCAGAAAGGATGTCTTGGAACTTGTAAAGGACAATCCAGATGTTGTTGCCTTCACTATGAGTGCTGGAAATGGAATCCCAATGCCCAATGTGCCACAGATGGGGTTCGTTTGGGGCGCTATGGATGACGCACTGAACCTGGTAGTTAATGGACGTGCAACTCCAGCAGAAGCTGCAAGGAACGCCGTTGAAAGGATAAAAGCTCAAACTCAATAAACTCAAAACCCGGGGTCCACCCCGGGTTTTTCAGCTTCGAGGAGGCAAACAAGAGTGAAAAAATTGATGAAGCTTTTCCTTTGGTTTTTCCTTCTGCTGTTAAATATTAGCTTTTTCTGGATGACTGCCTTTTTGATTCAAAACAGGTACTATGAACTTGGAATAACCTTTGCTGTATTGATTTTTTTGATAGACTTTTTTGTATTCAACCCAAAAGGTTACCCTTACAGATACATCATTCCGGCTTTGGTTTTACTGTTCATCCTCGTTCTCTATCCTATTTACTTCACTATCAAAACCGCTTTTACAAATTATGGAACTGGACATTTTATGCCCAAGGAAGAAGCTATAGAACGATTATTGTACAGTACAAAGTACACCTACATTGTTCCAAGCAACGAAGTTGTTTCTTACCGCGTGTTCATGGCTTACGATGGAATAAATCCAACTGATGATTTCATAATCTTATTCAGTATCGACGATCAGATCTTCATATCTAAAAAACCTGTGCCCGTTAGAAGAAAAGGTAGAGATGTAATACTCAGTGAAGGAATTCTACAGAGAATTGAAAGTGAGACCTTTCTTTATGAAGGGCAGCGTTTCAAAATTGTTCCCTGGCCTAGTCTTTTCCAGGAGATCAAACTACTCACTACTGAGGGAAAATCTTATAAACTTTTCTACGCTTTTGATGATCAACTACTAGATATAAATGCACCTTACTTCAAAACGCGAATTGCACAGACTCACCTGGCGAACACCGATTTCATTGAACCATTTTCAGGTAAAAAATATGCCCTGCGAATTCTTCCTGATGGAAGCTGGGGATTTGTACGAATAGAAAGACTTTATAGATTGGCATACGAAGAAGTTTACGAAGATGGGCGTATGAAGTTGAAGATGATCTTGGTAAACAATGTTACGAATCAAAGGGTTCAGGAGAAGGACGGAGTCTTCTACGATGTAAACGATAAGGGCGAGGAGATCTTTCTCGTTGGTTTCATAGATTACATAGGACGGAAGAATTTCATTCGAATAATCACCGATCCAAGAGTCACGGGACCATTCTTGAGCATCTTTGGTTGGACCTTTGCCTGGGCTGCACTAAGTGTGGTTCTCTCTCTGTCGGTTGGTCTGCCCTTCGCATTGGTTTTGAACGATCCAAGGTTGAGAGGAAGAAACCTTTACAGGACCCTTTTGATAATTCCGTGGGCTATCCCGGCTTTCATATCAGCCTTGGTCTGGCGCAATGGACTTTTGAACGAAACTTACGGACTTTTCAATAAGTTTTTGTTGCCCCTGTTCAGTTTGGACCCCATAAGGTGGTTCAACGACCCATTTTGGGCTCGTGTCGGTGTTTTGCTTGTAAACATCTGGTTGACATTCCCTTACATGATGACGATCTCCTTAGGTGCTTTACAGTCCATACCCGTTGAACTCTACGAGGCAGCCACAGTAGATGGTGCTGGTAAACTCAGACGCTTTTCAAGGATAACCTTTCCACTTTTGATGACGGTAATAGGGCCCCTCTTGGTTAGCAGCTTTGCCTTCAGTTTTAACAATTTCACCATCATCTTTCTTATCACTGCGGGCGGTCCTCCGATTCCCGGTTCAGTGACACCAACGGGTTATACAGATATCCTCATGTCTTACGTCTACAAACTCGCGTTTCAGGCTGGAACTGGTCAAGATTTTGGTTTTGCAAGTGCAATTTCTATCATGATTTTCTTGCTTGTTGGAACCATAAGCCTTTTCAACTTTAAATTTTCTGGTGCCTTTGAAGAGGTGGGCAGATAATGGTCCAAAGAAGATTTCCAATTCTCACTCATGGAGTAATGATACTGCTGATAATCTTAATACTCTTTCCCGTTGTTTGGGTTGTATCTACCTCTATACGAAGAGACGAAGCAGCCTTTTCTACAAAGTTGTTTACATCCAGGGTAACACTTCAAAATTACATAGATCTTTTGACACCAGAGAAGAATGTACCAGTTCTTGTTCAGGAACTCCAGAACTTGATTTCTAGGGTTAAGCCGTACGATAGAATTACTCAGCAACGTTCTCGAGAGATGATAGACAAATATATAAAGAGGATGGAATCTTATTTTGACGAGACGGAAACCAGACACGCCTTGGCAAAGCAGTCTTTCAATAATATATCAATAAAGATGCAGGAAAATGCTGAAAAGATAAAGAGTGATCTGATCGAAAGCCTCAAGAAACTCAGTGAAACAGTGCAAACTAATGTACCAAGGATTTCCTTAAATGATTCTTATGCAGCAGTACTTTATGAAAAACTGCAGAACGAGCGATTTAATTCAACAACTTTTAACATCCTAAAGCAAGATCTTGAAAGCTTAACAGGATATCAAATAGATAATGCTGATACCTATGTTCAGGCTCTTTGGCAATTGAGCGAGATCTACAAAACCAAAGTTGGTTTATACGTAGAAGAGTTTAAAATCTACGATAAAAAACTATCCGAACTTAACTTCGTTGCCCAGGAATTGAACAAGAGGATCTCCACGTTGCAAAGTGAGGTTTTGACAACAAACCTTTTCCTCTCCGAAGCCATCTTACCTGAAATGAAGTCTCTATCTGAAGTTTTCCAGAGCTTGGTTGATCTAAAAACTAAGATTTACGCAACGACCACTCTTTCTATGATTCCAATAGACGACTCAAAAATGCTTTCAACTGCACAAGGACTGCTTGAAGAAATTTTGTCAACTTTGAACATTTTGAGAGCCTATGTGGATTATGAAGAGCTGGTCAAAATTCTGACAACTCTTGAGAAAACCTTCACAGAAATCATCAATCGTGATGAATCAATAACGAAGAAGGCACAATACAACCAATTTCTCGAACTTTATGAAAACTTGAGGCCAAGGCTTGAGAGAGTTTTGATGCAAACAAAAGAAATCTTTGAAGAAACTGGTGAGAAGATAATACTTTTGAGGAATCTGAACGAAAAATATGTTGAGATTCAGGAGGAAATTAAGGAAAAATCTTTGAGAAAATCAAACCTTGAATCACAAATCAAGGAAATAGGTGAATCTCTTACTGAATACAGAAGGTATGTAGAGTTGCAACTATTCAAGAACCAACTTGGTGAGAGAATAATCGCAGTTGGCAACATAAAATCCCTTTCTTCAGCAGACTTGACAAGATATTCCGCTGTCTTGACATTCATTCGAAACTTTGCAAACTCTTACGAGTTCAAGGACCAAATTTCTTCGCAGTTGTCCAAGACAGTGAGTGATCTAAGATGGATCGAGGAGTACAGAGACTTTTTGAGAAGGTTCGAAAACACTTCCAAGAACTTAGACGGAGTTTTAGCTAGCTGTCGGGCTTTACTGAAAGACTTCAAGACTTCTTACGAAGGGCTATTATCGATTTCTTTCAGTGGCACTTTTGTCAGATCTGATGTTTTGACCAGGCTCTCTGACTTAGTAGCGATGGAATTCTCCAGCAAAGTAAAAGCTGATATGACAGTTGCCAGTCGAAGAGCAGGAATTCTCATGGACAAGTCTCCGCTAGCCTTTTTGAAGAATGATTACAAGCGCATCGACAAGCAATTATACAGAATTGACAATATCTGGAAACAAAAGCCAAAGCACTACTTTTTGAACTGGGTTTTAAACTCAATCATTGTGGCCAGTGTAGTAGGTGTGATAACGACACTTGTCTGTGCTGTGGCAGCTTATCCTTTCAGTAGAATGAGGTTCAGAGGTAGAAAATACGGTTTACTTAGCTTCCTTTTGATTCAAATGTTCCCCGCCGTTATCTTCATGATAGCCATCTACAATTTATTGAACTTTCTTGGTAGATATGTTACTTTCTTGGGCATCGACACTCTGGGTGGTCTGATCTTTTCATATCTCACTGGTATTGCCTACAACATGTATCTAATGAAGGGTTTCTATGATACGATACCACCGTCACTGGAAGAAGCGGCCATAGTGGACGGTGCGACAAGGTTCCAAAGTTTCTACAAAATAATCCTTCCGCTTGCAAGACCAATTCTTGTTGTTGTTTTCTTACTTGTTTTTATAGGAACCTTCAACGAGTTTGTTGTCGCTAGAATAGTTCTTCAAAACGTCAGAAATTATACCTATGCTTTAGGGCTTCAAACCTTCGCTGTTGGACCATACGAAACCGAGTGGGGTCTGTTCACAGCTGCAGCATTGCTGGGAATGATGCCCATGGTGATTTTGTTCTTGTCGATGCAACGGTTTTTAGTCAGTGGCTTGACGCGCGGTGCAGTGAAAGAGTAGTTGAAATCTTAGACGCCTATATTTTTTACTGACAACCAAATTGCTTTGGCAAGAGTTTGTAAGGGTACAAGCCCCTCTTACCTTTAAAGGATAGATTGTTGTAAACAAACTCTCGAAAAACAGGTAAATCTATATGTTTATCAAAAGGGTGTTGAAAAGATCGCCATGATCATGAATATGAAGCTCATGGACAACAGTAAATGTAGCAGTCCATCACAGAAAAGAAAAATCAAAAGCCCTTCATAGGAACTATGAATTCATTACAAGTGAAGAACTATTGCGCTGGCAAGGCTTTCGAAAGTTATCGATGTAAAGATGAAAATGAAAAATCAGACACAAATTCCTATCATCAAATACTTACGTTGCTTGCCGTAAGCCCAGTCCAACGGTTGTTTTATTGTTAAAATAGAGTTGGTGATCTCATGTTCTTCAAAGATGAAAAAGGCAAACACAAGTTTAAACTCTCAAGCCCGGCTTTGGTTGTTGTAGACTTGCAAAATTACTTTTGCAACAAAGCTTCATCGGCTTACTTACATGGTGTTGAAAAAATCTTTCCTGTAGTGGAGAACTTGATGGTCAAATTTCTTCAGAAAAATAAGCCAGTCATAGCTACTCTCCATGTTGGAGCCAGTAAAAGGATGAAAAGTTGGTGGGGCAACGAAATTTCCCAGCATTGGGCAGAATTTTGTTTGAAACCTGACCCAACACATGTAGTTTACAAAAGCACTTACGACGCTTTCTACCAAACGAACCTACAGAAAATTTTGGTTAAACAAAACGTAGACCAGCTCATAATCACTGGTGTAATGACACACCTTTGCGTTGAGACAACGGCAAGAACTGCCTTTGTGAGAGGCTTTGAAGTCGTTGTAGTTGAGGATGGCACTTGGGACAAGAGTGATTGGTACCATTTTGCATCTCTAAAGAATCTTGCCCACGGTTTTGCCGTGGTTTGCAAAGCCGAGGAGATACTGTGCGAGTTGGAGTCGTAGGAGCAGGACCTGCTGGAATTACAGCAGCTGTCTTTCTGTGCAGGTACAATTTTCAGGTCACTATTTTTGAAAAGGATACGATAGGAGGTTTAATTGTTAACGCATGGCGAGTGGAAAATTTTCCAGTTTTCTATCCACTTCCAGGTGAAGCAGTGGTTGAAATCTTGAAAAACAGATTGTTATCAAGCACAGTCAAGGTTATCTTTGAAGAAGTGGTTGAAGTTCAAGGTACCGTTGCCAAAACCAAGTCAAATTCATATGAATTTGACAAGTTGATAGTGGCAAGTGGGACGATCCCAGTCAGACTCACACAATTTGAAGTTGATCCAAAGGTCGTATACGAATACAGATTTTTACCAGAAAGCTTGACTTCTCTTGCTATTTATGGAGCCGGTGATGTTGCATTTGACTCAGCTTTGAAAGCAAAAGAAAAGGGTGTACCGTTTGTCCATTTGTTCAACCGAACAAGGGAAATCAAAGCGTTACCAAAGTTGGTTGAATATGCCGAAAGCTCTGGAATAATCTACCACGAAGGCGAGCCAATTGAAAAGGTTGAAAGTGGCTTAAAGATATTCACAAATAAAGCTGAATACAATTTCGATGCTCTACTCATATGTGCTGGAAGGAAACCAAACACAGATTTTATCAAAACATCGTCAAAAGATCTGCACATTGTTGGTGATGCTTGTGGAGGTTTCAGGCAGATGAGTATAGCCGTTGGGAACGCTGTAGGAACGGCAATGCAGATAATTTCGGAGGTGAATAAGAATTGAAGATACTTGCCAAGTACGGTAAGGATGATTTGGCAACTGTTTTTCTTGGTGAAACCTCTTCAGGGGTTTTAGTTGAGTTTGTTCAGTCTTTGCAACCTCCATTGGATCGAAGCGAAAAATGGGTCCTCATTGTCTCTACGCTTCGTGGTTGTCCTGTGGGTTGCTTGATGTGTGACGCAGGTTCTTACTATGAAGGAAAACTCTCAGCTGAAGATATTATGGAGCAAATTGAGTTCTTAATGGAATATTACTTTCCAACCAAAAAAGTTGAAACCAAGAAGTTCAAAATACAGTTTGCAAGGGTAGGTGAGCCCGCTTTTAACCAGAACGTACTTGTAGTCTTAAAGAAGCTGTCTTGTTATGAAAATCTGCTTCCGTCTATTTCAACGGTGGCGCCTGAGGGCACCGATGTATTTTTCGAAAGGCTCCTAGAACTTAAAAACATATACTACCCTGGGAAGTTTCAATTGCAGTTTTCAATTCATTCTACGGACGAAACAGAACGCAATCAAATCATTCCAATCAAAAAGTGGTCCTTTGAAAAGATTTCTGAATATGGAAACAAATTTGTATCTGATGGCGATAGAAAAATAACACTGAACTTTGCTGTCGCAAAAAATTATCAACTTGACCCCAAAGTGATCATAAGGTTCTTTGACCCAGCCAAATTTCTGATCAAGATCACTCCAGTGAATCCCACTCACAATGCTCTGAAAAATTCTATTGCTTCAGACGTAGATCTTCAAACTGGAATGCCCATGACACACAAGGACTTTGTGGAAGAACTCCTTATGAGCGGTTACCAAGTGATCTTGAGCATAGGAGAACTTGAAGAAAACCAAATAGGCAGCAATTGTGGTCAGTATGTAAGAAAACATCTCATTGAAAAGGACAAATTCATTCAAGCCTATAGTTACGTGAGATAACTAAATGAAAGTTCAGGCACAAAATTTTGCCATTGTCTATACCAAGAGTTGTCCTTATGTTGGTAAACTCTGGAGTAGATCTGACAAGATCTCAAACTTTGAAAAAATGATTTTTCAGGAGATTGACTAACCCTTGGCCAAAAAACTAATATTCTCTCATTATGCAAAAGTATCATGACCCACGCTTCTTCCCTAACTCTTTTCGTATCCTTGTAATTTGTCTTATAAAATTCAGATTGAGAGCTAACAGACTCTAGTACGCTCTTTGCCATCAGATCACCATAAATAAGATCTTGTTGCACCTGAAAAGTCAGAGTATGAGTAGAATGATGATGCAAAACATTGGTAGCAAAGGCAAGCAATGTCTGTTCACATTTTAAGAAACTCAATGAACTTTGATGAAAGAACTTGCTGAAGTGTTTTAAAAAAAACCAACTTAACAAAGAATGATTTGAAATGTTCAATAAGAATTTTTCAAAACTTTAACGTGAACTTGGAACAATGCTGCTTGCAAATTCTCTTGCTTTTTTCAGATCATCTTCGTTTGGCCTACCATGGTTCCAAGATTTTTTACCAAAGAACCACATTTCGTAAAGACCTTGACAATTGAATTCTCCCAACAATTTTAAACCTAACTTTTCAACGAACTTTTTCATTCCCTTGTGGTACTTGGTACCATCTGGATCTGCCGATGTGGAGAAAAGAAAAATCCCTTTACTCTTTGGATCCTTCAATCCTTTCAACAATTTTTTCAACCTTCCATCCATACGGAAGGCGTAGATACCCGAACCAATACCTATGATGTCGTATTGGTCAAGCTCACCTGGCTTGACTTCATCAGCGCTCTTTGCCTCACATTTCAATTCCTCCGCAATCACTTGGGCTATTTTCTTTGTGTTTCCTCTGTGTTTGGAAAGATAAACGACAATACAAGACATGACATTCCCTCCTATCCTAAGTTTTCTTTCTAATACCACAGTACATTGTTATTGAAAATCTTCGATACTTTTTTGTCAACCAGACAGCTTAAAACTTCATATACGCTGAGTTTCAAAATGCGTCCAGTAGCGTAACAAATCCAGACTGATATACCTAAATAATATTTTAATACTTCAATATTTCTACACCTGAGCATTTAAAGTAACATTTAAATATAAAGTTCTTTGCCTGTTCAATGCTATGATACGATATTAATGTATCGTCATATCAAGGGGGGTTAAAGTTGCAAGGCATACTTTTGTTGCTTCTTATAGTCCTTACTGCGACATCAATTTTACAAGTGGTTCTCCACTTTCTTCGAAGACACCCAATGAAAGATGTTGATTTTGCGAAAGTTCTCCTAAATTTTGAAAAAAACTTAAATGTGCACATATCACAAGAAATGAAGTCAAATAGAGAAGAAATGACGAATCTTGTATCGAAGTTAAATCAAACACTCACAACAACCATCAACGAGATGAGTAGATCTCAACAGAATCTCATGAAGAATCTCTCTGACACTTTAATCTCTCTAACGGAAAAGACCGAAGAGAGACTTAGCAAAATGAGGGACACTATAGAATTTAAACTAAAGGAAATCCAGGATGAAAACAGCAATAGACTTGAACAGATGAGACAAACGGTAGACGAAAAGCTTCACTCCACACTTAACATGAGATTAACTGAATCATTCAAGCTAGTAAGTGAGAGGCTGGAGCAAGTTCATAGTGGTCTGGGGCAAATTCAAGGCTTGGTAAATGGCGTCAGCGACCTCAAGAAGGTGCTTTCCAACATAAAGACAAGAGGGATTCTCGGAGAAATTCAGTTGGAGGCGATACTCCAAGATATATTGGCACCCAACCAATATGATAAGAACGTAAGAGTAAATCCCCAGAGCACCGAGACTGTAGAATTTGCAATAAAGATACCTGTAGAAAGCGACAGCAATAGAAATTACATTTGGCTCCCAGTAGACGCAAAATTTCCCATGGAAGACTTTGAAAGGATCGTAGAAGCAGAAGAGACGGCTGACAGTGCGGGCCGCGAAAGACTTAGGAAAGAGCTGGAGAATCGTTTGAAACAGTCAGCCAGAGACATAAGAGACAAATACATTTGCCCACCTCATACAACAGACTTCGCTCTGATGTTTCTGCCAACGGAAAGTTTGTATGCAGAAGCGCTCAGAAAACCCGGCTTTATACAAGACATTCACAGGGAGCACAAAGTCCTGATTACAGGTCCCACGACGCTCTCGGCTGTGTTGAACATTCTCAGACTGGGTCTTAAGATATTCACCATAGAAAAGAAAGCAGAAGAGGTATGGAATCTCCTCTCGGCTATTAAAGTGGAAGTAAAGAAGTTCAGCGAGTTGCTAGAGAAGGTGAGCAAGAAACTACAAGAAACCCAAAAGGTAATAGGAGATGCGATGAAAAAGACTGGAATCGTAGAAAGGAAACTGCAGAATGTTGAAGAAATGCCCATTGAGAAAGCCGAAGAATTCCTTCCCATTTCTTCGTCCTTTGAAGATGATACTCTCAAACGATGATTGATTTGAAAAGAGCTACTTTCACAATAGGCAGTTTGAGTTATACACGCATAGTTTGAAAATTGCGAAAAGGTGAAATATCACTCATTTGGTCGGGCACACTAAAAGGTACGATATATCTCACTTTTAAAAGATTTTGCCAAGATTCTAACAACACATTCGAGCACGAATCGTGCGCTGAGTCGGACCATACTTAAAACGACCTTGGTAAAAGAGCGTAAACCTGACCTTTTAAATCAACGTTCTAAAAGTTAAGCCAAGGATCATAAAAACCGACCAGCAACACGATGAATAAGGCAAAAATTCAAAGGATTCACAAATATTAAAAGGTTTTTAAGTCCTTTACCAACCATCTTAGATTGTGGTATGTTCGGTCATGGTAGCTAGATTTGGCAAAAATTTGGTACGGAAGATTACAAACCCTATTGATACGAAGATGGCGACAACTACCCCCAAAAATCTAGAACCAACATACTGTATAACTATTGCTCCGATCAAGGGACTAACAATTCGTACCAAGCTGTCTGCAGAACTAAAAATTCCCAAGGTTCCACCCAACTTATCTTTCGAAACTGATTTTGTGGTAAGGGAAGTTATAGAAACACCTATTAAACCCGAAGAAATCGAAAGTGGGGTTAAAAATAAAACCAAGGTTGCCAGGTTACTCGAAAAGGAATAAACTGCAAGTAATAAAATCGCAAGTGGCATGAGATACTTGATCACCACATATTCTGCAAACTTCTTTGCCACCTTTCCTACTAACAAGCCCTGTGTTATGACGAGAACAACACCTATATATGCCAGTACGAAACCTGTTTGAGAAAGCTCAAGATTCAGCCTTCTGATGGCAAAAAGTGTGAAAGACGATTCAAAAGTTGTAAAGCCAAGAGAATAGAACAACCTTGTAAACAAAAGCGAAGCCACTTTTGGCTGACTGAAAGTTTTTACCAACTCTTCGAAGGTATATGGTACCTTTTTATGATCTGCTGCTGGTCTGGAATCAGGCAAGAAAACGACTATATTGATGAGGTTCATGAAGGCCAGCGCCGAGGCGAAGAAAGCTGGCACCGAAAATCCCCACTTGCTCAAAAATCCACCGATAGCAGGCCCCAATATGAAGCCCAAACCAAAGGCTGCACCGATCAAACCAAGATTTTTGGAGCGAGACTTCTCGTCTGAAAAATCACTGATATAGGACTGAGCAACGGCTATATTTCCACCAGTGAGCCCATCTAGAAGACGTGAAATAAAGATCAGAGTCAAAGACCTTGCAAACCCCAGAATAAGAAGAGAAAAGAAAGTCCCACCTATACTCAAAAGAAGAGCTATCTTTCTTCCAAATTTGTCTGACAACCTACCAATCAGTGGGGCAGCAAAGATTTGTCCTAATGGATAAACCGTCGACAAGAAACCAACAAGAATATCTGTTGCACCAAATTGCTTCGCATAATAAGGTAACAGCGGAATGATAAGACCAAAACCAACCATGTCGGCAAAAACTATTAAGAAAAGCGTTAAAAGTATGTTCTTCGAACCTTTGATTTGTGTCATAGTCATCCTCCTTTTGTATATTACTGTAAAATGTGTTAAATATTTACGTTTGAAATTATTACAGTTTTATATTTCTTCTACTTTGTTCCTTATGATAAAATTTATTTAAAAAGGTGCCAAGATACGGCACAATTCTGAGGAGGTTTTTGTGTTCATGTACATTTTTCTTTTCTTACTGACAGTGGTAATATCCCTTGTTTCGATCTTTGCCACTTCAAGGAGAATCCTTAGAATTTCTGAGAATACTGACCAAAAAAACCACAGCATATCCATAATCATTCCAGCTCGAAATGAGGAAAAAAACATTGGAAAAATTCTTACTCTACTGCAAGAACAAACCGTCCCGCCCCATGAAATTGTCGTTGTAGATGACAACTCCTCCGATAAAACTTCACAAATCGCAAGGAGTTTTCAAAAAGTGAAGGTTCTAGAACTCAAAGAAGATCCACCAAAAGGTTGGGTAGGAAAATCCTGGGCGATCTGGAACGGTTTTCTATGTTCAACAGGTAATATTCTCATCTTCATGGACGCTGACGTTGAGCCGGGCAAAAGAACCGTGGAAGTTTTGATTCAAAAGTACGAGAAGTACGGCGGCCTTATCTCCGTCTGGCCCTATCAAAGGTTTGAAAGCTTTTACGAACATTTCACAGCGGTTTTCAACATTCTTGTGATATACGGTAGTAATACCTTAGGTTTTCCCAAAAGGATACCATCGGGTTCTTTTGGCCCTGTAATTCTAACCTCAAGAAAGGATTACGAATACACTGGTGGCCATCAGGCAATAAAGGATTCTGTACTTGAAGATATAAAACTTGGTAGACTTTACGTCGGAAAGGGCTTGCAGGTCACAAACTTTCTAGGAAACGGCATAATCAAATTTCGAATGTACCCCAGTGGTTTTAAGCAACTTTTTGAAGGCTTTTCAAAGAATATGTCCTCTGGCGCCACGTCGGGAGGAACAGTTACTTTTTTACTCTTTCTTTTGTGGATGGCAGGTTATTATTCATCCTTTTCTAGCCTTGATCTTTCTGTAGGCTATTCTGTTATCAGATATCTCACCTTGTCCTTCTTCTTCTACCTACTTTTGAAGCGAACTGGCGATTATCGTTGGTATGACGCTTTACTCTATCCACTTCACTTTCTATTCTTCATAGTAGTATTTTTATACTCACTTTACCAAACAATTATCGTGAAGAAGGTTAGTTGGAAAGGAAGGAAGATAGATGTATAACTTTGTAACTTACATTTTCATAATAATACTCCAATTTCTATCTGGCAGCGTCATGTATTCCTATTTATTAGCTAAGGCGAAGGGTATCGACCTCAAACAAATCAGGGACGGTAATCCCGGTTCAACTAATCTCTGGCGTGCCGCAGGTTTCAAGTGGGGCTTTACCGCGCTTCTGTTGGATTATTCTAAAGGGGTTTTTCCATTGGCATTTTTTAGCTGGAATAACTTTGTTAATGTCACTCCCTTTGTCGTATGTCTTGCGGCCCTTGCAGCTATCGCAGGTCATGCCTTTTCTCCATTTTTGAAATTCAAAGGCGGAAAGGCTGTTGCTACAACCTTTGGTGCTTGGTCGGTGCTGACAAAATGGGAAGCACCAACTTTGCTTGGAACGGTGTTCACCCTGTTCTCTTTGTGGAACAAAATCAAAGGAAAAGGGAAAACTACTCCTGAAGAAGACACTTTACGCGTTCTTATAGGCTTCTTAGTGCTTTTTTTCTACGTGGTTTGGAGAGTTTTTCAAGGTAGATTTGAGCTCTTGATACTCTATGCTGGCAATTTAGGAATTATACTCTATAAAAACAGATTGGAAATCAAGAAACTCGTCGAACAAAAAGATTGATGATTTCAAAAATCTCATCAATATTGTAGAAACTTTCAGGAGGCTTTATTATGATTAGAAACCAATGGTATATCGTCTTGTCTTCGAAAGAATTAAAAAAAGGTCAATTGATAGGTGTTAAAAGATTCGGTGTAAACCTCGCCTTCTGGCGTGATGAAGGGGGAAATGTCCATTGTATCTCAGACATATGTTGCCATAGGGGTGCTTCCATATCCCACGGAAAGCTAATCGGTGGTGGTGAAAGAGTCAGGTGCCCCTTTCACGGTTTTGAATACGACCCAACAGGACATGTTAAGGTAATCCCAGCAAATGGTAGAAAGGCTCCTGTTCCAAAAAATTTCAAAGTTCAATCATACACTACCTATGAAACAGCTGGGTTCATATGGCTCTGGTATGGTGAAAAAACGCCAAACACAACCCCAAAGTACTTCGAAGATATAACAAACGATTTATCCTACAGCGAATTCAAAGAAGTTTGGAATGTCCACTATTCGAGAGCGATTGAAAACCAACTTGATCCCGTGCATTTACCTTTTGTTCATTACAACACCATAGGTCGTGGAAACAGAACAATTGTTGACGGTCCAATCGTAAAGTGGATCGATGAAACGATATTCTTTTTCTATGTCTTTAGCAGAGTAGACGATGGAACATTGGCAAAGAAGCCTGAACAATTGGATATAGAAAAAACTAAAGCCTATTTAGAATTCAAGTTTCCAAACATCTGGCAGAACCACATAGACAAGAAATTGCGAGTAACAGCTGCCTTTGTGCCGATTGATCAAGAGCACACGATGATATACCTTAGGTTTTACGTTGGTTTTACAAAATCTTTCTTGTTAAACAAGCTCATCGCCAAGCTTGGCATGCCTTTCAACAAAATAGTTTTACACCAAGATAAGAGAGTCGTTGAAAAACAACTTCCAAAGAAGAGTGAACTGAGAATGGATGAAAATCTCATACCTGGAGATGCTCCCATAATTGAATACAGAAAAAGGAGGGAAGAGCTGAAGAATCTTAGTATACTATGAGATTGAAAGAAGTTCTTTTCATGAAATTTATGAATTTAAATTTCCTGAAAGTAACATTGACAGAACCCTGCAAGAAAATACACAACATGGGAAAAAGAAGTGTTCAAGGCACCTATTTTACCCTTATAGCCAAATTCGCGCCGGATTTACACCCTGCCCGAAAAAGAAGTTTAAACAAAGGCGGTATCTCAGCTAAAGGAGTTCTTTCTTGTGTATGTGCAGTATGATAAAGATAGGTTTTGGAACTTTTTGTTCAAATGCCCATAGTACGATGAGTACAAATCACACTCTTAGACTCCAGAATTTGAATTTCGACAGCTTGTTCAAAGCTTTTCTGATGAACTTGAACGATCTTTTCAAGCTCCTAGATTTATGCAAATCGGAAAACATTCAAGTCTTCAGACTTGGTTCAAGGTTCATTCCTTTCGCATCTCATGACAAATTTGAAGAAAAATGGTTGAACAAGCTAGAACCTTTACTAGTGGAAGCGGGTAAACGAATAAGGAGAGAATACAATATCAGAATAACGATGCATCCAGGTCAATTCGTAGTGCTCAATTCTCCCATCAAGGAAGTTCTGGAAAGGTCAATTAGAGAACTGCAGTACCATTTTTGGCTCCTCGACAGACTCGGTATAGGTGAGGATGGTGTAGTCATAGTTCACGTTGGTGGTGTTTATGAAGACAAACAAAGAGCTATCGAAAAATTTATAGACACCGTAGAGAAAAACAGCTGGCTCAAGGAGCGACTTGCCGTTGAAAACGATGAAAGTCTATTCAATGCCCAGGATGTCCTTCAAATCTCTCAAACTCTGAGAATACCATTTGTTTTTGATTATTTCCATCATACTTTAAATCAATCTGAAATATCTCTCAAAGAAGTTTTTGAGACCTGGAGTTCTGCAAGAACACCAAAGGTTCATCTTTCTTCAGGTAGAGAAGGTGAATTTAGATTGCATGGAGATTACATCCGTATTGAAGATTTCATAAATCTGTGGAACATACTGTCTCAGACTGGTATAGACAAAGTTCATATAATGATCGAGGCAAAGAAAAAAGAGTTGGCGATAAGGCGGCTTAGAGACGAGCTAACCAAATTGCAGCTGAATGAGGAGGCAACACTTAGAATAACTCTGTGATCTATATTTTAAAGGTATAGATCAATATCCGAGCCATGTTTGGCATCTTTCAAAGATGGGAGGCTGATTATGAAATTCAAAATCTTGAGAATCGAAAAGATCAAAATTTCTTTATTTTTGTTGGCTACATTTTTCTTAACGTCGGCTTTTTCGAGTAATGTTAACTATGATGAAATGTACCAAAGCTTCTTGTCTGCGAGATCTTATCAAAACATCCAGCAGATAGAAAGTATCATACAAACTCTTGAGAGATATATACCAACTGTTGAAAATCCTCATGTATTTGATTTCAAGACTCTTCTTGCCGAGGCTTACTTAGAAGCTGGGAATCTTGCAAGGAACCAAAAGGAAAAAAGGGCATACGTAGAAATATCACTGAAACTGTCGGAGGAAGTTATAAAAAATCAACCTGCCAATGGGAAGGCATACTTTATCGCAGCATTGGCAACTTCACAGATTATTGAATTTGTCAATGTATTCCAAAAACTTGTCCTTTTACAGCAATTCGACAAATACATGGAAAAAGCCCTTGAAAATCTGCAAGACGACCTTTACGTAGGTTTAGCATTCATGGGACTTGGTGTGCGTTACATGACACCACCCTGGCCACTCAACGATTATGCAAAAAGTGAAATGTATTTCAAAGAGGCACAAAAATACATCGGCAATTACTCTGGACTCTATTTGAACTGGGCAT
>CALKJI010000010.1 GCA_937995655.1 uncultured Pseudothermotoga sp. | reverse complement strand
CTCCCCCCGCTTCCACAAATCCTGTGCACTTTGGATCTATCTCTTTGGCTATCTGATATGCTCTATCAAGTGCATAGCCTTTGGTGATGCCACCAAGATCCAACTTCACTCCATCGTTTAACTTGATCCTCCTTGTTCTACTATCCAACTCAACTTTTCCTATTCCACAATGTTTTAAGATCTCCTCGATCTCTGTCTGAGATGGCACCTTCGTAGGTACCTTCTGTGCTATTTTGTCAAATCCCCACAGTTTAATCAAGTTACCCAAAGCCGGATCAAAAGCGCCTTCGGTGATCTGTGCAAATTTCATTGCCGCATCAATCAGTACAAAACTTTCCTCATCAAGATCAACCCAATCGCCTGAAGCATTTATTTTACTGATCACACTGTTAGAGTCGTTAGGATCAAACTTCTTGTAAACCCTGTTCAACTCATTGAAGATGATTTGCGCCAAGTTTTTCGAGCCCTTCTTAGAGGAAACCACTATTCTACAATACGTACCCAAGGTGAAACCTGTATGCTCATAGTAACTCGGAGGCGTTCGCACAAAGATGATGACCAAAAATGCAACAGTAATGGCTATCCCGATTAAAAAGATCGTGAGGACAAAGTTGTTGATTTTTAGAAAACTCGTGCTATCTTTTTTCCGCACTTTTTGCACCTACCTTCTGAGTCCAGTGCTGTGAGCTTAACATTGTAACCTTGTCTTTGAATAACCAATGTTCCACAATCTGGACATTCTGTGTTTTCATACCGTGGATCCCACAAATTACCAATGTAGACAAAATCGAGGTACTGACGTGCCAGGTTGTAAAAATCTATTAATTCCTCTGGAGGGGTTGGTGGAGTAGTCATTCTATAATTTGGAAAATAGCGTGATAGATGAAGCGGTAGCGACCGATCAATACTCGATAGCCATTTAAACTCTCTTTCGAGTTGTTCCTTATCATCATTTAACCCAGGCACAATCAAGGTTGTCACTTCCACATGAATCCCAGATTCTATAGATCTTTCAATAGCCTGTTTCACCGTTTCCAAATCTCCGCCTAGACGACGATAGATCCTTTCATCGAAGGCTTTCAGATCGATATTCATTGCATGAACTGACTGAAGCAACAAATTGAGTGGCTCTTTCTCTACAAGACCGTTG
Organism: uncultured Pseudothermotoga sp.; assembly: GCA_937995655.1. Taxonomy (GTDB): domain Bacteria; phylum Thermotogota; class Thermotogae; order Thermotogales; family DSM-5069; genus Pseudothermotoga_B. The sequence goes on along the minus strand of CALKJI010000010.1, from coordinate 128,214 downwards.
GTCACCAATACGTTGTACAACCCCTCTCTGACTGCTATTCTTGAAGTATCAAGAACAAACTCAAACCAGACAAAAGGTTCATTGTAAGTATATGCTATTCCCTTGGACCCTCGCTCGATGGCAATAGAGACCAACTGTTCAGGAAGCACACGTTTCGTCGGCGCCATCTGCTGAGAGATCTCCCAATTTTGGCAAAAAGAACATTTCATGTTGCATCCGAAACTTCCCACGGAAAGTATTTTGTCAGAGGGATTAAAATGAAACAAAGGTTTCTTCTCTATGGGATCGATAGCGATCGATGTAATCTGTCCATAATTCATCAGTTCCATCACGCCGTCTTCGTTTTTCCGAGTGAAACACAGTCCTATTTGCCCTACGTCCAACATACAACGGTGAGGGCAGAGCTCACATCTTACCTTTCCATCGCCAAGACTGGTGAAGTAAAGTGCCATTTTCTGCACTCAACCACCCCTCAATGGTATCTCTCCACAGTAAACCTGTATATACTGACTCTCTCATCAGAGAAAATCCCCGCTTTTCGCTTTGCAATGGCAATCTGCTGTTCAACGGTATCAACACCTGGTAGATCTGGCAACAAAAGGCCTCTCTTGAAACCACTGACCACTATCACACCATACTTTCTTGGATCCAGTTGATCCAGATTCGTCACCTTTTCTGGCTCGCTCAAAATATCGACGCTGACTTGGATTTCATTCAGCTCTTTTTCTGAGACCGGTGCAAACCTTGGATCTTCTGTTGCAGCAGCTATTGCATTATCTCGTATCTCTTCGGCCAGATTCGTCTTCGTTGGAAGATAGGTACCTATGCAACCCCTCAGAGCACCATCTAGCTTGTGCAAACTTACAAAAGCTCCAGATCTTCTTGTTAAGAGTTCCTGTGGCGCATGATCTTTCCATGGATCAATAACTATACGATCTTTTATCCACAACTCAATGCTCTTAATAGCCCATTTCACATAAGGATGCTCCCCCTTCACGTCTTTCCCCCCTCCACATTGTTCAAAACAGCACGTTGAAAACTTTGAAGGCTGAGAAACTCAAAGTTCCCATTGTAAGTGATCACAGTTCCTCCTCTCAATGGCGAGTGAGACAAAATGGCTTTTGCAAGATCCTGGGCAAACAAAAGATCCTTCTTGAGAGGCCTGCTCGCGCTCAAGATGCCATCGATCTTCACCAGACAATCAAAGTCTTCAAAAGCTTCATTCCATGAAACAAGAATCTGGTCAGAGACCTCTTTTGAAAGAAAACTATGTACATTCTTTACTTGTTCCAAAATACTCCTAAACCTTGAAGACATGCAAAGTACAATCTTTCTTCCTGAGGTTCTAAAAAGGTCTTTGAAACGATATATGCACTCACTCAATTCGTTCAAGACAGTGTCTAAACCTATTCTGTATGAATCAATATTCAAGCCAAAATCCGCCGATGGAATCACTATTACTCTAATTCCCGCTGAAAAAAGTTCATTTACAAGACTCAGAGAGTATTCGTTACCAGCGACAAGTAAAAGATCTATTCTATATCTGAGGAGATTGTGCATCATTTTGTACTTCCAACTCTTAGATACACCCTTCAAAGATGAACTCGATAGGATTGATCCACCAAGATTTTCAAAGCCGACAGTTGTCTGTATGCTCATGAAAAGTGCCCCATCATGATAAAGTCCTTGCCAACCTTTCGAAAAACCTATAACGGTGTCTTCGGATCTCTGAGTGAGTGTGTGAATAAAATTGTTGATGCCGGGGCAGATACCTTCAACCACAAGGCCAATTCTCACAGAAAACCTCCCACATAAATTATACTATCTATGTGAATTGGCAATAGATTACAAATACTCAACCTCACTTTTTTCATTGATGAAACTCATCTTCTGATTTTGTTAATAACACATCCATTACTAAGTGACCTTGAGACTTGGCATGGAAAACTATTCCACGAAGGCTGTAAGAGGTTTCTTCAATGATGCTGTAAAACCACGAAGGACAAATCTTGGAAAGTAATTCTTACATAGATCTGCTATGCTTTTTACGTCTTCGTAATCAACAGGCGGCAGGCCATTGAAAAGAGGATCAAGATTGTTGCCAATTCTACAACTCTGGATAACATAAGTTGAAACACCTTTCAACCACTCACAGATTTGATAGAAATCTCTGATTGAAAGTAAAGAGGGATGAAATGTCGTTCGGAATTCGTAATTTGGTGCATATAACTTTATTAGCTCAACCGATTCTCGTATACTGTCCAGATTCACATGGGCTCTGCAAATTTGTGCATACCGATTCAATGGAGCCTTTATGTCCATTGCTACATAATCAAGTAGTTGTAACTGGAGCAATCTTTTCAGTACGTACGACTCTGTACCGTTTGTATCAAGCTTCACTTTCAAATTGAGTTCTTTAACGTCGTAAATCATCGATTCAAGATGTTCATAAAGAGTTGGCTCACCACCGGTAAAGCAGACACCATCTATCATTTGTCGATTTCTCAGTAACCATTGTAAGATCTCTTCCCAGTCAAACCTATAGCGACACATATCCTTGTTGAGTAATTCTCTGTTATGACAGTAAGGACATCTGAGATTACATCCTGCTATAAACACAACAGAACAAATATAACCCGGATAATCTAACAGGCTGACCTTTGTCCATCCTTGAAGGAAACGCACAAGAATCACTCGGCAAAAGGCAAATAAGTCTTTCTAAGTTTGAATTCCTCTTGTTTACCAGGGTTCCAATTTTGAACAGGTCTATAGAAACCGACAACTCTGCTCCAAACTTCTGTGGTTTGACTACATATTGGACAGGTATATTCTTCACCCGGTATGTATCCATGGTCCTGACATATGCTAAAAGTTGGAGTAATCGTGATATAGGGCAGACGATAATTTTCAAAGATTCTCTTTATCAAAAGTGCCAAAGGCTCTGTATCCTCAACTTTCTCACCCAAATAGATGTGGAAAACCGTACCACCGGTGTATCTGATTTGCAGTTCTTCCTGCATTTCGAGGGCTTTGAAAAGATCAGTATATTGACCTACTGGAAGTTGGGTTGAATTGGTATAGAAAGGTTCACTATCACCACTGGTATATATGTCTTTGAAAGATTCTTTATCAATCTTTGCGAGTCTGTAAGATGTACCCTCTGCTGGTGTTGCCTCCAAGTTGAATAAATTGTTTGTCTGTTTCTGATAATCGATCAACTTATTTCTCATGAAATCGAGTACTTTGATGGCGAAGGTTCTTCCTTCATCGGTTTCAATACCTTTCCCAAAGAGATTTACAAGAGCTTCGTGCATACCCACTAAACCAATTGTGCTGAAGTGATTGTACCAGTACTGTCCAAAAGATTCTTTGATTGTTCTTAGGCAAACTTTTGAATATGGGTATAATCCAGTTTCAGTCAGTTCTTCAATGACCCTTCGCTTGATCACAAGACTTTCTTTTGCCATATCCATAATCTTTGACAATCTTTCGAAAAACTCGTCTTCTGAACGTGAAAGATAGCCCAATCTTGGCATATTGATGGTAACAACACCTATAGAACCTGTCATAGGATTTGCACCAAAGAGTCCTCCTCCTCTTTTACGCAGTTCTCGATTATCAAGTCTGAGCCTACAGCACATACTCCTGACATCTTCTGGTGATAACCCAGAACTTATGAAATTTGCAAAATAGGGAACACCATACTTTGAAGTCATCTTCAAAATCATCTCAGCGACTTCACTATTCCACGGGAAATTGTTGGCAATATTGTAAGTTGGTATGGGAAAACTGAAGATTCTTCCTTTAGCGTCACCCTGAAGCATAACTTCACAAAAAGCTTTGTTGAGCATATCCATCTCTCTCTGAAATTCCCCGTAAGATCTGGATCGATACTCGCCCCCTACAATCACTGGCTCGTGCGCCAGATATTCAGGTACCATGACATCCATGGTTATATTCACGAAGGGAGTCTGAAAGCCAACCCTTGTGGGAACATTCAGATTGAAAACAAATTCTTGCATACACTGCACTACATCAGAATAAGACAATTTATCATAGGCTATGAATGGAGCAAGAAAGGTATCAAAATTGGAGAACGCCTGAGCGCCTGCTGCTTCACCTTGAAGCGTATAGAAGAAATTAACTATTTGCATCAAGGCAACCCTGAAATGTTTCGCGGGTTTGCTCTCAATCTTTTGTTCAACACCACCAAATCCTCGTTTCAGGAGATCTCTTAGGTCCCACCCACAACAATAGGGAGCTAGAAGATTTAGATCGTGAATATGAAAATCACCCTGTAAATGAGCCTGACGTATCTCATGGGGGTAAATTTTTTCCAGCCAATAGGATGTCGTTGCCATGGAAACTATATGATTATTCATGCCTTGAAGAGAGTAGTTCATATTACTGTTCTCTCTCACACGCCAATCTTTTAAAGAAAGATATTTATCTATTGCATTGAGAATATCAAGAGACATCTCTACACCCCCAGCTATATACTATATACAGTGTACAATATTAATACTACACTATAGGTAGTATACTGTCAACAAGTATGTTTGAACTTTCAAATGAGCCGCTCAAGGAGTGGCACAAGAGAAGGATGGCAGCGCAAGGGCGCTGCCTGTTTCATTTCTTGAGGGAGGTGTATAAGGATGAGTAGAGGCCAGCTGTAAGTTGAATTTGGACCAATTTTTTGACGGGGATTACGTTGAATTTCGTCCTTTTCTGTAGCATTTCAATACGTGAATCAATGATTTGCTTGATTTGTTTTGCAGTCTTTAAAAGTATTCGATCTTTGTTTCTCTGAGATTTTATGAGTCTGTACATCATTCCCCATTTGAACAAAGAATAGGATTTACTGCTTATTTGATTGTCAAATTTCTCTGCTACGGTAGCATTTCTTTCGAGTTCCTCCGCGGTTTGAGCCCAACGAAGTGTTGCATAGTAAGATTTCTTGAAGGATTCCATGAAATATTCAAGGGCATCTTGAAATTTGGTATGAGTATCGATTTTATTCTTTAGCTTTTCATAAATTGACATGAGATCTTCCATGTCAGTTTTGCTCGACTCGATTTCTTCAAGAACTAATTTCCTTCTACTTATCTTCGTCGATCTGGTATTTTCCACTCGCTCATCGTAGTAGTATGGCACCTCACAGACAAGCTCAAAGACATCTTTGTTGAAACGTTTTGCATAGCCAATGCTGCTATCACCGTTCATGATGATTGTCGCAGGATCAACATCTGCATACTTTTGGTAATAATCGTAGGCATCTACCGTGGTAGGCATCAAGAACACTGCTCGATGAAATTGCTTCATATAGGGAATCTCCGGCTCACCAAGCGAGAGTGGTACATTCCGGTCCTTGGCAGCCTTCTCGAAGATTGGATACAGCAAAGGTGCGTCCTCACTTATGTAATAATAGACACCGCCAAACCCCGCATTGTGCAAGCTGTATATAAATGAGGGCGGCCTTTGTTCTATAATGTTCATGAGCGCTTGGGTTTCCGGTGCTGGTTTGTCAAATTTCAAAGTTTTGTACTCTATTGGGAAAGACCATTCTACTTGTTCATTTCCAGCTGGTCTGTAGTAATTGTAGACATATTGTCTGAAGGAATAAGGTTTCTTAAACCAACCTTCGTTCAGTTTTGCCCCATCTACATCGGCAACCTTCACGATATACCATGTGAAATCAAAGATTTCTCTAAGTTCCTTACTCTCGGCCAACCTCCAAGAAAGATAATCGAGCATTACACTTCCAACCGGTTCATTGGGATGTGGAAAGCCATACAGCAGCGCAGACTTTTTACCCTCACCAATCTTCAGACAAAGAATTGGTTCTCCACCAGTTGATCTACCTACCTCAAAAAGATCGACACTTTGTGGAAATTGTTCCTTCAATCTCTTCGAAGATGTATTCAATTCCTCGACTGTCATGAAATGTCGATAATCTGGCACTTGTTGAATTACCTGCTCGATGATACTCATTTTTTCTCCCTCCTCACACCTTATGACAACTAACCCAATGCCCCGGTTCCAATTCACGTAGTTGAGGCCTTTCTTGTTGACATTTATCGTCACTATATGGACATCTATTGACAAAATTACAGCCAACCTCTGGCTGGAAAAGGCTCATGAGTTCTTTAGGTTTGATTTTGTTTTTCTTCTCAAAGATCGAAGGAGTATAGCTTATCAAAACCTTTGTATAAGGATGGAGTGGTCTTTGTACAACATCAACTGATCTACCCATCTCTACGATCTTTCCCAAATACAGTACAGCGATTTGGTCGCTCACATACTTTGCCAAGGAGATGTCATGGGTTATGAACATTACCGTCGTCTTCTCTGATTCAATCAAATCGAGCATCAAGTTTATCACACTTGCCCTCACAGAAAGATCAAGCATAGAGACGCATTCATCGGCTATTAGAAAAGACGGATTGAGCATCATCGCTCTCAAAAGTGATATTCTTTGTAATTGTCCTCCAGAAAGTTCATGAGGAAAACGGTTAAAAAAAGATTCTGCGGGCTCAAGACCGGCTCGATGTAAGAAAGTCTTCATTATTTCCTTTCTTTGAGAATCACTATCACCAATTTTGTTTATCCTCAAGGGTATGACGAGAGAATCGTAGATACAAAGCCTTTGATCGAAGGATTCATAGGGATTCTGGAATATTATTTGAATCTGCCTTCTTGTATCAAAATCCAACTTGGTTGAACCACTGATCTTCCTTTCCTTGAAGAAAATTTCACCGGCAGTTTCTTTTTCAATTCTACTCAGTACCAAACCCAGTGTTGATTTACCACAGCCGCTTTCACCAAGCACAGCAAAGATCTCCCCTTGGTTTATGTCGAAACTGACATCATCTAGAGCTTTTATGGTATATTTTTTCAGCATACCTACGGTAAAATACTTCCTCAAATTCTTTACCTGCAAGATTTGCATGACTCATTCCCCACCTTCAAACAACTTACATAACGGTTTTCAAATCCAACAGTAAGAGGTGTCATTTTAAAACATTCATCAGATGCAAATTGACATCTATTTGCAAATACACAACCATTGATTTCGCAAGAAAGATCCGGCAGGTTTCCTGGTATGCTGTACAGACGTCCTCCCCTTTCGCTGAGTTCTGGCAGCGATGAGACAAGTGCCCTTGTATAGGGATGTAGAGGTTTGTTAATTACCTCATCTTTGTTTCCATATTCCATGAGCCTCCCAGCGTACATAACAGCTAGGTCATCACAAAGTTCAGCCACAACACCCAGATCATGGCTTATAACCATACCGGTCAGGGAGAACTTTTGGATCAAGATTTTGAGTTCTTCTATTATCTGTCCTTGAGTTACCACGTCAAGTGCCGTAGTTGCCTCATCTAAGATCACGAACTTTGGTGAATTCACAAGGGCCAGGGCAATCATAACTCTTTGCATCATACCTCCCGAGAGCTGATGCGGGTAACAATCAAGAACCCTGACAGGCAAATTCACCATACTTAGAAGCGATTCAAGCCTTTCTCTGATTTTTTCTTCATTCATCTGCGGGTCATGAATTGTAAGTGCCTCAGACATCTGAACTCCTACCTTGTGAACTGGGCTTAGGGCATTCATTGAACGCTGAAAAACCATCGAAAATTCCTTCCATCTTATCTTTGCGAGCTCATCGTCACTCATCGATATAATATCCTGACCAAACAACTCTATCTTTCCTTTGATTATTCCTGCGTTCTTCGGTAGAAGTCTCATTATGGTGTGTGCCAGCGTGCTCTTGCCAGAACCGGACTCTCCGACAACACCAACAAACCTTCCCTTTTTGACAGAAAGATTCAGATCTTCAACGGCACGTATCTGCTTTTTGCCAACGCTGTATCTAACTGTCAAATCCCTTATATGCAGGACGTTCATTCATTATTCACCTCACCAATTGCTGGATACAAAGCCTGCTGTAAGCCATCTCCTATGAAAGAAAATCCTATGACGGTGAGAACTGTGAAAATACCTGGGAAAACTATGATCCACCAAGCAAAGGTCATGTACGACTTACCTTCACTTATCATTTTGCCCCAACTCACAACATTTGGGTCCCCAAGCCCAAGAAAACTGAGAGCTGCTTCTGTGAGGATTGCACCACCTATTTGCAAAGCACTATTTGCAATGACAGGATACATGCCATTCGGAATTATATGAGTGAATATTATCCTCGGTGTCCTCTCACCATTGGAACGTGCTATTTTAACAAATGCTCGCTCTTTTATACTCAAAGTTTGCGCCCGCATGATCCTTGCATTCGAAGGCCAAGTTGTTAAACCTATGACAAGCATTATGTAGAACAAATTTCTACCGAATATAGCCACAATAATGAGTATGAGAAAGAAAACTGGTATCATCAAAAAGGTATCGATTATCTTGCTCACCACCTCGTCGACAAGCCCTCCGTAGTAACCAGACATCGTTCCAATCAAAGTGCCTATCAACGCTGACAGGCCAGCAGCAACAAAGCCCACAAGGAGTGATGTTCTTGTACCAAATACAACACGACTAAAAACATCTCTACCAAGATGATCTGTACCAAACAAATGTGAAAAATTTGGCTCAACAAGAACATCTCTTTTCATTTCACCTGGCCTGTAAGGAGCTATCTGCGGGGCAAAGACTGCCAAAAAAACCATTACCAAAAAAATGATTAATCCAACGAATCCATACCTGTTTGAGAGATACCTTTTTAAAAATCCCCTGAACTTACTCACAAGATCACCTCTAAGTTAACCTAATTCTTGGGTCAACGAAAGCAATAACCAAATCCGTCACTATCATGGCAATACTTATGAAAACGGCCATCAGGAAATAGATACCAAGAATCAACTGATAATCCCTTCTGTATATAGCATCTAAAAGCAACCTTCCCATCCCTGGCCATGCAAAGACCGTTTCAATTATCGTTGCACCGGTGACAGAAAAGCCCATGGTTATACCAAAGACTGTGAGGGAAGGAATGATGGCATTCCTAATCACATACTTGCGAAATAACCTTTCTCTAGGCACACCTACAGCCGTCAGTGTAGTTACGTAGTCTTGTTTGTAATTTTGAATTATGCTCGCTCTGGTTACCCTGTAGAAAACTGGCATCTGTACCAATATCAGAGTCGTAGCAGGCAAGATCATATGATGCAACAAATCAAAGAACTTGCGTAAACCTTCGTAGGATTCTCTTAGATTGAACATGCCCGAAGTGGGAAACCATCTGAGTTTTGACGAAAAAACAAGAATCATGATTAAACCAAGCCAAAAAGATGGCGTTGCATACAACACATAAGAAATGATTGAAACAATCGTATCGTTGCGTAATTTGTAGGATTTACTTACAAATATCGCAAGATAAGTACCTATAAGAAAGGCAACTACGCTGCTCGTTACAGTCAGTATAAGAGTTGGACCAATCCTTTGTTGTATCAATTTCCAACTTGGTTGATCATACACGTAAGAGTAACCGAAATCTCCCCTTAGTAAATTCCCGATATATCTTAAATATTGAACGATAATTGGTTGATCGAGCCCATACCTTTTCTTGAGGGCTTCTATCATCTGCTTGGATGGATTCTCAAGCCCTACCATTATTGTTACAGGATCACCAGGCGCAAGGTGTATGATAAAAAAATTCAAGGTCAAGACTAAGAAAACCAAGATCACTGCAGATAAGATTCTTCTCAACACATAGCGTGCAAAATGATCCATCTAGGAATGCACTCTCCTTTAATATGAAAGCCACCCACGATCGTGGGTGGCAATACACTATTTGTCCAACCAGGTCTTTGCGTAGTTATTGAGTGCTATCTTTCCAGTAAGCTGATATGGCATATCCTTCACGTACTTTTTGTGCACATAGTTGGCAGCAACTTCTCCAACAGGATAAAACGGCAAGTCTTGTGCAAGTATCTCTTGGACTTTGAAGTAGTATTCTTTTCTTTTACTCTGATCCACCACGGTTGCACCTTTATCGAGTAATTCATCAACTTCTTTTGAGGAATAACCCATCACATTTATGTCGCCACCTGTACCTACTCTGAGCTTCAAATTATCCGGATCGGGACCCTGAAAACCATTAAGGACTGTCAAATCAAAGTCTCCAGCTTTTAAGCACTTTTCTATATAGGCGGCTATCTCATATTCTTCCAGCTTAACCTTTATGCCTACCTTATCGAGCTGCTCTTTTATGATCGTTGCCATGTCTCTCCAAACCTGTCCTTGGAAGTAAACCAAAGTCACTTCAAACCTGTAACCATCTTTGCCCCTTGGATATCCCGCTTCATCCAACAATTTTTCAGCCATCTTTAGATCCTGACCTGGCGCTTTTGCATTAGAATTGTATGCCCACGGTATACCTGGTGTGTAGAATCCATCGCTTACAGAACCGTACTTAATAGCTTTGTCGAAGATCTCTTGCCTGTTAAGCGCATAAGCAGCAGCAAATCGTACCTTTGGGTCATTGAATGGTGATGGCCTTCTTGCGACGTTGAAGCCCATATAGTACCTGCTCGGAGCAGGCTTTTGAAGAACAGTGATATCTGGCATCTTTTGGTAAATGGGTATATGAACGTTACTCACATTCCCATTCACATCGACCTCACCAGTTAGGAATGCCTGCTGTGCAGTATCTTGATCTGGTATGATTCTGAAAACAATCTTATCAAGGTAAGGTTCTCCCATGAAATAGTCTGGATTTTTCTGCAAAATCACATGACTACCCTTTACCCACTCGACGAATTTGAAAGGTCCTGTTCCTATTGGTTTCTGATTCGCGGGATTGTCTATCCAGTCTAGGGGAGCTCCATCCTTAGTAATATCGTATATGTGTTTTGGCATCACCCAAGTACCATACCAAGCCAAAAATCCAATAAAGGGTGCCTGTGGCTGGCTCATTTTGAAAACTACTGTGTAGTCATCCTTTGCCTCAATGGATAAAACTTTCTCAAAGTGTTTTGAAGCCGGTGCTTCAGGATGTACTTTGATCTGGTTAAAAGTCCATACTGCATCTTGAGCAGTAAGCGGTTTACCATCGTGCCATTTTACTCCCTTTCTAAGATAGAAGGTGTAAGTTAGGCCATCGTCAGAGACTTCCCAACGTTCAGCAAGATCAGGTATAACATTGTAATCGGCATCCAAGGCGACAAGTTTACTGAAAATACATCCATAGATTCCATTTCCGGCGTCATCGATCTTCGCATTCGGATTGAAGGAGATAGGATCACCCCAATGTGCAATGACCAAAGTTCCACCCTTTTTGGGCGATTGGGCGGCGGTTACTAAAAAGGCACAAGCTACCAAGAATACCAAGGTAAACAGTTTCTTCACCATGAGATCACCTCCTTTAAATGTGTTAAGAATGATGGAACACAATTTCCCCATCAACGATGACAATCTCGATTTTTGAATCCAATCTCAAGGGATGATCGCTTGAAATAACTATATCGGCGTCTTTACCAACACAGATGCTTCCAACCTTATCATCAACCTTGAGCATCTTGGCAGGATTGAGAGTGATCATCTTCAAAGCTTCGTCGTACGAAAGACCATTTCTAACAACTACGCTACCGAGCAATCTCAAATGTTTCTGGGGGATGACGGGGTGGTCGGTCATCAACGCCACAAGTACACCGGCCTTAGAAAGTTTCACCGGTATTTGATCGTCAACATACCTGAAAGCCGAATAGAGCTTTGAAAGCATCACTGGACCATAAACTACTGGCACATTGGCTTGCTTTATCTGTTCTGTGAGTAGATCTCCCGCGAAAACATGATCGATCGTGGCATGAAGATCAAACTCTTTTATTAGTTCTAAGACCGCGATTATTTCGTCAGGCGAAGTAGAAAGATGAATCTTTGCTATCATTTCTCTTTTTAGAACCTTTGATACGTATTCATATTGAAACTCTTTGGTTTTATCATTAAACTGTGGATTTTGTATCCATCTTTTCACATCATACAGAGTATTTCTCAAAAGTGCAACCGTACCCATGCGAGATGATGGATATGGTTCTTTGGATTTGTACTCTCTGATTCCCTTAGGGCCGAGAGCCATCTTCAGTGCCGCTTCCTCCACCAAGACTTTACCTGTGGTTTTAGCTATCAATCCAACTCCTCCGATCACATTGGCACTGCCCGGACCGGTGTAAACAGTTGTTACACCACCATAGAGAGCATCGTTAAAAGCTTTGTCAAAGAAATCAACTGCATCTATCGCTCTCATTTGAGGAGTTATCGGACCTGAAAAATCGTTGACGTCACTGTACTCCCAATCCAACCCCTCGGGAATCAAGCCAATGTGACTGTGAGCATCGACAAAACCTGGAGTGATGAATTTCCCAGTTGCATCTATCTTCTTATAATTATGTCCCAGATTTACCTTCTGCCCAACGTAAGATATCTTGCCATCTTCGATGATTATCAGTCCATCTTTGATCGTTTCAAAACCTGTCCAAACGGTACCCCCAGCAACGGCAATCACTTTTCACTCCCCCAATAAACCTGTCCACCGACTATCGTGCAGATCACCCTTGTATCCGGCTCAAATGGTCTGTTAGAGAGAACGACAAGATCGGCATCTTTCCCGACTTCGACAGACCCTGTTTGATCATTGATACCCAAAATCTTTGCAGCATTGATAGTTATAAGAGATAATGCCTCTTGAAGCGAAAAACCTTCAGCCATTGATAAACCTGCCATGAAATCGAGGTACTGAATAGGGATCGTTGGATGATCTGTCGTGAGACAAAAATTCAGGCCTTTCATCTTGGAAAGATTAGATGAATCAAGATTTTTGAGCTCGACCCCTCTCTTGGAAAAAACTATAGGTCCATAAACGATCGGCACATCTTTCAGTTGATCTTTCAAATTGTAAGCTTCTGTTGCATGATCAAGCACGATCTTCAAATCAAACTCTCGAGCAATATTCTGAGCGACTACGATATCTCTGAGCGTGTGCACATGAAACCTGAGTGGAATTTTCTTCTCAAGTACCGGTATGAGACTCTCTAATTTTGGATCTGTTTTTTCATTAGAGCCTTTCATATATTGTATGGTCTGTTTAAGAATTGATCTTATCTCTGCGATTATTCCCATCCTTGTTGTTGGAGTCATTTTACGTTCTGCTAAGAATCTCTTGGGATGCTCTCCAAGTGCAACTTTCACAAACGCTGATTTATTGACTAATTTACCGTTCGTTTTGTATATGGCACCTTGTCCTGGCATGATCGTTATCTTCTCTACACTGCTTCCAAAGGACATGTACGAGCCGGGTAATATTCCAACGGTTGTGACACCAGATTTTATGGCATCCTCAAAGGCCGGATCAAAAGGATCGATTCCATCAACTACGTTTAAATGCGGTGTCAAAGGGTCCGAAACTTCAAATCCGTGATCAGCATTTTCACCTTCAAGACGGTATATTCCTATATGGGTGTGAGGGTCGATAAAGCCTGGGACAACCCAATATCTACTGGCATCAATAAAATCGGAAGTAGGACCCAAGGCACTCGATGAACTTATCTCTTCTATCTTTCCCTTTTCTATAGAGATTGTCACGTCATCGATTTGCTCAAATGGTGTAAACAAAATTCCACATCTAATTTTCAAGATAGACCCTCCCAAAGGAAAAAGATCGTCGCATCTATAAAGTTTCTTAATGCATTTTATTTTTGCTAATCTTACCACTCTTTCCATGCAGTGAAATTGAATTTGATGTTACGCAAAAAATAAATAATGTTTTGTGTACGAACTAACCTATTAAAAATTTTCAACAATGTTCACACAGACTGGTAAAGCTTGAAATACATCAAACATTCGTCTAATATTGATCATGGGGGTGAGTGAAATTGGAAAAGAAAATCAGAATGAATAAAAGAAAAAGAATAGCATTGATTGCTCACGACAGAAGAAAGAAGGATTTGATAGAGTGGGTACAATTCAACAAAGGTACGCTGTCAGAGCATGAACTGTATGCAACTGGCACCACAGGTTCTTTGATAGAGCAGAAAACAGGCCTTAAAGTTACCAAGTTCAAGAGTGGCCCCCTAGGGGGAGATCAAGAAATAGGGGCAAAGATATCAGAAGGTGAAATAGATGTTTTAATCTTTTTTTGGGATCCGCTTGAACCTCTCGCACACGACGTTGATATAAAGGCTTTACTAAGAATCGCAACAGTTTACAACATACCAGTTGCAATCACAAGATCAACAGCAGATTTTGTCATTTCGTCACCACTGTTCAAATCAGAATACGAACAAATTCAAACTGATTATGAATCAGAACTAAAAGACAGAATTATGAAGATCGTTCAACAAAATTCAGAGCCGAACTGACTGGCTTGACAAAACCCTTGCTTTCAAACCAGAGTAAGGCATCTTTCAAAGAATCGAGCAAAGGTCTTGGCTGATAACCCAGAAGGTCTCTAGCCTTTTTGTGCGAGTATACATAGTTTCTTGTGAGAGTATGAACGCTGTATGGCGTTAAAAGAGGCTTTTTCTTTTTCACAAGGTAGTGAATCGACGTGAAAAGAGAGATAGGATACGCTATGTAACTTGGTAAAAGGATATTGACAGACTTTGATGGTCTTATCTTTTGAAGCATTTGAAAAAGAGCTCTTATAGTAATATAGTATCCACTGGCTATGAATATTTCGCCCCTTTGTGCTTTTTCGCAGGCTCTAATTAAAAGACCTGCCACGTCACGAACATCGACAAAGTCAAAGGAACCCTCAATACCCACTTTGAGCAAATTTTTTGAGTATAAAAGGAGCAAGTTGCCCATCTGGGAGATACGCCAGTCATAGGGACCTATAATGCCCGTTGGACATAGAACAATCGCATCCAAGCCCTCTTTCGCTGAATTTAGGACTTTGAGTGTGGCGATCGCCTTTGATTTTGCATAATCACCAGAGGTTTTCTCAGGATCAATGGGAATCGATTCATCGATCAAAGAACCAGATCTTGGTTCAGAAAAAGCGTGTATGGAGCTGACGTAAACAAGGCGTCTTACTCTGTTTTCCCTGCATGCTTTTATAATATTCTCAGTCCCACCAACATTTATATCATAGACCATCCTTCTCTTTCCTAGGATCGATATAAAGGCCGCAAGATGATAAACAACTTCTACATCTTTGCACACACGTTGAACGAAATCGTGATCTCGTATATCGCCTCTAACAATTTCGATGGGAAGGTCATCAATAGGCAAAGTATCTTCAAAGGGTGCTACCATCGCCCTCACATTTTTTCCTGTAGAAACAAGAAGCCTTACGAGTACATTCCCAAGATGACCCGTTGATCCAGTGACCAGGATCATCGGTCTTCACCCCCCCTGAAAAGTTTTGAAAGTCTTTCAAAACCATCAGCCATCACGAGAAGATCCTCTGAAGGTATGTGCGAAGTAACCTCGTCTATAAGTTTTGAAAAATCCGAAAGAATCTGTTTATAAATTGCTTTACCTTTTTTTGTTAAATCAATCATTATGACACGTCTATCTTCATCTGACCTCACCCTAGCAACAAAACCTTTCTCTTCAAGTGAATCAGTGAGAAAGGTTATATTACTTCTTGTCATAGAAAAACTCTGTGCAAGCTCACTCATCTTCTGTGGACCTCTTTGTGCAATGTACAAAAGTACATAAAGTTCAATGGCTCTGAGATTTTCAATTTCACTGTTGAAGTTGAGCATCTTTGAAAAGGTCAGAACCAGATCGAAAATAGACCTCATGATCTTTTCTGCGTCAATCTTCATGTACCCACCCCATTGAAATTATATAGTTAATTTTATAAACTGTCAATAATTTTAATTATTTGTTTTTAAAAGAATACCACCCCTGTTCTTTAGCCTCAAGGATGGCATAAACAAATGGTGCCACGAACCTATCTTCGACTTGCTCAGACCAGGGCGTTGTTGTACTTCCAGCTCCAGTTAGGTTTCCCTGCGGCACACGGTGGAAACTGCTTATGGCTGCTTCCTTCCGGACCTGACCAGGTTCACAGCCCACCGTTGCACAGGACCCAACCTTCAACGCCTTCGGCACAACCCGTTTCCTAACCCAAGCAGCCTCTGATAGGTATTCAGCCCCGCTGTGGCGGATCTCGGGTTACAGGGGACCGCCAACCCCCCGCCTATCGTGGCACCAGTTTCAATTATAAACCATAGTGGGAATTTTGCTCAAAAAAATTAAAAGCCGCACCAAAAATGTGCGGCACCATATTCGAAACAATTGGAAAGGTGGTTTCGTAAGGCTGTGGCTCAAGGACTTCTGGAGAAAGGCTTTGTTTGTAAAGTTCGTTCAATCTTTCAAAAAAGGCTAAAAGAACCAACTTGAGAGATTCAAAAATAGTACCCATCCTTTGAAAGTCATCAAAAAATATCTGCTTTTATAATAAGGGGCGAGAAAAAGAAATTAAACCTTTGACGATCCAAAGATCAATTTATCTTTGATGGATCAACTTCTAAAGATCGTAGTGACAACAGACCAACTCAACTATTAGTTTGATCAGCTGTTAATTCGGCGAAGAGATCTTCATAAATATTTGTAGCCACTGAATGAAAAAATCATCCAGTCCAATCATCTTTCTTTACTTTGTCAACGAAGCAATCGAGAGTTTTGAAAAGATGGAGTGATCAGACTAATTTCAGAAAGATTAGACCAATGCCAATATACCTTTGGCTGTTTCACCAATATCTTGGTTGGCGCCTCCCATTATATATAATACGATGTGTAAGAAACTAACATTTGAATAGAATGAGCTTGAACAATGGATTTTTTTAAAGAAAACAGACTCCTACCAGTGAAAAAGGCGACAAGAGAACTTATGTTGGACTAACTTGTAAATCTGCCTTGGTGACTTCAAATTGAACGAGCAGCTCTAATAAAATTAAGGAGGGCGGGCGCCCTCCTTATGATCATCCTTCTTGATCAATATTCAGGTGGCATTGCAGGAGGCGTTTCTTTCTTTTCCTCTGGTTTTTCAACTACAAGAACTTCCGTTGTCAACAACATTCCGGCGATGGAAGCAGCGTTCTGCAGAGCACTCCTTGTGACCTTTGCTGGGTCAATGATACCAGCTTTGAACATGTCTGTGTACTCACCTTTGAGAGCGTCAAACCCATAAGCTTCATCTTTCGAAGAAAGTACCTTTTCAACGATGACAGCACCGTCATAGCCAGCATTCTCTGCAATCTGCCTGATAGGATATTCAAGTGACTTGTAGACTATTGTTGCACCGACCTTTTCATCTCCCTCGAGATCTTTAAGAAGATCTTCCAGTACTTTTCTACTCCTGAGAAGTGTTACTCCACCACCGGGGACAATACCTTCCTCGACAGCTGCCCTCGTTGCACTCAGAGCATCTTCGATTCTGTGTTTCTTTTCTTTGAGTTCTGTTTCAGTCGCAGCACCAACCTTTATAACTGCCACACCACCAGCAAGCTTTGCCATTCTTTCTTGGAGTGTTTCCTTCTCGTATTCAGAAGTTGTCTGTTCGATCTGAGATTTTATCTGGGCAATTCGCTTTTTGATTTCTTCTGGATTTCCTTTTCCACCGATGATTATCGTGTCATCTTTCTTAACTCTAACAAGATCTGCTCTCCCAAGGTCCTCCAGCGTCACATCCTCAAGATTTATTCCAAGCTCATCACTTATTACTGTTCCACCTGTGAGAATTGCGATATCTTGAAGCATAGCCTTTCTTCTGTCGCCAAAACCTGGAGCTTTGACTGCGCAAGCAGAGAGTGTACCTTTCAGTTTATTCAAAACAAGTGTTGTCAAAGCCTCTCCTTCAACATCTTCGGCAATGGCAAGGATGGGTCTTCCAGTTTGAGCAACTTTCTCAAGGATTGGTATCAATGGTTTTATAGCACTGAGTTTCTTGTCTGTGATGAGGATGAAAGGTTCTTTGAGCTCAACTTCCATCTTTTCTGCATCAGTTACAAAGTATGGAGATATGTAACCTCTATCAAATTGCATACCTTCCGTGAATTCGACATATGTTTCAAGCGTCTTTGAATCTTCAACCGTTATGACACCATCTTCGCCAACCTTATCCATTGCTTCAGCTATCAATTCACCAATCTCTGTGTTGTTTGCACTTATCGCCGCAACGTGTGCAATATCCTCTCTACCAGAGAGTTTCTTGGCTTTCTCTTTGATATACTTTGCCACTTTTTCTGATGCTTTATCGATACCGCGCTTAAGCAAAATAGGATTTGAACCTGCAGCAACATTTTTCAAACCTTCTTTGATCATAGCTTGTGCAAGAACTGTTGCTGTCGTTGTACCATCACCAGCAACATCATTTGTCTTCGAAGCAACTTCTTTTACAAGTTGTGCACCAAGATTTTCAAATTTGTCCTCAAGGTCGATCTCTTTAGCTATAGAAACACCGTCATTGGTAATGGTTGGAGATCCCCAACTTTTCTCAATAACAACGTTTCTACCCTTGGGGCCTAATGTGATTCTCACTGCATCTGCAACCTTATTCACACCTTTTTCAAGAGATCTGCGTGCTTCTTCATTGAATCTTAAAAGTTTCGGCATCACTCATTCCTCCCTTCAGTCTTCGATCTTCGCAAGAATATCATTCGCATCGATGATAATGTAATCAACCTCATCAATCTTAATCTCAGTTCCAGCATACTTCGAAAAGATTACCTTGTCTCCTGCTTTCACATCGATGTTCTCAACCTTTTCTCCAACTGCTATAACCTCAGCCTTCATCGGCTTCTCCTTTGCCGAATCTGGTAAAACTATACCTCCCTCGGTTCTCTTTTCCTCTTTCAAGGGTTTAATCAATAATCTTTCACCTAGTGGCGTAACTTTCATAAATCGAACCTCCTTTCACTTTTGTAAAATCTTATCACTCTACCTCTTTGAGTGCTAATTATAGAATACACTACTCTTGGTAAGTAATCAAGTGTCATTTTTGGTAATTATCAAGAACTAGAGCTAAAAAATGGTGATTATATCAAAAAAAGATCTAAAATAGAGTCATTATCTAGCTATATCGCATCTTTTCATCGATAAAAACCTGAAGATTCAGGAGACACCTAAAAACCTCGTGGGCTTTGCATGGTAAAATCTTGCTAATTAGGGAGGGGATGGCAATGAACAGGACTCTCATCATCAGAGAATACATATTTGCAACTGTTGGTGTATTGATAACAGCTATAGGTCTTGTAGTTTTTCTGATACCCAACAACATAGCCGCAGGTGGCGCCAGCGGACTGGCTATGGTTTTGAATGGTTTGATAAAACTGCCTGTTGGTGTTTGGATGTACATAATAAATGGTTTACTCTTTTTGATAGCCTTTCTCACCGTAGGCTTCGATTTCAGTGTAAAAACCATATACTGTACCTTCTTGATAACCTTTCTTGTTGACCTTTTCGATAGATTCATAAAAATACCGAAGTACATTGCTGGAGACATGATGCTCGCCGTCTTCTTCGGAGATGTTCTTACTGCCATTGGAATGGCTATCACTTTCACTCAAAATGCTTCCACCGGCGGGACAGACATAATAGCACGAATATTGAACAGATATTACGCATCACCAATCGGGACAACTTTGTTGATCGTCGATTTTGTTATCGGTGTCCTCGCTGGCTTGACATTTGGTGCAAGAATAGGTATGTACGCAATCTTGGCTATCATCATAAATGGTATGACTATTGACTTTGTGATGAAAGGTATAGAAACCTCGACACAAGTAATAGTAATATCAGACAAAAACGAACAAGTAGCCGATTTTGTGCTAAACACTTTAAAAAGAGGAGCGACATATTTGGATGGCTACGGAGCTTACACCAAGAAACACAGAAAAGTACTGTTGATAGTCTTGAGAAGAAGAGAGCTTGGTGAATTGATTTCCTTTATCCGAAAAACCGATAAGAATTCCTTCATAATAGTCAATGAAGCACGCTATACTTTTGGTGAAGGTTTCCAAAACATTAGAAATGTTTTTTAAAAATCTATCAGCGACAGAATACCTGTTGAATCATCTAGTATTTTTGCGTATAGTAACTGTGAGGTGATAACTTGAAAACTTTTTCGAACATTTTATTTTTTGCAGGCTCTGGTACATTACTGTTTGCTATTTTGAGCTTTGAGCTTGGATTGAAGGCTATGAAAAATGATGAAAAAGAGAAAATGAAAGGGCACAACAAGCGAGGTTGGAAAGCCTTGATCTTGTGTGGAGCTATGTATGCATTATCTTTCATTGTAGCTTTGTTTGTTTGAGAGTCCAGAGTAATCTTGATAACAGAAAGGTCCCAACAGCAATCATTGTATAATACGTGATAAGCCGCCATGTTATAACGGTTGCAACGACAATATCGCGTGAAACTAAATTCTTGAACATCATGTAAAAGGCCCCTTCGACTCCACCTGATGAACCCGGTGTTGGCAAAAAATACACAACCATAGTCATTGCGAGCATTGCTGCCAGAAACTCAAAATAGTTCACTTTTTGAAAGCCAAAGCTCAGCATCAAAATGTATGGAACACTCATTGTTAAAACAATTTCCAAGCCAGTCAAAAGTACATTGAATATTAAAAGCAACTTGGAAGAAGTCCACAGATTTCTTATCATTCCAAAATAGTTCGATAAGGAATCAACAGTTTTCTTAAAAACCACACCTGTGTTCTTCTTGGTTAAACGAGAAATCATACGCGTCAAAAGTTTTGATGTGAAGATCTTGTATGTGAAATTCTTTGACAGGATGAGAAATAAGAAAAATACATAGACAATACTGGTGAGTATGAAACCAGTATAAATAACAAAAGCGGAGCTGCTGTCGGACACGAGCCTTTTACCATTAAGAGCTATCAAAACGAAGGAGGCCGTAATCATCAAAGTCAATGAAGTGATGAATTTCACACCAATTGCCATCGATGATCTTTCTATGGAGACGTTGTTCTTAACCAAATGATATATCTGGAAGGGCTGACCACCCGCCGAGAAAGGAGTTATCGCGCTGGTGTAAAGGCCAAGTACTGTGTTTTGGAGACACAACAGATAACCGATTCTTACACCGTCGTGTGTTAACAAAAGCTTTGTTCTGACAGCGTCAATCAGAATGAAAATAAAATAAAGAAAGCACGCGAAGGAGAATATCAAAAGATCAATAGCTCTGAAAGCTGAAAAAAGTGTATCTTTTGCACCAAACAATGATATTAAAGCAGTTACTCCTAAGCTCAAAATGACACCTATGATAATTTTTGTTCGCACATCTCATCACCTTTTGCGTTATT
Source organism: uncultured Pseudothermotoga sp. (assembly GCA_937995655.1). Taxonomy (GTDB): domain Bacteria; phylum Thermotogota; class Thermotogae; order Thermotogales; family DSM-5069; genus Pseudothermotoga_B. The sequence goes on along the minus strand of CALKJI010000010.1, from coordinate 106,934 downwards.
ACTTTACCACGATCTGTTGTTTTTTCAACCTTCGTGATAAAATTTAGCTGAATCGAATCAATGAAGGATGGTGTTGTGAACATGAGACGTGACCTTGGAATAGATCTTGGAACAGCAAACACTCTTGTATATGCGAGAGGTAAAGGAATAATCATAAACGAACCTTCTGTTGTGGCAATCAATGCAGACACCGGTGAAGTTCTCAAAGTAGGAATGGAAGCAAAGATGATGCTAGGAAAGACCCCGGCGTCCATAATAGCATTACGCCCGTTGAGAGACGGCGTCATTGCCGATTATGATGTTGCCCTTTCAATGCTTAAGTACTTCATAGGTAAGACAAAACCAACGATGTCTTTTCTCAAACCAAGGGTTGTCATAGGTGTACCAATAGGAATTACCGATGTAGAAAGACGCGCCATACTTGAAGCTGGACTCGAAGCGGGTGCCTCGAGAGTTTTCTTGATAGAAGAACCCATGGCAAGCGCGATAGGTATAGATCTTGACGTGGAAGAACCCAATGGAAATATGATCGTCGACATAGGCGGAGGTACTACAGAGGTCGCAGTGATATCTTTGGGAAGCATCGTTGTCTGGGATTCAATAAGGATAGCAGGTGATGAGATGGATGAAGCAATAGTTCAATATGTCAGAGAAACATATCGAATAGCAATAGGAGAGAGAACCGGCGAAAAGATAAAGATAGATATTGGAAATGTCTTTCCAAATGAAGAATACGATGCACTGGAGACAGTGGTGACGGGCATCGATCTTTCGACAGGACTACCAAGAAAGACTGTCCTTAAGGGCGGAGAGATTCGTGAGGCACTCATGATACCCATTGCAGCTATAATCGACAGCATAAAATCTACCTTAGAAAAAACTCCACCGGAACTCGCCACGGACATCGTGGAACGTGGAATCGTAGCAACAGGTGGTGGCTCTTTGCTGAGAGGTATCGACAAACTCATTGAAAAGGAGACGGGCATAAAGGTTGTCAGGGCAGAGGACCCAATGTCATGCGTCGCAAAAGGTGCTGGCAAGGTCATTGACAAGGTGGAGATACTGAAAAAACTCCAGCAGGTGGACTGAATGCCCGTAAAGAAAGTTAATCAGGTCATTGCACTTTTTTTCATTTTCATCTTGATCTTCGTGTTCGATGTACTATCCTCACATCGCATAGGCTCCACTTTGAATTCGCTTTTTCATTCTTTAAATGTTTTACCTTTCAAAATCAGAGTGTTTACTCTGCACATTCTGGAAGGTATAAGAATCTCTCTAAATCAAGATAATAATCCTATGGAACAACAGATCCAATCGGTTTTGGAAGGGTTCCCTGTTCTTGGGTTGAGAGAGCAATACATCATCGTGGCCGGAGAATCAAAGCCAGGAGATATTGCTGTAGATCCTGACAGAAAGTGTTTGATTGGAATAGTCAAAAGTTCTGACAAACAAATCAGCTGGGTAGAATCAATATTCTCTCCGCAAGTAATCGTACAAGTCACAGCCGAATCGTCAGCAATAAAAATAGATGGAGAACTATTTTCTGGTAACAGACTCCGAGTTTATGAAAATGTAGACGTCACAGGCTTTGAAGTGATCGTATCTGATGTGTTTCCCTGCGGAGTGCTCTTGAAAAATCTTGGATTTGGAAGGTTGGGTAAGGTTATCGATAGGGATGGTCTATACTACGTTGTTGACAACCACTTCAACGTTCCGTCTCGTCTTGTGATTTTTCCTGGGTACTAATAATCTTGTTCATTAGATCGGACAAAACCTTTGCATCTTCCTCGTCATAAGCAGGCTTTTCTTCAAGTTTCTTGAGGATCTCAAAAGGATCATCTTGGCTACCCAAGTGGACCTCCTCTTTAGGTTTTTCCTTTGAGAGAATCTCCTGAACTATTGAATCAAGCTGGGCTTCAATTTCTTTAAACTTCTCATCAGACTCAAAAACAGGCATCTGTGTTGAAGTAGATATCTGCTGAACAAGTTCTTCAACCTCATTCATATTGCTTTCAAGTTGTGCTTCAATATCGATCTTTTGTTCAGTTGGTTTTTCCACTCTTTTTACCCGTGCCTTCCTTTCCTTCCCTCTCTTCAAAAAGTACAAACCAAGAAAACTCACGGAAAAACTAACAACAAAGACACCCGCGATAAGAAGCAGCGAAGCGCCACTTTTTTGAGGCGTCTCTGGTGCAGCCAAGGTCGTCTGTGGAATTCTTGATCTTATCCATGTCATCCACTCCTCGGTTGGTCGAGCTCCTTGTTTGATCAGCGTTAAGATCTGGGTGGCGATTGGATTAGAGTCCTTGTACTGTTCCAAATATGTCCTTGCTCTTTGAAGATCACCTATGGCAAAGGCAGAGATACCCATCTTCAATTTGAGCAGACTATCATAAGACTCCAATGAAGGTTCAATTCGCACAGCATCTTCAAACCACTTAAGGGCTTGTTCATAGTTCCCTGAAACATAAGCATTCATCGCAGATGTATAATAATCATTCAGTGCAAAAACAAAAGTGCCAAGCGTAATCATTGTAAGAACAAAAAACGCCTTTGCTCCCTTAAGGTAATTCATAGATCTCTATCCTCCTGTCCACAAGCGCGTAAACCTCCTTTCCAACTGTTATGACCTTTTTGACTTTTCCGTCAAACTTGTGTATCTCTTCTCTGAGTGTCATATTTTTCTGGTCAAAAAAGATCACTGACGAACTACCACCAATCAACAGATACCTGTCGCTCTGTCCAACATAAACTGGATCTATCCACCCTTCAGCTACAACAAATTGCGATCTTGTTGAGAGATTGAACAAAACTACTGCGTAACTCCTCAGTCCTAAGACCAAAAGGTCATTTTTCCTGACGCAGGTTGTAAAATCAACTGACCTTCCCTTTACACCTATTTCAGAATAACTCACAAGCCTTCTCAAAGGGTTGGCATCATTCGATAGGCTGTAGACAACTTCATTTGTCAACAAAAGAGGCGCGTCACCGTCGATGAACTTCGCGTATTCCCCCGGTAGATCGGCAATCTTTTTCCATTCCTTTTCCCATTTATAAAGAGCCAAGGTTTTGTTCTTTGTTATTGAGAATATTCCAATATCGCTGGCTAAGAAGTCTACACAGTTCTCCAAAAGATCTACGCCAGAGGTCACAGATAGATTATTTCCACTATATATTACTGCACTTTTGTTGCTATAGAACCCTAGTTTACGCGAAACAACGTGTGCAAACCGGATATCTCCTTGGTACAAAAGTTTTCCGTTCAGGTCATACAACCCACCATTACGCTGGATTAAGATCTTTGAATCAACTTGAAAAATATCGAGTGCCTGTTGATCAAGTGTCTTTGTTTTTTTCATAAACTGAACGATTTTGAAAGAATTTGGCACCCTGACTTGTAAACTTTGAACAGGCTTGGAAATCACCTCTGTTTCCCGTGAACTCACTACTCTTTCAGGATAGGTTTCCGTCTTGTATTCTGGGACCTTAGGAGATTGGTACTCTAAAAATTTTCTCAGTTTATCATGAAACTTAGGAGAAAGATAACAGTCAAAGAATGATCCGTCTGACTCAAAAAACTCGGCTCCATCTATCATTGCACTCTGCCTTGTAACGACACCATCACCCAAACCAACTACCAGTTCCGGATAGAAACTTTCAAGCGGTGTCCCTCTCAAGTTTATGGACATGGGGGGTCTGTTACCAATAACGGAAAGATATCTCACATCTTGACGTATTGAACTCAATAAACTGAGCAACTTAGAAGATATAGATATTTCTCTGTACAATGGACCAATCGATTCAAGATAAAACATTAGATGCGACTTCATAGAGTCTATGGTAGATTTCTCAGTACCAAAATTAGCCGCGATCAGTTCTGAAGGTTTACCATAGATTAGAGTCCCAAAGTAAATAGGATTTACTATGTTTGTACCTCTATTAGGGGTACTCACCAAGACCATGGCTCTAACGTTTTTTATCTCTGGGTGCCTTTCTAATGCCAAGCGAGCTACGATGCCTCCCATTCCATGCGCGAGAATATCAAACTCGAGGGATTTTAATCTCAGAAGTTCGGCTGCCAACTTTTCAGATTCATAGAGCAAAAAGCTACCTACACCGGAAGTCTTAGAAAACTGCCTGTAACTGTTCATGTAAGATTTTGATTTTGTATCAATTATTGGGTACTCATAGTACATGATCGTTCTATTTGGAAAGAGTTCACTCCAGAAATTGATCTCCTGTTTGAGTGTGCTTGGAACAAAGCCCAGGAAACTCCTATCTACATCTGGTATGAGCAATAGAACTGGTTCAATGCTCCTTGAATTTTCTTTGACCAGTTGTAAACCAAGTTTCTGCTTCTGTGGTACATTTGCTGTCAAACCAATCGTTGAGGTGTGAAAAGCCTCAACTTCAATATACGGTCCCAGTTCATCAATGTCTATGTAGGCACCACCAAAAGATCTGTAGATCGGTTCAGAAGTGTTTGGAATGTAAGCCAGTCTCACATTGGCATATTCTTCACCAAGATACAGATTCCTTGGCAAGCGATAGCGAATCAAAATTGGTTTCATTGCAAATTCCTCAATCTTATCAACGGGCGAAACTTCATAAATATCAGAGACAAAGACAGAAGCAAGTTGCACAGGAAGGTTTGAAGACGGTACTCTTCTTATCTCAAAGGACTTGGGTCGGCTATAGGCACCCTCAGGTACTGAGATCGTCAAAAAATTGGTTATGACACTCGTGCCACTTTCAGGTCGTGCCACAAAAGTTCTCTTGAAAATTTTCAATCCTGAAAAGATTACTAGAAAGACTAAGATAGAACCAAGAGCGATAATCAAAAGCAACTTCTTCTTAGTTATCGATTTGAGTAATTCAAGAACCTTTTCCACTCTTCTCACTCTCTCGACCGGCAAAGGATATGAGAAAATCAACCAGTTTATTCAGTCTAAATTCGCTGAATCTTTTCACGATTCCCTCGAGTAACTTATCGGCAAAATCCTGTGCTTTCTGAATGCCCACGATACTCACAACTGTTGGTTTTCCAAGTATCTTGTCCCTTCCAACTGTTTTGCCAACCTCCATCTCATCGGATAGAGCGTCCTTGAGATCATCAATCACTTGAAACCATATACCAAGTACAGAACCCAGTCTGGAAAATCTTTCCACCAGATGAAATCTCTCAGAAAGTATGGCACCCGATGCAACACAAAATGAGAATAAACCACCGGTCTTTTTAGCGTACATCCTGATGACTTCGTCGAGCTTTTGACTTCTACCGGTGTATTGAACATCAAGAGCCTCACCGATCAGAACATTGTAGGTCGATTTCGAGAACTCTCTCAAGAGAAGATTTCTCACATTATCACTGGCAGGAGATTGGCTGAGTATTTCGAAGGATTTCAACATCAACCCATCACCGGCAAGTATCGCAAAATCATTCCCATAAACCACATGACAAGAAGGCTTACCACGTCTGAGAGGTGAGTCATCGATCTGTGGAAGATCATCATGAACCAGTGACCCAGTGTGGAAAAGTTCCACTGCAATTGCTGGATGCCATATCAAATCACTCTTGACCATCATATCCTCACAGATGGTTTTTATCAAAAGTGGCCTAATTCGTTTCCCACCAGACAAAAGGCTATATTTCATAGCTTCTTCGACTTTGTTGGTTGTTACGATCAGTTCCTTTAGCCTTTCGTTGAATATTTGAAGAAATTCCTCATTCCTCATCTTCTTGGTCGTGGGGCTCATCTCTGAGCATCTGTCTGAATTTATCTATGTCCAAATTTTCAACAAATTTTTTGAAATCTTCGTCCGACGTATCTTCAGGAATCTTCAAGTCAATCGCATGCTCTTCTACTATTTCATTACTCACGTAGAGTGGTATCCCTTTTTTCACAGCAAGGACTATTGAATCCGATGGCCTTGCATCCATTTCGATCAGAGCATGTTCGTCCGAACCTTCCTCTTCTTCACCTTCTACATAGGTTAGGTCCCTTATCACAAGTGTTGCATAGTAAACGTTATCTTTTACAGAATGGATGATCGCTTTCTCGAGACGTGCATCGAGTGCTTCAAGAATGTTCACGATCAAATCGTGAGTCAGTGGTCTTGGAAAGTTAAGACCCTCAAGACTTATCGCGAGAGCATTTGCTTCACAGGCTCCTATCCAGATCGGTACCACCTTGTTTGTACCTTCGATTCCCAGTATTACGACGGGAGAATTATGAACCTTATCCAGAACCAATGCTTTAATCCAGGCTCTTCTCATTTCAAGTCACCTCCAATGGCTTTGAGCCTCTCAACCCCAAGTCGTACAACTTCTTCTACCCCCTGAGCAAGTTCTTCCTCGTTGGAATAATCTTTCGGATCAATAGGTGGGTGAATTATCATAGACACAGGCCCGGGGTTTAAAAAGAGGCTGCGTTTTGGCATCAAGAATATTGTACCCCAAATTGAAATAGGTAATACTTTGACGTTGAGTTTTTTCGCCACCTTGAAGATCGCTATCTTGAACTTACTGATTGTACCATCAACGGAACGGGTACCTTCGGGAAAGACCAACAGGGAATTCCCATTAGCCAATGTCTTCATGATCTTTTTGATTATCTGTGCGCCTTCGGTGGGCTTACTCCGGTCTAAAAAGAATCCGCCCATGTACTTAACAAACCAATTCACACCGGGCACCTTTGAAAGTTCTTTCTTAGCAACCATGGGCATTGGACCCAAATAACCAAGGACCAAAGGTATATCCATCAAGCTTTGATGATTCGCTACCACAAGACAGTTTTCACAAATATTTTCCTGGCCAAAAACAACCGTTGGCGAAAACATGAACTTGAAAGCATTTCTGCCAAAGATCTTGATCTGACCATCGACGAACCGCCTAGCCTTGATCCTTCCAGCAAAGATTCGAATGATGAAACCAATCAACAAAACAATGGTTCCATAAACTAAAATATATAAAACGGCAGCCACAAGAAAATAAATAGTCACCAGAATTCTTTTCACCGTACCACCACCAGGTTATATTATTTTCACTGTTTCAAAGCGATTATTCAACAGATCAACCAGCAGCATTTTGCCAACCAGCGATTCATTTTCTCCACAGATAAGTTTGATCACCTCAGTTGCTTGTATCGAAGCCATCAGAACTACCAAGGGTGGAAAGATTTGCAAAGCTCTTTGGTCTAGAGTTTTTTTGAATAATTGGTTGAGAGTGGGAGTTCTACCATACAAAATCGTCGTAGCCTGGCCAACAAATCCTTGAACACCAGCGTGAACAAGCGGTACTGAATTTTCTTGACAAAGCCTATCTAAGGTCAATTTTGACTTGAAACTGTCAAGACAATCAACCACAGCATCAACCTTTGGCATAGGAAAGTTTTCATCTATGAATTCATAAATTGAAACCAAATTGCATGAGGGATTTATCTTTTTGAGTTTTTCACACGCCGCTTTTACTTTTTGTCTCCCTATACTTTCTAAGTCGTACAAAATCTGCCTGTTGAGGTCTGGTTCGTCAACCTCAGCACTATCTACCAAGTATATGGTACCCACACCCAACCTTACGAGTAGTGACAGGACTGTACATCCAAGTCCTCCGGCGCCAGCAACAAGTACCTTTGCAGAAAAGATCTTATCCATACATTCTTTTAGCAACTGGCTATGTCTTTCAAACATCTTATCCACCACTCACTGGGACAAAAATCGTTATTTGTGAACCCCTAAGATGACTCAGATCACAGTCGAGTATATTTACACCGTCACACAGTGCAACTACCCAATTTCTCACAAGCTTGCCATCCCTTTCAGTGAGCAGATATACACTCTCTTCCTTTTCGTCCACGACAAGTTCAACACGTTTCTTCAGCATTTGAGAAACGAGCTCGAAGATCCTTTTCAAATCATGCTCTTGTACTTCTAACTCCTTAACACCTACCATTGCATCTGCAATGTTTCCAAATCTGATCTTCATTTTCTCACCTCGTTTCTATTATACTTTCTATGGGTGATCTATATAAAAATCGCAGTCATCGGCGGAATCTTCTGGGATGTCTTCATCTATGGCCAACAAGCTCATAGTGCAGAAATATTGGAGATGTGCGGAGGCTCCGGTTTGAATCTTGCCTTCGGCTTGAGAAAAATGGGTTTTGACGTTTCATTCTTTTCCAACATCGGGAACGACTATAAAGCAAATCTGATCATGACAGAGCTTAGGAAATATGATTTTGACACGCAATATATTAGACAGAGATCAGGTGACACTGGTTTTCACATAGCTTTGAATGAAAGACCTGTGGCAGTGAACAGAGGTGTGAACAAATTACCGGTTCAAATTGACGAGGAACATATAAAGCACTGTGATTGTGTAGTGATCAACACCGAAGTGCCAAAAGAGAGTATCTACAAGGTTATTGACCTCTCGAAGGGGAAGAAAATATTTCTCGATGTCGGGCCAATTGCAAATCTGAACAAAGATGTGAAAGGGATGGCAAGAGACCTTTTGGTGATCGGCAACGCTCAAGAAGCCGAAAAGATCATATGTGATGTGGTAAAACTCGGGCACAAAGGTGCAAGATGGGGAGATGTTTCAGTGGAAGGGGATGGCATAGAGTACCAATACAAGATAGGTAGTGGCGATGTTTTTGATGTTGTTCTGATCTGGTCTTTGCTCAATGGAGCAGATAGATTACAAGCCTTAAAAAACGCCGTGCAGAAAGCTCAGTTTGCTGCTCAATCAATCAAGGGTGCTTTCAGTAAGATGCAGAATCTTGGTGATAAAAGATGAAGGCTTTAGTATTCGATGGGAAAGAGCTCAAATTGTTGAATGTTGAAAAGCCAAAATTCAAAGAAGGTCACGCACTTGTAAAAGTTGTTCTTGCAGGCATATGCAATACCGATCTCGAAGTGCTGAATGGATATATGAATTTTACGGGAGTTCTTGGTCATGAGTTTGTTGGAACTGTCGAACAAGGACCTGAAAACCTTGTTGGTAAAAGGGTTGCAGGAGAGATAAACATTCCCTGTGGTCAATGTGACCTTTGTATCCAAGGTCTCGATCGTCATTGCCGAAATATGAGAGTGGTTGGAATAAAGAACTACGATGGGGTCTTTGCTGAGTATGCAATATTACCTGTGAAAAATCTTCATATTGTACCTGAAAAAATAGAAAACCAAAGGGCGGTCTTCATCGAACCACTGGCTGCCGCCTTTAGGATCTTGGAGCAGATAGATATTTCAAGCTCACAAAGAATAGCCGTCCTTGGAGATGGCAAACTTGGCTTACTTGTCTCTAAAGTTCTCAGTTTTTCACGAATCGATCATCTACTTTTCGGGAAGCATGAAGAGAAACTATCACTAGCTCGTAACTGGACATCTACGGAACTCTCAAGCAATCTTGCAAAATACGACAGGTACTTTGATGTTGTTATCGATGCAACTGGTAGAAAATCTGGCATAGAGCAAGCACTTTTTCTCGTAAAACCAGAAGGTACGGTTTTCCTAAAAACAACAATAGCAGAGAAGATCCAGTTGGATCTGAGCTTGATAGCCGTGAACGAAATCAAAATCATCGGTTCAAGATGTGGTCCCTTCCCAAAGGCAATTTCGGCGTTGGAAGACGGTCTTGAAGTTCGCGATCTGATTTATGGTACTTTTGAACTTTCTGATTATCGAGAAGCTTTTAACATGGCGTGCAAAGGCTCCCTCAAAATAATTTTGGATATTGGCAGAGATCTGTGAATTGACAGAAAAAGTTCCCCTCATCGGCTTTCATTTAATTAACAATCTAGATTTAATCTCATCATGGTAGAATAAATTTGTGAAAAATAGAACTAAGGGGGTTTTTTCATGAGAAAAATACCAAAACCTACCATAAGAAGATTGGCGATCTATTACAGATGCCTTGAGAGGTTAGAACAACAAGGAGAAGAGAATATCTCATCTAAATTGCTTGCTCAGATGGTGCACATCAAAGACTCTCAAGTGAGAAAAGACCTTTCTTATTTTGGGAGCTTTGGCCGACGCGGTATAGGATATAATATTCAAAAACTGTTGAGCGAAATACGAAAGATACTGGGAATTCACAAAAGCTGGAGGGTCGTGATAATCGGAGCAGGAAACATAGGACAAGCCATAGCAAGATTCAAGCATATGGAAAAACACAACTTTCAAGTCATCGGCGTTTTCGATACGGACAAAAGAAAGATAGGAAAACAGATAACTAACAATCTTGTAGTATCTGACATAAACTCGTTAGAATCGTTCATCGTTCACAATCAGGCAGAAATCGCCGTTATTGCAACGCCAGCAGAGGCTGCCCAGTCTGTTGCGGAGCGTTTGGAAAAAGCAGGAATTAGAGGTATAATATGCTTTGCACCTATCACTTTGGACTGTAACATACCTGTTGAGTACGTGGACATAACCGTTTTTTTCAAAACACTTGTCCACTCTGTTGTTTCACAGACACACAATGTATAGTACCATATTGCATTGAAATACAATATATAGTATAATTACCCCCAGAAGGGGGTTTGATTTTTATGTATTCAGATCTTATCAAAAAGTACAAAGGAATAACTCCCTCTGAAAATGCGATGAAGATACTCAAAGAAAGGTATTTCATCAAAACAGCTGAGGGAGAATTGTTAGAAAATTCTTGGAGCGACGTTGCGCGCCGTGTATCGAGGGTTGTAGCAGCTGCCGAGTTGATAAACAACCCGCAACTGGAAGAATTGTCTGCCAACAAGAAACTTGAGTTTGTGAAAGATCTCGAAGAAAAATTCTTCGATCTGCTGGAGAGCAGGATCTTTATTCCAAATAGTCCCACGCTCTTTAACGCTGGAATGGGTGCAGATTACAAGCTCTTGTACAAACCGATTGAACAGATGACACTCGAAGACTATGAGAATATTCTCAATTCGAGAAATCACCTGCACATGTTATCTGCATGTTTCGTGGTACCAGTCGAAGACAGCATCGATGGCATCTTCACCGCGGTAAAAGAGTATGCATTGATAACAAAGGCTGGCGGAGGGATAGGTAGCAATTTCAGTTCCCTTAGACCGAACGGAAGTTTTGTCGCCGGTACACACGGTAAGGCATCTGGACCTATAAGTTTCATGCACGTTTTCAATTCGGCGGTATCTGTCGTGGAACAAGGTTACAGGCGGCGTGGTGCTCTGATGGGGATACTAAACATTGATCATCCTGACATATTGGATTTCATAAGTGCAAAGAGAGGGAATGATGGGGAAAAGGTTCTGAGGTTTTTCAATATATCTGTTGGAATAACAATGAGACGCGAGGAACTGTTGAGAATTTACGAAAGCAACGGAACAATAAGATTGAATCATCCAAAGTGGCACGTGCAGAAGGAAGTGAAACTTAGGGAGATTTTACAAAAAATGGCACAGAACGCATGGGAGACAGGCGATCCGGGCATGGTTTTCTTAGGAGAAATGAATAGATATTACGCGCTCTATCCTGAGAGAGAAATAATCTCGACAAATCCATGCGGCGAAATAGGACTTGGTGCATATGAGGCCTGTAATCTTGGTTCTATAGATCTGGTCAAACTTTGCGATGATTCAGGGAACTTCGATTGGGATGCACTTGCCCAAACCGTGAGGATCTCTGTTAGATTTTTGGACAACGTAATAGATGTCAACGTATTTCCCATAGAGAAAATCACCAAGGCCGTAAAAGACTCCAGGAGACTTGGTCTTGGAATCATGGGTTTTGCAGATCTCCTTTACAAGATGGAGATACCGTACGATTCCCAAGAAGCAAGAAAGTTGGCTAAGAACATAATGGCATTCATGTCGATAAATGCACATGAAGAATCTTCAAGACTTGGTGAGCAGAAAGGCAATTTCCCACTGTTCGAAAAAAGTAGATACTTTTCTCAGGAAGGCTTTATACCATTCTCCATGGACGAAAGTGATTATGATCATGCCATAGTCGAACACTTCAAAACACAAGCAAGAAAATACAAAAGAAACGTTGCTGTACTTGCAATAGCACCAACTGGCTCCATCTCCAATATTGCTGATACCTCTTCTGGGCTTGAACCCAACTTTTTATTGGCTTATGTGCGGTATGTCAACAAACAAAGTAGTAACGAGAGAGAAGCTTTATTCTATGTGAATGAAATCCTCAAGAAGAAGATTCCTTCACAACTGCTTGAAAAGATAAAAGACAAACTGGTTGATGATGGTACCATGAAACACCTCGATGTTGATGACAAACTCAAAAGAATATTTGTTGTGTCACACGATATAAAACCAATCGATCACCTTTTGATGCAGGAAGCCTTTCAGTGTTATGTGGACAACAATATTTCAAAGACCATAAATATGCCCAACAGCGCAACGGTAGATGATGTGCTCGAAATCTATATTGAAGCACTCAAGCACAAGATCAGGGGTCTCACGATTTACAGAGACGGTTCATTGCAAACGCAGGTATTGACATCAACAAAGTCTGCAAAGACAAAAGACGCCCCCAAGGTCCAATTTTTCATACTCGATGAAAAACATAGGCTGAGAGCAAAACCCAGAAAAGAAACTCTCCGCAGTGTTACAAGAAAATACAAGACTTCTTCGGGAACGACTTATATAACGGTCTCCTTCGATGACAATGGTGAAGCGATAGAAATATTCCTATCCAATGGTACCGAAACTGCCGAAGCAATAGGAAGGCTGTCTTCAACGGCGCTGCGAGCTGGTGTTTCTGTGGATGAAATAATCGAGCAACTTGTGAAGGTGAAAGGTGATTACGTCAGAAATGTGGGCAGCGAAATTAAAAAGGCTATCGACGATTTCATTGAACTTTGGGGTCAGAAAGAGGTGGTACAGAGCGAAGTTCTTAGAATCGATGGGACGGCAAAGACTCCAGAAGAAATAGAGAAGTTCGTTGTCGCCAACAGCCTCGAATGGAAACAAGGCTATTATGTAGACATCGATGGAAACACATATTGTCCATCTTGTCTTTCAAAGAACTCTTTGATAATGCAAGAGGGATGCATAAGTTGTAAAATATGCGGCTGGTCAAGATGTAGCTAAGAATGATCTTGATCGCAAAACTTGACAACAAGCTCAGTTAGTGGTAAACTGATTCTTGGTCGCCGGGGTGGCGGAATAGGCAGACGCTGCGGACTTAAAATCCGCTGGAGGGAGCCTCCGTGTCGGTTCGAGTCCGATCCCCGGCACCAGATTGAAATATAAAAATGATTTCTTGAAGATATATGCGTTGCGGGGTGGAGCAGTCTGGCAGCTCGTTGGGCTCATAACCCAAAGGTCGCAGGTTCAAATCCTGCCCCCGCTACCAATGTGTAAACTGCTTTCGAGGATACTGAGTATACTTCCAGTATCCTCTTTCAGTTTTTCTAAATCCTCAATATCTCATCAGTAGGGAAGTTGCCTTTTTAGAAACTCTTTTTGCCTGAGATATTTTATGTTAAAAACAACTTTGATGAGATCTCGAGATTTTTTACGCTCATCGCTTTCAAAAGTTTTTCATGATTAGAAAACAGCTCAAGCTGCTCTACGGAAAAGGGCTTCAGATTGCTCAACGATACACCAAGCATTCTTACCGGTTCATAGTTGAATGCACTTTCAATGAGCATCTCGAGGACCTTGGCAAACCTCAAAAAGTTGCTCGACCACTCCTTTAAGCTCCTTGAAAGGGATATCGTCTGGAATTTGTGGTACCTCAAGATCAAAGAAACCGTTCTTGCCCTATACCCTTCTCTTATCATTCTTAAAAACGCCCTGTAGAGTAGGTAGAAACCTATTTCCTTTATCTGGGAGAGACTTGTTATATTCACATCTAAGGTCTTCATATGTCCAAAACTTTTTGGTGGTTTTTTCTTGAAAAATTCTTTTCTGTCAAAGTCGATAGTAAAGATCGATTCTACAAGTTCAGCAAGCGTTTTTGGGCAAACACTCCTCTTTGCAAAGTCCACAAGCTCTTTTACCCTATTGATCTTTATTTTTCGCAAGTACTCTTGAGTTTTTCTACCAATTCCTGGGATTGAAGACACATCAAGATCCTGAAGAAATTCTGAGATCTTTTCCTTCTCAACTATTAAAAAACCATCAGGTTTAGAGAACTCACAAGCAATTTTGCTGAGGACAGGATTTGGCGAGATACCTATCGAACAAGTGAGTTTATACTGCCTTTTTATCTCTTTTTTCAGTTCGATCAATCTTTCTAAATACCTTGGAACATTTAGATCTATGAAAAACTCATCTATACTGTATCTTATATATATAGGAAATCTCTCACAAAGGAGATTTTCTATACCCAGCGATATAGATTCATACTCTGCAAAGTCTGCCTTCACAAAAACAATCTGTGGGCAAAGACTTTTTGCCATATGTGGAGGCATCCCAACCTTTACGCCGTACCTTTTCGCAGCATAATTCATGGAAGATATTGCCGTTCTTTCTCCCCAACCTATTATCGCCACTGGTTTATCCTTCAAAAAAGGATTCCTAACAATCTCTATCATCGCAAAAAAAGAATCCATGTCTAAAAGGGCCACCATGAGATACACCGTATTACATTATAGTATACTTTAGTATATATGTCAACAAAAGAATACTTTACAATAATTTCTGTCATCAAACGCACTTTGGATGAAATCTCAATGGAATAAAAAATACCTTTCGAGGCATTCAAAAATGCGATAAAAAATAGGGATCAGAGGACCCCCACAGGGAATTTAGCCAAGAAAATCAGGCAAGATTAAGGTTATCTAAGCCAACTTTCAAGAAAATCAAACCAACTAAGTTCAGAGAATGATAAGGTCTCATAGTCTGCCCTATATTCTAACATGAAATCCTTTTTGCCTGGCATGAAGATACTCACAGGATTTTGAATCTCATAATTTGTCTTTTCAGAATACTCGTAAACTATGAGCTCTGATAAGGCAATTTGAATCTGTTGTGCATAATATTTAACATATTCACCGTTAACATTCGATTTCACAAACTCTGTAAAATCGTTAAGATCAATCAAAGAACTACTGTATTCAACTAAACGCGGATAAAAATTGTTAATAACATTTCTCAGGTCGTCGTTCATCTTCAAATACAAACTTTTTGCTAGATCATCTATACAAAGAGCTGTGAGTAGGACCTTACTCATATCATAAACAGCAAAAGTCAATCCCCTTTGCTTATAATCACTGCTTGTCTTGTAATAATCTTTGTAAGTATCTACAATCTTTTTACCAACACTCACTGCATCATCCGTTGGAGAGATCTGTTTAAAAAACTCATAGTTACACCCATTACCTGGCACAATAGAACTTGATGCGACCACATAATCAACGACTCCTCTCAACTCATACAGAACCTCTATAGATCCCATCAAGCAAGCATCCATTCCAAGAAGTTTGATCTTCTTTCCCGTTTGGGTCGAAAAATCTTCCAAGGCTTTACGCAGATCTCTCGTCGAAATAGCATGATTGGATGTATCATCAATAGCTATGTAATGAGGCGTAATTTGGCATGTGTATATTGAATCATCAATCCACGCTCCTCCATGGTCCCAAAGGATCAATGAATAATTGTTTGCTTCACACGGACCAAATAGGACTTTCAAAACTTCAAGTAATAACGAGCTATTGCATGAATCTAAATCTTGCTGAAAAACCATAATTTCGATCCACTCTCCAAGTTCATCCATTACATAAAGGCTATCTTGCTCTGATATAACATCGCAAACTAAAAAGACAGAGACATTGTTGTTCACATTTTTCATTTCTTCCTTATCCAAGAACCCGAATCCTTCTAAATTGTTGTCGGCACAAATCCAGATCGTGAAAAGCCACTGTGGTTTTTTAAAACTTACCCTGAACTGTGTTTTTATCGATTGATCATCGATCAAATAAGCAAGAAATTGCAAGTCTGTCTCTTTTTTTGAAAATACAGAAAACATGACAACTCCATTCTTATCTGTGGTAAAGATCTCTTTTTTGGTGAGCGGATCTGTGAAGGTTTTCCATTGACCACTCTCTTTGTACATCAAGCCTATTTGGGCATTCGAAACAGGTATACCACCCTGTGTCAATGTAAGTTTTACGTAGCTTACACGTCCTACAGTTTTGTTTGATCTTCTGCCATTACCGCCCACTTTGCTTGGTAAGGATTTGCACATTGTGTTAAGATGAAAATCAATACAGGAATACAGATGATCCCTAGGTTCTTTAGAAATTTTTTCACACAATCACACCCCATCAGTATTGATGAAATTTGATCAAGGTATGAATCTACTTTGTTCTATACAACCTATCTCCCGCATCACCAAGACCTGGCAAGATGTAACCATGATCGTTCAGTTGTCTGTCTAAAGACGCAGTGTAGATTGGAACATCAGGACAGTGCATACTAAATTGCTGAACACCTTCCGGCGCTGCTATCAATGAAACAAAGACTATGTTCCGTGCACCTCTTTCTTTAAGAACCTTCACAACATGAAGGCCTGAAAAACCTGTGGCGAGCATGGGATCAAGTACAAAGACTGTGGTAGACTCCTTTAGAGACGGCAACTTGCAGTAATATTCAACAGGTCTTAGTGTCTGAGGGTCTCTGTAAACACCTATGTGCCCAACAGAGGCATTTGGCAAGAGTTCCAAGATACTGTCTACCATCCCGAGTCCTGCACGCAATATGGGAACAACGACAACTTTTTTGTCCTCAATGGCATATCCCGTTGCCTTTTCAAGGGGTGTTTCGATTTCAAATTCAAGTGTTTCTATGTTTCTTGTCGCTTCATAAGCCAATAGAAAGGTTATCTCTCTCAAAAGCTCACGAAATTCCTTTGGACCTGTATTCTTGTTTCTCATTATTGTCAACTTGTGTTTGATCAATGGATGGTTCACAACATGAAGATTATTCATGTACACTCCTCCCAATAAAAAAATAAAAGGGGAGTGATACTATCTCCCCTGCACTGGTCCAAAATCTTTAATTGGCCATATTCGCAAAATAGGCCTTCCTATTACATGATCTTTTGGGACAAAACCAAAATACCTGCTGTCAAAGCTGTCTTTTGTGTTATCACCCATGAAAAAGTAAAAACCAGCCGGTACTTCTACTTCTATACCATCCTTTGTATTGCGTATATACTTGGATAAATCAATTCCTTTGTAAATCTCATCGTAGGTCTTATCAAAAGGTATACCCAGGGGAACAGGGTTGATGCCGCCCACCACTGAAAAGACCAAATTCGCAGTGTATGAATCTTGACGTGCCAGATTCTGTAAATACAACCTATACTCAGTTGGTTTATCTCTCAAACGGCTTGCCTCCACAAAGAGACTGAGCAGTCTGGGGTTTTGAAAGATCCCTTCTGGTGAATAAGTTCTATTTTCAAAACCATCGGGAATCTTGCCATTGACATAAAGGTAGTATCTCCCATCTTCGTGGGTTTTCAACTGTATTAAATCCCCATCTTTTGCAACAAGCCTTTTTACATACTTCACGTGCCCTTTGAATCGTGCAGGCGCAAACAAGTCCATGAATTTATCAAAGAAACGAAGCATCGTTTGAGCGCGTTCATCGATGAAAGGAGACCAAAAAACAACGATATCACCAATCTCTGGTTCTCGCGCAGTGTAAGTAACCTTTTCTATGAACAACCTATCGCCTATATTTATGGTTGGTATCATCGATCCAGTTGGAACAAGCATTGTTTCAAAAACAAACAGCCTGATTATCGTGGCTGCAACAACAGCATAGAGTAGGGCTTTACCCCACTCTATCACCTCTTTTTTTAGGCTCCTTTTTGCGGGCATCTTACTCTTTAGACTCCTTTTCCTTGCGTTCCTTAAGTTTCAGTTTGCCCTTGACATCTCTAATGTAATACAATTTCGCACGTCTCGAAAGAGTCTTTCTAACAACCTCAACCTTCTGCACAACAGGTGCGTGATAAGGAAAGGTTCTTTCTACTCCTACACCGCCACTCGCGATTTTTCTAACGGTAAAGGTTTTCCCCAAGCCAGATCCTCTAATACTTATGACTATCCCTTCAAAGACCTGTGTACGCTCTTTCCCTCCTTCAACAACTTTGACATGAACTCTAACCGTATCTCCAGATCTGAAATCTGGAAGTTCTCTGTATTGATCTTTCTCAATGATCCTGACAAGGTTGTCCATGCTCATGGCTTTATACCTCCTTTTCTCCTATAAGTCTATCGATGATTATGGCAGCAGCCGCCCTCACCGAGAGGTGATTATAATCTGAGCCTCCTCTGATTGGCTCAAGTGCATAATCACATTTTTCAAGTATTTCATTCGCAAGACCCCAACTAGTACCAAACAAGATCAGCACAGGCTTTTCTGTCTTTCTTATGAGCTCTCGTGCCTTTTCATAGCTCAGAGAATTCTCCCTTCTTCGTGCAGAGGTAAAAAATTTCAACGGTTCCATCTCTGTTTCTAGCCTGATCGTCTCAAGTACATCTTCAAAGTATGATTTTATTTCAACAAGTTCTAAAGCCTGAGTTCTGGAGAAATTTCTTTCTCTACCGTAACTATCTACCCAGTACTTGAGTACCGTTTTCACTACTTCCTGTTGCGCACGAAGGTTTGTCACTATATAATACTTTTTCAAATTGTACGTCCTTGCAGTTCGTGCTATATCATGTACATCAAGGTTTGTAACGGCACTTGAAACAATTTTACCATCTTTTCCTAATACAGGGTAATGTATGAGTGCCACTCGAACATCATTCAGCATTACCTATCAGCTCCCTTATGAGCCAGATCAAAGCTTTTTTCTCCTGCTCAGAGAAATCCCTTTTCACAAAAAGATCTGGCCTGCGCAACGCAGTTCTCTTCAAACTCTCTGCGGTCCTATAGATTTCTATTTTTCCATGATCACCGCTCAGAAGAACCTGTGGAACCTCCATCCCAGCAAATTCCGCTGGCCGCGTATAGTGCGGATAGTCCAGTAAATCATTGTAAAAGGAATCCTTCTTGACCGATTCTTCCTCAACTACGCCAGGGACAAATCTACTGACAGCATCACATATAACCATTGCAGCGAGTTCACCACCACTCAAGACATAGTCTCCTATAGATATTTCTAAATCAACGACCTCCATAACTCGCTCATCAACACCCTCGTATCTTCCACAGAATATCAAAATGTTTTCCTTTTGAGATAAAGACTGTGCCACCTTATTATCAAATCTAACTCCCTGTGGTGATGTTAGAATTGTGAAGGGCTTTCCATACCTTTCGCTGTAATGTTTATGGATTCTGAAAAATGGCTCTGGTTTCATCACCATACCAGGTCCACCACCGTATGGATAGTCATCCACAACTCTGTGTTTATCACTCGTGAAATCTCGGAAATTTACAACTTCTATCTGCAGTATCCCACTCTCTACAGCCTGTCCTATGACACCGTATCTTCTAACTGTGTCAACGAACTCTGGAAAGATGGTTGCTATGATGATACGCATCAGATCCACTCCGGTATTCTCACAATCAACCGATCTTTCTTGTGGAATTCTACTACGTAATCACGTATCATTGGTAAGAGGAGCTCTTCATCATCACTTCTCACAACTAAAACCTCGTTAGAACCTGTTGAGATGATGTCACAAACTTTTCCGATAAAATTACCAGTCTGGTCAAAGACATCGATGTTGAGAACTTCGTAATAATAGAACTCGTCAGGTGAACTGAGCTTTGGTAAGTCTTCAGCTTTCATAACTATCTTAAGCCCAACGATCTTCTTTGCAGTTTCTTCGTTATTGACACCATAAAATTTAATTAAGAACGTTTTTCCACTTCTCTTGATATCTTCAACTTGAACTGTGTAGATTTCATCGCGTGACTCGTCCATTATAAAGAATTGCTTAGACTTATCAAAGACCTCAAGCACGTTTGTCAAAGGTTGAACCCTGACATTTCCCATTAGTCCATGTGTTCTTACGATTTTGCCGATGACAACATATTCTTTCACCTTATCACCCTTAGGATAAAGTTTTCATTGTCCAATAAAGCCGTCAACAAGATCTTCAAAGATTTTATCGTTCTTCCATCTTTTCCTATGACCTGTCCAACGTCCTCTTCGTTCACAACGATCTCCACAACTTTCTTTCCATCCTCATCGAACTCAACCACTACTACATCCTCAGGGTGTTTCACAATGCCTTTGAGAATGTACTCAACTAAGTGTTTCATCACTCTTCTCCTTTTTCGAGTACTTGATCTGATGAACCTTTGCAAGAACTCCCGCTTTGCTGAGAATATCAGAAACTGTATCGCTCGGCTGGGCTCCTTTCAAGATCCATTCAACGGCCTTCTCAACATTCACATCAATCTGTACCGGTTCCCTGAGAGGGTTGTAGTAACCCAGTGATTCAATGTAAGCACCGTCACGTTTTTTCTTTGAATCCACCACCACAATCCTGTAAAAAGGCATGTGTCTCTTTCCCATTCGTGTGAGTCTAATCCTTACCACCTTTACACCTCCTGTCAAATTTTGAACGGAAGCTTCAGCTTCCCATGTTTCATTCTTTTCATGAGTTCCTTCATCTCTTCATAGGACTTGAGCAATTTATTCACATCTTGCACCGTCGTACCACTACCCTTTGCGATTCTCACCTTTCTGCTTGCGTTGAGGATTCTTGGATTTCTTCTCTCCTCTGGGGTCATGGAATTTATTATTGCTTCAGTACGTTTGAGCTGTTTTTCACTGGTCTCTAAATCTACTTTCGGCGCACCTGGTAACATTTCTATGATCGAAGAAAGTGGCCCAAGCTTTTTCATCTCTTTTAACTGTTCTTGAAAATCTTCCAGCGTGAATTCAGCCTGGAGCATCTTCTTACCAATCGTTTCCATCTTTTCTTTATCGAGCTCTTTCTCGGCCTTTTCAATCAATGTGAGCACGTCTCCCATGCCAAGAATCCTTGCTGCAACCCTGTCTGGATGGAAAGGCTCAAAGGCATCTATCTTTTCTCCAACACCTACGAACTTCACGGGTTTCTTAGTGATATGACTTATGGAAAGTATCACACCACCACGAGCATCGCCATCCATCTTCGTGACGATGAACCCAGTCAAGTCCAACCTTCTATCGAATTCCGTGGCAGAATTGACCGCATCTTGCCCTACCATGGCATCAACAACCATTAGAATTTCGTCTGGTCCTGATAGCTGCTTGATCTGTTCTAGTTCATTCATCATCTCTTCATCTATGTGAAGCCTGCCGGCGGTATCAAGTACAACGGCGTTGTATTGAGAATTCTTTGCAAATTCAAGGGCTTCCTTTACAATCTTGATAGGATTTTTCCTGTCTCCTACGAAAACATTTATCTGAATAGATTTACCAAGTTTTTCGAGCTGATCTATAGCTGCCGGCCTGTAAGTATCTGCCGCAACAAGCAAGACGTTTCTCCCAGATTTTCTCAGGTGATTTCCCAGTTTCGCAGCAGTCGTAGTCTTCCCACTTCCTTGAAGACCAACGAGCATTAGCACCGAAGGATGGTGTTTTAAATTCAACGATACTGAAGATTTCCCCATTATGTTGATCAATTCATCACGGACTATTTTTATAAACTGTTGATCAGGTGTGAAGCTCTTGAGAACCTCTTCTCCCAGTGCCTTTTCCTTCACCGAATCTATGAATTCCTTCACAACCCTGAAGTTTACATCAGCCTCGAGCAAAGACAATTTGACTTGTCTAACAGCATCATTTATATTCCTTTCTGTGAGTCTGCCTTGGCCCGTTAGAGATTTGAAGACCTTTGATAATTTCTCTTGCAAATTTTCAAACATGCCAAACACCTCTTTGAATGTTAAACCATAGTTGTCAAGAAATCAATTAAAAACAAGTCACACAGGAAACACCTTGTCCACTTTTATATTACACTTGTGTTTCTCTATCTGTGTGGATTATCTAAAACAACACTTCAATTTAATATTTTAGTAATTAAGATCTACTTTGTTTGCTTGCGCAACTTATAGTGATATGATTTTTTCATAAAGGGGAGGTGTAGTTGTGAAAAAAATCGAATGGGATGAGAGTACTTTTTGCAAGTTTGCTTATTTAAACGATCCTAAGATCTCAAAGGATGGTCAGAGAATTGCTTATGTGTTGACAAAGGCAAATTTGAAAAATAACGAGTACGAGAACACCATAATTATTGAAGAAAATGGTACGAAGAAATTTATCGAAAATGCTTTGATGCCTCGCTTTTCTCCAGATGGTAAGAAAATGACCTTTACAAGAGCCAACAAAGAAAAGAAGAGTACAGAACTATTCCTTTACGATTTGAGTTCCATGAGCGGAAAGAGGATCCTGCAGGCGAAAAATATCATCAGTGTGAGTTGGAACAAAGATGATAGAAGAATTTTAGTCATCGGTTTCAAAAGGAAAGAAGATGAAGATCTCATCTTTGATGATGAAGTACCCGTTTGGTTTGATGCCAAGGCATTCTTTGATGGCGAGAGAACTACCTTTTGGGTAGTCGATACAAAGAGTGAGGAGATCCTTGAAGAGTTCACAGCAGAAAAATTTTCTTCAGGTATATGGCACAATGACAAAATAATATACACCGTACCCCATAGAAAGGACAATAAACTTCAATTTTTCAAGCTCTATGACATTTATATTCATGAAGATGGAGAAAGTAAGAAACTCTTTGAAGGTGTTTCCTATACAGTCTTAGATTCCAACGGAGAAGCACTTTTGCTTCACGGAAAGCCAAGGAAGGATAAAATGAGCGAACACAATTTTCTCTATATCTGGAACGGGAAAGAAGTCATTCCATTGACCGATCATCTTGTTTACAATAATGAACAAGGGAAAATTGATGAAAGGGGAAATGTGTACTTTACAACAGCAAAACAAGGAAAGGTGAATCTATACAAACTAAAAGGGAGAGAGCTAATCCCTATTGTAGAAGACAACTCATGGGTAACGGAATTCGATGTGAGCAACGATGGTAAGGTTGTTTTTCTTAAAGAAACTGATACAAAGCTCAGAGAACTTTATCTTTGGAATGAAGGCTCAGTACAGATAACCGATTACAATGAACCAATATTTGCGAAACTCAGTACAAGACCTCTGAATCACTTCAAATATGAGAGTTTGAACTTAGAGCTCGACGGGTGGTATATAAAACCACAAGTCGAGGAAGGTGAAAAGGTACCAGTGATAGTTTTCGTTCACGGTGGGCCCAAAGGAATGTACGGTTACTACTTCAAGTACGAGTTTCAGCTCATGGCTAATAAAGGTTTCTACGTTGTTTTTGTCAATCCAAGGGGGAGTAATGGTTATGATGAAGACTTTGCTTTAAAGGTACTTGAGAGAACTGGGTTAGAGGATTTTCAAGATATACTGAACGGATTAGAGAAGTTCTTTGAGCTGGAACCCCAAGCCGATAGAGAAAGAGTTGGGATAACAGGCATAAGCTATGGTGGCTTCATGACAAACTGGGCGTTGACTCAAAGTAAAATCTTTAAAACTGGAATCAGCGAAAACGGTATAAGTTACTGGCTTACAAGTTATGCCTTTTCCGATATAGGTCTTTGGTTTGACAAGGAAGTAATCGGAGATAATCCACTTGAAAATGAAAATTATAGAAGACTCAGCCCACTTTTCCATGCCCAGAATGTTCAAGCGCCATTGTTGATTATTCATAGCCTCGAAGACTATAGATGCCCTCTTGATCAGAGTGTGATGTTCTACCATCTGCTCAAAGATCTAGGAAAAGAGGCATACATAGCGATATTTAAGAAAGGAGCCCACGGACACAGTTTGCAAGCAAGTCCAAGACATAGAATGAAAAGATACAGACTTTTCATGGAGTTTTTCGCAAGAAAACTGAAGAAATACGAAGAAGGCTTTGATGTAGAACAGATCTTAAAAAAGAAGGATGAGTCAGAGAAGGCTTGATTCATCAATGCATATCTGGATTGTATTTTCTCGAAAGACACTTTTAACTATTGTGAAATCAAAAAACTGAACTACGATGGCTCGAAAGAAAGGTCTTAGTCTTACACAGTTAAGTTCATAAATCTCACTCATCAGGGCTCCTTTTAATATAATCGAAGTCACTGTTTGTAATGCTATAGACCAATGAAAGAAAGTAGAACGGTTCATTGAGACAGGAAAAAGAGAAACGAAAACCACAGAACAGTTTTTGAATACTTTTGCAATCAATGAGGGGACCAGGCATGGTATCACCGATGGTCTGTATGAATTTGAAAAGCCAGTCCCGTTCACACCCTTGGAAAGTTGTTTTATTGATAGTGCATTATCATTATGGCTAAAACTAAGGTTTATAAATCGCATTACTAAGTCTTTTTATTTGCATAAGAATAGTTTACAATCGTATCAGCCAAGAGAGGTGAAAAAATGAGAGTTTTTGACACGCACACAGATATATGGTATGACCTTTCTCTAAAAAAAGAAAAAGGAGACAACGATGTTCTTAGAACCTACCATCTTCCAAGACTCAAATCGGGTGGTGTCTGGGGTATCAATGCAGCGGTGTGGACCAACCCAAAGATTGAAGATCCAATGAACAGATTTATACAAATGCTTGGTGCAAGATCTGAACAAATCGAGTTGATGAACCACAAAGATTTTGTCTTTGCACAAAGATCCGATCAGATTGACAAAGCCGCGGAAGAAGGAAAGATTGCTGTGATCTCAAGCATAGAAGGTTTGATCGGAATAGGCAAGAACGTAGATTTTATCATTGCTCTATACGACTTGGGTTTTAGAATAATGAGCCTTACTTGGAATGAACTCAACAACCTTGCCGCTGGTTGTGGCTGCGATGATAACTCAAAAGGCTTGACCGATCTAGGAAAGCAAGCCATAAAGATCATAGAGAAGCTTGGCGTGATCTTTGATGTATCTCATTTGAGTGAGAGAAGTTTCTGGGATGCAATGAAGATCGTTCAAAAACCTGTTATTGCAACTCATTCAAATGCATTTTCTTTGTGTCCAGTGCCAAGAAACCTCAAAGATGATCAGATAAAAGCCATAGCTCAATCTGGAGGTTTAATAGGTATCAGTGCACTGCCACAGATCGTAGATCGTGAAAATCCAACGATAGAAAAAGTAGTTCAACATATAACTTATGTCGCCAGCATAGTGGGTGTCGGACACATTTGCCTCGGCTTTGACTTTTTTGATTATCTTATGAAAGATGATTCACTCAAAAATGTTGTTCAAAAACAAAGCCAGATGACAAAAGGGCTGGAAGATACTACTAAAGTTCCAGCCCTACTTGATTTGCTTCAGAAAAACGGTTTCGCTAAAGAGGAAATTGAAAAGATTTCTTGGCTCAACTTTATGAACTTCCTCAAGAACAATCTAAACTAATCGCTGGCGACCTTTGCAATAAACCTATCGGGAAAAAGTTTCTTGCCCACAAAGGTAATGATCTTGTTTTTCAAGCCAGGAATATATACAGCTGCGCCCTTTTCAAAAGCTTTGAGCGCACCAGCGACAACCTCATCTGGTTGCATTCGGCCTCCAAATTTTCTCAAATCTTGACGCTTGAAAGCTCTTTCAAAAAACCTTGTTTCTGTTGGACCCGGAGAGACACACAAGACATGAACATTGTATTTTCTCAACTCAGCCCATAGTGCAAGTGAAAAGTTGTATACGTAAGCCTTTGTGGCTGCATATACATTGAAGTAGGGAAGAGGAATATGTCCAGCAACAGATGCAATGTTTATGATACCACCTAAACCTTTTGATACCATCTGGTTTGCAAATACATGGCTGAGAGTAGTCAGGGTTTTGACATTGAGCTCTATCATCCCTTCAATCTCTGCAAGTTCAAGTTTGATGAACTCTCCGTAAAGGCCAAAACCAGCGTTATTAATCAGCAGATCGATCTGATATTTTGAAAGGTCCATAATGAGAGTTCTCACATTTTCTTGCTTTGAAAGATCTGCCCGATAGATCAAAAACTCAACATCGGAAAACTGTTTCACTTTATCGGCGACTTCCTCCAAACTCTGCCCATTTCTTCCGACCGCGATTATATTCAGACCCCTTTTAGAAAGCTCGATGGCAAATTCTCTTCCAATTCCTGACGAAGCCCCTGTAACCAAAGCCCATTTGAAGTTATTCAAATTCATCTCATCACTCCCGGTTTCTATATCATCCATATTTCACTGTATTCATGTGGTGTTTCACAATATTCACAAACTAGTTTATCACCGATTCTAACGAAAGATGCTGCAACATTCTCACCGTTCTTGGGATGGGTAATACAGTTTTCGTTTTTGCATCTAATTTCATCAAAGTTGTATATCTTGGGAGGCAGTTTGATTCGATATTTCTCCTTCACAGACGCATCTTTTATGATATTCACAGTTGTGTTTGGAGCAATTGCGGCGAGTTTCTTGATCTCCTTTTTACCCAAGTATCTGTCTGGCAAGCTGATATAACCCTTGTAGCTTCCGTCTGCAGATTTGAAGATACCATCTGCGCTGTCACAGTCGTAAAGTTTCAGAATCTTTCTGATCTTTACAACGGTGTTGAAGATTTCTTCGGTGCTTTTGCCTTTTGCAATGTGATCTATCACGGTTCCATTCTCAATGGGTTTGATACCACGCTTTCCCTCCTTGGCAAGGCCTTTTGTGCCATGAACGATCTGAGCTGGTATGATAAACTCATATTCATCTTCCTGTGCAAAAGGTTGCGTCGTCTCTTCACACTCCATAGTGATTGCTCCACCGAGCATAGAAAGCAAAACGACTCTCACCCAGAAACCGTTTCTGGCCTGTGTTTCCCAACCATTGAGAGCTAGTTCATCGAGAAAGGTAGGTATCTCTGGATTCATCTTCGGTCTTGGAAGAGGGTGATAGAACTTGGTCCCTTCACTGATTTTATCGAGCATATCTTTTCTAAAAGTCACTGCCTTTCTCAAGATATGTTCTTTTTCTAAGATGTCTTCTCCCATTCTTTCAAGTTGTAATCTTGTGAAATACCAAATCTTTGCCGTACTGTTCGTAGAAAGATATTCATCGATTGAAGAAAACTTTCTCACCTCGAAGCCGTTTGATTTCATCTTTTCAACATAATGTTCTGGCATCTGAATATCCTCAGGAGCAATCAAATCTACCTCGACATTTTTGAAGATCCTTAGACCATCAACTTTAGAATGAATCGTTCTTCCATGGAGCAAATCACCTATGAGGGCAATTCTGATATGGGAGTTCTCAAAGTTGTTTTGTTCAAGAAATGTGAATTCATCTAACAACTCTTGAGTTGGGTGTTCATGCCTTCCGTCACCACCATTTATAAAGGCTGGTCTTTCTATCCCATGTCGCTGCGCAAACTCACCTACCTTCCTTTCCAAAAGTCTTGGTACACCCTCTAATCTTGTTCTGATAACAAATATGGAATAGTCACCATAACTCGTGAGCATGTTGAAGGTGTCAACATAACTTTCATTTTTATTGAAGGAAGAGTGTTCTGCGTCAAAGATATTCACGCGAGCGTTCTTGTGAAATCTTGCGGCATTTATGAAAGACTCTTTGGTTCTCGTGCTTGGCTCAACAAAGACTATGTAAATGTTCACAGGGTCCTTGATTTGAAAGTCGTCAAGGTTCCCTTTGTTCAACCATCTTTCTTTCAATTCTCTGGCTTTGTGATAAAGAAAGAGTTGTTCCTCAGTTGAGAAATCTCTTATCAAAGCAAGGGTTCTACTACGAAAGCTTTTCATACAAACACCTCCATATAATAAAAAAGGTCAGCTTCCGCTGACCTTCATTAAATATTCATTGTGAAAAAATATCCTTTCTTGGCAACGACATGCACTTTGAAATAACTGTTCAGTTTTGCAATCCAACCGAAGTATTTTTGTCGCTCTGCACAAAATCTCCATACTAGATACTTAGGTTATCTTATTGGCATCAAAAAGTCAATAGTCTATTTCATGCATGGTATATTTCGATCTCCTTCGTCTGAGGATCTATGAATGCCACGGTTGCTTGGCTAGAAAGATATCCGCTCCCATCGCCTGGATTTACAATCACCGTTTTAGTACTCTTTCTAATATCAATTTTGTGGGTATGCCCATAAAAGATAAAATCAAAATAATTGGCCTCTAAAAGCGCATCAATTGCACATGGTTCATGCATTAAGAGTACCCTATGGCCATCTACTATGATCTCAAGAGGTCCCTTTCTGATTCTTCCAGAGGATTTTTGATTCAACAAAATTATCTCGCCATCGTTATTCCCGAAGACTCCGTGAAAATCAAAACTATCCTTCATGAACTCCATAAGGGCAAAGGGAGAAACAATGTCACCACAGTGAAATACATGAGTAACTCCTCTTTCTATTGCTTCCTGGACAAAATGTCTGATTCTTACAAGATTATCATGGGTATCAGCGATTACCATCCACATCTTCATACCCCCTTAAACTATACCAAAGTTCTACTATGTTGATCAACTGAATGATATCATCTTTACTATGAAGTGTCTCTCAGATGATTCAGATAACTTAAATATTTCACAGGTTAGTCGATCAGTTTGATGAACTCTGAAATAGTCTTGACGCGCGGAAGGTTTGTTATATGTCTATTGTAAGACCAATCCATTATAACCGTGCGAATACCGTGATTTGTCAAATCTTCTATATGGTGTGGAGCATCATCTAAAGCAATTTCAATGCCAAGTTCTCTGCAAAGCATTCCTTTCTTGGTTGTAACAAAAACCCTTGGCCTTATGCCTACATGTTTTTCTATCCAAGAAATCGTCTGCTCTTCAACTGTTTTACCCTTTGTAGGAAAACGAGAGGTGACAAAAAAGATATCGTGATCACCTCTCTCAACAATCTTTCTCAACAACAGAAGATCTTCCTTCGAGCCATAAACATTTAGAGTTTCGTAGAAATTTTCGGTGTCTTTGATCTTTTTCCACACAACCTGTTCCATCTCATAGGTCAAACCAGGAACACATTTATAGAAATCCCAAACTGTTATTTGAACATCCTTTGGTGTCCCAAAGAGCTCATGGCACAGGCTCAAAAAGGCGCTATTGAAATCGGTGAGTACATCATCTACATCTACCATTATCTTCAGGGGTTTATCACCTGCCTGATTTTTTGGTCTGCGTCGATGTACTGGTTTATCTCATCTGAAAGTTTTATCAAAAGATACCACCAGTAAATCCCCAAGGTTACGATCGTCAGTAAAATGAAGACTCCGACGTCTCTTCGTTTTATATAGCTCAACATAGGTGAAGAAACTCCTAGCATGGGATACATAGCATTTTTAACCTCTTCTAATCTTTTTGCAACAGTGAAAACACTCTGTAGATATATGGACAAAAAGACAATGGCCAAGATTGTGAAAACAAGAGAAATCATGGGCACAAAAAACGAGATAATGTAGAAAACCAGATACAACCAGTAAGCCCAAAGATTCAAATTCAGTGCAGAAAGATGGCCTTCGATAACACCCAGATTGATTTGCTTGTCCGTTTCTACTTTCTGTTTAAGATAACTGAGCAAAGCCTTCGTATTTTGGATATTATCGTTCAACGTAGTGCTCCACTGGCTCAGTACTATCAAGGTGAAAACGGCCGCTAACACACCAAGGAGAATGGAGATCAACGTTATAAACATTCCACCGAACATCCTTGCGTAACCATAACCATAGCGGAATCCTTCATTAAAAAAACCTTCAAACATACCTCTGAAGACATTGAAGGCACCTATTGCCCCTACAAAACCTGCGACGATTGAAAAAATAACAGCTAGTACGGCAAAGGTAGTATTAACTTTTTTCTCGCTCAGCAAGGCCGGTCCCATCCCATTCACCCCCTTCAATTTTTTCAATCGGTAAATAC
Organism: uncultured Pseudothermotoga sp.; assembly: GCA_937995655.1. GTDB lineage: Bacteria > Thermotogota > Thermotogae > Thermotogales > DSM-5069 > Pseudothermotoga_B. The sequence goes on along the minus strand of CALKJI010000010.1, from coordinate 77,070 downwards.
TTGATACCGACTTTCTCACAACTTTTGTCCAATACATTGTCGTTTCCGATCATAATACAGTTTTCTGGTTTTACACTAATTATAGAACATATACCTAGAAAGTATCTTGGATCTGGTTTACAGAAATAGGAGTTTTCCATGTAAGTTATCAAATCAAAATCCGATTCATTCAAACCGATCCAGCCGATTCTCTTTAATACGGCTGTTTTAGGAAAGACAGGATTTGTGGCTAACACAACCTTACAAGAATCTTTTCTAAATCTTCTCAAAAGTTCTATAACAGGAAAATTTGGTTTTACAAAAATACTCAAATCATCAAAAAACTTGCTTTGATAGAATCTGTCAAAGATAGCCTTCCAATCAATGGAAGATTGATACCTTGCCGCAAAGCAAGACAGAAATCTTAAGTAGTTGTTCTTCTTGCCATCTGCAAACTTGGTTATGTGTTCAACACACTCAAGAATGTCTCTAAATGAAATCGTTAAAGAATACTCTTCGAAGACGAAATCTTTGAGTCTTTGAAAGTATTCTTGAACAAATTGGTTTTCATTCACACGTGCGAGAGTTCCATCGTAATCTAGTAACAATGCTCTCATTAAGATCCTCCTTTTCTTTGGATAACCATCTGTGGTACAATTTTATCAGTTATTGGTAAAATGTGCCAAAAGGGGGTTTAAGGAGATGAAAAACAAATGGTATATCTTGCCATCAGTTTTGTTGCTAGTAATAATATTTCTTCAAGGCTGTGCAGGTATCGGCGACTGGTTCGGAGGCGGGGGTCAGACTCAAACAAACAGAGCTCCTAACAAACCAACTTTGATAAAGCCTGCAAACGGTGAAACCTTGAGCACAGTTTATGTCACATTCAGGTGGAGCTGTACAGATCCAGATGGTGATACTTTAACCTATGACCTATACCTTGCCGAACAAGGTCAAAGTATGACTTCACCCTACAAAGACAGAATCTCAGGCACCGAATACAGTGTGAGTCTGCAGCCTGGTAAGACTTATCAATGGAAAATTGTGGCGAAAGATCCGAAGAATTTGAGTTCATCCAGCGAAATTTACACATTTTCCATCTCAAAGTTCCAAAAACCTATAAACGTATGGGATTATCTGTACGTTGCTGGTGGATCAAACGGGCTCTTGATCTATGACGTTACAAGATATAACGAGATAGACTATCCAGAATCATTCAAGCAGCAGATTTCAAGCATAAAAGAAATCATTGTTTTTGGTGAATGGGCTTATATGGTCGATTCTTCCGGCAGTATAGTGTGCGCCAACATAGCAGAATATTTGTCTGGTAAAAACCCACAAGTATACTCGATCTCGTCCTTTGGCAGTTTCCCAGCAAATGCAAAAAGGATCAAAGCTGGAACTTTCGATGGATCGAATTATCTGATTGTTTCAAACAACGATAGAATCTTTGCTTATAACATCAACACAAAATCGAGTACCCCTTACAGTGGCTTGAGTTCAACAAATGCGATTGCCATTGGCTCAGACAACATGATCTATGTAGCAGGCTTTCAAAACAATTCACCTACACTTGTTAAATTGAAACTGGGAACAGACGGTAGCTTCAACTTCCAAGGCAGAGTTCGACTGAACTATTCGCCGCTGGACATGACTCTCTCTGGTGGTTACATACTCTTAATCGGAGAAAACTCGGGTTCATTGTACCTGGAATCGTACATTGACTCTCCTACTGGCCTCACACCTTATGCGACTAGTGTTGAGCTAGGCAGAATTTCAACAGCAGAAAGCTTTGCCGGTATAACGACCCACGGTAACAGAGTCTTTGTGGCAGCAGGAAATGGCGGAATTGTAAGTTTCAATTTTACTGATCTTTCAAGCAATTTAGAGGAAACCGAGATCGCAACATCGATTTTATGGCGGAGTTCAAGTTACGCAAGAGATGTTATAGTCAGAGCTTACACGAATGGTCTTTATGCATACGTTTCGGCAAATGATGGACTCTACGTTTTCGATGTAGATGAAGCTCCTGAGCTTATTAACAAAGTAGACTTCATCTCACCACTCTATAGAATTTCTGCACCTCAACAATGATAGAAGGGGGCTCAGAGCCCCCTTAATTTTGTAAAGATCGATTAAATTGTTTTTCTCCACCTGTAGATGGGTTTTTTGGTTGCCGTTACATCGTCAAGTCTTCTTACAGGGGTCTTGTGAGGAGCATTCTTGACAAGTTCAGGGTTAGTCTTTGCTTCCTCAACAATCATTTCTAAGATTTTCGCAAACTTATCAAGAGTGTCTTTGCTTTCTGTCTCGGTTGGTTCTATCATCAGATCTTCGTGAACTATCAATGGAAAATACACCGTCGGCGCGTGAACACCGTGATCAAGTAACCTTTTTGCCACGTCCAAGATCTTTACTCCCGTTTCTTTCACAAAATCGCTACCGTCGACGACAAATTCATGCATACATATTCTTGGTGAAGCAATCTTTAGAAACTTCGAAATGAGTGTTCTCAAATAATTCGCATTCAAAACAGCCATTTGAGAAGCATGAGTTAATCCGTCTTTGCCCATCATGAGTATATATGTGTAGGCTTTGACGAGTACCGAGAAATTACCGTAAAAACTCCTTACCCTACCTATACTCTTTGGAAGATCAAAATCTGGGTAGTATTTGCCATCAACTTTCTTGATGACGGGGATAGGGAGAAACTCTCCAAGAAACGACTTCACACCAACAGGTCCACTACCAGGTCCACCCATTCCATGCGGCGTTGAAAAAGTTTTATGTAAGTTCAGATGCACTATGTCAAAACCAATATCACCTGGTCTGACTTTTCCCATTATGGCGTTGAGGTTTGCACCATCATAGTAAAGCAGTGCACCTGCCTTGTGAACCATTTCTGCGATCTGTAGAATATCTTTTTCAAACAAACCGAGGGTGTTGGGATTTGTCAACATCAAAACGGCAACTTCATCGTTCAAATGTTTCTTTAATTCTTCAAGATCAACCAATCCATCTTCCGTTGACTTGAGTTCGATCACATCAAAACCTGCCATAGCAGCGGAAGCAGGGTTTGTTCCATGGGCAGAATCAGGAACGAGCGCTATATGTCTTTTTGTGTCCTTTCTGGACAGATGATACGCTCTGGCAATAAGCATGCCCGTGAGTTCTCCATGAGCGCCTGCGGCTGGTTGCAATGTCATCTCATCCATTCCTGTGATTTCACAGAGAAGCTCTTTGAGCTCAAAGATCAATTTGAGTGCCCCTTGTGTGAATTCCCATGGTTGGTACGGATGTATCTGTGTGAAACCATCTAAAGCTGCTGTGTATTCATTTATCTTTGGGTTGTACTTCATTGTGCACGAACCGAGTGGGTAAAATCCCTTGTCAACGGAATAATTCTTTCCTGCTAACTCTGTGTAATGTCTCACCACGTCGGGCTCAGAGACCTCTGGTAGATTCAGTGGTCTTTGCCTTATCAGATGACTTGGAAGATCAAATTCCTTTTTTTCAATATCTGACTTTGGTAATTTAAAACCAACCCTACCTGTTACCGACCTTTCAAAGATCGTCATCTCACATCACGCCCCAAGAGTTCTACAAGCAAGTCCATACTCTGCTTTGTGTTAACCTCCGTCGTACAAACAAGACCGCAGTCTTTGTATTCCTCAAAGTACCAGCCCAGCGGGAGTGGTCCGAGTACACCCTCTTCAAAGATCTGTCTCCAGCTTGAATCATAATCTTTTGAAAACTTGACTGCAAATTCGTTGAAAAAAGGACCATCAAACAACAGTTTGAAACCTTTTTCCCTCAGTTTACCGGCCAGATAGTGGGCATTTGAATAACTTCGCATTGCCACCTCTCTCAAACCATTGGGACCCATAGTGCTCATGAATATAGCGTTTATGACAGCCATTAGCGCATGGTTTGTACAGATGTTGGAGGTAGCCTTTTCCCTTCTGATGTGCTGTTCTCTTGTCTGTAAGATCATCACATAGCCTTTATTGCCCTCCATATCTCTTGTTTCACCTATCAACCTGCCTGGCATCTTGCGAACATGTTTTTCAAGCGTTGCCAGAAAACCAACCGTTGGCCCACCATAGTTCATGGAGATACCAAGAGGTTGGCCATCTCCAACTACTATATCTGTTCCAAATGTGGCTGGTGGTTCGAGCACAGATAAGGAAAAAGGCTCAGCTACGACAATAAGAACAACATCTTTGATGTTCTCTCTTATCGCTTTGAGATCCTCTACTATACCAAAAAAATTGGGATACTGCACTACAACAGCACAAGTTTCCTCATCAACAGACTCTCTGAGTACTCCAAGATCGGTCTTACCAGAGGTATCAAGCGGTATTTGTCTGAAAGAAAGATTCTGTGCCGATGCATAGGTACGAGTAGTTTCAATATACTCTGGATGAACAGCTTTACTGATGAGAATTTCATGTTTTCCATTTATTCTGTAAGCCATCAAAACAGCTTCGGCAAGAGCCGAGGCACCGTCATACATAGAGGAATTCGCAACTTCCATGCCTGTCAATTCACAGATCATTGTTTGATATTCAAACAAAGCCTGAAGAGTGCCTTGCGAGACCTCCGCTTGATAAGGCGTATAAGCGGTGACAAACTCGGGCCTTGAAGCCAAAGCCTTTACAACTTGTGGAATGTAGTGCGCATATATACCGGCGCCCATGAAAATATTCGACTTTTCTATAACTTTGTTCTCACAGGCAAGAGATTCCAGCAAAGAAACGACAGTAAATTCATCAAGACCATTAGGAATTTTTAGATCCTTCGCAGTCAATGGAACATCTTTGTACAAATCATCTAATTGTTGCACACCAATTGTTTGTAACATCTGCCTAATCTCTTCATTTGTATGAGGAATATAAGGATGCATCAGCTTTCCTCCTCACAGAATTTCTTGTAAGCCCCCTGGTCAAGTAGGTCATTGAGTTCTGCCTGATCAATCATCTGGATCTTGACGAGCCAACCTTCGCCTTCCGGATCTTTGTTCACTAGTTCTGGCTGATCGTTGAGCCTTTCGTTCACCTGAACTACCTTCCCACTCACCGGTGCATAGATGTCGCTTGCTGCTTTGACAGATTCAACACTCATGAAGGCAGTGCCCTTTTTCACTTCTTTATTGATCTGTGGTAGATCAACATAGACCACATCTCCCAGTTTCTCCTGTGCAAAATTGGTTATTCCCACTGTCGCAATCTCACCATCAACCGATACCCATTCATGAGTCTTCGCGTACTTTTTCATTATCTTCACCTCCTATGAACTTTTTACTGAACCTCTATAAAATGGAAGTTTAACGATCTTAGCCATCACTTTAGTACCTCTTATATCAACTTCAACTTCTTCTGAAGGTTTGAGCTGACTATCCAACATGGCTAATGCGATGGACTTGCCAAGAGTCGGTGAAAAGGTCCCACTGGTTATCACACCAACTTTTTCCCCGTCTTTGAAAACTTCCATACCATGCCTTGCGATCCTTTTGTCTAAAACCTCAAGACCCCTTATTCTCCTTTTCAAGCCCTCTTCTTTTTGCTTTAAAAGACTCTCTTTACCTATGAAATCCTTTTCAAATTTTACAACCCATGAAAGCCCTGCCTCCAAGGGTGTAGTATCTTGATCCATGTCATTACCATAAAGCATATAAGAGGCTTCAAGTCTACAAACGTCACGAGCTCCAAGTCCTGCTGGTTTGACGCCAAAAGCTTCACCCCGTGCAAGGAGCTCCTCCCATATGAAAGGTGTGTCACTCCATTTACAGTAAATCTCAAAACCATCTTCACCAGTGTAACCTGTTCTGGAAATGATGCAATACTTTCCAAAGATCGCGTAGCTACCAAAGTTATAATAAGGTAACTCAACAACATCTGGTGAAAATTTTCTTAAGTACTCTTCACTCAAAGGTCCTTGGACCGCTATGAGACCATAATCCATCGAGAAGTCAGAAACTTTGACCTTAAAAGTCTTTGCCCTATCGACGATCCACTTGAGATCCTTATCTGTATTGGCAGCATTCACAACGAGCATTGCCCGTTTTTCACCCAATTTGTAAGCCAGAAGATCATCTATGATTCCACCCTCATCATTGCACATGGTAGTGTACATCACTTGACCAACCTTCAGAGAACCAAAAGAATTTGTGAGCAGGTAATCAACAAAGTTTATCGTTTCATCACCCTCAATTAGGATTTCACCCATGTGAGAAACATCGAAAATTCCTATACCTTTTCTTACGCTCATTACTTCACTGGTGATACCTTCATATTGGAGTGGCATTTCCCAACCAGCGAAATCTATCATTTTTGCATTCAAAGCTATATGATTCTCATAAAGAGGTGTTCTCTTCATTTTCAAGCGCCTCCTTCACAATTTGTCGAGCCCTTTCTAAATCGCTTTTTGTCACCAAAATCTGAACGAACCCACCTTGGCCAAAGATAACCGGATCAAAGGAACCTGGCTTGATCAAAACCTCTATACCATTTTCTTCTAGCAGAGACTTTATAATATTAGCTGATGTTAAATCAATCTCCTGTACCAAGATTTCCCACAAGACGAACTCCTCCCGTTGTATAATCAATCCAGTATAAATTCTACACCAGGAGGTGTTAAAAAATGAAAACCATAGGTGTACTGACCAGTGGTGGAGATTCACCTGGTATGAATGCAGCCGTTAGAGCCGTTGTTAGATTTGGAGTCAGAAATTCCTTGAGAATTATTGGAATACAAAGAGGATACTGTGGGTTGATAGATGGTGCTTTCAAAGAGATGCACTTTCCTGATGTAGCAGGTATAATGGAAAGAGGTGGAACCATTCTCAGAACAAGTAGATGCGGAGAATTTTACACCAAAGAAGGTAGAGCAAAGGCTGCAGAACAATTGAAAGCTGCAGGCATAGATGGACTCGTCGTCATAGGTGGGGAAGGGAGTTTCACAGGTGCAAAGTTCCTACATGAAGAACATGGAATACCGATTGTAGGTATACCTGGTACGATAGACAATGACATATCTCAAACAGATATGTGCGTAGGTGTTGACACTTGTCTCAACACTGTCGTAGATGCGATCCAAAATCTGAAAGATACAGCGACCTCTCATGAACGAGCCTTTATTGTAGAAGTAATGGGAAGATCATCTGGTTACATTGCCCTCTGTGCTGCATTGGCAACCGGTTCGGAAGCTGCGATTGTTCCAGAGGTACCAATCGATTGGGACAAATTAGCATCAAGACTACTGGAAGAAAGGAAAAGGGGAAAGATAAACTGCATCATCGTGGTTGCTGAAGGTGCTGGCGGGGCGTTCCACGTAGCGAAGAATCTTCAAGACAGGATTGGCTATGAAACGCGTGTAACGATTCTTGGTCACATACAGCGTGGAGGGAGTCCCACGGCATTTGACAGAATCTTGGCAACGCGAATGGGCGCCGAAGCTGTAAAGGCTTTGTTGGAGGGAAAGAGTTGTCATATGATGGCCCTACAGTTTGGAAAAATTGTTCCTGTACCAATGGAACAAGTGCTCAAGGAAAAGAAAACACTGGATATGACACTTTATCAATTAGCTCATCTGCTCTCTTGAGGTGAAAGAATGCGAAAATTGAAAATAATCTGCACTATTGGTCCAAAGACGGAAGAACCCGAGATGATAAGACGGTTGATCCAAGCTGGTGTAAATGGATTTAGGTTGAGTGCCGTTCATTATGGTACTGAAAAACTTAAAGAACTCATAAATGTTGTTGGGGAAATCAGAAACGACATGAATGTGCCTTTGGCAATCATTGTAGATTTGCCAGGATCTAAATTGAGAACCGGTGAGCAGAGGGAAGAATTCATTGAATTATCTGAAGGTGAGAGAATAACGATAACAACAGAGAGAACATTCTCTACAAAAGGACTAATCAGTATTGACTACCCAAGACTCTCACAAGAGGTGAAAGTTGATGACCCAATATTGCTCGATGATGGAAAAATAAGGTTGATAGTGACAAAGGTCTCTGGCAAAAAGATCGAGTGTATCGTTCAGACACCAGGTATAGTCAAAGAAAATTGTGGCGTGAATTTGCCAGAATCTGATCTCTCAATACCGGCATTGACTGATGAAGACAAAAGAATAATCTCTGAATGTGGGAAAATGGGAGTCAATTTCTTCTGCCTATCATTTGTCAAGAATTCCAAAGACGTAAAAGAAGCTCGAAGGATCATCGAGTCGATCGATCCAAATGCTGGAATAATTGCGAAGATAGAAACAAAGAAAGCAGTCGAAGACATCGATCAAATTTGCCAAAACAGCGATGGAGTCATAGTTGCCAGAGGTGATCTTGCTGTAGAAACTTCTTTAGAAGAACTGCCCGTGATTCAGAAAAAAATCATACACACGGCCTCGAAATACAGAGTGCCAGTGATCATAGCGACACAGGTTCTTGGATCAATGGTTGAAAATCAAATCCCTACAAGAGCAGAAGTCATAGACGTGGCAAATGCAGCCTCTGAAGGTTCAGATGCCCTTTTGTTCACATCGGAGACAGCCGTGGGGAACTACCCTCTACAGGTTATTGAAATGGCAGACAAAATTGTCCAGAACGTTGAAAGACATCTGAAAGATTTCAAAACATTCTTTTCTGAGAAACAATCGGAAGAGAGAGAGGACCCTTCAGAAGCAATAGCAAAGTCTTGTTATTATATTGCTCAAGAAGTGGGAGCAAAAGCAATAATAACTTCCACTGCTTCTGGAAGTACAGCTCGAAGAGTGTCTCATTTCAGACCAATTTGTCCAATAATTGCAACAACACCAGATCAAGATACCTTCAATCAACTCTCAATTGTGTGGGGAGTGATTCCAATTTTGGTTCCCGAGGTCCATTCAACGGATATCATGATCCATGTAGCGGTCGAAAAAGTTAAATCCTTAGGGTACATAGACAGCTCTGATATAGTCATTGTAACATCTGGTGCGCCCTGTGGTGTAGTTGGTACAACAAACATGCTCAAGGTTCATACCGTTGAATAGGGGTGATTTTGAACGGAGCCAATTTCAGATGAAATGCTTTTCTTTTTTATTGAATCAGCAGGCGTACCTATGGCAGTCATCGACGAGAACTTAATGATTCACTTTGCCAACAAAGAATTGTGTGAGATAGTTGATCTTTCAAAAGAAGAGTTGCAGAAAATAAATTGGACTGATTTTGTTGATCCTCAAGATCTTGAGAAAATAAAACACAACCATCAACTGAGAGTGAGAAACACACCTGTTCCGGATCGATTTTATCTTGCAATGAGAACACCCAACGGTGCAAGGAAGGAAATCTTGGTACATGTTAAGATGATTCCTGGTACTCAAAGGTCCTTAGTCTCAATGACTGACGTGACGGAATTGAAGCAACTGGCAGAGAAACTTGAAAGAAAAACTAAGTGCCAAGCGACAGTTCTCCAAGTTACTGCTCAAATTCTCAAGGGCGATGTGACAAACCCATACCAACTTATACTGGAAAGTGCAACCAAAGTACTCCCCAAGGTTCAAGCGGGTAGTGTCCTTGTGGAAGAAAAAGGTGTTTATGTATACAAAGCAGCAGTAGGATACGATTTATCTGAGCTTTCAAAGGTATTCTTTCACAGGGATGAATTGGTGCAAGGACTGACAAAAGATGTGATGATAGTAAGGGATTTCTCAGTTAATGAAAAACTAGATGATAAAAGGAAAAAGATTCTCGAACAGGTTGGTAGATTTCGACAAATAAAAGTAATGATGACAATACCTGTTGTAGTTCACAAAAAGACTGTAGGATTTTTCAACCTCGATAACTTTGAAGATACAAACGCCTTTGATGAAGAATCCATTGACACCGCCAGGATCTTTGCCTTACAAATAGGAGTAATCTTTGAAAGGTTATCTTTGGAAAAGCAAATCAAAAAACAAGCTGAGCAGTTGCGCTTTTTTTCATATCACGATCCACTCACTGGACTTGCGAATAGAAGATTTCTACAAGAAGAAGCCGAACGGATCCTGGCTCTTGCCGATAGGCAGAAAGAACCAGTCAGCCTCCTTTACTTGGATTTGAACGATTTTAAGAAAATAAACGATACCTTTGGCCACCAAACAGGTGATTTGATTCTGATTGAAATAGCAAAGAGATTGAGAAAACGCACAAGAAAGAGTGATTTTGTTGCAAGAATAGGTGGAGACGAGTTTGTCTTTCTGCTTCCAAAAACTTCAAGACTTTGCGCCATCAATTTAGTCAAAAGGATCATGGAACAAATCGAAGTTTCCATGACTATCGATAATAACAACTTTGAGATCTCAGCCTCTATTGGCATCGCAGAGTACCCTAAGCATGGAAACAGCTTTTCCAAGATCTTGCACGCTGCAGATGAAGCTCTCTATTGTGCTAAAACGCAGAACAAACCCTACTGCATTTTCGAAAGTTGACAGACTATATCACAGGCAAGCCTCACGTTACTCTTCAAAAGTTCAATATTACTCTGCACCGTTTTTCCATTTGAATAGTAGGCAAGTCTTGAGAGTAAAAAGGGGGTAACACCTTTACCTTTGACAGAGAATTTCTCAAGATCTTCTTGTGCCAATTTTTGCCATTTTTCAAAGTCTTCTTGTGAAATCGCATACTCATCAGAAATTGGGTTAAAAACGAGTAAAGCGCCTGGCAGATTTAGCCGTTCCTTGTAGAAAAAGATTGAAGCTATCTGCTCAGGACTTTCGACCTTTGTAAGGGGAAGGTCTGTAGATTTACAGTAGAAGGCAGGTAATCTGTCTGTTTTGTAACCTAAGATTGTGATTTGCAGAGTTTCAAGCATCTCAACCGTCGACTTAAGATCCAAAATTGATTTTGGCCCAGCACTCACAACCACCATCCTTGTCCTGGCAAGCTCCATCAGATCCTGAGATACATCCCAATATTCCGTAGAATGAACACCACCTATGCCGCCAGTTGCAAAGACCTTTATTCCATGAGAATAAGCTATACGCATCGTGGCACTCACAGTTGTCGCAGCGGATCTCTTTAGAGCCACTGCAACTGCAATCTCCGAAGTCCCGACTTTCATCACATCTTCTTTCGTACCTATCTCAACTATTTCTTTTTCACTTAAACCAACCTTGATCTGTCCGTCGATTATACCTACAGTGTATGGCATACAACCATTTTGTCTTGCTATCTCTTCGAGTTCTAAAGCTACATCTATGTTAACTGGCTTTGGCAATCCATGGGCAATGACAGTGGATTCAAGGGCGATCTTTTTTTCAGACATCTTCTACCATCTCTCAAGATGAATACGTTCTTTTTTAAATCTATCAACAGGTTCAGGTTTTTCGGCGGGATATCCAACACAGACCAGCGAAAAAGCGATCACATGCTCTGGAAGATTCAAAATTTTCCTTAGGTTCTCAACTCTTTCCCCATCTGGATAAACGCCGCACCACACAGTACCAAGCCCAAGCTCGGTTGCTCTCAAGAGAATGTTTTGTGTAGCCGCAGAACAATCTTGAACCCAGAAGTCTCCAAACTTAGTAAGGTTTAGATCTGTACAAACAACGATGGCAGCTGGAGATTTCAAAAGCATTTTTGCATAGGGATGAACTTGAACAATCCTCTCCTTCGTTTCCCTATTCTTCACTACAACAAAGTGCCAGGGTTGTTCATTTCCAGCGGAGGGCGCGTGCATTGCTGCCCTTATGATTTCCAAAAGAAGTTCATCTTCGACCTCTCTGTCCTGATACTTTCTGATACTCCTTCTTTGATAAATGATGCTCATCAAAATCACCTCACGACCTTCAACTGTAAACCTTCTTAATCGTTCCCACGATCATGGCAGAAATCAACAAAAACATACCGATGAACTGGATCAAAGACATCCTTTCACAGAGAATTATAAAAGAAAACAATGCTGCAAAAACGGGCTCACCAACGTATATAATTGCAGAAATATTCGAGCCAACAAGTTTTTGAAACTTGAGTTGCACCCAAACGGCAAAGATTGTAGCAAAAAGCGCCGTGAACACGAGGGCAAGGATGGCTGCAAAATTCATCTTCGCATCACCACCCAACGGAGCCAAGGCTAAGTTGACGCCAGACGTTAGCAAGAATTGTGGTGCAAGAAGGGTCACTTCATCGTTGTCAGATTTGGTAAAATGAGTTATCAGAACAACGTGAATTGCAAAACTTATTGCACATATTATGGTTAAAAAATCACCAACATTGAAAGGATCCTTCGAAGGATCGTTGAGCATATAAAGGCCAACAACAGATATGAAAAAAGAGATTATCTGAGATAGATTTGGTTTATTTTTTTCAACGAAGTACGAGAAAAATGGTACAAGCGGTATGTACAAGGAAGTTATGAACCCACTCTTAGTTGAAGTCGTTATCTTCAGCCCACTTGTTTGAGCTGCATAGGCAACACCAAGGAAAAGACCTAAGATCAATCCTTTTTTCCATGAAGGTTTTTTTCTGAAAACTAAGAAGGTCAAAAGAAAGGCGGTCAAGAATCTTAAGCAATTATAAAAAAATGGATTAACACCTTCCAATGCTATCTTCTGTATAGGAAAAGTTAAACCCCAGATTAACGTAACGATGAGTAGTGAGAATATGGCTTTCTTCATAGGCTACTCTTTCTTTTTATTAATTTTGTTGCCAAGATTATCTTCTTTGGTACCTCCTCACCCTTTATCATCTTGAGAATGTATTGACCACAAATCTTACCAGCTTCTTCATTCATGTATTCCACACTACTCAAAGCTGGATCCAAGAAACTCCCATAGGTGAAATTCCCATAACCAATAACAGAAATCTGATCTGGAACCTTGATTCCTTCGTCCTTCAGAACCTTCATAACACTTGCTGCTATATCATCGTTGCTACACAAGATTACGTCAGGTAGAATCGAAGATTCCATGAGAACACCGTAGGAATCCTTTGAATCGAGTACCTTCACCTCATAGGATTCAATTTTACACTTGAACATGGTTTTCATAAAGGCGCTATATAATCTATAGGCTCTATAATTTGATAGATTCTCACAAAGAAAAGCGAAACTTTCGGCTCCCTTATCCAACAAATCCCTAACTATGGACTCTGTCGTTGAAAAATAATCGAAAACAACTGAACAAGATGACGATTCCTGTCCAATGATCATGGAAGCATTTATTTTGGGGTCAAATTCTTCGCCAATGGCAACGACAAAATCACCAAGGTTATTCAAATCTGTTTTGAGATTCATCGAAAGTTGTTCAGAGCACAAACTTTCAATCAATCCACGTAATACTCGAAGATACTGTTCCTTCCATTCATTCAATAGGATATCGATCTGTACTGATTTTTTTCTGAAGGAGCGAGCAAAACTGCTCGGCTGGAAACCAGTATCTTTTATCACTTGCAGAACCTTTTCCTTAAGTTCTAAATCAACATTTCCCTTTCCGTTCAAAACACGAGATACCGTTGAAATAGACACACCTGCGATATCAGCGATATCTTTGATCGTTACTTTTTTCAAGAACAGCCCCCCACGGCTCCATTTTAGTCTCTTCTACCAAAAGCACCGGCTATCAGAAGCATTCTTAAAAGCTGCAAAACAGACATGGCAGTTGCTGCAACATAGGTCAAGGCAGCAGCACTTAGAACTTTCTTGACGCCTTTGAGCTCTTCTTCAGACATCATAATGTTTTCCCTGAGCAACTTGATTGCCTTTCTGCTTGCATCGTACTCCACGGGTAGTGTGACCAAACTGAATATGACAGCCAGAGCAAAAAGTACAATTCCAAACTGCCATAGAGCGGGCAGTGCAAAAATCAGTCCCATGACGAACAGAATCCAAGCAAGTGATGATCCAAGGCTTGCAACGGGTGCAAGGATCGTTCTGAAAACAAGAGCGGGGTTTTTCTCTGCATGTTGAATTGCATGGCCGATTTCGTGAGCTACAACACCAAGGGCGGCCACAGAAGAGCTTGCATAGGTTGAAGCGGAAAGTCTCACAACCTTCGTTCTTGGATCGTAATGATCTGTCAAATGCCCTGGCACCGATTCAACACGTACGTCGTAAATACCGGCATTATCAAGCAATCTCATGGCAAGTTGACTACCCGTGAAACCATTGACAGATCTCACCTTTGAATACTCAGAGAAAGCAGTACTGACCTTGACCTGAGCCCATACAGCCAGTAACAGGGCTGGTATAAGAATTATGAAAGTCGGATCGTAAAAGAACACAGTCTCACCTCCTTCAAATAGGACCCCATATTTTCAAAATACGTTCGAATTTTCTACGAATCTTCAAATTAAGTGAACAAAAAGTCCACTTTTCAATTTTGGTTCAAACCAAGTTGATTTCGGGGGCATTATCTTACCAGAATCTGATACTTTCATCAAATCTTCTATCGACGTTGGGAACAATGAAAAGGCCACTGCCCAACCTTTTTGATCGACATAATCCTGTAAGGCCTTCAGACCATGGATGCCACCGATGAAATCTATCCTCTTATCAGTCCTTGGATCCTTTATGCCAAGAATCGGATCTAAAATATGTTCCTGTAATATAGATACATCCAAGGATTTGATAGGATCAGAATGATCCATAAATGATTTTTTCAGCACAACTTTGTACCAAGTCCCGCGCAAATACATCCCAAACTCGTGCTTCATCTTTGGTCTGTAGGCACCTTCGACAGAGATAGAGATATCAAAAACCTCTCCAACCTTTGATAAGAATTCTTTTTCATCCATGCCATTCAAGTCTTTAACAACTCGGTTGTAATCATATATACGTAGGTGCTTGTGCGGAAAGAGGACCGCCAGGAAGAAATTGTACTCTCCCGTGTTCTCCTTGTTATCTTGCCTGAGAATCTGTGCAACTCTCACAGCAGAAGCAGCACGATGATGGCCGTCTGCTATGTAGAAGCTATCTACTTTACTGAATAGTTCCTTTATCTTTTCAATCATTGCTTTTTCCTGTACCACATAGACAATTTGTCTAACACCGTCTTCATCAACAAAGTCATATTCAGCTTCACCTTGGGCGAGACCTTCTATAAAACTATCTATCTCATCAGAGGAACGATACATCAAGAAGACTGGCCCGGTCTGGGCTTTCAAGTAGTATATATGTTTTGCCCTTTCATCCTCTTTGTCTTTTCTGGTCAGTTCATGTTTCTTTATTCGATTTGAGAGATATTCGTCAACTGAAAAAGTCCCAACCAATCCGATCTGAGTGTGATCTTTTGCAACCTGTTTGTATACATAAAAAGATTCGCGGTCCTGAAAAAAGATCCCAGAATCAATATACCATTGGAGATTCTTCCTTGCCGCCTCCAGTGCTTGTTCTGAACTTGGTTCAATCGGCTCATCGAAATTTACTTCTGGCTTTGTGACCTTATAGAATGAGTATGGGTTATGCTGCAAAACCTTTTTTGCATCGTAAGAACTTATCACATCGTATGGTTTTACGGCGACTTTCTCAGCAAATTCCTTCTTAGGTCTTAGTGCCATGAATGGCTTAACGATCATACCCTTCAACCTCCTCAAGATACTTTTCTTGCTTGATGAACAATTCCTTTGATTTTTCACTACTTAGTTCGTGGTCATAACCGCTTAGATGGAGACAGGAATGGATCAAAACCCTGATCAGCTCAGTTAGATAAGATTGTCTGTACTTAACTGCATTTTTTTCTATTTGCCTTGGGCAGATGAAAATCTCTCCAAACAAATCTTGATCTTTGTAAACAAAGGTGAGTACATCAGTTGGTGAGTCGATACCTCTGTAGGTTCTGTTTAGGTCTCTAATCCTCTTTTCTCCGATGAAAACCAAATTGACCTTCACCTTGCCTAATTCATTCCTTAGAACTTTGTCTATCACTTTCTTGACTAGTGTTTTGTTTATCGGATTTCTTGTACGGTTGATTATCTGAATTTTGGACAAGGCTTATCACCTTCTTTATTTCTTCCTTTGGATACTCTATTCGACTTTTAAACATATTAAGCAACACCTTAGTGAACTCCTCAGCAATAGCCTCCAATTCCTTCAAGTTCAATCCAGATTCATCAAGTTCTCTTTCGTTGTAAATCCCTGATATTATTTCTTCCACCATTGTTTGGACACGCCCTGCCGAAGGGCTTTTTAAACTCCTTGCGGCTGCTTCAACGGCATCTGCCAACATTATTATACCTGCCTCTTTGAACTGAGGTTTAGGACCCGGATAACGAAATTCATTCTCACTCAGATCTTCTCCAAGCTCTTTTGATTTGTGGTAAAAATACTTCTGTACACGCGTGCCATGGTGCTGTGGAATTACGTCTTGAACCAGCAATGGCAATCTATTTCTTTTTGCCATTTCCAAGCCTGATTTGACATGGTCTTGGATAACAAGATGACTCAACTTTGGACTGAGCTCATCGTGAGGATTTTCTTGAAAGATATTCTCAGTGTAGAAGTACGGTCTTTTCGCTTTACCTACATCGTGAAAATACGATGCTGTTCTTGCCAAGACAGCATTCGCTCCTATTCTTTGTGCTGCGGCTTCAGCAAGGTTCGCCACCATAGAGGAATGATAATAAGTGCCGGGAGCCCTCAAGGAAAGTGTCTTCAAAAGTGGATTATTCAAATTACCAAGTTCTATGAGGTCGATGTTGGAATATATCATACTTGCATATTCTATGAAAGGAATTACACCTATGCAGATGACTGAAGAAATGAAGGGTGTAGCAAAGGCGATCATGATTTGCAAATAATCAGGTTTTATTCCTTGCATTTTGACATGCAGTAGATAAAAAAATACTGAAAAGATGGCAACAATAAGAGCAGATCTTGCAACTTGCATGCGTTTCTCTATTTTGGAACTTGCCACTGCTGTAATCAAACAAGTAGTTAACATCAAAGTATATCCCAAGCTATTAAAACCAAAAGCCGTGGAAAAAACAACGGCTAAGTAAACCGATGCTGCCACAGCTACTCCTTTGCTATAAAGCAGAGCTATCAATGTGATTGGAATGAAAAATGGTGATGAATATGAACCAAATTGTCTCACCAAGATTCTTGATAAAAAGACACCAACCAATATGATGAAGTAGAACAAAATAGAGTACGATCTGTGCAATGAAAAGGGCTTTTCACTGATCTGTGGTTTAACAATTACAAACCACAAAACTAAAGAAACTATACAACCGTTCACCAAGATGAGTAAATTTGGTAATCGAGGTAATTCAATCAAGAAGAAGCATAGAAGTACAACGACAAAGTCGAGCCAATTCAACAAAAAGAAATTAGTTACCTTTTTCATGTTTATTCCTTTCATAACTTTCGTATGCCTTGATGATCTCTTTCACAACAGGATGTCTCACAACATCAGATTCAGATAGATAAACAAACCTTATACCTTCTATGCCTTTAAGAATATTCTCACACTCTATCAATCCTGAATTGCCCCTATCAATATCTATCTGAGTCACATCTCCTGTTATGACAGCCTTAGAGTTGAAACCAATTCTTGTCAAAAACATCTTCATTTGCTGGTGAGTTGCATTTTGAGCCTCATCGAGTATGACAAAACAGTTGTTCAATGTCCTTCCACGCATGAATGCCAGCGGTGCAATCTCAATGATTCCCTTCTGCCTGTAAGTATAGAATTTTTCTGCAGGCATCATATCCATTATAGCATCGTAAATTGGCCTCAGATAAGGATCAACCTTTTCAACAAGATCACCGGGTAAAAAACCAAGCCGTTCACCTGCCTCAACGGCAGGTCTTGTGAGTATGATTCTTTGGACAATTCCTGATTTGAGATAGTCCAAAGCCATGGCTACAGCCAGATATGTTTTACCAGTTCCTGCGGGCCCTATTGAAAATACTACGTCAAATTTTCTCATGGCATCGACATATTCAGCCTGACCTCTGGTCTTGGGCCTTATCCTGCCTGACAAAATGGTTTCTTGCGAACTCTGTGTTGGAGACCTATCCCAGGAAGAGTAAAAATCAACTAAGGATTCAAACTCACTCCAGTCCATAACATAACCCTTTTTGGCAGCGGTAACAACCTGAGAGATTATGTTTTCCACTGTCTCAACTATAGACTCATCACTACCGATCACTGTGATTCTCTTGTCTGATATATCTATGTTCACAGAGAACTTTTTTCTCAAAAATCTCAGTCTGTTATCATATTGACCCAAAACAACTACCATATCAACATTGTCGGGAACCTCAATAGTCTTTGATGCCAGTTTCACACCACCTCTCATCGTTATTTTACCTCATCCCTGTTGATCGAGCAGGGAGAAGAGAGATTTCAAATACTTACTTCTCGAAGGATGTCTGAGCTTCCTTAAAGCTTTAACCTCTATCTGTCTGATTCTTTCCCTTGTGACATTGAAATACTGACCAACTTCTTCCAAAGTCTTTGCCTTCCCGTCAAGTAATCCATATCTCATCTTTAGAACCATCGCTTCTCTGGGATTAAGAGTCTTCAAAACCTTTTCAAGTTCTTCACGCATGAGCATCCTCATGGCTTCTTTTTTCGGAGATGCAATATTTTCATCGGCTACAAAATCTCCAACAGTTGAATCTTCATCTTCGCCAACGGGTGCTTCCAAAGAAACTGTTTCCTTAGATGCCTGAAGTATCTCCTCGATCTTGTCAACGGGTCTGTCCATGAGTTTGGCTAGCTCATCGAGTGAGGGTTGTTCACCGTGCTTTTGATAGTACTCTCTTGTCACTCGGTTGAGTTTATTGATGGTCTCAACCATATGAACCGGTATCCTTATAGTCCTAGCTTGATCTGCTATGGCACGTGTGATGGCTTGCCTGATCCACCACGTAGCATAGGTGCTGAACTTGTATCCTTTCCTCCAGTCAAACTTCTCTACGGCTTTCAACAGACCTATATTTCCTTCCTGAATCAAATCCAAGAAAGGTAGTCCGCGCCCTATATATCTTTTAGCTATACTCACAACCAACCGAAGGTTCGACTCAACAAGTTTTCTTTTGGCCCTTTCGTTACCAACTTGTGCACGTCTTGCAAGCTCGCGCTCCTGTGAAGGAGTCAAAAGGGGTATCTTCCCGATCTCGCGCAGGTACATTTTTATAGGATCTTTCAAAGCAACATTATCATAGACCTCAGGACCTTCTTCCAAGACACTTGGAATTTCAGATTCTATGGTGCTCTCATCCAAATCTTCTAAAGATTCAGGTTCGCTGTCCTGAATATTGATTTTGTTTTTTTCAAGTTCCTCGTATATTCGTTCTATCAAAGAGGTGTCAAAACCCTCATAATCGGGTGGAAAAGCTTTGTCTATATCATCATAAGTAATAAATCCCTTTTTCTTACCGGTTTTTATGAGGGATTTTATCCTCTTTTCTATCTCTTCACTTGTGATGACCTGTTTTTGCTCAACCTTTTCTTCAACTTCCTCTTTCATTTCCTCACGTTTCACTCTGTTCACCTCCGATCGTCCTCATAGAAGAAACCAACTTCAACCTTTCTTTTAACAACAAGGCTCGTTCTTCATCATTCTTGCAATTGGCAAGTTTACCGTCTATCTGTGACAAACGCTTTTCAATTATTTTTCTTGCAAAGCGCTTTTTTATGTCTTCGAGCATTTTCAATGAATCCCCCGGGGGTATTCTTGACATTAAATCAAAGACATATTTTCTTGTCTCTTCATCTTGTTCAGATATATCAACACCTTTCTCAAATATCTCAAGAGTTCTTCTTGCCTTATCACTCATGACAGATCTATCTATCTTGGACAGCTCATTCCTTAGGTCCTCTTGAGTTATGTAAAGATATACCACATAGTCCTCATCATTTGGGAGATTTGTTTTTACACTCTGTTCTTTCTGGAAGCCTGCTCCTCTGTAATAATTTGCAAGTTGAGTCGTTGAAAGTTTCACTTTTGCTGAGATCATACTCAGTAGATTCTCATATCTTTGAATTCTTTGAGTGCTCAGCAAAGATTGTACCCATGTTTTGAATTGATCCAAAAATCTCTCAGAACCGGCAGCAGATGAAAGATCAAAGGATTTTGAATAAAAGTCGACTATGTATTCTTCAAAGGATACAGCCTTTTTCAATATATTTTTCAGAATCTCTGCACCTTCAGTCCTAAAAACTTCATCTGGATCCTTTTCTGAGAACAGGGCGACAGCTACGTCGAAAGACATGTCTATCAATGTTTTTAGAGACTTCAACGTTGCCCTCTGTCCTGCTTCATCGGCATCGAAACAGAGTATCACGTTCTTAGTTAGAGTCCCAAGCTTGGTTAAATGTTCTTTAGAAAGATTTGTACCCAGGACCGCCACTGCATTCGTGACTCCAGCCCTGTGGAATGCCATTGCATCAAAGTATCCTTCCGTAATGACTGCAAAATTAACACTCCTTATTGCCTTCTTTGCTCTGTCCATTAGAAAAAGTGTTGAGCGCTTTGAAAAATAATTTGTCTCTGGTGAATTGAGATACTTTGGCTCACGATTATCTATCGATCTTCCGCCGAAGGCTATGATTCTTCCAAATTCGTCTCTTATGGGAATCACTATCCTGCCTTCAAAAAGATCAAGATATTCTCGTGCAACGGTCTTTACAACACCGTACTGGAGAACCTTTGAAACTGGAATAGAAATCTTTGCTGCAGTTTGCAAAACCAACTTTGATCCTATAGGACAATAACCAAATTCAAAATGATCTATTTCATCTTCCTTGAAACCACGATCGAGAAGATATTTCATAGCCTTTTGGTTCTGTCTTAGTTGCTTTTTGTATTCAACATGAAGTTTACTCAGAAAATCGATATATTTTTCTTTAGCCGATTGCTTCGTATCGAGATTCACTTCTATGTTGACCATCTGTCCAAGTTTGTGTAAAGCTTCCTGAAAAGAGATGTGCTCGATCTCTTGAATGAATTTTATGACATCACCGGAAGCTCCACAACCAAAGCAATGGTATAACTTTAGAGTGGGACTGACATGGAAAGAAGGTGTCTTCTCACTATGAAATGGACACAAACCCCTATAACTTGAACCAACTTTTTGCAATGAAACATACCGTGAGATAACCTCAACTATATCGATCTCACGCTTGATTTTTTCAATGATTTCCTTACTCGTCATCGTGAAAGTCTAATGCGCCAAGAAAGAAGTCGTCAGAAATCCTTCCTCCCGTCGGACAGAAAGGTAGCAATTTGCGGGATCTTAATACCGAATATTTTTGACTGATTTACAGAAAAAAAGTTCAGCACAAGGGGCGTCATATCTGACACCCCGAAAGATTAGCGTTTCGAATACTGTGGAGCCCTTCGAGCCTTTTTCAAACCGTACTTCTTTCTTTCAACCATGCGTGGATCTCTTGTCAACAAGCCTTTTGCCTTTAGGGGAGCTCTCAAATCAGGATTGATCTTTACAAGAGCACGAGCAAGTGCCAATCTCACAGCACCAGCCTGACCGGAGAGACCTCCACCCTCAACCCTCACAAAAACATCGAATTTGTCGTTCATATCTGTGATTAGCAATGGCTCGAAAGCTTGTCTCGCTCTTACTTGATCTTTGAAATATTCTTCCGCAGAATTGAAAATTTTATCATTTATCGTAATCTTACCCTGACCAGGGAAGAGATAAACTCTCGCTACAGAAGTTTTTCTCCTACCTAAACCATTATAGACTACTTTCTGTTCCATCATTCACCCTCCCATCAGAGTTCCAAAGGCTGAGGATTCTGTGCTTCATGCGGGTGTTCATTCCCAGCATAGACTTTGAGCCTTTTCAAATACTTATCACCGAGTGCAGCCTTAGGAAGCATTCTTTTTACAGCAAGGTATAGTAACCTTTCTGGATGTTTCTCAAGAAGTTGTTTCGCATTGTTTTCTTTTAAACCTCCGGGATAACCAGAGTAACGATAATATATCTTCTTTTCAAGCTTGTCACCAGTCAGAACAACCTTTTCTGCGTTTATGACGACAACATAATTACCCGTGTCGACTCCAGGAAAGAAAGTTGGTTCGTTTTTCCCCATGAGATACTTTGCAATCTGAGTTGCAAGCCTACCAAGCACCTTTCCAGAAGCGTCAACAAGATACCACTTTTTTCCAAGATCTCTCTTAACTGTCGTCTTTTGTATTGGAAACGGACGCGCCATTTTTATTCCTCCTCACTCTTGGGGTATAACATCAACAAACTTTCTGTTGTTTCTCACGTAGAATTTCACGATACCTTCTTTGAGCGCATAAAGAGTAAAATCTTTACCACAAGCCACGTTTTTACCGGAATGTATCTTCGTCCCTCTCTGTCTCACTATGATGTTGCCTACCAGGACCCTCTGACCGTCTCCTACTTTCACACCTAGGTACTTGGGACGGCTATCTCGGCCATTAACGCTACCACTTTTCCTATGAGCAAACATTTGTATATCGATTCGCATCTCCTTTCACCTCCACAGAAAGGTTCTCAGGAAACTGTTCTTGTAAGTCACACAGACTTCGGTACAATTCATCTATCAAAAGGTCAGACAAGTCACTATGCTCTTTCAACGATACTTCGAATCTTCCGTTACCTTTTTTCGTAACTGCATTACAACGATCATGAAGAATTCTACCTGTATGTTGAACCAAAGAACTGACGGCGGCACACACTATATCCTTACCCTTAACGTCAAAACGACTATGTCCATTAGCTGTAAAAGAAACATAGTGCTCAGACAACCTGTAAAACGTTATCTTTATCACTACGCCTCACCAGTTCGTATTTTCTCGATCTTTACCAACGTGAACCACTGCCTATGACCACGTTCACGTCGATAGTTCTTTCGAGATTTGTACTTTACGATCGTCACCTTCTTAGCCTTTTCATGAGCCATCACAGTACCAACGACTGTGCAACCTTGTAAGTACGGTCTTCCCACCTTTGCACCTGAATCTGTCGAAAGGTGTAATACTCGCTCAAAGACAACTTGTTCACCCTGTTGCTGTGGCAGTTTCTCGACTGCTATCGTGTCTCCCTCGGCCACTCTGTACTGCTTTCCTCCTGTTTCAATGATGGCGTACAACACATTCACCTCCTTGGCAACATGCACTAAAAAATGTAGCTCCCCAAACAAATGGAGCCTTTTTCACATTTTTCAAGTGCTTCTATAGATTTCACGCTTTTGATATTGTATCATCTACTAAGTTAAGATATTGAAACTTTATGATTACATTATCGACGACATAGATTCCCTATTTTCAATTATTGTAAGATAAAACTTGATAAAATATAAAGTGTACCTTTCATTTTTTGGAGGTGAGTGAATGTACCTAGCATTAGTCCTTGTTTTGGCAGGTATTTGTCTAATCTTCTTTGGAGCGAAAATTTTCTTTGGAGTCATATTCATTGCGTTTGGAGTTTATATAATCTTTGAAATATTTTCACATTACGCCAGAAGTATCAAAAGGACAAGGCAACTCAGAGAAACCATAAAGGATAGATTGGGAGATAAACTGGACTCAGAAGATCTCAAATGGATCCAAGATCTTATAACCCCGCCTTTGGGAAAAAAATTTCTGATCCTTGTCGATGATAATAACGATTCTACACATGTGAGAGTTGCTATACCCTTTTCAGCCGTCATCGTATTAAAACCTTTTTTAAAATCACTTTCACCCTTTTTCTCAAAATTCTTCAAGGATAAGGTTCCAGTGGACGAAAAATACCTCAGTATCATTCAAGAAGTTTTTGTAGCTTGTATTGATGAATTAATGAGTTTTTCTGGCGACTTCATAACTGTTGAGAGCAAGGGTACGATGGTTCGAATAGGTATTGTGTGAGGTGGAATAATGAATCCGTTTTTTTCAAGATGTCCAGTTTGCAACGGCGAAGTGATAATAACTTCATACAGGTGCAAAAACTGCAATACAAAAATCGAAGGGAACTTTGTGCCAAATGAATTCAACAACCTTTCACAAGAAGACTTACAATTTCTTAGAACGTATTTGAAGAACAGAGGAAATCTCACAAAGGTTGCAGAGAAATTGGGCGTTTCTTACCCTACAGTTCACTCATATTTCAGTAGAGTCCTGAGAAACCTTGGTTATTATTCAACTGAAGAAACCAACTATTCGATCATCTTGGAAAAACTCGAAACCAACCAAATCGATTTTTCAACCGCTATATCCCTTATCAAAGGTGAGAAGGAGGTTAGATCATGAGAGATGAGCTTTTTAGGATTATGAACTTGGTGAAGGATCGAAAACTTACCCCAGAACAAGCACTTGAACTTCTTGAAACGATGGGCTTTTTCTCCGAACCTAAACAATCGTCAACCGAGAAGAAAAGAATGTTCTACATTCAAGTCAGAAGTAACGATGGAGACAAGGTAGACGTGAAAATCCCGGTTGGATTGGCACAGATGCTCAAACTCTCTTTACCTGTTCTTCAAGAAAAACTTCCAAATGTCGACTTGAACTTCCTGTCAAACCAGCTCGATGAAGCCATGAAAAGTCTGTCCCAGATGGATGGCGATATCATAAATATCACTAGCTCCGACGGAACAACAGTCCGTATATTCGTTGATTAGTCGTCCATTTTTTGTTAAAATCATGGCATAAGATCTATTGGAGGTGTAGGGATGGATCTTGGAACTAGATATGTGCCAGAACAAATAGAGAAAAAATGGTATGAAAAATGGTTGGAGAAGGGATATTTTATACCAAAAGGTAGTGGTGAGCCATTTGTGATCGTCATACCGCCTCCAAACATAACAGGGCGCATTCATATGGGACACGCCCTGAATATAACCCTGCAAGATATCTTAACACGTTACAAAAGAATGCGGGGATTTGACACGCTATGGCTTCCTGGTGAAGATCACGCGGGTATTGCTACACAAAACGCTGTTGAGAGGTACTTGGAAGGTCAAGGTATCAAGCGTGAAGAACTCGGGAGGGAGAAGTTCCTTGAGGTAGTTTGGCAATGGGCTCAAAAATACAGGTCTGAAATACGTCAGCAGATAGAAACGCTTGGTGCATCAGTTGACTGGACTAGAGAAAGATTCACCTTAGATGAAGGACTTTCCAGAGCAGTTAGAAAAGTATTTGTTGAACTTTACAAACAGGGATTGATCTACAAAGGCAAGTACATGGTGAACTGGTGCCCTAGGTGTAAGACAGTTTTATCAGATGAAGAGGTTGAACACGAGGAAAAAAAGGCAAAGTTATATTATGTCAAATACCCATTTCTCGATGGTGATGGCTATATCGTTGTAGCAACGACAAGACCAGAAACAATGCTAGGGGATACAGCTGTTGCTGTCAACCCCAAAGATGAGCGTTACAAAAACATGATCGGTAGAAAAGTTATCTTGCCACTGGTTAACAGAGAAATACCATTGATAGCCGATGATTATGTTGATTTACAGTTTGGTACCGGAGCTGTTAAGATAACACCTTCTCACGATCCAAACGATTTCGAAGTTGCTAAAAGGCACGATCTGCCATTCGTCGATATATTCGATGACGAAGCGAGAATAAATGAAAAAGGTGAAAAATACAGAGGACTCGATCGCTACAAAGCGAGGGAGATCATCGTCAAGGATCTTGAAGACTTAGGGTATTTGATCAAAGTTGAAGATATCGATCATGCTGTTGGTCATTGTTATAGATGTGATCGAGAGATTGAACCAAGGGTCATGGATCAGTGGTTTGTGAGCATGAAACCCTTAGCTCAAAAAGCAATTGAAGCAGTAGAAACAGGTCAGGTTCGTTTTGTGCCGGAAAGATGGAAGAAGGTTTACTTGCATTGGATGTACAACGTACGTGATTGGTGCATAAGCAGACAGCTCTGGTGGGGGCACAGAATACCGGTCTGGTATTGTGATAACTGTGGAGAAATTATCGTGTCAGAATTCGACGTTGAGGAATGCCCCAAGTGTCATTCCAAGTCTATAAGACAGGATGAAGATGTTTTGGATACATGGTTTTCATCAGCACTTTGGCCATTCTCAACCCTTGGATGGCCCGAAAAAACAAAGGATCTTGAAAAGTATTATCCTACATCCGTCCTTGTGACCGGTTTTGACATAATTTTCTTCTGGGTTGCAAGGATGATAGTCATGGGATACCAATTCATGAAGGAGAAACCATTTACAGATGTCTATATACACCAGCTGATACGAGACAAATATGGAAGAAAAATGAGTAAATCCCTTGGAAATGGTATAGACCCATTAGACATGTCTGCAAAATACGGTACAGATCCAGTGAGGTTCACTTTGGCAATCCTTGCAGCTCAGGGTAGCGACATAAAACTCGACGAGAGATACTTTGACACATACAGAAAGTTCGCTAACAAGATATGGAATGCCACCAGATTTGCACTCATTAATCTCGATGGCTACGAAAAGAAGTCCTTAGATGAACTGTCACTCGCCGACAAATGGATCCTTTCAAGGTTGCAAAAAACCATCATGGTAGTCACTGAGGCACTTGAAAATTATGAATTCAACGTCGCTGCGAAGTCTATTTATGAGTTCTTCTGGAATGAATTCTGTGACTGGTATATAGAATCGGCAAAACCAAGACTGAATGGTGAAGGCAGGACTACAACTCAGAACATTCTGGTAAAAGTATTAGACTCAAGTCTGAGGTTGTTACATCCATTCATGCCGTTTTTGGCAGAGGAACTGTGGCAAAACCTTCCTGTTGCAACAGGATCTATCACGATCGTACCTTGGCCAGAAGTGGAAAATATCTTTATCGACAATTCGGCCGAAAAGACCTTTGAAAGAGTGATGCAAATCGTCAAAGGTATAAGAAATGTACGTGCAGAACTTGACATGGCATCAAAGCAAAATGTAGTTCTGTATATTCTTGGAAAGAATTTGTCTAAAGAAGAAGAATTCTTAATATGCCACCTTGCAAATATCCAAAGAGTCGAATACGTTGAGAAGAAACCATTAAACAGCGCAACAGCATTCGTGAACGAAGCACTTCATGTATATGTAGACATAACAGGTGTCGATGTTCATAAAGAGATCGGTAGAGTTGAAAAAAATATCGAAAAACTTCTCAGCGAAAGAGAATGGTATATGAAGAAACTTTCTGATGAGAAATTCATGTCGCATGCACTTCAGGACGTAATCGAAGAAACACGTCAAAAACTTTCCCAAACAGAATCACGGTTGAAGATTCTTCAAAGGATACTGGGTGATCTGAAATGACCTATCTTCAAATGCTCGAATATCTTTACAACGAAAGGCCTTCAGGAAAAATCACGTTGGGCTTGGAGAGAATCAAGCAATTATGCAAAATGCTTGGAGAGCCACAGAATACGTTTCACAGTGTTCACGTAACAGGTACAAATGGCAAAGGTTCTGTGACACGTTTTCTGAGTTGGCTGTTCATAGAACATGGTTTGAAAACTGGTAGTTATTATTCCCCACATCTGTCGACCTTTAGAGAAAGAATATTGGTAGATGAACAACTTGTACCTGAGCAAATAATGTTAAATGCCTTCGATGAGGTTCAGGAAATGGCTCTGCAGATGGATCAACAAGGAGAACAATCCAGGCCGAGCTTTTTTGAGTTCACTACTGCGATGGCTTTTTCCGTTTACAGAAAAATGAAGGTTCAAGCTGCATCGATTGAAGTCGGACTTGGAGGAAGATTTGATGCAACAAATGTCTTGATACCACAAGTGAGCGTTATAGTGACAGTAGACTATGACCACATGCATATTCTCGGTGATACTCTCGAAAAGATTGCCTTTGAGAAAGCAGGCATAGTAAAACAGGGAGTACCTGTTGTTTGCGGTGAAAAAAAGAGAGAGCCACTGAGTGTAATTGAGAAAATATGTGATCTAAACAAGAGCAGCATAAATATCTTTGAGAAAGACTTCTTCTACGACAACACAAAATTATGCCTCTGTGATAATCATTTCGATTTCCATGGGGAGAGAGAATTCAAGGACCTTAAGATTACTTTAAATGGTGAACATCAATTTTTGAACGCCTCTGTTGCACTTCAAGCCTTTCTTATCTTTGCCGAAAGAATGAACCTGCAGGTAAATGAGAACGCTGTCAGAAGTGCCTTAGAAAAAACAAAGATGCCGGGCAGATTCGAGGTTTTTGGCAACAGACCGAGGGTGATCTTCGACGGGGCACATAACCTACCAGCCGCAAGGGTACTAAAGAAAGCTATTACCGATTATCTTTCTAATGAAAAGCTGGCTGCAGTAATTGGTATTGTTGATGACAAAGACAAAAGAGGTGTCTTGTCACAAATTGCGCCGTTCTTTGATAAAATAGTGGTGACCAGACCATTTTCACACAGGGCACAAAATCCACAGGAAACCTTCGAGATAGCAAAAGAGTTCAACCAGAACGTGGATTTCCAAATCGATCCAATAAAAGCTTACGAAAATCTAAAGCAAGAAGGATACGAGACGATATTGATAACAGGATCGCTCTACTTGGTAGGATACTTGAGAGACTATATAACCGATGGTCGTCTTGAGCCCGAATGGTCCATCGTGAGATGATGAACTTGCTCGTAGCTGTAAGAGGAAAAGTACATGCCAAGGAGTCAAACGGCTTACTATTACAAATTGGGGATTTCATCATACGGGTTCTTTGCGATATCTCAACCATCGAAAAGGCTGTTTCAGGGAATGAGATTGAACTTCACACTCATCTTGAGTTAAATCAAAATGAAGTTGTGCTATACGGTTTTTCGACAAAAGAAAAATTAATAGTCTTTGAAAAAATCCTGAAGGTATCCAAGGTTGGCCCAAAGACCGCCTTAAAAATAGTTGGGTCCTTAGAGCCAGAGGAATTTGTGCACTTGATCATCAGTCAAAATGTAGAAAGACTTTCTCAGGTCCAAGGAATTGGAAGAAAGACGGCAGAAAGATTGGTAGCAGAATTGAAAAACGAGGATTTCGAAATCAAAAGCACTTATTCATCGGAACTATTTGAAGCAGTCGAAGTGCTTGTAGCGCTTGGTTTTTCAAAGAGTGAATCGATGGATGTAGCAAGGTCTGTGCACAGAGAAAAAATGAGTACAGAGCAAATAGTGAAGGAGGCATTGAAAAAACTGTCAAAGAGGGCATAGTTTATGGCAGTTGAAGGTTTACTGAATCCAATTTTGGGCTACAGACTCGATCCTGGTGAACCGGGATTGTCTCATTCGGCTCCAGCAAGCCGAAGTATTTTGCGTGTGCTTTCTCAAGAAATAAGTAACTGGCTTGCCTTCAAGAGAGAAGCTGAAAGAAATGGCGGAGTGATTATTCAAGGGGGAATAACACTCGATTTAAGAAAACGCGGATCTTTCCTTGCGGCAATAGCTGGTAAAACTACGGCTTGGATATATTATCCTTCAGAACAAGGTGCACAAAAAAGTGTTGACAGTAGTTACAAAAATCAGATTCAAGATCAAATTCAAAAGCTCGAAGCCAAACTGAGTTCAGCATTAAGTGAAGAAGAAAGAGAAAGATTAGAACAACAGCTTGCTCTGTTGAAAATGATCTTGAATATGCCTGCACAGTTACTGAGAGACCTTTTAATGCCTCTTGGAATATTTCTAGATACCTTGGTCTGATTCCACAATCTTTACAAAAAGTTCCACCAGCCTTGGATCGAACATCTTTTCACTTTGATCCTGTACCATTTTCAAAGCCTCATCCTTTTTCTTGGGACCGATGCCCCATTCAGAGGTAACAAAATGGGTTAATTCATCATAGTAATCGCAAATGGCTATTATTCTCGCAAGAAGAGGAATCTCTTCTCCCTTCAATCCGTCAGGGTAGCCTTTGCCATCCCATCTTTCATGATGGGACCTCACTGCTGGCACAAGATCCCAAAGGAATTCAATAGTTGACAGATATATAGATCCCATGACTGTGTGATCCCTTGGCATATCTTCAAGAAATCTAATCCTTGTGGGTGTATACATCATCAACTGTTCGATACCTATCTTCCCAACATCGTGCAACATACTGGCTTCAACTAAAAGTTGCAGTTCTTTTTGAGAAAAACCAAGTTTCAAACCTAACTTTTCTGCGAGTTTTGTGACCCTTTGAGAGTGGCTGAAGCCAGTTTTATCTTCCACCTCCATGAGTACTACCATTGCTTGGAGAATGCCACTCACAACTCGCCGTGCCCATTTTGTACTAGTCAGCGCTGATCTCATGCCATCTCTGTCAGAGTAGGCTTTTGCAAAAGCCCAAATGGCTTGGTAATACTCACTTGCCCACTTGAATGAAGCGATCAGTTTACCTTGATCGTATAGCTGGGCGGTATCCTCTTTAAAAACTAGTTGCAAAGATCTGGATTGTTCAAAGGAATCTGACAAGACAAGTTGAGAAGAATCGCTCTCCTCAACCTGTTCCATCTTCTTAAAAAAGTCTACTATCCTATCATCGACCTTACCAACAACCTCTAGCGTCACTTTCACTCCTCCATTAAATTTTTCAATGAACGGGTCCTTATTTCCTTTAGAACTATGCCAACAACATGGTCTATAGGTTTTGTGGCAAATTCATTACCCCTTCTGGTTCTTACAGACACTGTATTTGTCGTTTGTTCTTTGTCACCAACGATAAACATATAAGGAATTTTCATAGATTGGGCATCTCTTATTTTATAGCCAAGTGTCTCCCGTCTGAGATCAACTTGTCCTCTAATACCATTCTGAACTAAGATATCCTTAACACTCTGGGCATATGAATGATGCCTATCAGAGATCGGTATGACCATTACCTGAACGGGTGCCAACCATGTAGGAAATGCACCAGCATAGTGTTCGATCAATATGCCCAAGAATCGCTCGAGACTACCATAGATTGCTCTGTGTATCATAACAGGTTGGCGATAACCTCCATTGTAATCTGTGTAAACAAGTTCAAATCTCTGAGGCATCAGAAAATCAAGCTGTATAGTGGCACATTGCCACGTACGACCTATAGAATCTCTAATATGGAAATCTATCTTGGGACCATAAAACGCACCTTCACCTTCTTTGACAACATATTTCAAACCAACGGAATCCATTGCGCTTCTCAAAGCCTCAGTAGCCTTTTGCCATGTCTCAACATCTCCCATGTGATTCTCAGGCATCGTACTCAGCTCCGCTGTGTACTCAAAACCAAAGGGTGAATAGATTCTGTGAACGAAGTTTATGACACCAGCTATTTCTTGTTCTATCTGATCTGTTCGACAGAATATATGGGCATCATCTTGAGTAAAACTCCTGACCCTGAACAATCCGTGTAGTACACCGCTTCTCTCGTATCTATGTACTCTACCAAACTCGAAAAATCTCAGTGGCAAGTCCTTGTAGGACACTGTTCTGTTCTTGTATATCAAGATGTGCCCCGGACAGTTCATAGGTTTGATGGCAAACTGTTGATCTTCTTTACTTGTGAAATACATGTTTTCTTTATAATGATCCCAGTGACCAGACATCCTCCAAAGTTTTTCACTCATGACAAGTGGAGTCATGACTTCTTCATAGCCAAATTCTCGATGCAGTTGTCTTGAAAAATGCATAAGTTCCTGAAGGATCGTAGCTCCATTGGGCATAAATATCGGCATTCCAGCAGCAACATCAAAATCGATGAAGAAAATACCAAGCGCCGGGCCAAGTTTTCTGTGATCTCTTTTCTTAGCTTCTTCTAAAAAGTTCAAATATTTCTCCAATTCATCTCTATTGGCGAATGCTGTACCGTAAATCCTTTGAAGCATCGATCTTTTTTCGTCGCCTCTCCAATAGGCACCCGAGATGGAAAGCAGCTTAAAATGCCTGACGATTCCAGTTGATGGTAAATGAGGGCCTCTACAGAGATCTATAAAATCCCCTTGTTTGAAAAGAGTGACCTTATCTTCTTTAAGATCCTCTAAGAGTTCTATCTTATAAATTTGTCCTTTCTCCTTCATCAAAGAAATTGCCTCATCTTTGTTCATTTCGATTCTCTCGATCTCGATGTCCTGATCTACAATCTTCCTCATCTCCTCTTCTATTCTTGGCAGATCTTCTTCTGTAATCTTTCCGTTGAGAATCTCAAAATCATAATAAAATCCATTTTCAATTGTTGGTCCAATACCAAGCCGGACATTGTCTTTGCCATATATTTTCATCACGGCCTGGGCCATGACATGTGAAAGAGTATGTCTGTAAACCTGAGGGGCAAGTTCGTGATCAATCTTTATGAATTCAACCTCACCGTCTTCACCGATCTTTGATCTAAGGTCAATCAATTGATCGTTGAAAAGGGCAGCGATGGCACCTTTAGACAACTCCTTCGAAAGTTCAGAAACATAAACTGGTTGATGAAAAACAAATTCCTCACCATTCTTTATTTTTACTTTGAAGGACATCAAAACTCACCTCCGCAGTGCTTTTTTAAATATTACCATATTTTCTTGTTGAGTGTTATTATAAAAGGGGATAGAAAAAAGACGAGGTGATAAGATGAGAAAAATCGCTTCGCTGATAATCTTGCTTTCACTGGTAAGTTTAATCTTTGCCAACTATACGTTAAGGGTCGGCGATACTCTCAGAATCGAGGTTTTCGGATACGCAGAGATGACCAGAGACTGTATAGTTGACAGCGATGGATTCATCTCCTATGTGGGTATTGGAAGAATAAAGGTAGAAGGAATGACACTGAGTGAACTTGAAAAAATCGTCAATGAAAAAATGAGAAAGCTCATACCAAATCCTGTTGTGAGTGTTTCTTTGTTGTCCTATGCACCAAGATATGTTTATGTAC
This sequence comes from uncultured Pseudothermotoga sp., assembly GCA_937995655.1. Classification (GTDB taxonomy): domain Bacteria; phylum Thermotogota; class Thermotogae; order Thermotogales; family DSM-5069; genus Pseudothermotoga_B. The sequence continues at coordinate 44,350 of CALKJI010000010.1, read as the reverse complement.
AAGGTATAGTGAATACAAGAATAGACATAGGTATAAAACCAACTACATTAAGCCAGATAATATCTATCGTGGGTGAAAAAAATGGAAGACAGGGTATTGAAGTGATAGATTTAGAAAACATAAGAATCATACGTGGTAGGGAAAGTTTTCTGGTTGACCTTTTACCTTTTTATGAGGGCAAGTTAGACACCGACGTTCTTGTACATGAAAATGACATGATCTACATACCCCAGAAAAGTCTACTTGGACATATCAAAATCCTTGGGGCTGTTAGAAATCCATCATCCTTCTCCTATACAAAAGGTATCACACTGACTGCTGCAATCTCCTTGGCGGGTGGAATTGTCACAGACGTCGGCGATCCTCAAAATGTTTACTTAACAAGGAGTGGTATGGTTCAAATAATAAATTTGGAGCAGATCTTGACCGGTAAGGTATCTGATATTGAACTCAACCCCGGAGATCAAATCTATGTACCGAAGATCGAACAAAGGTATGCATATATTGTTGGTCTTGTGGCTAAACCTGGTGTATATGATTTTTTGAAAGATGAACCACTCACACTAAAAAGGTTGATAGCAAAAGCAGGCGGAGTGGCTAATGAGATCAAGTATGTTGATAAGATTCTCGTTACTCAAAATGGTGATCAAAAAGAGTACCTACCAACGATTTTACTCAGCGATGACGACGTTCCCTTATCGATGGGTAGTTATGTTAATGTTTTGAAAAAGCCCGAAAGATTTGTACATGTCATTGGCAAGGTGCGGAATCCAGGCAGGGTTGATTTTCAGCCAGAGGAACAAATGAAGATGAGCATCCTGTTACCCAAAGTTGGCGGTTACGTCTCTGATCAAGTTGAAAAGGGAGGAACAATAAAGGTTTACCGAGGTACCCAGGTGTTTGAAATCTCTCCAAAGGATCTAAAGAACAAGGATTTCGATTTGACAACAGGAGACCTCATCAGGGTAGAGTACGAAGATTTTTACGTGTATGTTGTTGGAAACCTTTCAGTTTCTGGAAAAATGACTCTTGAACCAGAAGAACCAAGGAAACTTTCGACGATCATTAAAAAGATAGGTCAAGTAGATAACAGAACATTTGAATCTGTCCGGTTGGTACAACAACAGAAAACTACACAGTACAAAATAGAAGATGTGATCAATTCAGCTGTCGACACAGACCTCGAAAACGAAAGCACAATCATCTTTATACCAAGGCAAGGCAGGTATGTCTATTTTGTTGGAGACCTGTCAGCATTTGTCTCTTTCAGTACAGATGAAGAGTTCACCCTAACAAGAGCTTTATCGAAAGTGAATCTTCAGACCTCTTATATAGAAAACATCACAAAAATTGAAAATGATCAGGAAAGAACGATTCAGTTTGATCAGGACATTCACTTGAACTCAGGAGAGATCTACAAGATAACCATCAAAAAACCAATCAAAGTAACCATACTCGGTAAGGTGAGAATACCAGGCCAAGTTGTCTTCGAAGTGAACGAAGAAGCAACACTCAAAAAGGCAATAGCAAGGTGTGGAGGATTGATCACCGATGCAGATCAGTTATTTGTATCAGATCAAGTGATCGTATATTCATCTGGTGAAAGATATCTGTTCAGTGCAAAAGAAGTCCAGTCGAAAGACATTCAATTCGTTCTCAAGGATGGTGATTTCATATACGTAACTGAAAAGACCCCACACTATGTCTTTACCTTTGGAGACGCCGTCTTGAACAAAAAAATAGAACTTTCCCAGGGTGAAGCATTTAAATTATCAAATATATTGGGAAAGGTGAGTCTAACTGCTGAAACACAGTTTGTTCAAGTAATCTTTCCAACAGGCGAAGCAACGACTGTGCTGATCAAAGATCTCCAACTTGGTAAGAAAGATCTTGAACTTGTCGACGGTGCCTTCTTAATATTTGAAAAAGACCTCAAAAATTATGTCTACGTCTTAGGCATGGTCAGCAAACCAGGCGGTTATTACGTTGGAGACAGAGAGTTAACATTACTCGAAGTTGTGTCTCTGGCAGGTGGCATCAGTGGTTGGGGTTCATATAATCAGATAGTTCTCAAGAGAGGGAATGATAGCAAATCGATCGATATGTCAAACCCATTGATGCTGAACAGTATAATTGTAAGATCGGGAGATATAGTATATGTACCACCCATTGAAGCGAACGTCGTCTATGTCCTCGGACAGGTCTCGAGGCCAGGAGTTGTAAAGATAGACCAGTACTCTACGGTTCTTGACGCAGTAATGAAATGTGGTGGTTTCACTACAAGGGCTGTAACATCAAAGGTCTATGTCTTTAAAGGTGGTCCAACGGGTGAGCCCATATTGTGTGATTTATCAGGTACTTTGAAAGGTAGGCCAGCCACAAATAATCCAAATCTTTCACCAGGTGACGTAATCTTTGTGCCTGATAACCCTTTGATGAGTGTTGTGGATATGATACCTGTTATAAAAAGCGTTATCGATCTGATAAACAGTGTACAGGGGTTGATTCAATGAGAATAAGATTCGGAAAGCTTTTCACACCAGTGAGGATATATCAAGATATGTGTTTGAGAATAGAAAACGGCGTTGTTGAGGAGATTGAAAAATGTAGAGTTCACTGTGATTTTCATTTTCCCATAATCACACCTGGTTTTATAGACAGCCATACCCATGGTGCAGTCGGGATAGACATTATGAGCGCAACGGTCGATGATTTTCAGAAGCTCTCCATTTTCTATGCAAAACACGGTGTGACAACCTTTCTACCCACGACGGTATCTGACACCTTTGAAAAAATATCGCGGGTGGCTGAAACAGTTAAAAAGTTTATGAATCTAAAACCTGAAGGTGCCAGGGTGGCTGGCATGTATATTGAGGGGCCTTATCTGAATCCAAGTAGGAAGGGTGCCCACAAAGAAGATCTCTTGAAAAGGCCAGACCTTGATGAATTATCACGTTTTGTTGAAAGATTTGGTGATGTCGTAAGAATATTTGCCATCGCACCAGAATTGGAAGACTCTGGAAAGGTCATAGACTTTCTCAAGAAAAAGAAAATCATACCAACGATCGCACATACAGATGCAACATACGATCAAGCTGTTTTTGCAATAGAAAATGGATGTACGAGGGCAACACATGTTTTCAACGCCATGAGAACCTTCTCACACAGAGAACCTGGTGTCGTTGGTGCTGTTCTCACTGACAAGCGAGTCTTCTGCGAAATTATATCTGACATGATTCACCTTCACCCCACTACGGTCATGATGATCATGAATATCAAAGGGCCCTATAGATCTGTTCTGGTAACAGATTCCATAGCGGCCACCGGTCTTGAAGATGGAGAGTATTGGTTAGGTGAACTTCAAGTTGTTGTCCAGAACAAAGTTGCAAGAACTAAGCAAGATCAAAGCCTTGCGGGGAGCACTTTAACATTGGATGAAGCAGTCAGAAATATAGTTTTCAAATTGAATATCAACGCGAGAAATGCTATAATGATGGCTACATATTCGGCTGCAAGATCAAGCAACCTTGACTTAGGTAGGATCGTACCAGGTAGCTTGGCAGATCTTGTCGCACTGGATGAAAATCTAAATATTCTTGCAACCTTCGTTTCCGGTGAAATGGTCTTTAAGTCATGAAAGGCAGGGGGGCGGGTATGAAACTTGTGAGCATGACCCTGCACGGTTTCAAATCCTTCGCCAAGCCAACGAGACTAACCTTCGCAGACAGAGTCACCGCTATCGTTGGACCAAACGGGGGAGGAAAATCGAATATAGTGGATGCAATAAGATGGGTCTTCGGTGAACAATCCATGAAGCAACTCAGAGCAGATGAAAAATATGATGTTATCTTTGCAGGGTCGGGGGCTGTGCCGGCCGCTTCGAGCGCCTACGTAGAAATCACCTTTGAAAATGGTAACGATAAGATCGTCGTTTCACGAATGCTCACAAACGATGGAAAGAATTTGTACATGATGAACGGTGAAACGGTCAGGTTGAAAGACATACACGAGAAATTCGTTGGCACAGGCGTAGGTAAGGAATTTTACTCTATAGCCGGTCAAGGACAAATTGAAAGAATTGTGAATGCCTCCGCTGAAGAGTTGAGGTTGTTACTCGAAGAAGCCGCCGAAACGTTTCTTTACCGTGAAAGAAAAAAGGAATCATTAAATAGACTTGAAGTTGTGAATGCCAACTTGACACGCTTACAAGATTTACTCTACGAACTGGACAGGCAAAGAAAATCATTATATCTCAAAGCTAAGAGGGCTGAACGTTACCAGGAATATTCATCAAGACTCGAACATGTTAAAAAACTGTACTATGGCAATGTACTCAAGAAAGAACTGAAGAGATTGAGCCATCTTCAGGAGCAGCATCACCAAACTCTGGAAAAGATAAAAGATCTTCAAAAACAACTTTTGAATGTAGAAACAAGTTGGTCGACTCTGAAGCGAGAGTTTGCAGATGTTGACAAGGAGATAGAGAGCTTTACGAATCTTTTAGAAGATTACAAGAAACGCCAAACCACTTTAATGGAACTCAGAGAGGTGTACACAAGAAGATTGAACGAGAGGGAAACAAAATTTGTCGAGATGACAACGCGCCTTGATTCAGTCAAAGAGCAAATCACGATAATTGATAAGAGAAGCGAGGAACTCAATCTTATTTTTAAGGCATTGATAGATGAAATTGCTTCCAAAGAAAACCAGTTAGCCAAGGTTGAAGAAAACAGAAATGAACTTATCTCAAGATACTCAGAGAAGGAGAAACAATTGCTCGCTTTGAAAGAGAAAAGTGACCTTGCAAATAAAGAAAAACTGACTCTGGAGAACGAACTTTCAAAGATCGAAGAAGGTCTTGAGGATCTATCGAAGCGTACATCAATGATAGATTCACAGATCGATCTTAAGACGAAAAGACTTTCTGGTCTTCAAGAGGAACTCTCCGCATTGCTGGAAAAACTTAAAACAGCGGGTGATAAAGAGGCTGCACTCGCGAAAGAATTACAATCCGTCAGAGAAAGACTCTCAGAACTTTCAAGCGAGAAGAGAGCAACCTTTGAACAGCTTGACAACATCAAGCGTTCACTCAGAAATCTTGATGAAGAAGAGGCAAAGATAAAGTACAGAATACAAACCTACGAAGGTTATACAAGATCGGTCAGAGCTATTTTTGCTAAGAAAACAGAAGGAGAATTCGCAGGAGTCTACGATGTGGTTGGCAATTTGATCAGCTTTCCATCTGAATACGCTAAAGCTATAGAAGTTCTTTTGGGTGGTGCCGTTCAGCATGTGGTTGTTGATAGCGCCAACACTGCCAAGAAGGTCATCGAATGGTTGAACACCGAAAAGGTGGGACGTGTCACCTTCCTACCACTTGATCTGATAGAATCTCATTTCGGCGGTATGAGAGAGATTGAAAAACACCCAGGTTTCGTTGGATACGCGGCGCAGATAGTTCGAGTAAATCAACAGTTCATGACTCTTCCGGGGTATCTGTTCGGTAACGATATCATAGTCAAAACACTTGAGGATGCCGTCGAAATTAAGAAACGCTACAAAATCAGATGCCGGATGGCAACACTGAATGGCGAGATAATTGGTCAACATGGGTCTATAACAGGTGGTGAAGTTGAGGTCGAAAGAACCGATTCACTTGTCAGAAGAAAGTTAAGACTCAGTGAGATAGCAAATCAGAGATTAGAACTATCTTCCGTAGAAAAATTACATCATCAGAAACTTTCTCAGATCGATCAAGAAGTTAAGACATTAAACAATCAAGAAAGATTAGTTGAAAGAGAACTCACAGATGTCATCGCTGAGGGCAGCTCAACAAAGAGGATGATTGAAGAACTGGGTAAAACCGTCGAAGAGCTCTCCAAAGAGATCAATTCATTGGAACAATTAAAGAAAAATTACATGATGAAATCTGAAGGAATGCAAATCAGACGCGAAAAGATTCTCTCTGAACTTGAGCAACTTTCTCAAAAAATCCTGGCTTATGAATCTGAGTTGAGAGATTTCGATGAACAACTGGCCAGTGAAAAACAAGTGCTCGAGGAGATATCTACACATTATTCTCAACTGAAAGCCGAGGTCACCAGTCTCTTGGAGCGAAAATTACATTACGAATCAGAGTTGACCAGACTCAGGGATCAGAAGCAAAAGTTAGATGAAGAGTCGTCCCAACTTGTAATTCAATTAGAGGAGATGGAAAAGGAAATCGATCGTTTGAAGAATATACTACTCGAGAATCAGCGTGAACTGGAAACTATCAAGAAAGAGACAGATAATCTCTTTGAAACAATGAGAATGCAAAGGAGTGATAAAGACCAAAAACTTTCGCAGTTGAATGAACTGGAAAAGAGTATGCAAATCATAAAGGATGAGCGTGAAAAGTCCAGAGAGTATCTGCACCACCTTGAATTATCTATTCAAGAGGTTCAAAGCAAGATACAACGATTTCTTGGTGAAATAGACGAACAAACAGCCCTTCAGATAGAAGAGCTCGAATCAGAAAGATTGGAATCACTTAGAATCGAACTTGAAGATCTACAAAATAAGATAAAGTACCTCGGGCCCGTCGACTTGCTCGCAATAGATGAGTATAACCAAGCTGAAAGCAAGTACAACGATCTTATGATCCAGAAAAAGGACCTAGAAGAAGCAAGAGAAAAGATAAAGGATCTCATAAGGCGAACAGATGAAGAAGCAAGAAACAGATTACTTGATGTGTACGAACAGGTGAACACGAAGTTCAATCACTTCATTTCCTTGCTCTTTGCCGGGGGCGAGGGAGAAATAAAACTCGAACCCGGTAAAGATATTCTCGAGGCAGGTGTGGAAATATCTGTCAAGAAACCCGGCAGGAGAATCCAGAAACTCCAGCTACTTTCGGGTGGAGAAAAGGCACTCGTTGGTATAGCTTTACTTTTCGCGTTGCTTGAAGTCAAGCCAAGTCCATTCTACGTTCTTGACGAAATCGATGCTTCTCTGGACGAGTTCAATGCAGAAAGATTCAAAAAGCTGTTGGAAGATGGTTCAACAAAGGCACAGTTCATAGTAATAACACACAACAAAGTTGTTATGGAATGTGCCGATCTCCTTCATGGAGTCACAATGGTAGATGGAATTTCGAACATCGTGCCTGTTGAAATAGAAAGCGTAACTATCAAGGAGTGAGTATTTTGGCCGAAAAATTATTAGAGAGCCAGCAAATCTTCAAAGGTAAGATTTTAACAGTCAAAATTGACCAAGTTCTTTTACAAAATGGGAACAAATCAACTCGAGAGGTAGTCTTTCACCCCGGTGCTGTGGCAGTGTTACCTATTTTAGCGAATGGAGATCTTATATTGGTAAAACAATTCAGATATCCTGTCGGTGTTGAGCTCCTCGAAGTTCCAGCTGGTAAGCTCGATGAGAATGAATCACCAAAGGAATGCGCTCTAAGAGAACTCGAAGAAGAGACTGGATACAAAGCCCAGAGAATTGAATACATAGGATATATTTTTACAACACCAGGCTTCTCTAACGAGAAAATCTACTTGTACGTAGCCATGGACCTCATAAAAACCGTCCAGAATCTCGACCAGGACGAACTGTTAAAGGTAGAGATACTAAGGCCACAAGAAGTTCTAAATAAGTGCTTGAATGGTGAAATCATTGATGCTAAGACCTTGTCTTTGCTTTTCCTAGCAAGGGAAAAGGGAGTGATTTGAATGATCACAGTGGTACTGAATGGAGATCGAATGAATTTTCAGGTGAAAGATTTTGTAACCTTCGGCAGATTATACGATCAAATATGCCCAAAGGATAAGGTGCTCAAATCTTTGAGAATCAACAACATTCAAGTCCCAGCCCAGAGGGTTTCCGAGCTGAGAGAGTCTCTACTTGAAGAAAACACAGAGATTATTATGGAATTTGTCACACCAATCGAGTACCTTGGCGAAATCTTACCGGGTGTCATAGACTATATAAAAACCACTATAGAGTTGCTACCAAGTGTTGCGAACTCACTCAGATCAGGTCAATCAAAATCTTTCAAAGATATAGAAAGCCTTTCAGAAAGTATATCGGCGCTTGATACTCTGAGGCAGAGTATCTACAGGATAATAGAGTTACCCGGCATTGATACATCGAGCATACTCGTTAGACTGAGAAAGTTTCTTGGTGCGCTCGAAAGTCAAGATATCTCAGAGATAGCAAACTCTGTTGAAAATGATCTTCCCCTGGTAATGAGATCCTATCAAGATTTTTTCGAATTGGCACTCTCTAAGATAAGGGAGGTGCATTCATAATGATGAAGAATTACTACATAGAAAATGCAGTAAAAACAGCCAGCCCCGCAAAATTGATTGAAATGATGTACGAGAAAGCCGTGGAGCTTCTCAAAGACGCAAAGGACGCCTTGAACAAAAATGATTACATCACTACAAATGAAAAGATAAAGAGAACCCAAGACATAGTCACAGAACTGAACATCTCACTTGACATTGAAAAGGGCGGCGAGATTGCCAAAGGGTTGAGATCACTGTACAGTTATATGTACAGAACCTTGATAGAAGCCACAGTAAAGAAGGATGTACAAAAAATAGATGAAGTTTTGGGTTATTTTGAAGAATTATTAGATGCCTGGAGAATAGCAATGAAATCTGCAAGCAATATGCCGAAGCAAGATAAAGATAATCATCTAAACATCTCTATCTGATAGGTGGTGGTCAAATGGAATCCGTCAAGTTGCTGGCGGAGTTTCCTGTTGTACGATTTCTTGACCTTGTCAACGAAGTCTTCAGTGATTACCCTATACCGATCAACTGGGATACTCTGAGTTTCAATCTCGACGCTCGTGAGAACTCTGTTTCCCTTGCTGATTCTTTCGTGTTTCTCAAGAATGACAAACCAGTTGGATTCATCGTATGTTGTTTGAGAAAAAACAAAGGAAGAATAGATTCGATGGGAGTTATAAAGGAAGAACGGGGCAGTGGTCTTGCCTACAGAATATTGGAACATGCTCTTGAAGCGCTCAGGTGGAAGAAAGCTGAGACCGTGGTATTAGAAGTTCTAGAAACTGAGGCGAGGGCAATTCGATTTTATGAAAAAAACGGTTTCAGAACCAGCAGAAGACTTTTTTCTTTAATAAAGGAAAATCCAACACCCGTTAAAAAAGTTACTTTTTTCAAAGCCGATCCAAGATGGATACACCAGTCTGCTGTTGAGGCAATGATTAATCTCTCAAGACACCCTAACTGGCAACGTGAACCGGCAACTTTGCTACTGGCAAGTAGCAGGTACAAAATGGCAAGGACAAATTTGCCAAAAGATCAAGGATATGTCGTTTGGGGTTCTACTCAGGCAAATGCATTCATTGTTGATTGTGCGCCAACGAGGAACAAAGAATCATACATTCCATTACTTGGAGAAGCTGTCAACTACGTATGTGATGTTGAAAACAAGAATATATGTTCAATTGCAAATGTTCCCGAGGATGATCCATTGTACAAAGCTGCTATTGAAAATGGGTTTGAAAAGGTTTTGACGCAGCTTGAGATGGTTCTACACCTTTATTAGGAGGTTGATGAACTTGTTAGTGCTCTTTTTGAACAGGACTAACGACAAATGGTTGACGAAAATAGAAGAATTGAAAAACCGTTATGAAAATGTTCGTTTTGAAGGTTACTTTTCAAATTCTTCACCTCGTTCGTTCATAAAAGACGCCGATGTCATTGTTACAGGAAGACTTTCTAAAGAAGAAATTGAATCTTCAAATCTCAAGCTCATAATTGTACCCATGGCAGGTGTGAACGCACTCGATTGGGAGACAATAAGAAAAAGAAAAATAATGGTTAGTAACTGTCACGCCAACGCATCTGTTGTTGCCGAAAGAGCTTTGGCTTTAGCACTGTCACTCCTTGGAAGAATTGTCGAATTCGATCACGATCTTAGACACGGTGTTTGGCATGGTTATTCGGTTGGCTCACCCGAGGAAGATCACTGGCACTCACTCAGAAATAGAAGGGTTTGCATCGTAGGAATGGGGCATATAGGTGAGGAACTTTCCAAACTGCTTCAACCTTTCAACTGTGAAATCATAGGTGTCAAAAGATCGGCTCCCAAAGAGCATTCAAAGATAACCTCAGACTTAGATTGGGCAATTCAAATTAGCGATGTCATCTTTTTAACCCTTCCTTTGACCAAAGAAACCAAAAACCTCTTTGACGCCCAAAGATTGCACAGAATGAAAGGAAAATACTTAATAAATGTATCCAGGGGAGAAATAATTGATGAAAAAGCGCTTTTTGAAGTCGTCAAAGATAAAACTCTTGCAGGCGCTGCTATAGACACTTGGTATATATATCCCAAAAGCCACGATGAGGCTACATTGCCGAGTCGATACCCATTCAACACACTTAAAAACGTTGTCTTTTCACCCCATGTTGGGGGCTATACAGAACAGGGAAGTATTGGGCTCATGAACGAAACATTTAATATATTAGAAAAGTTTTTAAAAACCGGTGAAATAATCAACCTTGTCGATCCTGAACAAGAATATTGAAATATAATCTAAACAGGTGAATTGAAGTGAATAATACCCTTTGGCGGAAAATTGGGATATACATCTTTGGTATAGTGGTTCTATCAATTGATGGTGCTTATTTTGATTTGTTTTCTTTGCTCATACCTTATCTTGCTGTTGAGTACCTCAAATTCTCAGGAACTTTAAGCATTTTGAGAGTTATGTCTGTCTTAATAATTCATTCTGCACTGTGCTTTGGCAGCATCAGCTTTGTACACCTGTTGATTTTTGCAGCCTATGTCGTTTTTGTTGTAACAAGGGAGTATTTTATAAAGCCATTTTTTCCTTTTTTACTCTACAATATAACTGTTTCCGCTCTACTGATTGTTGAAGGTTCTTTCTGGGTTATGTCAGTGATTATGATGATTCTGTCGCTCTTAACTTGGAGGATCAAAATTGAAGAGGCTTAAAGTGGTTGTTTATATCATGATGACAGTTCCTTTCTGTGTTCTGCTGATCAGAGCATTCATTCTTCAAGTTGTTCAGCACAAGTCACATCTTGATTATGTGGAATCACTGAAAGTGTATGTAAGGAGAATCGATGCGCCTCGAGGCAGAATATTGACAAAAGACGGTGTAGTACTCGCTTGGGATGAAGAAATCCTTGTAGCAAGATCAACGGGTTCTATGGATGTTGAAAAGGTTGGTGACATACTGGGCCAAGAAAGAAAGTTGAGGTTAATACTGGGTGAAGAGGTGCAAGTCACCGAGGCCGAAGCAATAAGACTTGAAAGATCAGGAGTTCTCGTTTTTAGAAGATACATGAGACGTTATAGTAGCTTGGCGCCACATGTTGTTGGATATATTTCTGCCGATAGAAATGGAATCTCAGGAATAGAGAAACAATACAACTCATATTTAAAAGGTCAAGACGGTTATGAACTGGTAAGTATTTCGGTAACAGGTGGAATTACTGGGAGGTTCCTGCAGGCAGTACCGATCGCGGGCAACGATGTTGTATTAACGATAGACTCAAAACTCCAAGAGTATGTTCAAAAGCTTTTGAGCACTTCCAATCATGCCGGTACTATCATCATTCAGTCAGCAGGGGAAGGTTCGATCCTCGCTATGGCTTCTTATCCAAGTTTTGATCCAAACATCTTTCTCAGCATCGACAAAAGACAATGGTTGGAGATTTCAAACGATCCCAAAAGTCCGCTTCTGAACAGAGCCATTGGTGCATCCTATCCACCTGGGTCTATTTTGAAACCACTCTATGCTATTGCATACCTTGAAGGAGAAACCGACCTGAAAAGAACCATCGATTGTAAAGGCTACTTCGAGTACATTGGAAGTTCTGGTCGACCTTTGGGATTGTACCGAGATTGGTATGTATCTGGTCACGGTGTAACTGACTTGAAGAAAGCCCTTAAGGTCTCGTGTAATGTGTTTTTCTACAATCTGGCCTTAGAACTCGGCATCGAGAGAATGAAGCAGTACGCGAATCTTTTCATGATCGACCAATTGACTGGAATAGATCTACCAGGCGAGCGTAAGGGACTATATCCAGATCCAAACTGGAAATATAATGTCTACAAAGAGTCTTGGTATCCAGGTGACACGATACTCTGTGGAATAGGGCAAAGTTTCATCACCCTCACTCCGATAGAAGTTCTAACCTTCTTCAATGCTATTGCAAACGATGGAACTTGTTATAGTCCTCATCTTTTAGACCACATCAAAAACCAACAAGGCAGAAAAATCTTCGAATATGAGAAAAAGATCCTGTACAAGATCTCCTTGAAACAAAGCACCCTCAGCTTCCTGAAAGATTCATTAAGAGAAGTGGTCAAATCGAATGGTAATCCAGCTGAAGAAGGAACCGCCTATCAGTCATTCAAGGGCTTTCGTATCGATGTTGCAGGCAAGACAGGTACTGCTGAAACTGGAAGAAAAGGTGAAAGATCGCATTCTTGGTTTGCTGCATTCTCACCTGTTAACTCTCCAAAGTTCATTGTACTGGTCATGCTTGAAAATGCGGGTGGTGGAGGAGAAGCAGCTGCACCAATGGCAAGAAAGATTTTTGAATTTCTTTTAGAGGAGAAAGCAAAATGATCTTACAGTTTCTAAACGAAAATCTTGACAAAGTGGAAAAACCTTCCAGATACATCGGTGGAGAACTCAATCAAGTTGTCAAAGATCCATCACAAGTAAAGATCAGAGTTGGCCTAATCTTCCCAGATCTTTACGAAGTGGGAATGTCAAATCTTGGTCTATTGATCATCTACCATGTACTGAACAATTTACCACAAGTGTGGGCTGAAAGAGTCTTCCTACCGTGGAAAGATATGATGAAATTGATGAAGCAAAAAAAGATCGAACTTTTCACGCTGGAATCAAAAACCCCTTTGAAAAAACTCGATTTGATCGGCATCTCTCTTCAGTATGAACTCTCCTATACAAATGTCCTCTGTGCGCTTGATCTTGCCGGGATACCGATCTATTCCCATCAGCGTACAGATGATGATCCGTTAGTCATTGCCGGAGGTCCTTGTGCGACAAACCCCGAAGTCCTTGCGGAGGTCTTTGATGCATTTGTCATAGGCGATGGAGAAGAAGTCATTCTCGAAATAGTAGGTAGTTTAATGGAAACAAAAGGAATGAAAAGAGAGCAGAGGCTGAGGGCTCTTTCTCAAATAGAAGGGATCTACGTACCAATATTTTATCAACCAACTACACCACCTAAGCCAATCTCCGATTGGGCTCCAAAGAAGATAAAACGAAGGATTACAAGAGATCTAAACAATGTTAAGGTACCCGATCAAAGAATAATACCGAACAGCCAACTGATTCATGACAGAATAGTGATAGAAGTCATGCGTGGTTGTACCAGAGGATGCAGATTTTGTCAAGCCGGAATCATATACAGACCCGTTCGAGAAAAATACTCTGAAAATATACTCGATGAATCAATTTCATCACTTTTATGTACTGGTTACGAAGAACTTGCCCTTCTGTCTTTGTCTACAGCCGATCATAGTACAATAGACAAGATTTTACAGAACCTCAGAGAAAAAACTGCGAGTCTTGGAGTCTCGCTATCCATACCCTCGACACGTCTGGACAGCTTTGGCTTGTCTATTGCCGAGGCGGTGAGTACAATACGTAGAACGGGTTTAACATTTGCACCAGAGGCCGGTACTCAAAGACTCAGAAATGTTATAAACAAGAATGTGACAGAAGAAGATTACATCAATACCCTCGAGGCGGCGAAAAGGGCTGGGTGGAACAGAGTAAAACTCTATTTTATGGTTGGTTTGCCTACAGAGACCGATGAAGACCTCATTGGAATTTTACAGATGGCAAGAGTTGCTCGCAAGGTAGGATTCAAAAAGATCGTCCTTTCAGTGGCAAATTTCATTCCAAAAGCACACACACCCTTTCAATTTTGCGAACAAAGACCTATCGATTATTTGACTCACGCACAGAAAATCATTTTGCAAGCCAAAGATATTGCAAACATCAACTTTCACGATCCATATATGAGTTTGATTGAAGGTCTGCTCTCAAGAGGTGACAGAAAGGTCTTTGAGGTTGTTTTGAAGGCATTCGAAAGTGGTTCGCTATTTGATAACTGGGAAAATGTTTTCAATTTTAATCTATGGAAGGACGCCATGGAAAAATCACAGATCGATTTGAGCCATTATCTGGGAGAAAGAAAGATCGATGAAGATCTTTCATGGGACCACATCGATGTGGGCGTGAGTAAGAATTTTCTGATACAAGAATACCATAAGGCTCTGCAAGCCATAACAACTTCAGATTGTCGATGGAATCAATGCCACGGCTGTGGTGTCTGTAACTCATATCTTAAAAATCTCTTGGAAAGGGTATCAAGGTAGGAGGTCCAACTTTGGTATTATTAATTATCCTGATAATTCTGTCTGGAATGCTGATACTGCAAAATCTTTCAAAGTTGCTCAGAGGGAACAAGCTATTATTCGTCACCCTCTGTCAACTTTCTTATTCAATCATCCTCTTTATCTTTCTAAGAGTACCTTACACATTCAAGGTTCAGTTCAAAGGGTTTGTACCTTTTCTTTTTGCCTTTGCTCTAATGGTTTTCTTAGGTCGTTTTCTTGGCGCAGAACAAATCAGGTTTTACAAAAAGATATCATCCACTGAGATTATTCTCATTGGCATCTTGCTTCCGATCTCAGAAGAAATCATCTTTAGAGGTGTGATACTATCTTTTTTACCGAACATTTTCCTAAACGCACTAATCTTCTCTTGTATTCATCTGGTGAATGCTATCAGCAAGATGGAGAGATTATCGCTTTTCAACTTCGTTTACAGATTTATCGTGGGGTACATATTTGCCTATTCTGTGATGAACACACAAAGTCTTTTCTGTGGAATAATCAGTCATATAATGAACAACTCAGCGGGTCTTCTTTTATTATCTAGATCTGAACATGTAACCAAAGAGAGCACAGACACTACTGAGCACAAAGATAGTTAGAAGAGAGATCGATATCATCTTCAGAGTGACCATCTGAACCAAGTCAGTTACACTTTCTTTGATGTAATAACTCATAAGAAAGTAACTGACGATTCCAGCTACAATGAAAGAACCTATTATGATGAACAAAGTTCTGGAAAAAGACTGTACAGACAGGCCAAGAACCCAAGAAATTACACCAACGATCACCCAGAGTATGTAAGAAGGTAATGGTGAAAACCTTCCAAGAATCAATTCAAAAACAACGGCATGATAGATAAAACTCATCAAAATGAAAAACAAAATGATCTTTCTCATTTGACCACCACCTCTATTGGCATGGTCAAATTCATTGTGAGCCAGAGCCATTTGATTTTGACATTCGAATATCCTTCCACATGCCATTGTGTAGACAAAATTTTCTCTCTCACAGGTGTATCAAAGGTTGCATGGAGCTGACCGTCCAACGAATCGGCTATGAGCTGTAGTGTATTGCCTCGTTTATCATAAAAATAAATCTGATAATCTATGGGAATAATCGTCAGACCTTTGGGAGATCTTATACTTACTTCTCCCTTGAAAGATCCATCCACTAAGAATATTTGGCAACCAACCGACGCCTGGGAGAGTTTTTGGATGTAAGTGCGATAAACAAAGACCCCGGCAGTATAGTTCAATACTGCCAGGACTACGCAAGAAAACAATAACAGTTTTATCTTTTTATTTTGCTTCACCAGCGACAACATAACAAGCGACCTTGTGACCCGGTAAAACCTCCACTAGATTTGGATGATCGTTTTTCTCGCAGTATTCAACTGCGTATGGGCACCTGTCGAAGAATCTACAACGTTTCGGCGGGTTTATGGGTTTAGGAACACTTCCCTTTATGTTCGGTTCACCTCTTCTTTGCTCTGGATCAGGAATAGGTACTGCTGCCAATAGAGCTTTAGTATAGGGATGGAGTGGATTCTGTAAGACTTCTTCGGTTGGTCCTGTCTCAACTATCTTACCCAGGTACATAACCGCTATACTGTTACTCATATACCTTGCGACGGCAAGATCGTGTGTTATATACAAGTAACTCATGTTATGTTCATCGGCAAGTCTCATCATCAATTTCATCACACCGGTTCTTATGGAAACATCGAGCATCGAGGTAGGTTCATCCGCCACTACAAAAGATGGATTGAGGATCAACGCGCGCGCTATAGCAACTCTTTGTCTCTGCCCGCCTGACAGTTCATGAGGAAATCTGAACATGAAAGTCTCTGGTGGAGTTAAACCCACATCTATCAGTATTTGTGCGACCTTATCCTCACGCTCTTTCAAATTACCTATTTCATGAATATTGAGAGGCTCAGAGACTATGTCAAAGATTGTCATTCTGGGATTGAGTGATTCGTACGGATCTTGGAATATCATTTGTACACGTTTGCGAAGCTGCCAAACTCTGACCCTACGATTTTCAAGAAGCTCAGAGATGAATTTTGTTTCATCTTTGGAAAGTTTCAAATACCTCTCGGCATATATACCGTCTATACCCTTTAAGTTCTTCAATTGCTCGTCTGTCATCTTTGAGAACCTTTCAACATAATTTTCTAACACATAACGTTTCGCAGAAGACTCATTTTCATACAGAAGGGGTGTTACGTCCTCTTGTTCAATGATAATCCTTCCCTCAGTTGGTTCTTCAAGACCTACAAGAACCTTACCTGTTGTAGTCTTTCCACAACCGGATTCTCCCACTAAGGCGAGTGATTCTTTCCTCTTTATTTCAATGGAGATATCATCCACAGCATGAACAAAATACTTAGTTCTGGTGAAGATGCGTCTTTCAGCCGGAAACAGCTTTTTCAGATTCTCTATTTTTAACACCGTCTCATTGTTCATAGAACTGCACCACCTCTCCAGATTTCACAGGATGATGGCATGCTACAAAATGACCCTTTTCTACTTCAATGTACCGTGGTTCCTCATTCATACACAGTTCATCTGCCTTGGGACACCTTGGAGCGAATCGACAACCCTTTGGAGGATTGAGTAAATTTGGGGGTTCACCTGGTATGGTAACAAGATCGGTTTTTTCACCAACGGTACTCGGGAAGGCGTGCATCAAGCCATAAGTGTAAGGATGCATAGGTTTTTTGAAAATTGTCACTGAATCTGCAAGTTCAGCGAATTTCCCCGCATACATAACCGCTATCTTATCACTGACCTCTGCTATGACAGCGATGTCGTGAGATATGTATATCATAGCCATATTAAGTTTCTTTTGAATCTTTCTTATCTCTTTGAGTATCCTGTCCTGAACAATGACATCAAGTGCAGTTGTTGGCTCGTCAGCAATGATAACCCTTGGATCACAAGCCAAAGCCATGGCAATGACTGCTCTTTGCTTCATTCCACCACTGTACTGATGAGGGTACTGATCCATTCTGGA
Source organism: uncultured Pseudothermotoga sp. (assembly GCA_937995655.1). Taxonomy (GTDB): domain Bacteria; phylum Thermotogota; class Thermotogae; order Thermotogales; family DSM-5069; genus Pseudothermotoga_B. Next base: position 26,896 of record CALKJI010000010.1, on the reverse strand, counting down.
TGGATCAAGCCCAACCAGTTCAAAGAGTTCAGCAACCTTCTCACGTGCCTTGTCCACAGGAACCTGCGGAAAATGATTTTGTATTGCTTCGATTATTTGATCTCCCACTCTATAAACCGGGTTAAGTGAATTCATAGCAGCTTGAAAAATCATCGATATACCGCGCCACCTATACTCTCTCATCTGCGATTCGTCCAGCTTAACAAGATCCACAGGGCCGTTCCCCATGTCGAAGAAAACGCTTCCACTTTTGAATTCTGCATTATCTGGCAATAGTCTCAAGATTGTCATCGAGATAGAAGTCTTACCGCATCCGGATTCACCAACTATTCCTAAACTTTCACCAGAATCAAGATCGAAATTTATTCCATCTACGGCTTTAACATATCCCATCTTTGTTTTGTAGTGCATTCTTAAATCTCTTACCGAGAGCAGCATTTCATCACCTCTTTCTGAGCCTTGGGTTCACGATCTCTTCTAATCCTCTGCCAAGGAAATAGAAGGCAGAACACAACAACGTTATACATGCACCCGCCGGAAGCCATAACCACCAGTAAGTACCTATGCTTGCTCCCATTAAATAACCCGATGACTCAGCCATTTGAATGATAACACCCCAACTCATTCTAATGTTTGCAAGTCCAAGGAATGAAAGGGTGGCCTCGGTGAAAATTGCGCCGGTTACATTGAGCATCATATACAAAAAGGACAAAGGAAGTATATTGGGAATGATATGCCTAAATATTATGTAAGCATCACTTGCACCTGTAGATTTTGCAGCTTCGATGAACGGCCTAACTTTTATGGTCAGGGCCTGTGCTTTCAGTACCAGAGTGATTGAACCAAAACCAGATAGCATACCTATGATGAGAGCCAATCTAAAGAGTGTCAGATCTATGAAAGCACTCAGGACCATGAGTAATGCAAGACTTGGAAATAGCATGACTATATCGGCGAGTCTCATGAAAAATGTATCTATCACACCACCATAATAGGCACAGCTGGCACCGATTATAGTACCTATGACGACCGTTATCAAAGCGGCGGTGATACCGAGAATAAATTCACGGGGTGTACTGTACATGATCATAGACAAAATGTCCCTTCCAAGTGGATCTGTGCCAAGCGGATGCCTCAAGGATGGCGGTGAAGGGTGATTCATTATGTGAGGATCAAAACCTATTATTGGATCATACGGTGCAAATGTTTGATAACCGAAGGGATCATCTTTCCAAAACACGGCTCTCATTATGGATGGATAAAGAGGGTAGACTAGACCGAAGATCGCAAAAAATATTATGACACTGAGTCCGAAAAGGGCTAACTTTTTTTCTCGAAACAGTTCCCATCCTGTTTTGAAGGATCTTGCCCATAGTTTGAGACGAATCTTCCACAAAGGTTCTTTTATAATCGCTTCAACCATCTTGCTCACCTCAATATCTTATTCTGGGATCCAAAAAGGCATAGAGTATGTCAGCGACAAGGTGGGCTATCAGAACAAAGACACCCGTGAAGACAAGAAGACCAATCAGTAGGGGTGTATCCTGCTGACTGAGTGCTTCCAGGTACGCTCTCCCAAGGCCAGGCCAGGAAAACATGGTCTCGGTTATTATTCCTCCACTTATTGTGAAGCCTAGACTTATCACAAAATTAGTCATAAGTGGCAACAAAGCATTTCTCGCGGCATGCTTATCCCTAACTACTTTGTCTGGCAACCCCTTTGCCTTTGCAGTGGTTATATAGTCCTCCCTAATGACATCAAGCATCGTGTCGCGCATCACAAGCATACTCCCAGCAAAAGAGTACAGTGTCAAGGTGAACACTGGTAAAACCATGTGTTTTATAATATCCCAGGCGTAAATTGCTCTGCCTGAGAGAATCCAGATCGAAATCGAGATAATAATCGTACCGATCAAAGAAACATAAAGTAAAATTCTCTTGGCATTTATTGTTTTGAGTCTACGAGAAATGATCATAATAGTTAGGAAGACAATCAAAAAGATGAACGCATTGAGCAGAAGTTTTAAAAAAAGATCCTGGGCTGAAAAAGAAACATTTCTCCACAGATTCGGATCTATGAACTGGTTCAGAGGAAGTATTCCCAAAATAACACCGAACAACCAAATATTGAATATGGCAAGCAGTGGTAAGAAGATCGTCCAAAAAACAATTCCTGTGAAGGTTGTCACTTGGTCGATTACCTTACCTCTCCTCCATGCAGATCTCTTACCGAGGGTGTATCCAAAGGCGTATGAAACCAAGGTTGATGTTACGAAAAGAAAAACGGTCCTGGGGAGTCTTTCAAAGATTATGGAGGTTACTTTCTTTGGAAAATAGGAGAATGAAACTCCCAGATCTAAGACCAAGAAATTCTTCATATAGTACAGGTATCTGGTCAGAACAGGTTTGTCGAAACCAAACTGGCGTTTCAAGTTCTCTCTTATCTCTGGAGTGATTTTTGGGTTCATGAGGTATTTATCCAGAAAACTTCCAGGTAGGGCTTCCATAAGCCAAAAGACAATCGTCACGTAGATGAACAAAAGTATGACAATTTGGACCACTCTCTTGCTGAGAAATCTGAGCACCTTTTACCTCCTCTCAGGTTACAAAATCCAACCGCCCCATACGGGGCGGCGGGATATATAAATTTTATAGTACAACTATTTTGCCGCTTTGACAAGCGTCGGTGCTCCGTTCACATATTGTAAACCAGACAGCGTCTTTTCGTATGGGAATATAATCTGATCTGTTCTGAAGGCTTCAGTGACTGGGGTATCAAAGATCACTACATAAGGAAGATCTTGTGCGAGAATTTCCTGAAGTTTGAAAGATAGTTCTCTTGCCTTATCGATGTCGGAGGCGGCAAGGAACTGGTCGGCAAGTTTGTCAAACTCTGGATTGTTGTAACCAGCTGCGTTGAAATCACCAACACCAGCCCTCTTACTGTGGAAGAAGTCCGCAACATGATCTGGATAATATCCAAGGCTCCAACCTAACATGTAAATGTCAAAGTTGAAAGGTTCATCGAAGACTCTCTGAACGATCAAGTTGAAGTCTACCAAGTTGGCTTTTATGGGTATACCAATTTCATTTGCCCATCTTTCGACGTACAAAGCGATCGTTGCTCTCATTGGGTCGTAGCCTGCACCTGGAGCAAGAAGTTCTATTTGATCAATTCTTTGGCCGTTAGGAGCTATTAAGCCTCTACCTTGTCTAACGACGTTATTACCTTCAATCTTTGGTTCGACAACCCACTTGAAGCCTGCCTGTTTCAGTAAATCGATGGCGAGCTTTCTCCTGTCTCCTGAACTCATACCATAGCCTGGTGATAGTTTTTCAACATTGGGGTTGTACCAGAAAACATTTCCACTGGGAACGACACCATACTGTGGGAATGCCTGGCCACCAAGAACCCTTGAAGTGAGAAATTCACGGTCAATCAATGCAGCTATGGCTTGCCTGAATTCCTTGATATTCATTGGAAATCTTCTCATATTGAAGCACATATACCTAAAACCATTCACAGAGTTGCTTATCAATTTAACATTCGCTACTTTTGCAAGCTGATCTGCTTCACCTTTCTGCAAACCGAGAGGATTGAATATGAAGCTAACATCCCCATTGATTAAAGCTGTAATAGCAGCAGCCCTGTTCAGATACATTCTGTAGATTATGCTGTCCACATAGGGACCTGTGACAAGTTCCAATTGCTTTTCACCCTTTGGTTCACCGTAGCCAGACCATTCAAATCCCGTATTTGGATTCTTAATGGATACCGCACCATTCTTGTAAAGAGTCAGCACACTACCAGTGTCAAAGTAATCCTTTCGGGCATTGACTTCTATGAAAGCTCCCTTTTCCCACTTTTTCAACAAAAATGCACCGAGAATTGGTTCGTCGGAGACATCGTAGTTGTAAATAGTCTGAAGTGGGTTACCCGTTTTAAGAGCCGCTTCAACCTTTGGCTCCCAGTATTTCTTCTGAAGAATAGGCATCATAAGTGTACCAAAGTTTGCCTTTGCAAGACTGGGTTCTTTAAAGTAAATTTTCACTGTGAAGTCATCGATCTTTTCTGCTTTGACAAAATAATCAGGGTCAACATAGCTGGCCCAGTTTCCACCCAATCCATAGTCGACTATGAGTTTTCTTACTGTGTTCATGGTCCAAACAACATCGTCGGCAGAAAATTTTGTTCCATCTGACCATGTGACATCTGTTCTGAGCTTAACGGTGTATACCCACTCGTTTCCCACCTGTTCAAGATCGGGAAGATCTGCAGCAAGTGCTGGGATCCAGTCAAATCTCACATCTGAGTAGGAGTACAGTCCAGCAATTCTTGGCCCCATAACATACCCAGTCCACACAGTTGCGTTTGGACCAAGGTAATCCCAAATATTGAGCGAAATAGGTTCTTGCAAGAAAGCCCAGTTCACAGTTTGTGCGAAGACGAAAACTGCAACAACGAGCATCAGTACTGCAAATACCTTTTTCATTTCCTCTACCTCCCTTCGAGGATTAATCTATTTTGATTATACAATTTGTTACACAATGAGTCAAACTTACAGAAAGATTAAAGGATATCCCACCTTGCTTTCTTATAATTTTCAAGCACTTTTAGAACATAATCGATATCAGAAACTGTATGATCCGCGTTTATCTGGAACCTTATCGTTTCATCACCCTTTGGAACTATAGGAAAATTCAAACCGGTGGCAAGAATACCATTCTCTATCAGGTACTGCACCATGTCAGCTGTTTTTTTCGTATCCCTTACAAGCAATGGGACGATGGGATGATCACTCACGATAGTCTCATAACCAAGTTTGATTACGCCTTCTCTGAATCTTTTTGTCAGTTGCCTCAAATATTTTAATCTCTCTTTACCCTCATCACTATCCAAGATTTGAAGAACCTTAAGAGCACATGAAGCCTCTGCAGGCGTGATGGGATTTGAATAAATATATGTAATGGCCTTCTCCCTGAGGTATGTGATCATAGTTTGATTTGAAACGACATACCCACCATTCACACCAAAAGCTTTCCCCAGAGTTCCAATCAAAAGATCAACCTGCGTATCAACTACCTCTTCCGTCCCTCTTCCTGTCTCTCCAAAAGCACCTACACCGTGAGAATCATCTACTATAACGATTATGTTTTCTTCGAAATACTTATCATAACTGGTCGCAATGTTAACTATTTTGTCCAAAGGCGCGTAATCTCCACGCATACTGAAAACACCATCTGTAATCACAAGAACTCTTTTTGCTTTACCGACACTGTCTTTTATCTTTTCTTCAAGATCATTCATATCTAAGTGTTTGTAAACAAACTTGTCTTTTGGTCTTGAAAGTCTCACAGCGTTTATAATACAGTTGTGATTTAGTTCATCACTTATAATAATCGTCTCAGAGTTTGTGAGTGAAGAGATCACACCGATTACCGTTACATATGCTGCACTGTATATCATAGCATCCTCTCTAGAATGAAACTGTGCGAGTTTCTTTTCGAGCTCTCTGTGAGGCAAATAAGTACCACTTATGAATCTCACCGCACCAGGTCCAACGCCATACTTTCTGGCTGTCTGTTCTTCAATTTGTATTATTTCTTCTCTTAAAGACATTCCAAGATAGGAATTAGAGTTCATTCTTATGAATTCCTTGTTTCCGTAACCCTTCAGGAAAAATCTCGGTCCCTTTTCACCCTCTGGCTTTTTGATATCTGTTACGATAAATTCCTTTCCTTTCGCACGACCTTCATCCTTTAGTTGCTGTAGCTCCCCGTCAAGTATCTTCGTTATTCTGCTCAAAGGCATCTATCACACCTCCCTTATTCATTGCATTTGTATTTTACAACTTTTATCTTCCCATGAAAACTTTAACTGATTTAGAGGCGAATTTTGAATTTAAAGTCCTTTGATGTAAGCTCTACTTGGAAGTAGGGAGGGATTAGAATGAAAGCTATTTTAAAGACACACATGGCGGCCGGTTTGACAATGGAAAATGTTCAAAAACCCACTGATCTAAAACCAACAGAGGTCCTTGTGAAGGTAAAGAGAAGTTCCATCTGCGGTTCAGATGTCCATATCTACAAATGGGATGACTGGGCAAAGAGTCATATCAAACCACCTATGATAATAGGTCATGAGTTTGCAGGGATAGTTGAACAGGTTGGAGAAGCAGTCGAGACAATTAGAGTTGGTGATTTTGTCGCTGCAGAAACACATATTCCATGCCAAGAATGTTATCAGTGTAAAACCAACAGAAGACACGTATGCAAGAACATGAAAATACTGGGTGTTGATATTGATGGGGCATTCGCCGAGTATGCCAAAGTACCTCAAACAATTCTCTGGAAGGTTTCACCAAAGATTTCACCTGATTTTGCATCGGTCATGGAACCCTTTGGAAATGCTGTTCATACAGCCTTAGTGGAAGATTTGACAGGTAAAACCGTTTTGATAACTGGTATAGGCCCCATCGGCGCAATGGCAGTTCAGGTTGCAAGAGCCGCCGGTGCCTCATTCATAATAGCTTCAGAGATCAAACCATACAGAAAAAACCTTGCAAAGAGCAACGGTGCAGACATAGTTATAGATCCCACCCAAGAAAATTTGTATGAAACCATAATGAGCATCACCGATGGTGATGGTGTTGACGTACTTTTGGAAATGTCTGGTAATGCCGACGCTCTCGAACAAGGTTTAAAGGCTCTTACACGTGGTGGAACAGCTTCTATTTTGGGTGTATTCAGTACAAAAGTACAACTTCCGATCGACGAACTCATAACATTTAAGGGCATAAAGCTCTATGGTATAACGGGGCGTAAAATCTTTGAAACTTGGAGAATAGCAGATCAACTTCTAAGCAGTGGAAAGGTCGATCTTTCCAAGGTAGTGACACACATTATCCCCTTTGAGGAATGGCAAAAAGGTTTTGATTTGATGATGGAAGGTGAATGTGGAAAGGTCGTTATGAAGATTTCAGATTGAATAAGGGGCCTTGCCCCTTATTCAATCATCAAAAGATAGGGATAGTGTGGTTGACCACCTTCATGAATATCGATCTGCACTCGATCAACTGCCCTTTCTATGGCTTCTTTGATAACGTCAATCTCAGCATCAACAGCATCTTGGCCTGTGAAGATAGTCACTATCTCTCTTCCACGAAGATCAAGAGCCGTCAAAGCTCTTGTCATAGCTTGTTTAAGAGATTGTCCATGCGACACAAGCTTCTTACCTCGCATAATCATGTATTCACCCTTCTTGATCTTAGTTCCATTATGTTTCGCATCTCTCACAGCGCGTGTGACGCATAAAGAAATGATGTATTCCGCAGCCCGGATGAATTTCTCTTCCAATTTCTTTGGTTCTTCGTTAGGATCAAAGCCCATCATAGCTGAAATACACTCTTGGACCGTTTGAGTGGGTATTATTATCACTTGTTTGTCTTTCGTATTCTCAGCAGCTTGTTTCGCAGCAAGTATTATATTGGGATTGTTAGGAAACAGAAAGATTATCTCAGCCTTCACTTTGTCTATGGCGAATTTCAGATCGGCTGTACTCGGATTCATCGTCTGACCACCACGAACTATTTGGTCTACACCAAGATTTCTCAAAACTTCAGATATACCATGTCCCGGTGAAACAGCAACAAAACCATATTTCTTTGGTTGTTCCACAACCTGCTCAACAAAGTGTTCGTGCTGCATTTTCATGTTGTCGATTTTCACTTTCAATATTTCTCCATACTTCAATATCTCTTCTATCACAATACCTGGGCTATTAGTATGAACGTGAGTCTTTAACACCGCGCCATCGTGAACAACAACGGCTGAATCACCTATGTTTTCAAGAAAGAACCTGAGTTCATTAACCTTTCCAGTATGAAAATCATTTTCTCCCTTCACCATTACTTCGGTACAGTACTGGTATCTGAGCTCCTCAACCGGCAGTTCCACAGTGACTTCGCCGTTCCGACTAGTCACCACTTCGAGATTTATTTCTTCATCACCCATAGCCACAGAACGAAATCCTTGCAATATGTAATACAATCCTTTGGCACCAGCATCCACGACTCCTGCTTCTTTCAGCACTGGTAGCAGTTTGGGAGTTTCCTTTACAGTCTCTTCTGCCACCTTTGTGATCAAATCCAAAACCTCTTCGATTGTCCCGACTGAGTCTATTTCTTGTATCCTTTCATCTATTCTTCTCAAAACTGTGAGCATCGTCCCCTCAACAGGCTTCATAACAGCTTTGTATGCTACACTTCGTGCTGTCGAAAACATCTTTAAAACATCTTTTGGCTGTAATGCTCTTTTCTTCTCACAATACATGGCAAAGCCTCGAAATACCTGAGACAATATCACACCTGAATTACCGCGAGCACCCATGAGCGTACCGTTTCTGATTGCTTCCATCACAGCAGCCAGATCATGTTTATCCTTACCAAGTTGGTCAAGGTATTTGCAACCTTCTTTCATTGTTGCAAGCATATTAGAACCAGTATCACCATCTGGCACAGGAAAAACATTCAGTGCGTTGAGCTCATCAACATGTACTGCAAGCCGCTCTGTTGCTTTCTGAAAGGCAAGTTTCATGAATTTTCCATTAACTTTTTCCAAGATCCGCACCTCCTCAGCGGATCCCTGTCACATGCACGTTGACTTCCACATCTTCACAGGCACCTATATTTTTCAAAACATGCACGACATTTTCTATTATGTTTTTCGCAACTTCGGTTACCTTTACTCCGTATTCGACTTCTATGTATAAATCTACAACCACCTTGCCAGTGTCGAGTTCCTCGACCTTGATCCTCTCTTCTTCTTTCTCACCAAAGAGCTTCCCGAAGAAGCTCTCAGAAGCAATATTCACGGGTCCATAACTCTGTGCCGTTGCGATATAAGCAAGCTTCTTCAATGCCTTCAAACTTACTTGCAACTCTCCATAATCCAGTTTTACTACCATGCATAGACCTCCCTTTTTAAAAATGATACCACAGCTTCAAAGATACTTTCTGGGTCAAGTCTACAGAGCTTAAGTTGCTCTGCTCTAGAACCGTGGGGTACGAACTCTTCCGATACACCAAGTGTCAACACAGCTTTTCTAATATCATGCTGATTCATAAAAGCAACGACACTTTCTCCAAAACCTCCTGTGAGAAAACCTTCTTCGATTGTTACAAAATAATCGTGACTTTCAAAGAGAAAGTTCATCGTTGTTTCATCTAAAGGTTTAACACACCTAACATAAACAATTGTAGGATCAAGTGAAATCAGTCTCTCAAGATGATTAATCATGTTTCCAACCGCTAATACGGCTACCTTTCCATTCCCTTTTCTGAGGACCTCCCATTTAAATGGATCTATTGTTTTTGATCTACTCCAAAGTTCTTCAAAGTCCGCTTTTTCAGAATCCTTTACGTATCTGATTGCCACTATACCTTTCATATCTTTTTCGACGATGGTCCTCAACAAGCATACCAAATCAAGGGAGTTACCCGGTGTAAAGAGTACCGACTTTGGTACAGTTCTGAACAAAGCTATGTCTGACAATCCGTGATGAGTTGGACCGTCTTCACCAACAAGTCCTGCCCTATCGATTGCAAAAACAACATCAAGATTTTGTAATGCCACATCATGAACAATCTGATCGTATGCCCTTTGTAAGAAGGTTGAATAGATCGCAACAAAAGGCTTCAAGCCCGCAACTGACAGTCCTGCAGCGAATGTTACACAAGATTGTTCGGTTATACCAAGATCAGCGAATCTATCAGGTAGCTTTTGTGAGAAAGGTCTTAAACCTGTCCCATCCGGCATGGCAGCAGTGATCGCAAAGATTCTCTCATCCTTTTGAGCCAGTCTCAACAGAGTTTCACCAAAAACCTCGCTGTACGATATATACCCCTGTTTCTTAACGGGTTCTCCTGATTCTGGATCAAACTTCGGGGCACTGTGAAAGGTCACGGAGTCCTTTTCCGCAGGTTCATATCCTTTACCTTTTCTGGTAATCACATGAACAACTACTGGATACTCATAATGCTTTATCCTTTTGAAGACAGCCGTCATCAATTCAAGATCGTGTCCATCAATGGGACCTATATGTTTCAGACCTAAGGATTCAAAAAAGTCGGGACCGGAGATAAAATGTTTCATGCTCTCGCGAATTCTCTTTAGTTCGTCTTCAAAGTTCTTTCCCAACTCAGACCCTTCAAGTACCTTCTTTAAAAGCTGCTTGAATTTCACATAAGCAGGGCTTGTCCTCAATTTTGCAAAGGTTTCTGAGAGAGCTCCAACATTTGGGCCGATGGACATACCATTGTCGTTCAAGATAATCTTTAGCTTGGAATCCAGTGCCTTCAACTGGTTTAGGCTTTCCAATGCTTCACCGTTTGTCAACGCTCCGTCTCCTATTACTACCAAAACGTTCTTCTGTTGGTTCTTTATTCTTAAAGCCTTTTCGATACCAAGGGCAGCTGCAATGGAAGTTCCTGCATGACCGGCGCCAAATCTATCCAGGGGAGATTCCTTCAGCGAGGTATAACCACTTATTCCACCGAACTGCCTGAGGGTTACAAATTCATCCCATCTTCCAGTTAACAACTTGTGTGTATACGATTGATGAGATGTGTCCCAGACAACTATATCTTGTCTTGGATCAAAAACATTGTACAGGGCAAGGGTAAGTTCAACCACACCAAGGTTTGAAGAAAGATGTCCTCCATTCACAGATACTACTTCTATTATTCTTTTCCTTATAACTTGAGAAAGGTGCTTCAATTTTGCAACATCCACACCAACTACATCATCAAGATTCAATGTCCGCTCCCCCCATAAATTGCTGAGTTTGTGCATAAACGTCTTGAATTTGGGTCTTGGTTTCGTTGAGCATAAGGAGCAGTTTCTTATATATCTCGATGCCTTTGTTGTAAAGATCTATAGCTTCGTCAAATGATAAATCTTCTTGCTCAAGTCTTTGAACAATCTTTTCCAATTCATTCATCATTTGATCGATTTTCATCAACTATCACCTTCACAATACCGTCCGAAAATCGGACAGTCAACTTATCCCATTTATTCAAACAAGACGAACTTTTCAACCATCGACCGTCTTTCTCAACAACTGCATATCCTCTTTGAAGTACATTGATTGGATTGACGGAAAACAAACGGACCTTTAGAAGTTCCAACCTTTTCTCAGAAAGTAACAGGTGTCTGTGAATAGCATTCTTAAGCCTCTTTGCAGTGATTTCTAAAGAATCTGATTCTTGCAAGATCTTATCCACTACGGACCCCAAGAGCTCCTTTCGCATATTTTGAAGGGAGATCAAAATAGTTTTCAATCTTTGCCTTAGGTTAATGTTCGCCCTCTGTATCAAACTGAGTATATAACTCATCACATGCGATCTTTCAGGTACAGCCGCCTGTGCAGCAGCTGTTGGTGTATGTGCTGAGTAATCAGCCACAAGATCTATGAACACTGTATCTATCTGGTGTCCAATTCCCGAGACGACAGGGTGTCTCATTCTGTAAACAGCCCTGACAACTTCTTCATCATTGAAGACCCAGAGGTCATCTTTGGACCCACCCCCTCTGGTAATCAAGACTACGTCAAGATCATCAGAATTTGCATCATTCAGCGCTTTCAGAAGAGAACTTTTCGCATCTTCACCCTGAACCCCTGTATGATACAAGAATATTTCGACACAGGGGTATCTCTCTGTGATTGTTCTTATAATGTCTTGATAAGCTGCTGAGTTTCTTGAGGTTACAACTCCTATCCTACTTGGGTACCTTGGCAAGGGGCGCTTTGGCTTTTCAAAGATACCCTCTTTCACAAGTTTTTCATAGACTTCCTTCATTTTCATGAAAAGTAAACCACGCTGTGGAAGAATTTTCACCTGTTTACATTGAAATCTGTATATGCCTCTCGGTGGATAAAGCCTAACATCACCATAAACCTGTGCTATCTGCCCATCTACCAAATTGACACCTTTCAAAGCACCTCCAAAAAACACACAACCTATTGTCGTGAATTCATCCTTCAAAGAGAAAAACAGATGACCATTTCTTTCTTTGCAATCAACTACTTCACCAACGACCTGTATATTGGTGAGATAGGGATCATTGTTTATGATGGTTTCTATATAATATGTGACCTCACTGACCGTGTAGATCTTCTCCACAGAGATCTTCCTTCTTCAAAAATCTTTGAGCAACCTCTACAATTTGACTTGGTAAGCCAAATCGTTTTGCCAAAGTTGTTGCGACGTTCTGACCAAGATACTTTCCTTTTTCCAAAGTGTAGTCTATCATCTTGTGAGGATCAAGCTCATCAAGATCTTTCAATTTTCCACACATGTACACATTTGATGCGTGTTTGACAACCTTTGGATAATGAGTTGTAAAGAAAACAAAATCATCACATTTGTTAAGATACTCAACAGCAGCAAGAGCAAGCGCTTCGCCCTCAACTGGATTGGTAGTTGAACCAAACTCATCGATCAAGATCAACTTTCTCCCTTTGGTTTCAATAACTTCCGCGAAGGAAGAGATTTCCTTTGCAAATGAGCTCAATCCCAATTCTTCACCTTTAGAAAGATACCTCACAAACTCAAAAATAGGTGAAGAAAAAGTCTCACAAGGCACGGGGAAGCCAAGGTGCATAAGAACAACTAAACTTCCCACCGTTCTAAGAAGAGTCGTTTTACCACCCATATTTGGTCCGTACAGTACAGTCACACCTTGAGACGCATCGATATTCACAGGATAATATGTATAGCCGTTTTTTTCACAATAATTAACGACAGGCACAAATCTTCCTTTTTTTATCACTAGATTATCAGAGATTTGTGGTTGGCAGCAGTTTAATTCATTATAAAAATAATACCTGCACAGATCAATATCTATCTGTTGAACAGATTTTTCACACAATCTGAGTGTATCTAAAAAGTCATTGACCTCCTCTGAAAGTTTTTTTAGAACAAATTCTTCTTCATCCTTCATTTGATCTTCCACTATCTTCAACTGTTCTGATAGTTCCACAATTTGTTGCGTATATTTTATCCTGAGGTGATACTTTTCATTCGACCTCCTGACTACCTCGACCAAATTCTCTTTGAGTAATCTCTCGCCAAGTTCTTCGTTACAGGTGAACTCATCACCAGGTAATCTTATAGAGAACCTTTTTTCTATCTCCTCTTTCAGATACTTGAGTTTTTCTTCTATCTGTCCAGAAATGTGGAGGTATTTCTTTCGAAGATCAAGAATTTCCTTAGATTGTAGATAAAAACTGGAAGATTCAGAAGTCAAATCGGCGAGAAAGGTCCACAAATTTGTTAAATCCGGCAGATCCCAGATACCTTTTGTTAAATCTGAGAGTTTCAATGTATGATACACAAACCTTTTCAATTTTGCAAAATCACCTATGCCACCAAAACCGTTTTCAACCTGATATTTGATACAACCCAACGATGCAAGTTGATGTTTTATCTGTTGAACAATAGACTTGTCAAGTTTCAGTACTCTTTGCAACCTTTCCCAGTGTTCGTGATACTCCTTCTCATTCCTAATAACAGGACAAAGTTCTTTAAAAAAATTCTTACCATATTCGGTCACAGGTTGAAAGGAAGTTAGAATCTCATCAATCATCACAAAACATCGCGTTACATTATCCAAGAACAAAAGGAACTCCTCCAAAAAAAATTATACTCTAATCACTGGAAGGTGATAGAAATCACGCTGGGATAGAGAAATAGGAACGGGCAAATGGCCCGTCCCATCAGCTAATGACCAAGAGTATGAGAGGTGCGAAAACCTCTGCAACAAGAGACATAACAGTGATCATCGTATTAAGTGAAGGACCAGCGGTGTCCTTGAATGGATCACCGACAGTATCACCAACAACTGCTGCTTTATGCGCTTCTGAACCTTTTCCACCATGGTGTCCTTCTTCTATGAATTTCTTTGCGTTATCCCATGAACCACCTGCATTTGCCATGAACAAGGCGAAGATAATTCCAGTTACGATACTGCCAGCGAGGAAGCCTGCCAAAGCCTCTTTGCCAAGAAAGATCAAAGTCAACGCCGGAGCTACTATCGACAGAACACCCGGCAGAATCAATTCCTTTAATGCACCAGCCGTTGCTATATCAACACACTTTGCATAATCCGGTTTGCTCGTTCCTTCTATGAGTCCAGGGATCTCTCTGAATTGTCTTCTGATTTCTTCAACCATTCTTTGGGAATTTCTACCCACAGCCAAGATAAGGAGTGCCGAAAGAAGTGGTGGCATCATTGCACCGATAAAAATACCTGCTATAACCTGTGGAGAAATCAATTCCAGGGACTTTATGTCCACCAAATGGGTATAAGCTGCGAACAAAGCTAAAACCGTTAACGCCGCCGAGCCTATAGCAAAACCTTTCGTAATGGCTTTCGACGTATTCCCAGCCGCGTCAAGCATGTCTGTAACGGCGATCACATCTTCACCAAGCCCAGATTGTTCAGCCACACCCTTTGCGTTGTCAGATATTGGGCCGTATGCATCGGCTGAGATAATCATACCTACGATCGAGAGCATACCAAGTGCGGCATTCGCAATACCATAAAATGGATCTATACCAAAAGCCTTTGCAAGATACCAAGAAGCGATCGTTGCAATAGAGATACACAGAATCGGTGGAACGATACTCACAAGGCCATAAGAAAAACCTGTCAAAATATTTATAGCAGTCCCCGTTACCGAAGCCTCTGCAACTTGTTTTGTAGGTTTTTTCTCGATGGAGGTGAAATAATCCGAGGTCAGCCCTATGGCGATTCCCGCACCCAGGCCCGCCACCGTTGGTAGGAATACTCCGAGCCACCTTGAACCGTCGAGCCCTGAAAGCTTAGTTACGAGGAACAGCAAGAATACAAAAATAAAACAAGTAGAAAAGGTTCCCATATTGAGTGCTCTACCTGGACTCTTCTTAATAGTTTTTGTCACAAAGACGAGTCCAAGCATTGAAGCAAAAAGTCCCATTGCGGCAATCAAAATCGGCATGGTTGTGAAAACTCCTCCGCCAGTTTCTGAACCTATTATCATAGCGGCTATCACGCTCGCAATGTATGAATCTGTCAAATCTGCACCCATTCCTGCCACGTCTCCAACGTTGTCGCCCACATTGTCAGCTATAACTGCTGGATTTCTTGGATCATCTTCTGGTATTCCAAGTTCAACCTTACCTACAAGATCCGCGCTTATATCTGCCGTCTTTGTATATATACCCCCACCTGCCTTTGCAAACAATGCAAGTGCACTTGCACCAAAACTAAAACCTAAAACCACAGTGGATGCATCTGAGTCACTCCAACCGAAACCAACTTTGAAAATAAAAAACAGAAGAGATATTCCAAGGAGTGATATCCCAACTACAAACATTCCCATGACTGCCCCACCATAAAAAGCCACCGGGAAGGCTGCCTTAAGACCTTTTCTTGCCGAAGATGCTACTCTTACATTGGTCTCAATGGCTGCTCTCATCCCCAGATAAGCAGCAATTGTGGTACAGATAGAACCAAACACATAAGCAATAGCCATGCTCAATCCCATAGATGAATTTTTGAGAAAACCACTTACCAAACCGATAATAATGGCCATTATCACTACGAAGACTGCTAACGTTCGGTTTTGTCTTCTTAGATACGCCAGCGCTCCTTCTTTGATGGCAGAAGCGATTTGTTTCATCTTCTCTGTGCCGGCATCTTTTCTCAAGACATAAGCATAAAGTCCAAGGGCAAGACAGATGGAACCAATTCCTGTGGTCAAAGCCAGAACAAACCAACTCACAGAATCACCCCCACTGAATGTACGTCAAAGAACTGCTACCTTTTCATTTTTTATGCCAAAAGACTTTAGAACATTTTTCGTATCGAATACCAGCTGGCTGTTCTCAACAATCATATTATAGTCAACTCGATTCTTGTGTGCCGTTGTTATGATTGTTATATCAGCCCAGTTGCACAGTTCTTTGCTCAACTTTTCAGTCTTTCTTTCTCTTCCTCTGTAGTTGAATTTCTCAACATAGGGATCGACAACGATTACATCTGCTAAATTCCTTTCAAGATTTTCCAGTACCTTCAAAGCAGGTGATTCTCTGACATCATCTATATCGCCTTTGTATGCTATGCCTACTAGTAGTACTTTTGAACCGTTCATACATTTCTTTCTCTCATTTAAAAGTTGCATTGCTCTGTGAACTACGTATTCTGGCATGTAATCATTTATCTCTCCCGCAAGTTCAATGAGTCTTGTGTGATAATCATACTCACGTGCCTTATAGGTCAAGTAGAAGGGATCGATGGGTATACAGTGTCCTCCAACGCCAGGACCTGGATAGAATGGCATGAAGCCAAAAGGTTTAGTGGAAGCTGCTTCGATCACTTCCCAAATATTTATCTTCATTTTTTCTGCCAAAATTGCCATTTCATTTATGAGTGCTATGTTGACTATCCTGAAGGTGTTTTCTAAGATTTTTGACATCTCCGCTTCTTTTGGCGAAGAGACCAAAAAAACCGGAGCTTCAAGTACACTCTCGTACAACAATTTTGCAACTTCCGCTGATTTTTCCCCGACACCTCCTACCACTTTCGGTGTGTTTTTGGTTTTGTAAATAAGATTACCTGGATCGACCCTTTCCGGACTGAAGGCAAGGTAGAAATCTTCTTCACACTTTAAACCTGTAGATTCCAAAATCGGTTTGACAACTTCCTCTGTTGTACCGGGATATGTTGTAGATTCCAAAACCACAAGCATTTCCTTGTGAAGTCTCTGGGCTATATCTTTTGATGTATTCACGATATAAGTCAGATCGGGTTGTTTGAATTTATCAAGCGGTGTTGGAACACAGATCGCGACAACGTCGCATTCTTTGAGTCTTTCAAAATCATTCGTCGCAAAGAGTTTTCCTTCTCGGACAAGTCTTTGCAAATCTTCGCTGACAACGTCACCGATGTAGTTTTGCCCTTGATTTACCATGTCGACACGCCTTCTTTGAATATCAAAACCTACAACTTTAAAACCCGCCTTTGCCTTTTCAACGGCAAGGGGTAAACCTACATAACCAAGCCCAATCACACCAACTAATGCCGATCTGTTGAGTATTTTTTCTTTCAGCATCTTCTCGCCTCCTTGAAATATTCCTCTATACATTTCACAACATACTCTATTTCAGATTCAGTCAATTCAGGAAAGATTGGCAACGCAAGAACTTCCTCACACGCACGTTCTGTATTTTCAAGAGGTTGAAATTCAAAATGTGCGAAGCACTTTTGTTTGTGTAAACCAAGTGGATAATAAATCGCCGTCTCGACCCCCTTATCGTGTAGATAGTTTTTCAGAGAATCTCTGTGGCCATTTTTCACTTTGATCACATACTGATGAAAGATACACCTAAGATCGTCATGAACTTGCGGGGTTTCCAAAAGATCCAGCTTGAGGGAATCAAACAATTTATTGTAGATCGATGCTATCTTTATTCTTTTCTCGTGGTATTGTTCAAGATATTTGAGCTTGATCCTCAAAATAGCTCCTTGCAGTTCGTCAAGTCTGCTGTTCACCCCCTCTATTTCATGGAAATACTTTTTTCTTGCACCATGGACCCTGAAGATTTTGCAAAAATCAGCCAAGTTGTCATCATTTGTCAAGATCATTCCAGCATCTCCACAAGCTCCAAGATTCTTGGTTGGGAAAAAAGATAATGTGGAAAGGTCGCCTACTGAACCACTCTTTTTGATCCTTCCATTTGAATAGATCCAGTAAGAACCTACAGATTGGGCACAATCTTCTATGACTTTCACTGCAAAATTATTTTTGATCTTTTCAAGCCTTTCCAGGTCGACAGTTCTACCAAATAGATGAACTGGTATTATGGCTTTGATTTTGTCTCTCTGTGGATGGTTTTTCAATAAATCTTCAACTTGATCAAGATCAATATTGAAAGTCTTAGGATCTATATCTACAAAGATAGGAACGGCACCATTTCTGGTTATGCAACTTGCTGTTGCGAAAAAGGTAAAGGCAGTGGTTATAACAAAATCTCCCGATGACACTCCAAGAGCCTTGACAGCTATATAAAGAGCATCAGAACCATTTGCTACACCTATCGCATGTTTCACACCTAAATACGCTGCCACTTCTTTTTCAAAGGCCTCCACATTTGGTCCCATGATGTACCTGCCCGATCTTAGAACTTCATCAACGGCGTGGAGTATTTCTTCTCTGATTTCGTGGTACTGTCTTGTAACATCAAAAAGTGGTATCTTCACAACTCTCACTCCCTTCTTTGCAGAAAGACTCGACCATTTGTTTGAATTCTTAGAACAAGGATGTTTTTCATCCTCAGTGACCTGGCTCGCTGTGCTATCTCATCGGCGTGTCTAAATGAAGCCACAAGAACTGCGTCATAAGAGGTTTTGTCTAACATACTTGGATCGATCACCTTCACACCATTAAGGGTTGTACCTTGCTTAGAACTATCGTCGTCCACAAAACAAAGAATCTCGATATTTTCGCTTACAAGGATATCCAGCAAGGTCTGACCAACTATGCCGGCGCCATAAAGAATGATCTTTTTGAACTTCGAGCTTGAAAGTTGATCGAGAACTTCACTGAAAACTTGACGAGAACTCGAATAAAGCCTTGCAGTCTGTCTCAAGTAGCAGACTGACAAATACTGCAATCTGAAGATACCGTTTTGCGTCATTTGGTAAGACATTCTCCTTCTGTTGGGACCGATCTTTCTTATGTACCCTTTCTGCTCAAAGAAAGTAAGGTAGCGATTCACCATAGAAGGTGCAATTTGAGCGATCTTCGCAAGCTGCTGTTGTGAGATGGAACCACCTGAAAGAATAGTTTTCAAAAGTATGTATTCTCTGAAAAGCGTTGAAGGTTCAAAAAAAAGATTCTCGTCCATATTGATCACTCACTGAGTGAATTATACTATGGCAATCAAATAAAATCCTACGGGGCTAAAAAATCAGAAAAGATTCAAATATAACCAATAAACAAGCATATTCAAAAAAGTGATAACAGATCCCACCTTGAAAAATTCCAAGAATGTAAGGTGTATGTCTTCTTTTTCGGCGTTCTGAACGATGATTACGTTACTTGCAGCCCCCAAGATGGTAAGGTTACCAGCTATGGTGCTACCTGCTGCAAGGGCACAAAGAATGGTGTCATTCGCACCTTTAAAAAAATCAAAAATAGTACAACAAAGGGAACATTTGAGATGAATTGGCTAACACCCACACTTGTTAGAAGAATCTGGGGGATCCTTGAAAAATTTATAAAAGAAACATATTTTTGGAAGAACCCACAGTTCCATACAGCCCGCATAGTTACGAACATGGAAACAAAAAAGACAATTGTGGCCCAGTCCATAGTTCTCAAGATCTTCAATCTCTTATCACTAAGCAAGACAATAGGCAAAGCAGCAATTATTGAGATGTAACTGAGTCTCAAAATCTCCTGGCCGAAGAAGGCTCCAATTATTCTTACGGCAACCAAAATAAGGAGCAAGAACAAAGAGATCCTCGAAACACGCGTTAATCCTCCGTCCATTTCAATATCGTTCGAATGTTTGATGATCTCATTTTGGAAGGACTTTTTGTAAAACAGCCTGAGAATGATATACGTCAGCAAAAGGTTCAAAACGGTTGGAACAAACAAATACTTTGCAAAGACCAAAAATGGATCTTTCATATGGGTTGCAAGAGCTATGAGAAGATTCTGAGGATTTCCAATGGGACTTGTCACACTACCTATGGTAACACCAAAGGCAAGGGCAAGTAACAAGACCTTTGGGTCTATTCTATGTCTCTTACCAAGATAGATCATTAAAGGTGTTCCCACAACAGCAACTGTGTCATTCATCAATAGGGCAGAAAGAAATCCACTGACAAAGATGACTAATAAGAGCAACTTCGAAGGATTTTTGCCCTCTTGAAGATCAAATAAGAGATATGGTATAAATAACCACTTTCTCTCATGGCCTCACCGATGATGAACATACCAACTAGAAAGATGATTACATCGAAATTTATTGATAAAAAAGCATCCTTAAGGCTGATCTGTTTAGTTAATATCAAAAAGAAAGCAGCAGCAGTCATGACCTGCCATATTTTGAAAGTTAATTTTCCCACTCTTCTGATGGCTATGAGAACAAACACAACTAAGATAACCGCCAAAGGTATACTCATTACAACACCAAGGGATATTCTACAAATTTTTGTCTTTCTTCTATGTTAAATCCAGGTTTTGACATGATAACTCCATCAAGAAGATCTGTTTTTAAAAGTTACTTTGATGACACTTCAACCTTTTCTGCATAAGAATTGAGTACATGCTTGGAACCTTCTATTTGCTTGATAGCAATTTTATAACCATCGAAGCATTCATAATAGGGCAAGAAATGACCTTCAACAAAATCAAAGCCAATGCTTTTTTGAATAACACCATCACTCGAAACTTCGAAGTATCTCCTATCGTCAATGAATGACCCATCTGGCAGGTGGTACCTCAGAGCCACGAAACCATTTCTTGAATTAGTCAAGTCTCTACCGAATGTGATCACTCTTTCATCGTGTATGCCTACTATATTGAGTACCGTTGGCAAAAAATCTATTTGCCCGCCCACTGTTTTTATCTCTTCCTTGACCTTTGAGCCCGGTATATGAAGAACCAACGGTATATTCAGTGCGTCTTTGTAACTATAATCTGAATCGAAAAACCTACTGAGAGCATTCTTGACCTCTTTATTGAAGGGATATAATCCCGCGTGATCACCATAGATTATCAGTATGGACTCATCGTACAATCCTGCTTGTCGCAGTTTTTCGATGAATCTACCAAGGGCATAGTCCGCATAATGTACAGCCTGAAGATAATTGCCAAAAATCGTGTTTTGATCTTCTGGCAAGAGCTCTAAGCTTTTGAACTGATCTGGAATTATGAAAGGTGTATGACTCGAGAGGGTCACTAAAAAAGAAAAGAATGGTTTTGGGCAATCTTTTAAAATATCAACAGCCTGCTCAAAAAAGGAAAGATCGTTCAATCCCATGCCAAAGATCAAATCCTGTTTAAAGTCCTCCAAACTTACAAATTCTTCAAAACCAAGTCGCGGATAGATTTTTTCCCGATTCCAAAACCAACCGGCATTACCATGCATGGCAATTGTGTGAAAACCTTTGCCTTTTAGAATCCTGGGGAGGGCATAGAAATTTATGCCATCGTATTTCTCGTAAGCTACTTCATCCCCAGGAACATGCAGTGAAACCAGAGAGACAAACTCAGCATCGGCTGTGTTACCTGCGCCCGTCTGCTGGTAGTAATTGCTGAAATAAATAGAATCTTTATAAATCAATCTATTTAAGTTTGGGGTAACTTCCTGACCGTTGTATTTCATATTTATCAAGAAATTCTGAAAGGACTCAAGTTGTACAACTATGATGTTCTTATTTGCACCAATCGCCCAGTACCTTGCCCTTGTAGTTTTTTGAGAATCTATTTGTGTGAGGGGCAAAGCTTCTTCTTTAGGCTTGGTTAATAAACTGGCAATATCATATATATGGTACGCAGGAAGGCCATATCTATTAAAAACCTGACTTGGTTTGAGCCCTTCAGCTACAAGAGGAGTAGTGGCAAAAATTAAACAGAGTATTATAGTAACAAACACCCATTTTGGTCTTTTGTGAATCGTGTTTTTCATAGATAGATATCTTTTTCTGTCGAATATTCCGACTGGTATCAAATCAATGAGAAACAACAATGAGAAAAAGTTGGTGAAGTATTTTATATTCGCTCCGAGCTTTCCTACCTGTGGCAACATGATGAGATGCTTTACAGACGGCAGTGTTCCAAAATTCTGAAAGTAGAGAAAATCTGAAAAAAGAGCCGCGCAAAGAATGCAGTAAAGTCCAAACCCCCATTCTTTAACAACGAATGTGAAGAAAAAAAATAATAGAAAAACCCACCCTACCGTGCCCAGAATCATCGAAACTCTGAAGATGCCTGGCACGGTAAGATAGAATATGAGAATCTTTAAGATGCTCAACATCGATAAAAGCAACATATAACTCTGAGTATTCTTGAGCAAGCCAATGCCTCCAGCGATGATTATACAACTGTCAAAGTCAGTAATCGAGAATGGAGAATGAATAATTAGCACAGCCAATAGTTTTCCCATACACTTCATGGAGCAAGACGCCCGATAAATGGTCAAGAATCCTGCTGTAAAGAGGTGATCCTTTCTTCTATCTTGAGTATCTGAGGATCGAATAAATCCTTTATTTTTCTATCAAGCTCCACCTGCCCGACTATCGTTGCAGGGCGTCCCGCAAGAACATATATCTTTTGAGCCAGACAGGCAGCCTCCCTGATGTCGTGTGTCACGATCACACAAGTTGTCTTGAGTTCTTCCAAAATTCGCCGAATATCACTTATCAATTTTGACTTAGTAACAACGTCCAAACTCTGGAATGGCTCATCAAGAAGCAACAAATCAGGTTTCTTTACTAAAGCACGTGCCAGGTTCACACGCTGCCTCATGCCACCGCTCAACTCTCTTGGTTTATAATCTTTGAATTCCTCTAGACCTACTAATCTCAACGTATCGATCACCTGAACAATTTCTTCACAAACAAACGATAAATTCTCTAAAATACTGCACCAGGGTATCAAACGATCTTCTTGAAAAACATAACCTATATTTTCAAAACTTCTACTGACCTCACCAGCCGTTGGACTGTCAAGGTTCGCAATAATTCTCAGTAAGGTCGTTTTCCCACAGCCCGATCTTCCAACTATCGCTACTGGCTGACTTTCATACAAAGTAAGATTTATATTCTTCAAGACTCTTAATTTACCAAAATCTTTACAAAGATCAAGTAACTCTATCACCTTTTTCACCAAAATATCTCTCCCAAAGCCAAGAAAAAATCATTTCAAATATTAACCCAAATATGACCGCACTGAGCGTAAAAGCAAAAACTCGTGGAGTATCTATGTAGAACTTCGACTGAAAGATTTGAACTCCAAGGCCACTATCACCAATGAGATACTCTGAAACAATAGCAGCCTTCCACATCGTGCCAATACTGACATTTATCGCTGAAAGTAAAAAAGGCAGAACAGAACCAAGATATATCTTTTGAAAGATCCTCTTTCTTGGAACTGAATAAATCTTTGCCATTTCAAGAAGCCTTACATCAACAGATTTCACACCTTCGGAGATATTGAAGATCACTGTAGGCAATAAAGTCATAAAGACTATGAAGACAACGCCTTTCCACCCTATGCCCCATAAAAGTATCACCGAACTCAGCCACGAAACAATTGGGACTGATCGAATAATCATTAGAATCGGTCGAAACAATTCGTACAGTTTTTGCGATAGACCTATTATAAAACCAACGAACAAGCCTACTAACAAAGCAAGTAGCAATCCGAGGAAGGCTTTGTAAAATGTTTGCCACAGATAAAGGAATAATTGCCCAGTCTTTGTAACTTCCAAAATCTGGGCAAAGACAAGCTTTGGACTTGGAAATATTAAAGAAGATCCAACAAGAAAAGATACCGTATACCAAAGACATATTAGGAAAACTATTCCAAACAAAAACCATTTAGAACGCGAAGAAATCATCATTTGGAAGCTCAGAAACAGCCTCAGGCTCGATCTGGCTTACTGTGCTCAAGTAATACAAGATATTCTCTTTCTGTTCTTTAGCAGATCGGTACTCGTAGATTGATCTTTTCAAAGACTCTGCTATGATTTGTGGACTCATACCACCAAGGTACTTTGCAGAAAGCTGCGACACCTCATCGGGGTTCTGCACGGCATAATCAATCGATTTTTTGATTGCATCAAGTGCTTTCATGATTTGTTGTGGTTCTTGGACCAACTCTCCTCTTACGAAAACACCTGTAATTGGGATCCGAGCTGGCTTACCTGTTAAATCGGACCAAACTTGTTGTAGATCGAAAACTATCGACGCAGATGCATTTTTCAATGCAAGCGTAACAAAAGGTTCTGGAAGAACAGCAATCTTTACCTTCCCAGCACTCATGAGGGCAACGATTTCGTTTTGAACTGCGTACTTTATCGAAGTGTTTGAAAGATTGTATTTATCTATCAAAAACCTTATGAGAACATCACCTGTCTGACCTCTCCCTTGAGGCGTGTAAATCTCTTGACCTTTAAGATCTTCAACAGAATTGATCTTGACATCCCTTGCGACTAAATAAAAGCCGCTCCAAAGGGTTACAGCAGCAAGTCTCAAATCTATTTTTTTCAAATAGAAAGTCGTTCCAATGGAGACTGGTAGAACCACTACATCAACTGACTTGGCAGCTATCTGTGCACTCACTTGATCTAATGTCCGCCAAAAATCAATTCTGAGTGGTACCTCTGAACTTACCTTTCCTTCAAGCAAAGCGGCAAAACTCACAACAGTCGGGCCTGCTGGAATAAGAATATTTAGCGAAAAAGCAATGACTGTAAAAAACAATAACACCAGAACAAAGTTTTTCATCAAATCACCTCAGTTCTAATTTTATACCAATCAATTGCAAAATAAAAACCAGACAAGGTGTAACAATATTCATAAAACGTGGTATATTACTCCCGATCAATTTCATACGGGAGTGTTTCGATGACAAGGCAGATCTCATTGTTCATCATTGTTTTCTGCGCTATTCTCAGTATATTTGCCCTTTTGAATCATCAAAAGTTTGAACACAGTCTCCAGTTAGCAAAGACAGCCTTCCTAACGAAAGTTGAACAGACAGCAAAATATGTAAGTGCTATGTATTTTCAGCGCGATTCTACCTTCAAGTTGTTTTTACAGAATGATATAAAATCTATAGAAAAACTCTTTGTGAACATTCAGCAAGAATTTCTCGAAATCAAGGAGCTCAAAATCTTGGATGCAAATCAGCATAACAACAAACTTTATGAAATAGAACCGCTCGGTGAAAGTCTATCGATCAAATTCCATGTTTACAATGAAGATTTGAATCTGTATGTTTTGAATAGAGTAGTTCTGGCACTTATAGACCCTCAAGAAGTACTCCGTTCTCTTGGCATCCGAAATATCAAAATTGGTAAAACAGGAAAAGATTTCGTACCTGGCTTAAAATACGAGCGCACATCTTCAAACCTTGATGTATTCTCACTTCTAAATGCAACCTTGATAGCACTCACGGTCTTACTTTATTCCATATGGAACAATACCATGACGAAATACTCGGTAGAAAGAAGGTTGTGGAAAGAAACGGAAACAGAAAGAAAGGCTTTAGAAATCATTTTAGATTTAACTGGAAAATACCTTCAGGGCAAAATTGAACAACCTTACCAAGCTCTCCTTGAAAAGGCAATAGAAATCATCCCTGGTGCCCAAGGTGGTACTGTCCTTGTGAAAGAAAATGAAAGGTACAAGTACGTGGCGGCATCTGGGTATGATCTGAAAGAACTTTCAAAGGTTTCTTTCACCATTCAGGAGATTTCTCAGTGGACATCCGGTGAATTCTTCATTAGAAGAGATTTGAAGCAATACGACGAATCAAATATGCCACAGGACAGACTCCAGATCTTCAAAAAATATGGCAGGATAGATGAAATCAAATCTACTCTCATAGTACCTGTGAAGATAGAATCACAGATCATGCTCCTGTTCAATTTGGACAACTTTGAAAAAGCAGATGCCTTCAGAGGTAACTCAATAGAACTTGCAAGGCTTTTTGCAAACCATCTTGCAATAGTTTTGCACAGAATAAATCTTGAAAAACAACTCAAGGAACAACAAGAACTGATGCAATATCTCTCCACTCATGATGCTCTCACTGGTCTTCCAAACAGGAGGATGTTCGAAGAATTCAGTGAAAGAATGCTCTCATTGGCAAAGAGAGAAGGTAAAAAAAACTGTGTCTTGTTCATGGACTTGCGCAAATTTAAGAAGATCAACGATGAACATGGCCACCAAATTGGGGATGAGGTACTAAAAATAATAGGGAGTAGACTTGAAAAAATAATCAGGAGTAGCGACCTTGTTTCAAGGTTTGGTGGGGATGAATTTGTCGTTATTCTCTATGACTGTTCAGCGGCTGAAGCTGAACACTTTGCACACCGCATAATCAAATCGGTCGAAGAACCAGTTGAAATTTTCAACAAAAGTTTTCACATCTCAGTTAACGTAGGTATAGCAGAATACCCAACCGACGGTGAGAGTATAGATCAACTCGTAAGAAGCGCCGATTCAGCGATGTACTATGCAAAAAGGCATGAGCTATCTTGCCTAAGATTTCAAGAATATCAAGATAAATTAGAAAACTAGCCGACTAAAATTCATAGACATGATCATGTAAAAATTTCCCAGAATCTTTTTATTCATAGAATCACTGTATTAAATAATAACGCACTTTTTTTATTTTTACATAAAGTTATATTTAATTATTTTACTTCTATCTGTAAATATTCGATAGTCATAATGTAAGCATAACATGCTATGATGACAAATAACGCTGAGTTTTTAAATGCGCGACCTAAAATGATCCTAGTCAACCAAGGTTGGTCGATCGATCAAAAGGAGGGTATCTATGAAGACTTTAAGAGGAAAGATGCTGGTACTGATTTTATTACCAATCATTGCAATCGTTGCTGGTGTGGCCTTCATCACATATCTTCAGGTCAGTAAGACAGT
Organism: uncultured Pseudothermotoga sp.; assembly: GCA_937995655.1. Classification (GTDB taxonomy): domain Bacteria; phylum Thermotogota; class Thermotogae; order Thermotogales; family DSM-5069; genus Pseudothermotoga_B. Next base: position 166 of record CALKJI010000010.1, on the reverse strand, counting down.
TACGTCGAATGTCGAACAAATGGCATATGAAATTGCAGTTAAAGCATCAGATATTGTAGATGAATGGCTAATGGGGCTTGAGAAAGAAATAAAAACCTTTGCAGAGAGAAATGCTGTCATAAATGCGCTAAAAACTGGAGAATACAAAGATCTAATGGAGAAAGAT
>CALKJI010000009.1 GCA_937995655.1 uncultured Pseudothermotoga sp. | reverse complement strand
ATATCGACTGTCCAGTTTTGCTTGTTGCATGAACCGGTTGCTGCACCAAGTTTGAATGCCCTTGCCTGTGCAAATGGATCTGTCATACTCAATGCAACCCATTCTCCTTCTCCATCCTCCATCCATACCGTCAGTTGGGATGCACCAAAAATTGTGAGAGATAGAGATAAGACAAAGATCAGTAGCATAATCAACCTTTTCATATAAAACCTCCTCCTTCCAACCCCTTAACGTGAAAACCTTCATTTTCTGTCGATGTAAACCTTCGTGTTTTGAAGTGTGAAAGTTATAGTACCAACGTTCTTGTAAATACCCGACGACTGAGTCTTCAAATCTACTAGCTGGTAGAAATTCAAAGATGATGAACCAGGATTGAGTGTCACAAATCTGTTGTTAAGGTCAGGAGCCGCTATCCATTCAAAATTGCTGGAAAGCTCATCATTAAATGCATAGAAAATATTTATAGTCTCAACCCCTATCCCCCCTTGCGGTTGAAGATTATCAAAGTTGCTGAAAGAGACAACAACAGAGTGAGAAGTGTTTACAGTGATTTCGAAGGCACTAGCCATGTATTTACCTGGTTTTCTGACATACCATAAACTTCCTGTATGGGATATGTTTATACACACATCTGATGGAGGCTCTCCACCGGACCAGGCAGTCTCTTGCTGAGCATTCTTTTTCACTGACATGTGCAGGAGTATATAAACCTTTTGTCCAATCTGAAAACCACTGTCTACGTAGGAAACTATGTACTCATCTTCGGTGACCGCTGGGCTGTAAGTTCTTTTGTAAGGAAACAACCCTGGGCTTTGGTTACCTGTTGGTGTTTGATCTGTGAGATTCAAATGTGACTCCGGCGCAACCCATCCACCAATGAGTTCGAACTTGATGTAGATATTTGAACCATTGTTCCATACTGTTGTAGTACCTATGTTGTAATTCTGACCAGCGATGACACCGTAGTAGCTCTTGTCTGTATCGGTTTTGATCTGGTATTCTATGTAGTAATACCACTGACCAGCCTTTGTTGTAATAGAACCCAAAGACTGAGTTTGAAGATTATTTGATGGCTGAACTACGATAGAACCTTCTAGTACTGAAGAAATAGGCGAGTTCGATATACCACTCAAAGGAGGTAAAACTGTTACTACTTCAGACACATCCCTATTCACTCTTTGCCAGAGACCTGTAGCTGGATCGTATTTGTAGACCTTAGGTGCATAAGAAAGTCCCAAAACGGTCATGAGAGTCACAAGAAAGATTATTAATTTTTTCATATTCCTCTTATAAGTTAGAAAACTTATCACTCTCACAACCTCCTGATTAACACTCTATCAAGAGTATTGAAAAAATATTGATAAATTCCTGATAATTCACTAAAAATAAACTCAAAATATGCTGAAAAGACAGGAAGGGGTGAGCCATACTCACCCCAAGGGGAGGTAATTAGACGTAGGCAGTCAGATCGAACAATCCATGTCCGCTGAGGTTGAAAACGATGACCTTTTCGACTTTTTCTTGCTTTGCCTTTTTAGCCTCTCTGATTGCTCCGGCGATAGCATAGGAGCTTTCTGGCGCAGGGACGATACCTTCCAATCTGGAAAATAATTTGGCTGCTTCAAAAACCTCATCCTGATCCAGAGCGATTGCCTGAACAAGACCTTCCTTAACCAATCTAGAGACTATCGGTGCGGCACCATGATAACGTAAACCACCAGCGTGAATCTTTGGTGGAATGAAATCCTTTCCCAAGGTGTACATCTTCAACAAGGGTGTCATACCAGCAGTGTCGCCAAAATCGTACTCATAACGACCTTGCGTCAGAGAGGGACAGGCAGTTGGTTCACACGCCAGAAGTTTGATATTTTTCCCAGAAAGTTTGTCTGGTACGAATGGCAAAATCGTGCCGCCAAAATTGGAACCACCACCGTGACAACCGATAACAACATCTGGTTTTTCATTCAATACCGACAGTTGCTTCTTGATTTCCAAACCTATAACTGTTTGGTGTAACAAAACATGGTTCAAAACGCTTCCCAGTGAGTATTTTGTCTTTGAATCTGAAAGGGCAAATTCTATCGCTTCACTAATTGCGATCCCAAGACTCCCTGGCATGTCACCATTTTCCTCGAGTAACGATCTACCAAACTTTGTACGGTCACTGGGACTTGGTACCACATCACCACCGAAAAGTTTCATCAAGTACTTGCGCATAGGTTTCTGCTCATAACTGATCTTCACCATAAAAACATTCACCTTCAGACCAAACTTTGCTCCAGAATAGCTTAGGGCACTTCCCCACTGCCCTGCTCCAGTCTCGGTCACAAGCCTCTCTGTGCCAGAGATTTTGTTATAGTAAGCTTGAGCGAGGGCTGTGTTTGTTTTATGACTTCCTGTAGGACTTACACCTTCGTATTTGTAGTAGATTCTGGCCGGAGTTTGTAAGAACTCTTCAAGATAGGTTGCTCTAAACAAAGGTGTCGGCCTGAAGACGGCATATTCTTCCAGGACTGGTTCTGGGATAGGTATTTCACGCTTGTCGCTGACCTCTTGCTCAATCAATGGCATCGGAAAGATCGCAGAGAGTGCATCTGGCGAAATAGGTTGCTTCGTTTTTGGATCGAGTGGAGGATCGAGTTTAAATTCAAGATCAGCCAAAACGTTGTACCAACACTTTGGCATTTCATCGACTTTCAAATCCACCCTAATTCTCATAAGATCACCTCCAAATGATTTGAAAATAAAAAGGGGCTCTCTTAACTTTAAAGAGAGCCCCAATTCGGTGTAGTAAAACAACAGTGGTATTACCCCACCGAATCGGGGCAATACCACCACCATTGATTGTTTACGGTCTGACCAAGAAACGAGTCACTATAGAATACTTTCAAGCCACTGCACCTCTTTGGGTAACATATTACACCCAATATGGGACAAAGTCAAGTGTCTTTAAGATGATGTATTATATACTTTGAGAGTGGATGAACAATTCGAGAAAATATCGCATTTCTCATTCTAAAGTTACGTTGATCCGATGTTTTGAGAGTTGCTGCGACCGTTACCACTTTCAATCTTTTCTTGTTGTCCATGAAGTTTTCCTTGCCGAAAGTCAAAAACCATGTGTATTTCAATTTCAAAATATAGATCTTTGAACTATCCTTCATTTAGATTAATGACGACTTCACACAGCAGTATGGGAAAATTTCGTGGGATACTCTTGCTGAATATATTATACAAAGACTGAAAAGCCGTATTCCCAACGTGAGATTCAAAACGACTTATCTTTGTGGTTTGTTCTGTATGCATAACTGTTTGTGAATTTGTCTTAATCCCACGATATTCATGGTGACCTTTTTCGTTTAATCGATGATAGAATTTAAATTGTACTATAAGCGAACAAAAGGAGCTGATCCTATGGAAAGGTTGAAAATCGATGATTTTCTGAGGTACAAATTCCTGTCAAATCCTACATTCTCACCGAATGGGGAAAGTTTGGCTTTTATGGCTCATGAGAGCGACTTAGATGAGAACGGATATCATTCAACAATCTGGCTTTATGAACTTTCAAAAAAAAATACCAGACAACTCACGACCTTTGGCCAAGAAAAAATATTCATATGGTTTGATGAGCAAACATTATTGTTTTCAAGTTTGAGGGAAGAGAAAGATAAGAAAAGGAAAGAAGCTGGAGAACCATTCACGATTTTTTACAGAATCGACATCTTTGGTGGGGAGGCTGCAAAAGCCTTTGAAATACCCGCGATTGTAACAAGGATTGAAAAATTGAACCAGAACCAATTTGTTCTAACAGCCATTTATGATAACAACATGATGGACATCTCCAAAATGGGTGAAAAGGAAAAGGAAGAGTACCTGAAGAAACTAAAGGAAGAGAAAGATTATCAAATTCTGGATGAAATACCCTTTTGGTCCAACGGAGGTGGATTCACCAACAAAAAGAGAATCAGATTATTCCTCTTTGACCTACAAACACTGTCACTGTTACCAATTACAGATGAATTCACAAATGTGGAAAACTTTTCACTGAACGAGGACAAGACGAAGCTATTATTCATAGCAAATTCTTTCAAGGACAAGATGGAAATACGATCAGACCTTTATCTTTACAATATCTTAGATGGAAAATTGTCAAAGCTCACTCATGAAGATACCTTTGATTATAACTTTGCATACTTCATGAAAGATTTGGTGATCTTCACTGGTAGCAATATGAAGAATTATGGGATCAATGAGAACCCTAAATTTTACCTTTTAGATCCAAAGACCAGTCAAGTGGCCTGCCTCACACCAAACTTTGACCTGAGTCTGCACAACAGCGTGAATTCAGACTGTAGGTATGGAAACAATAGAATCAACAAAGTCGATGGTGAATATTTGTACTTTATCACCACAGAATGGCACAGCTCATTTCTTAACAGAGTGGGCTTGAGTGGAAAGATAGAAAGGCTCACCAGGGATAATGGCTCTGTGGATGGTTTTGATGTTATCAATGGCAAAGTTGTTTTCGTAGGTCTCAAGGACATGTATCTGCAGGAACTTTATGAGCTCGTCGATGGTGAAGAAAGAAAGGTTACATTTTTCAATGACTGGGTTCATAGAGAAAAGACTGTATCTAAGCCAGAAAGGTTTGAGTTTGTAACAAATGACGGTTCTATCCTTGAGGGATGGATTCTCAAGCCAGTGGATTTTGATCCCTTAAAGAAATATCCCAGTATCTTAGATATTCACGGAGGACCAAAGACGGTCTATGGTGAAGTCTTTTTCCATGAGATGCAACTATGGGCAAATGAAGGATACGTTGTTTTGTACACCAACCCCAGAGGAAGCGATGGGAGAGGTAACACATTTGCGGATATAAGAGGAAGGTACGGAACAATTGACTATGAGGATTTGATGAATTTTGTGGATGAATCGATCAAGAGATTTTCCTTCATAGATGAACAAAGAATGGGTGTCACAGGAGGATCCTATGGTGGCTATATGACAAACTGGATCATTGGTCAGACCGATCGTTTTAGAGCAGCCGTTTCACAAAGGAGCATAGCAAACTGGATTTCCAAGTTTGGCACAACAGATATTGGATACTTTTTTGTGCCAGATCAGCACCTTGGAACGCCCTGGAGTAATTTTGAAAAACTCTGGTGGCATTCACCAATGAAGTATGCCAACTGTGTGAAGACACCAACTTTGTTCATCCATTCAGACGAAGATTACAGATGTTGGCTTGCAGAGGCAATTCAAATGTTTACATCATTGAAATACCATGGTGTCGACTCAAAATTGGTGATATTTAAAGGTGAAAATCATGAGTTAAGCCGAAGCGGAAAGCCAAAGCACAGACTGAGAAGATTGAAAGAAATCACGGACTGGTTCAATAAGTACCTCAAATGATCTCTGGGAGAAAACTGTCACCGTCTCTTATTGATAAAATATCTTGACTGTTAAAATATTTAACTATATAATCTCATAGATACATTCTGTATAATTCTCACATTGGAGGAGTTGCATGAAAAGATACAGCGTGACAGTTTTCTTTCTGATACTTGCAATTTTCTTTAGTTTTCTTGCTTTCTTTAAGTTAAAGATCAACGCCGACTATCTGGTTTTTTTACCTGGATACAAGCCAGGTGTGACACTTGAACAGATTGAAAACCAAGATCTGAAAGATCTTCTCAATATTTCTGAAAAGTTCTCCGATGGAACACAGATTGTCGTGATACTTCATTCAGATAAAACATTTTTCCAATCACAAGAGGTTAAAAAGATTATCGATCTGCAGAACGACTTGTCAAAATTGGAAGGTATCAAAATGGTTCTTAGTGTTGTAAATTATGTATTCAAAACACCCTATTTTAATGGAAATAATATCAGTGAAAAGATCACAGAAGATCCAGAGTCAAGGTCGTTCATTTCCAAAGATGGAAAGTATTTACTGCTCAATTGTATACTCTCACCTTCCCATGATCCCAAGATCGTTCTCAAAAGGATAGACAACGTATTAAAAAACCATGGAGCTCTATCACCACTTGTTTTTGGGCAAATAGTGATAAATGACCACCTTTTCAATGAAATCATACGGCAGATTTTGGTGTATCCTTTGCTAATGTTTTTGACAATTCTGATAGTTTTCTGGGTTCAAACACGTTCTTTGAAGGCAAGTCTTTTTTCTCTTGTGATCCCGTTGATTGCAACAATAATAGTTTATGGTTTTTCTACACTGTTCAAAGTTCAATTGAATGTGATGACGGTGATGTGCGTCAGTTTCCTGCTCGTCATAGGTTCCGCTTATGGACTACATTTTTACAACGGCATAGTCCGCTTTGGCAGGGACGTAAGAAAGAAGATGTTCAGACCTATTTTCTTCTCCATGTTTACTACAGCCATTGGTTTTCTCTCCTTTCTGTTTGTAAAGATAACAGCCTTCAAGCAACTCGGTGTGATGGTTTCATCAGGGCTTGCGCTGATTTTTCTGATACTTTTCACCGCTGGCTATGAACTTTTCTATGACGAAAAAAAAGAATACGTCAACACTTTTTCCTTCAAGATGAACAATGCCCTCGTAGGTAAGATTTTGATTTATTCAGTAATCGTTGCTTGCGCGATCTCACCCTTTGTCATTCCGAAGATAGAGATTGGGATGGACCAGGCTTCTTACTTTACTAAAAATAGTCAAATTGGTCAGGCTCTGAAGATTCTTACCGAAGAGTTCTCCTACCGCGAACCAGTTTATATAATGATGGAAAAGAGTAGTTTCTTCACCGTCAAAGATTCTGAAAACATCAAGCAAATACTTGAGCGAATTGGTAGTGTGACAGGGGTAGCATCGGTTCAGTTCCCAAGCTCCTATCCAGTTCCTACGCTTGTGATATTGTCACGAATGCAGCCAGCTATAAGCTACTTCGTTATCGATGGCAAAACGATAAGAATAGTTGCAAACATCACTGATGAGGCCTATAGGCAGGCGGGAAAGGTAAAAAAAGCATTGTATGAACAACTGAAAGATTACACGGAATACAAATTCACTATAGCGAGCACATCATTCATTGTAGATCAAATAAACTCTCAAATACTGAGGAGTCAATTGCAAAGTTTGATCACGTCGCTAATCTTGATCTTCGTTTCAATAATTATCGCCTTCAGAAATATTAGTTTTTCAGTGGTTATAGTCGTTCCTGTTCTTTTGACGGCTCTTTTCAATTTTGTTTTTATCTATCTCATGAAGCTCAAGTTGGATATTGCAACATCAATTGTTGCTAGCATATTAGTGGGTCTTGTGGTAGATTATTCCATACATCTGGCACACGATTTGAAAACAACAAGGACAGTCTCGAAAACAATCGAGAACATTGGTATGCCCGTTCTCACAAATGCTCTTGGGCTGATTGCTGGTTTTCTGGTGATGTCCCTTTCAAAGCTTGCCTTGTTCAGGAATGTATCACTTCTTCTTTCTTTTGGAATCGCCTTTGGAGTGTCATTCACGATATTTTCTCAGCCACTTATAATAGAAAAGATGGTGAAGAAATTTGAGGTTAGATCGATTTCTTTCGAAGGCAAAGATGGGCACGAGAAGTGAGGTAAAAAAGTTAATAAGATCTGGGTTCGTGACTGTCAATGGTATTATTGTGAGAGATGAAGGTTCTCACATTTCAAAAGAGGATACCGTTGAATTATATGGAAAACTGGTCCTTCCTCACAGGATGGTTTATCTGGCTCTCAACAAACCTGTGGGATACGTCAGCGATAGAACTGAAAATGAAGCTTCTGTTTATGATCTAATTGACCATCCGTACATAGACGAGCTTCAAGTTGCAGGTAGGTTGGATAAGGATGTAGAAGGCTTAGTACTTCTGTCAAATGATGGAATATTCATACACAAAATCATAAGTCCAAAACATCATGTAAAGAAAGAATACCTCGTATGGTTCCAGGGAGAACTCACTCAGGAAAAGATCGAAGTTGTCGAAAGAGGTCTGACTATCGGGACTGAGAAATTCAAACCAGCTAAGCTGAAACTGATAGAGCCCAATTTGTTGAGTCTTGTGATCAGTGAAGGCAAGTATCATCAAGTTAAAAGAATGATGAAGGCTTTGAATTTGAATTATTCAAGAATTCAAAGAATAAGAATAGGCACTATTGAACTTGGTGATATGAATCCAGGTGACTTTAGAGAACTTTCTGGTGAAGAAATCGAATCACTGTTCCTGAATTCGTGAGTGAGAACGAATCCTTGATCTTGCATAAATTATGAGTACAACGATCGTCAGTATGAACGGTAACATGTTCGTAATCTCAGAAGGTATTCGCAAAGACTGCAAAGTAATACCAGTTGCTTCGGCTATACCAAACAACAAAGCTCCGAAGGCACCAAAAAGTGCCGAACTCCCCCCAAGTGCCTGAGCAGCGATCGAAATGAATCCCCTACCGGATGTCATGTCTCTAGCAAACCATGAAACATAGCCCATTGACAAGAAAGCACCACCAAAACCTGCAAAGATTCCACTGAGAATGAGCGAAAGAAATTTCATCTTGGTAACAGAGATGCCTACTGAAACGGCAGCATCCGGGTTTTGACCAACAGATCTCATTCTGATGCCTAGGGGTGTCTTCTTGACCAGATAATTGATTAGAAAAACAGAAACAATGGCTATATAAGTGAGTGCGTTATGTCCACTCAGAACTTTACCAATAAAAGGAATATCTTTCAAAAGAGGAAGATCAACCCTTGGTATGATGAAGCTCTTCAATGATGCCGATGATCCTTTATCTCCAGTGATTGCATAGAGCATGAAGACAGTCAGACCAGATGAAAGTAAATTGAGAGCGACACCACCAATGACCAGATCTGTTTTCAGTTTAAGATGAAAATAAGCAAGAATTACAGCCATGATCGTCGAAGAAACAATCCCAGCCAGAAGACCTACCCATGGATTTTGGGCAAGGGAACCTACTATCGTCCCCCAGAAGGCGGACATTAACATCATACCTTCGATTCCTATATTTATTGTTCCTGTTATGGAGCTCAAAAGGGCTGCTATCACACCAAAAAAAAGCGGTGTGGAAACTCTGATGACACTGTACCAAAATTGAGGATTGAGAAAATCACTCACTTTTCATCGCCTCTTTGGCAACGGCCTTTTGTTTAAATCTCCCTAACAATGCTTCTGCTGTGATCAAAAGAATCATTATGCTTTGGAGTACCACGACTATCTCAGGTGCTATCCCTGTAGTTCTGCCCATGATGTTTGCACCTATTCTCAAATAGGCAATGAATAAAGCACTTGGTATGACCAGAAACGGATTATTTCTAGCTAGTATCGCCACTATAATACCGTCAAAACCATATCCTGGTAGTGATTGCCATACGAATCTTCTATACATGGCTGTCAGCTCAATTCCACCGGCAAGTCCGGCGATTGCTCCTGAAAGGATTTGCACCCAAAAGATGACGTTGATGGTTTTAATACCACTGTAATATCCAAATTTCTTGTTCGCTCCTACAACCCTTATTTGATAACCCCATTTTGTTCTATAGAGTAGCCAACCTACCAAGACCGACAATGCAACGGCTACGAAAAGCCCGGAGTTCAATCTATATCTGCTTAAAGTAGAAAGCCAAGCACTCTGTGGAAATCTGTACGAGACAAGCGCACCGGCAGTCTTATCGCGAAAGTAATTATTGACCAGAAAGAGCACAAGAAAATAGGATATGTAGTTCATCATAAGGGACGACACCAGCTCGCTCGCCTTCCATTTTGCCTTCAAAATCGCAGGTACGAAGGCCCAAAGCGAGCCAAAAAGGGCCGCACCGACCAGAGTGATAACAAGATGCAACCAAGGAATTTGCGGAGCTTTCAAAGCAAAGATCATTGCACCAAAGGCCCCAAAGAACAACTGTCCTTCGGCTCCTATGTTAAATACTTTAGACTGAAAGACTATAGAGAGTGCTAAACCTGTCATCATCAAAGGTACTGCGTTGTTCAGAAATTCGAAAAACCTTCGTTGAGTTGTCATCGGACCTGTTAGAAAAAGTTTGAAAGCCTCCGTGGGCTCATCGGCAATGAAAAGCAAGAATATGTAACCAATCAAAAGGGCTATGCCGACGGTTATAACAAATCTTGTGAACTCAAGCAATAAAAGAGTTCTTTTCATAGATTAACAGACTCCTTTATCTGTTCTTCACTCTGTCTTTTGACACCGAGCATGTAGTAACCAAGGTCTGTCTCAGTGATGTTTTCATTTCTTAAATGCGCCACTATTTCTCCTTTATAAAGGACGAGTATTCTGTCGGATATCTGAAGAACCTCCTGTAGATCAGTTGAAATTAGAAGAACTGCCTTTCCTTCATTTCTTATCTGCATCAGTTTTTTTCGAATGAATTCACTTGAAGCAACATCTATGCCATGGGTTGGTTGATTTGCTATAACTATCTTTGCAGAATTTGTCATTTCGCGAGCAACTACGACCTTCTGCATATTTCCACCCGAAAGCATCCTTACCATTGTTGTTGAACTTTTGGCTCGAACGTCAAATTCTTTTATCATTTTCTTGGCAAATTCAATCACGTGCTTTTTCTTATAAACCAGCCGTGTAGAAAAGGGGTTCAAATGGAATCTATCGGATATCAAATTTTCCGCTATTGAGAGATCAAGTGCACATCCTACTTCAACTCTATCCTCAGGTATGTGTGAAACTCCCGCTCGTCTTATTTCCCAGGGATGTGAGCCCATTATATCATCACCATTCAGCAAGATCTGACCTGTGGCTTTTTCCCTCAAACCTGTCAAGATTTCGACAAGTTCCTTCTGTCCGTTGCCTTCAAGTCCAGCTATGGCAAGTATTTCGCCAGCTCTAAGGGAAAAAGAAATGTTCTTGAGAATGTGGGCGCCATCTTCGCGAAAATAATTAAGATTCTTGACAATGAGTAAGATTTCCCCGGGTTCCTTTGGCTCCCTTTTTATATCGTATTCAAATTTTCTTCCAATCATCAGTTCAACAATATCAGTTTCAGTAACATCTTTGTTCTCATAGGTTCCAACAACTTGTGCGTTTCGCATAACTGTGATTCTATTAGCTATTTGCTTGACTTCGTTTAATTTATGAGTTATGAAAATGACTGTTAGATCATTCTGAACCAATCTTTTAAGTACTTCAAACAAGTCATTAACTTCTTGAGGTGTCAATACGGACGATGGTTCATCAAGTATCAGAATCTTTGCACCTCTTACAAGGGCTTTCAAGATCTCTATCCTCTGTTTCACTCCTACAGGTAAATCCAAAACTTTTTCCCAAAGCGGGATCTGGAAATTCAAACGTTTTGCGTAATCACCGATGATACTTTCCATCTTTTTGAAATCGACGGAAAAGAATCTTTTTCTCGGTTCTATACCGAGCATTATATTCTCTGCTGCACTGAAAGATGGAACAAGCATAAAATGTTGGTGCACCATACCTATACCCAGAGCAATTGCTTCCCTTGGCGAGTTTATATGAACACGTTTACCAAAAACCTTTATCTCACCACTTGTGGGCTTTTCAATACCAAAAAAGATCTTCATTAAGGTGGTCTTCCCAGCCCCGTTTTCACCGACTATGGCATGAACTTCACCCTGTTCGACAGAGATATTCACATTTTTGTTTGCTACAACACCATTTGGATAAACCTTGGTAATATCAATTGCTTCAATTGCCTTCATTCTATTACCACCAAAAGGAGGGAGCACCAGCTCCCTCAGGGCCTTACGCTCATTCTCAGTTTGTTCAGATCGTCTTGGGACATGCCAAAGACGGTACTGACCTTGATTTCTCCTTTTGTCACTTTGTCTTCTATTTCTTTGATCTTATTGCGGAACTCTTCTGGTACCAGTTCTCTGTAATATTTGTTATCTGCCACTCCGACACCGCCTTCTAGGATTCCAAGAGCTTCCGCCTTTCCGTAAGCCAGTCTACCTTCCATATGCATTTTGATACCTCTGAAGATAGAGAGGTCAACATTCTTCATCATCGATGTCACTATCCTCTTAGCTATCTCTATATCTGTACTCTCATAGATCAAAGCTTGATCAGAGTCCACGCCTATTGCCCAGCGGTCTACTTCTTTGGCTGCTTCTAACAGGCCTATACCAGTGTTTCCAGCGACATTGAAGATGATATCAGCACCTTGTCGATACATGGCAAGGCTCAATTCCTTACCTTTTGCAGGATCGTTGAAGCTCCCAACGTAGGATATAAGAACCTTTATGTTGGGATTTATGTACTTTGCACCCTCAATGTACCCAACCAGAAAGTCATTTATCACGGGAATATCCATACCACCGAGAAAACCTATGATAGGCTCAGGGTTAGTCTTTGGCATTTTTGATGTTGTGATGAGTGCAGCCAAAGCTCCCACCAAGAAAGAACCTTCGTTTTGCTTGTACAGTATAGAATAAACATTCTTCAATCCCGGTTTGTTGTAGTTGACTGAAGTGTCAAAGATAAAATACTTCTTGTTCGGATTCATTGGAGCCACTTCTTCGAGAATCTCTTGCATCTGCCACGTTCCGACGATTATTATGTCGTAATCTTGGTCTGAGAGATCTTCAAGATAAGGTCTCCAATTTTCTTGTTTGTAACCTGCTTCAATGATCTTACCTTGAATTCCTAGTTGTTTGATAGCAAGTTCCAAACCTCTTCCAGCAGAGTCAAAGAAAGACTTATCACCAAGAGTACCGTTCAAAAGTAAAGCCACCTTCAAGGGCTTTGCAAAACTCATGGTTACAAGCAGCACCATCAGAAAAATCAAAACTTTCTTCATCTACCAACACCTCCCTCAATTAGGTTTTCGATAGCCCTAATGGCTATTTTTATCGAATTTTCAAGACCCCTCTCGAACTTCTCGCCAGCTTGTATGTAACCTTGATCTGTCATTTCTTCCCTAACAGTTAAGACTGCTCCCGTCCTAAGTCGTTTTATCCCACCAACTATGTAAAGGGCACCTATCTCCATTTCAACAGCAAGGACACCAGCTTTCACTAATTGGCTTTCTAAGTAGTTGTGTTTTTCTGGGTCGAAAGCCCTTCCATAGTATGAATCAGTTGAAAGCACCGTGCCAATATGGAAAGGATTTCCCACTAGCTGAGCAGCCCTGACCAATGCATCAACAACCTGAAAATCTGCAACGGCGGGGTACTCAGGCATTATATATTGTGCAGTTGTTCCATCCAATCTAACTGCCGCGCTGACTATTATGCTATCACCAAGTTTACAAATCTTCTGAAGAGCTCCAGTTGTGCCAACTCGAATCACAACTCTCGCATTTGTTGTAGCCAACTCTTCTATTCCAATCGCCATAGCCGGTGCACCCATGCCCGTTGACATCACGCTGACCTTTTCACCCTTTACGTAGCCTGTGTAGGTGAGATATTCACGATTGTCTCCAACTTTTATAGCATTTTCAAAGTATTTTGCCACACGTTCAACCCTACCTCTGTCACCAACGACGATGACGTATTTACCAACATCATCGGGATTGACTTTTATATGATATCTGGGATCTACCATAGCTCAAACCCCCTTCAACTGGCTGAGTTTTTCGAAAAAGACATCAAAAAATCTTTCGCTATCAGCTTTCAACATGACCTTGGCATTGGGGACCTTACCGCTAGTGCGCCAAACATCGACAACTGTTTGACCGTAAGTGAGTTCACCTCTTGTTTCTACGTCAACATGGTATTCTTTGACTTCAAATATTTCAGGATGCAGTAAATACATCACAGTGCAGGGGTCGTGCAATGGAACACCATCGATGTTGAAAACTTTCTTGTACGTTGATTTAAAGAAAGCCAAGAGATCTGCGAGAAGATCGAATTTAAAGCCCAATCTCCTCATTTTTGAGATTTCCTTTTCCGTAACAACAACTTGGTGTGTCACATCTAATGGTGCCATTACAATAGGAACATTGGAATTGAGTACAATCTTGGCAGCTTCTGGATCGGCAAATATATTGAACTCAGCAACGGGTGTAACATTTCCAAAGGCGATTCCGCCACCCATCAAGACTATTGAGTTTATGTGCTTAACAAGGTGTGGATAACGCAGCATAAAGAGTGCGACATTTGTTAGAGGACCTGTTGGAACTAAAATGATATCTGAATACTTCGTGAGCATCTGTGCCATGAAATCCACGGCATGAGCCTTCTCAATGGGACGCTTTGCTGAAGGAAGTTGAGCACCTTCAAGCCCTGACTTTCCATGTATGTCTGGTGCCACGATAATATCTCTGATCAGTGGCTTTTCACATCCAGCAAAGACGGGAATGTCCATATCGAAAAGGTCCAAAACCGTTCGCGCATTTTTCGTTGTATTTTCCAGGTAGGAATTTCCTACAACGGTTGTAACGCCCAGTAACTCTATCTCTTTGGAAGCCGTTGCCAACAAAATAGCAAAGGCATCATCATGACCAGGATCACAGTCAAGGATAATTCTCACAATAACACCTCGCAATCGGTTGCATTCACATTGTGGTTTCTCTGAAATTCTACCATGCTTTAATAGTTTTGCTCAAGTCTCATTTTCCATCATCTTAGAACACAGAATGACTCTTCAGAGCAAACTTTGAGAAAACAGATATCTTCATAGGGAATAACAGCCTTTGTTAAGAGGAATGATTCTTTATTCTTAGAGCGTCAGAATATCTTGTTGATTGAACTATCGGTAGAAAATATGAAAGTATGATTGATGATAGTTCGTTAAAGATGATTTATGAAATCACTTTTGCAGCCTCAATCATACACGACATCTATGCTGTAACCATCGATCATTGGCCTTGCTGAATTGATGTATACCTTCTTACCAAGGAGCCTGACTCTTACAATCTCTCTTTCTGAAGCAGGCTCAAAATCAGTGTGGTCAAAACAGCCTTCTAATTCGTAAATGACTGACTTTGCTCTTGACAGATCATGATATGCTCCAACTGAGCCGTCTGGTTTCATAATACATAAATATTCCCCATCGGGTAAATTGCTTTTCATTCGCACTATGGTAATACCATCACTGGCTAGATTCGAATGAACCATCACTGCTACTGGTAGAACCCTTCCACGAGTGAATACCTCGGTTAAAGGGGCAAAGAATTTTTCGAAATTAACATTCATAGGAGTCATAGGGAATCCATATGCATGTTCTTCAAAGACTGCTATATCCTTCCAAGTCAGTTTCAAAGGTTTTTCCTCGTAGTGCGTCCCAAAGATGGAAGATATCTCAATTAAGGATGGATCGTATCCTTTTTGGTATGCATAGAAAGCCCTTATAGATTCCTCACGGTTAGAATATATACAATCAAAGGCCCCTGCAAAAACCAGTCTCTGGAGTGTTGAAATGGGTACAGAAATCTTTCTTGCAAAGTCATCGATGCTTGAAAATGGTCCTTTGGTGGTGCAGGCATTGGCAACAGAGTTACTTACACCTGCTATCACTTCGATTGGTACTTGGAATTGATCATCTTTCAATTGAACTGGATTGATCGATGGGCAGATTATTCGAAAACCCAGTGAACGTAATTCTTGGACTGAAAAGAAGATCTTATCTTTGTCGTTGGAATGTTCTTTGAGATACAGTGTGAAAAACTCTTTAGGAAAGTGATGTTTTATATAGGCAAGTTCATAGCTTATGTGTGCGTAAGCGATGCTATGAGATTTGTTGAAGCAGTAGGAAGAAAATTTGAGTATGATATTGATTATTTCCTCTATCAATGATTTATCATATCCCTTTTCTATGGCTCTCTGTCTGAATTGCTCTGCCATGTCTCTCATTGCAATCTTATCTTTCTGTGATACGGCTTTTCTGAAAAGGTCTGATTCGGCGGGAGTCATACCAGCAAAATCGATAGCGATTTTCATCAACTGTTCTTGATATATCATTACACCGTTGGTTTCCTCAAAAAAGTGATTTGATTCGCCACAACCACGTTTTTTTTCAGCATAGAGAGTGTTCAATCTGGCAAGTAATGGTCCTGGTCTGTTCATGGCGAGAAGATCAGAGAGCTCCTTGATATTCCCTGGTCTAACCTGTCTACAAAGGCTTCGTGCAGATAGACGTTCCAGTTGGAAAATACCATGTGTCCTGCCCGATGAGATTTCTTTGTAAACCAGAGGGTCGTCGATCGGTATCCCTTTCAGATTTGTCAAATTCTTCAATTTATACAACAAAGACAAAGTCTTCAAACCTAAGATGTCTATCTTTGTTACACCTATTTTATTAAGAGATTCCATGTCATACTCCAGCAAAAATGGCTTTGTATCTGGAACAATTGGTAAGGACACGGCTGAATCTGCTATGACAATACCGGCTGCATGTGTGCTTCTGTGAAGAGGTAAGCCATTTAACAGGTCCATTATTCTTGATTTCAAATTTATTCTCAATCTTTTTAATTCATTTCCCAACAACTTGTGAGACAAAGTTGAAAAGGTTGAGATTTGTGCGACGAAGGCGAACTGTTCAGAAAGCTTCTCAATGAGTAAACTACGTTTTTCATCTTCTACGTCTATGTCTATATCTGGTGGTTCTTGGCGATACTCGTTTAGAAACCTTTCGAAGAGTAGATCATACTCTAATGGATCTATTCTCGTAATCCCAAGAACATAGGAAGCAACAGACCCCACTGCACTGCCACGACCAGGTCCGACATATATACCCAGAGATTTTGCACTATCCACAATTCTCTTCACAGTGTAAAAGTATGACTCAAAACCAAGTTTTTCGATCACTTCGACTTCCTTTTTGAACCTTTCTTTATACCTTGGTGCCACCTCATCGAGGAATTTTCTCAACCATGGCTTTTGTGGCTGGGGCAGTTTTACGTTCACCTGCAGATCGTACATTTCACAATTGAACAATGCTGCCACATCTTGAAATCTTCCTTCAAAGGAAAACCCAACTTTACTGGGGACGGAAAGCAATTGACACATAGTTTCGTATGCTTCGCGATGAGAATTCTCAAGATAATAAATCAATTTCACCGAATCCACATTCAATGAATTCAGTTGAGGTTCTGTTCTCTTGTTGTATGCATAAACAAGCTCATCGAATTCCTTGCGATTTCTCGCGTAGAATATTTTTTCGCCGATTTTCAATCCATGTACCGCTATCAATCCTTTTCTTTTACAAAGATCATTAAAGATCACAGCACTGTGAAAATTTTGATCGGCAACTAATAAGGACCTAAGACCATAACTGTATGCCTTATCTATGGCTTGTTCAATTTTTAATATTGAACCTTCAAAAGAATACGGAGTAACGATAGCTGGTATCATGTATTTCTCACTACCTGAGAATTCAGTTCGACGATGAGACTTTTAAAATCATCAGCTATGGGGGCTACAAAATTAAGCCATTCATCGGTTCTTGGATGGTAAAACCCAAGTTTTGCCGCATGCAACATTTGTCGAGACGCTCCATAAGAGTTGCCGTAGAGTTTATCTCCTAAAATCGGATGACCAATGTATTTCATGTGTACCCTTATCTGGTGAGTACGACCTGTCTTGGGATAGACTGCAACCAAAGATGCGATATCACCAAAATGCTTCAGAACCCTGTACGATGTTATTGCGACCCTACCGGCATCGTTGACAGACATCTTTGTTCTCAAAACAGGATGGCGTGCCAGAGATACCTTGATCTCTCCCTGCTGTGCATCTAGCCTACCTCGAACCAGTGCTAGATACAATTTGGAAATCTTTCTATCTTTGAACTGTTGTGAAAGAATTCTGTGAGCCAAATCGTTTTTTGCCACCACCATGACTCCCGATGTATCCTTATCTAATCTGTGAACAATACCAGGTCTGAGTTCTCCACCAATTCCTTGAAGGTCTTCACAGTGATAGAGTAATGCATTTACAACTGTCCCGCTCATGTGCGAAGGAATGGGATGAACTATCATGCCAGCGGGTTTGTTTATCACGATTAGATCATGGTCTTCATAGAGTATCTCAAGATCTATTGGCTCTGGTTCAATGGAAGGAGTCATGACGGGTTCAGCGTCCGGCACAATTATCACATCTTTTACTTT
Organism: uncultured Pseudothermotoga sp.; assembly: GCA_937995655.1. GTDB lineage: Bacteria > Thermotogota > Thermotogae > Thermotogales > DSM-5069 > Pseudothermotoga_B. The sequence continues at coordinate 164,682 of CALKJI010000009.1, read as the reverse complement.
CACAAGATAGCTCGGTTTCTGTGGCTTACCGTTGACTGTTATCTTTCCCGTTTTTATGGCTTTCTGTACGAAATTTCTCGATATTTTAGAGGGAATCTTCTGCAAAAGGTAAAGATCGAGTCTTCGTCCCTGCTCACCTTTGCTCACCTTTATCTCCAAGACTCTTCTCTCCAATCACCAAACTAAGCAATATCAGTGCGCCACCAACTGTTATAAAGAGATCAGCAATATTGAAGATAGCAGGGAAATATCTCAAATTGATGAAATCAACGACGTATCCAAACCTGAATCTGTCGATGATATTTCCAATCGCTCCACCAACTATCATTTGTAAACCAATCTTCGCAAGAGATGAGCCTTTGACAAAACGAGACACGAAGGAAAGTGTGAGTGTCACACCAAAGGTTACCCACAGTACCCAAGGTGCTCTGGAAAATAAGCCAAAGACTATGCCGGTGTTTCTGGTATAAGTGAACCATAAGACGCCTGGGATAACAAAAAATGGTTGGAATAGGAACTTTTCCACCATCATCTTTGAAAACTGATCTATTAAGACCACGAATGCCACCCAAAACACGTCATTTCACCCTTTGATAGAAGAAAGGACTAGCTATCCTCAAACCTATTTCAGCGTAATCGAAAATCCTCTCTGTGCTTCCAACGAACAACACGCCATCAAGTCTCAATGCCTTCACAAAATTCCTATAAAGTTGATCCTTCGCGGCTGCTTCAAAATATATCACTACATTTCTGCAGATGATCAGATCGAGTGAAGTTGGAAAAGGATCTTGAAGCATGTTGTGCTTTCTGAATTCAACCCTTTTTCTGACAAAATCTTTTATTCTGTAACTACCATCGACTAATTCAAAGTACTTGTCAAGGTAGAGTTTCGGAGTACTCACCATGGATCGTGGTTCATACAGACCCTCCTTTGCTTCTTCCAATGCCCTCTCGTCCAGATCTGTTGCCAGTATGGATGCACCTAAGGGAGCTTTCAACTCCTCAAGTAAGATGGCCAAGGAATATGGTTCCTCACCACTTGCACAGCCAGCGCTCCATGCTTTAAACTTGCCTTTACTCGAACTAAGTAACTCCGGTAGGTACTTATCACGGAGTTCCCACCATTTTTCAGGGTTTCTGAAGAACTCCGTCACATTTATTGTGAGTTTGTCAAGGAATTCTTCCTTAGCAGATGGATTGGAAAGTAAAAATTTCAGATACTCTTGAAAGGAAGGTAATCTGTACTTTTTTATGAGTATTTCTATCCTTCGTTTAACCCTATGAGGTTTATAGCCAGACAGATCTAATCCAAAATACCTGTGTACTTCCTTGATAAACCACTGAAAATCTTCCATGGGCAGTTCACCAGAAAACTGGGAAAGAAAGTCCTGCATACCACCGCTCCTTCTCGATATAAAGTGTCAGATGAATTTTATCTATCTTTTTTCGCACATCGAGCGATTCACTCGTTATCAAGATCCACTCATCTTTGTTGAACCAACCGAATCCAACGTTAGTTTTGCCTCCAAGATACTGACCAAAGAAAAACAATCTATTCAACGCGAGACTAATTCTCAAACCCATGTTTGGTATAAAAAAGCCGGAGATTTCATTTAAAGAAAAACCTACTCCATAGCCATAATTAGATACAAAGGGTTCTATCTGTAAATCACCAAATCTCACCGGCACACCCATATGGTAACCAGAATTGCTATCAACACAGATAGAAAAATATGGGACTTTAAAGAACAAGGCATAGTTTTTCTGTATAACGAATCCAACAGAACCATTGAGTCCCCACAAACTCAATGTATGAGTTTGGTATTCAACATTGCTATAAGTTAACCAGCCATTGTAAGGTACGACGTATTTTGCTCCACCGTTATCAAGATCCAGTGAGAGGTATTTTAAGTTGTCAAAGGGTTCGTAGATAGGCACAACTTTGAATCCTGATCCATCAACAACGAGTCCTAAGGTGAATGCAAGATCGGCTTGAACACGCCAAAATTGAACTTGTGGGGTTATTGATAGACCAAACCAAGAGTAGCTGCCAACGGCAAAATCAAGGTTCACCACGGCAGCTAAAAGATAAACCGGCATTATTATCAATAAAAACAGTATACTCTTCATTGATTCATTTGTGAAAGCAGTGCCTCCATCTCGGCATCGTCCATCTCGAAATTGGAATACACATCTTGCACATCGTCCATGTCTTCAAGTGCATTCAGTAAAGTCAGGATTCTTTCAGCATCTTTTCCAGTTACTTGGACAGTGTTCTTAGGAACATAAGATATGTTTGCATCGACTTTATAACCATTTTTCTCGAGTGCTTCTTTGACTGATGTGAGACTCTCTGTTGATGTGACTATTCTTATTGGATCATCTTGGTCGTTGATATCTTCAGCACCTGCATCAATTGCTAACATAACTACTTCTTCAACATTTGCTACCTGACCACGTGGTACGTTGATGATTCCCTTTCGTTCGAAGATCCAGCTGACTGCGCCAAGGTCAGCAAGGCTTCCTCCATGTCTGCTCAAGACATGTCTTAGTTCCTGAGCCGTCCTGTTCTTGTTATCTGTCAGAGCTCTGATATACAATGCCACGCCTGCAGGGCCGTAAGCTTCGTAGATGATCTCCTGATAATCTACTCCTTCTAGTTCACCTGTGCCACGCTTAATAGCTTTTTCGATGTTATCCTTAGGCATGTTTGCTTCCTTAGCTTTTTCGATCGCCGTTCTCAGTCTTGGATTCATGTCTGGGTCGCCCCCGCCTTCCCGGGCAGCAACGATCAGTTCCCTGATCAGTTTTGTGAACATCTGAGAACGCTTTGCGTCTTGTGCCATCTTTCGATGTTTGATATTTGCCCATTTGTTATGACCAGACATCTTCTTCCCTCCTAAGAAAAGTTCTCTCCAAGATATTTTATCACTGTTATCGTCGTATCGTCATGTCTCTGGGTCTGGTTAGAAAAATCATCGAGATCCTTCTTCAGTTTTTCCAAAATTTGAGCAACGTTATCATTCTTTGATTGAAGGATCAACTTACACAATCTTTCCAGTCCATACTCATTACCATCTATGTCACGACTTTCAATCACACCATCTGTATAAGCAACAAGAATATCACCTGGTTTCATTTTCATCTCCAACGCCCTGTAATCTATATCCTTCATTATTCCAAGTGGTAAACTTTGTGCCTCCAAAGTGTTCAAACCATTCTCATTGACAAACAGCACAGGATTATGACCGGCATTCACGATCTGAAGTGTGCCATCACAATGCAAGCACAGCATAACCATGGTTACAAACCTGTCTTCCTCAAGATCATCACAAAGAACGTTATTCAACAGTTCGGCAAGTTTTGATACACTGTCGGTACTGTTTGAAAGGGTTCTCAAGGCACTGCGTAAAGATGTCATCATCAAAGCCGCCGGTATACCCTTCCCTGATACGTCGGCAACGGTAATAAATACCCTTCCTTCTCTGATCAAGATATCATAATAGTCTCCTCCAACTTGGATCGCAGGAATTGTATCGGCACTGATTTCAACATAGCTCAAATTCGGTATCTTCTTTGGAAAGAGCCTCATCTGTATTTGCCTAGCTATTTCAAGTTGTTCTCTTAGTCTTTCTCTTTCTACCTCTCGTTTCAATCTTACATACCGTTCACACACAGCCGACAATTGATGAGCAGCCGCCTCAAGAATCTTTCTGTCGGCTGCTGTGAAGATATCTGGTGTCCTTTCGATCAGTGTGATCCTTCCCCAGAGAGATTTACCGCTTTTTACCGGAACAGACAACAGATTCCGAACGCAATAATTATGATCCGGTTCTATCAAAATTACGTTATCGTCTTCTTTATCTATTATTCGTTTTGCGCTCTGGAAAGCTTCATCGTTCATTTTGAAGATTTTCTCGTGATGAATATGTCTATCAGCAACATTTAGTTCAATGGAGATTCCTGAGAACGGTATAGTCTGTCGGAGTAACTCGACAAGCGGCTCAGGGGCCTCAGATGGGTCGACTACATTTGTGAAGATGTTGTTTAGTTCAAAAAGAGTGGAGATTTCTTGATAGGTCTTTGAGAGCTCTTCAATGTGTTCTTCAAGCAGTTTTGTATAATCTTTTCGACGCTCGTTCAGTTCGGATAAAATTGTGTCAACGGCTATGACTATGTCTTTCAAACTTGCCATACCTTGATATGGTGGAAGATTAGTGGCTTTGGAGATTTTTTCATAGACTTGTTTGATTTCATGTTCCACGCTGTATCACCCTACGAACTTCCTCAAGCAGTTTCAATGGGCTGAAAGGTTTTGTTAGGAAACTATTTGCACCAAGTTCAAGGGCTGTTTTTGGATCATCTTCACCGCCCTTAGCAGTCAACACTATCACAGGGACATCAGCAAGAATAGGATCTTTCCTCATTCTTCTGAGAACCTCGAAGCCATCAACATAGGGCATCATTATATCTAGTATCACAAGGTCTGGTTTAGCTTGTTGCAATTTCTCGAGGGCTTCCTTTCCGTCCCTTGCTTCATCAACAGAGTATCCTTCCTTTACAAGATTGAAACTCACTATTTTTCTCAAAACCTCCGAGTCATCAACAACTAGCACTCTGTAGCCCATGCTGTCTCCTCCAAAAGTTCCGAGAGTTTTCTACCGTTACAAAGAGCTTCTGTACACTGTGTCAGTACGAAACAATCTTTTCCCGTTAAGATCGGCTCATACAAATACCTCGATCGGAGTAGTTTATCTTTTCGCTGTAAATATCTTATCATAATAAATTCACCTTGGAAGTTAAATTCTATATTTTCAAAAAAATCTCCAACTGTGCCAAATTTTGACTTCTCAGGCACTTCTATCTTCGCATTAGGATCATATCGAGAAAGATCGACACAGTTCTTTGGGATTAATACCCTAAATGCATAACCTGTGACAACTCTGTTGAAGTTCAGGTCTGTCCACCACAGACTTGAAGGATACAATCCTTGCACGGAACTTTTTCTCAATTTTTTCAGAACACCATTGTTCATATATTGTAACTCAATTCTGACATACAACGCAAGGTTTACAACACCAGTTGGCATTGGATCAAGATAAGAGATTCTTATCTTCTGGTGAAAACCTTTGCTTAGTGTGATAGATATGCCAGAACGACGGATATTTCTCTCGATAAGATTTGCTGTTTCTATTGCCGATAAAAATCTCATGAAACCGTATTTCTTATACTTTACGATGACGTACATTTGACCTCCCGTTTTTTGACTCAAAGATTATACTATAATCTTTCGATTGCGTCTGAAGAATCTTTGGCGAAGATTTTTCTCGATGAATCAGATAGAAAAAGACTGTGGGTTTTCTTGCGTGCCATTTAAATCTCTTTAGCAAATTTGGCAATTTCCCGTATATAGTATAATCTTTTGAGAGTTTGAGAGAGGTGATCTTTCTTGTATTACAAAGTATCACGAGATCCTATACACTCAGAGATTTTCTTATATCCTTTAGAGATCCTAGCAATTGATACAAGACCTGTACAGAGATTGAGATATCTTTCTCAACTTGTAGGGGCCGAGCTAGTTTACCCTGGAGCCACTCACAACAGATTTGCTCATTCCTTGGGAGTAATGCATATCTGCGGTCTTTATGGGTCAAGACTTTTTGAAGACCCATCAAAGAGGAGAATCGTTCGGCTCGCAGGTTTGTTACATGATATAGGCCATGGTCCTTTCAGCCATCAATTTGATGATGTGGTGTATGCAAAAATGGGACTTGAGGATGGTCACGATGAGTATAGAAAGAGGATCTTGCTGGAAATGATGCCTTATGAAATGATGAAATCTTATGAAAGGATATCCGACCCGAGAATGAAAATGGCTATTTGCGAGGATCTTTCAGAAACATTGAAGACCGATAAAATCGACAAAGATGTTTTTTCGGCACTGATGCATCTTGTCGATGAAGTTTTCCAAGGCGAAGAGTTAGGAACTGTTGAGTACAATATTGTTCAAGGCCCTCTAGGTGCAGACAGACTTGATTTTCTTTTGCGTGATTCTTACTACAGTGGTACTACACATTTTGGAATGGGAGCTGTTGACAGAATTATAAGGAACTCTTTCATCAAAGAGAAGAATGGTCAAAAAATTCTTTGTTACCACGCCAAAGTACTTGATCAGATCTATACAAGTCTTTTTGGAAGATTCATGATGTATAAAAATGTATATTTTCATAAGACATCAAGAGCAGCGGATTTAATGATTCAGCAGATGCTCTCATTGATTTACAGACCACTTAAACTTGCCCAAAAAGTGAGCGATCTTGAAAAATTTCTCGATTTGACAGATCAATTCATCTTTGCACAAATAAAATTACACTTCGAAAATATATTAGAAAGATACAAGGCCAGTGAAGGAGATCTCCTAGATGGAAAGGTTGACTTGGAAGAAGATGAATATTACTTAGTAGAAGCGTACAAATTACTGAGACGTTTTGAGAAAAGAGATCTATGGAAACTGATCGCTGAGATCACTTTCTCTACTGTCGGTATTGATCCTTCAGTTATGAGCAAGGGTGTTGTAGCAGATACACTGCAAAAGATCAGATTGAGGTTAGAAAATCTCTCTGAATCTTCTCAAATTCCAGCAGAAGATAGAAAGGAACTTAGAAAGATTTTGGACGATTTTGAAGAAATCTTCAAAACGGACACACCCTATAAACTCTCGCTTGTCCACCCCGACGAGTTTCTCAGAAGCAATGTGTATCTTTATGATTCTTCAAAGGATGACATCTTTTCTTTAGAGGAGTTTCTCAGAGATTATCCAGCATACCAGTTGATGGCAAACAATTTGGTACAAATAGTGAGAGTTTACGTTACTGAAGATATTCGTCAGATTCTCAAGAAGTACGATATTGTCCCCAGGGCGGGGACGCGATTGACTACAAGGTGGTGAAATATTGAGAAAACTTATTCTTTTTGCTTTGGATGTTGCTCTGACTTTCTTTGCTGGAGTTATAGCACTGTTTGTTAGGCTTGGTTTTGACTGGCCAGAGCTTGTGAAGTATTTTCCCAGTATACCAATTTATTGTCTGATAGCGATGATTGTTTACCTGGCCAATGGTACTTACAACATAGTTTGGTTATATGCATCTTTCAAAGATATGATTGTTCTAATTCGAGGATCGATTTTAACTTATTTGTTCTCTATTATGTTCTTCTATCTGGTGAGATCCATTGTCATGCCTCGATCGGTTGGTATGATGACTTTTCTTGGCTCAGCGATGCTTTTGATGTCAAGTCGTTTTTTCTGGCAGTGGCTCAACAGCGTACAACCATCTGGTAAAAAGAGAGTGCTCATAGTAGGTGCAGGCGATGCAGGAACAATGTTGCTTGAAGATTTTGAACACAGGCCAAATCTTGGGAAGGTCGTGGGTTTCTTAGATGATTCTCCAAGAAAGATAGGTAGAAAGATCCACGGTGTGCCGGTCTATGGTCCCATCGAGCGCGCCAAAGAGTTTATTCAATTTTTGAAGGCCGATGAAGTCATAATAGCCATTCCATCAGCGAGTGCCCAGCAGCTGAGGAGAATTGTCTCTTCAATTGATCCAAAGATTGTAAAGATTCGTACCCTTCCTGGAATATATGAATTGACAGACAGACAAGCAAAGGTAGGTTATTTGAGAGAATTAACATTGGAAGATTTGCTTGGTAGAGAGGAAACGAAGGTAGATTTGCAAACTATCAGATCTTTCATAAAAGGAAAAAGGATATTGGTGACTGGTGCTGGTGGAAGTATAGGCAGCGAACTGTGCAGACAACTTGCAAACCTTGAGCCGTCCTTACTTGTACTACTTGGCAAAGGTGAGAATAGTATATACCAAATAGATGAAGAACTATCAATGAGTTATCCAAATATTCCCAGGGAACGTGTGATAGCTGATGTCTCTGATTCAATCAGGATGGAACAAGTCTTTAAATCGATCCAACCGCAAATAGTTTTCCATGCTGCAGCCCATAAGCATGTACCACTGATGGAGGAAAATCCATATGAAGCTATAAAGGTAAATGTTATTGGAACCAAAACGGTTGCCAAACTATGTTGCAAATACGGAACAGAAAAAATGGTATTTGTTTCAACCGACAAAGCTGTGAATCCATCGTCTGTCATGGGTGCAACTAAGAGATTGGCTGAGCTGTTACTTCTTTCCATGAATTGTGAATGCAGTACGAGTTTTGTGATCGTTAGATTTGGCAATGTAATAGGTAGCAGAGGCAGTGTTATACCAAAGTTCAAGGCACAAATTGAGAGAGGAGGTCCACTGACTATCACCGATCCGAAGATGACAAGATACTTCATGAGCATATCCGAGGCTGTGTCACTCATATTGCAAGCCATGAGTTTGGGAACGAATAAAGATTTGTTCGTACTGGATATGGGTAAACCTGTTTCCATAGATGAACTTGCAAGAACTTTGATAGTCTTACACGGCCTTGTACCAGATCAGGATATAAAGATAGTTTATACGGGAATAAGAAATGGTGAGAAAATTACAGAGGAGCTCTTTTACGAAGATGAGGTCGTATTACCCACGTCTCATCCAAAGGTGATGATAGCGAAAAATAAAAAGTCTATTGATTACGAGACTATATGCCAGACTATAGATCAAATTGCACAGATGGCTGCAAACGAACCAGAACGCGTGGCTCAGAAAATCTATGATTTTCTGAGATCGTTATGAGAGGTCACAAATGAGTTTCATAGTAAGCTTCTGCTTGAGCCTAATGTTTGTAAGATTCTTTCCACAGAAATTCCCGGCCGATATGCCAAGCGCAAGAAAGATACATAAAACACCTATACCCTTGACCGGCGGAACAGCTATTTTTGTTGCCTTGCTTGTTACGATCAATCAACCACGGGTTGCGCTGCTCATATGTCTTGCCTTTCTCTTTGGCATCTTTGATGATATAGAACAGCTATCATATAAAACCAAGCTTCCCCTTCAGTTGATTATTGCACTTGTTCAGATGATGAATGTTCCACAAGTGTATTTTCTGGCAAATCCATTGCAGGGATTTTTCGCAAAGATCATAGAAATATTCTGGTTTATGTCTATGTTTAACGCATTGAATATGATAGACGGAATGGATGGACTTGCCTGCTCTACATCTATGATTAGCGCATGCTTAGTTGGTGAGTGGCGTCTTGCTCTTGCGATTGCAGGCTTTCTACCTTTCAATCTACCGAAAGCAAGATCTTTCCTGGGAAATAGCGGTGCAGCCATCTTAGGTGCCCTTCTACCACTAGCGGTCCTTCAGTTTTTTAAAGGTGATCTATGCTATGCGACCGTCTTTTTAGGGTATCCGGCTTATGAAGTTGTGAGTAGTTTTTTACGTCGTGCCGTCAGGCATAGAAATCCTTTTGTGGCTGACAAAAACCACACTCATCACTTTTTCATGAGAAAAATTGGTGTATGGCGAACCTTAGCATTGCTGATGATTTTTTCATCTGTGTGCAATCTTCTTGGATTAACCGAAAAACTCTGGGCCTTCGTTATCTTTCTTATGATCTGTTTTATCCTCTTCACCTACAGCTTTTCTAAGGGCAGCGATGGCAACTTCAATTTGTGAATCATCAGGTGTGGCTGTTGTGAGTTTTTGAAGGACCAAGCCTGGTGAAGTTAAGATCTTCATGAACCTTGAGCCTCTTGCAGACACTCGTAAGAATTCATAGGAAAATCCCACTACCACAGGGATTAGTATTACTCTGCTGATTATCTTTCCGAATATGTCAAGATGGATCAATGAACCAAGCACACTGAATATGATAACGGAGATTATCAAAAAAATCATTGCAAAACTTGTTCCACATCTTGGATGAATTGTACTGTGTTTTCTAACGTTTTCAACAATTAAATCTTCATTCGATTCATATGTATTTATAACCATATGTTCGGCTCCGTGATACTGAAAAATTCTTTTCACATCTTTGAAAAATGAGATGGCGTAGACATAAAGCAAGAACAAACCTAACCTGATCAGGCCTTCAACAAGAGAGAAGACGAACTCTTTACCTTTCAAAGATTTCACCAGACCTGTTAACAAGATTGGCAGTATGAAGAAAAGACCTATAGCTAAAGCAATTGCAAAGAGCAAAGATGAAACAGTTTCTGACTTTTTCATTTTTTGCCCGGAACTGATCTCGGCCGACCTGTCAAGTGCATATATCCCGTAGTAAAGTGAATAATAAAGACTGATAATTCCTCTCAAGAAAATCACTTTGAACAACTTGGAACTGGTTGGTGTTTTCTTACTTATCTCTTCAACCACTATCGTTCCTTTGTTATCTCTAACAGCTATTGAGATGTTCTTGCCCATCATCAATACACCTTCGATGATCGCTTGTCCTCCTACTTTCATTTTCTCTCCTCCTTGTGGCACTCGGGCATAGATACTATGAATTCACTTCCCTTATCGGGCTCACTTTGAAGATCTATCTTGCAACCCATTATTCGGGAGAGCTTCTCGACCAAAGATAGACCCAAACCATATCCATTGCTCGATCTTGATTTATCTGCCTTATAGAATTTTCGGAAGATTTTGTCTTTTTCCGACTCATCTATACCCACACCAAAGTCTTTGACACTCATCCACCCTTTGCCACATCTCAGAATTATCTGTTTTCTATCCTTTGAAAACTTTATAGCATTTTCAGTCAAGGCTTTCAGGATGATATGAAGCACCTTTGGATCGGCGCAACCTATGCCTTCTCCTTCAACATCTATCTGAAAATCGTTGAATTCAGATCGGAATTCATCAGCTAATTCTTCCAGAAATTGCCTCAGTTCTATAGGTCTTATCTCCAGTTGTGTTATAGGTTTTGATAGCATGAGCAATGTTTCCGAAAGGTTGATAAGCTTCACACAGGTTTCTTGTATAGCACGGGCTGACTCGTTAACGATGTCTTTCCTATCGGCAAAACGCTGAATTAGTTCTGCGTAACCTTGTATTGCAGTCAAAGGTGTTCTAAGTTCATGTGAAACATCATTGATGAAATCGTTCTGAGCTTCGAAACCGATCTTCAATCTATCAAGCATACTGTTAATGGTTCTTGCCAGCACTGAAACTTCATCGTTGAATCCGGGGTCATATACTCTTCTTGTCAGATCGGTTGTGTTTATATCTTTCAATTCATTTGTGATTCTGTTCATCGGTGATAAGGACTTACTCACAAAATAATTACCCAAAAGAAAAGAGATGCCGCTGAAAAAGATCCACAGGACAATAAAGGCTCGCGAGAGAATCTTCAAAAAATCACCCATACCAGCAGCCGGAGCGAGCAGGTAAAAATCTCTATCGCCCAGCACTGTGACAAACCTCGCCTTTGCGACGAAATATTCATTCATGCCAAGTTTTATGTAAGCTGGTCTCTTTGTTCTAAAGACCTGTTCAATGAACTTCGTAAAGTTTTCATGCTCGGTGTCTATACTTCCCAAAACTATATTTCCACTTTCATCTAGAACGGCAACACCTGGTGGCAATTGTCGATTCATGAGAATCCTTCCAGGCATTTTGAGAGCGTTTAGAACATCTCTTTTCAAATTTTCTTTCGAACGATTCAGATGCGTATTTTTAACCAATGAATAGGCAGTTATCAAACCAAGGCCCAGTATCACAGAAAAAATCATAGTCTGCCAGAATACCAACTTCCATTTAAGCGTTGAGAACATATCCGACTCCCCTTATAGTTCTTATCAAATGAGCATGCTCTCTGAGTTTGTCTCTAAGATATTTCACATAGACATCCACAACGTTTTTACTAATGTATTCACTGTCACCCCAAACTTCTTTGAGCAATTCCTCTCTATTCACAACCCTGCCTTGGTTTATACAGAGATAATACAACAGTCTACTCTCTCTTTCTGAAAGAATTGTCATTGAACCATCTGGAAATACTAGTGTTTTCGAGTCTATATGGAAAAGAAGTTGACCAACCTTGATTTCATCAGTTTTTCTAACTCTTCTTGCTATCGCTTCAACACGTGCCAAAAGTTCGTCCAAGTGGAACGGTTTTGGTACATAATCATCGGCACCTTTTTTAAGACCTCGTATCTTGTTTTCTACTTCTCCACGTGCTGTTAAAACGATTATTCCAACCTCTTCATCGATAGATCTTATTTTTTCAAGAACTTCAAAGCCGTCCATCCCAGGAAGCATCAAGTCAAGAATCACCAAAGAGGGGTTGTAGATCGAAAACAGCTTCCAGCCTTCCTCGCCAGTGTTGGCAATTTGTACGTCATAACCGTGGTTTGAGAAAAGTATCTCCAGAAGGCGTGCTATCTTCTGATCATCTTCTACTATTAACAGCTTTATTCTGCATCAGCTCCTTGTATTCTCTAACTATTTTATTGGCATACTCTGTTTTCATACTACCACCGTTATACATTTCGAGTGCTTTGAGTAAATTCCCCGAGTTTCTCTGAAGCAAATATTTCAGATACAGAATACCATATTCTATATTGACACGAAAGTCCCAAAGAAGAGTTGACCACCCTCCTTCGGGCTCGGCGAGAGAGTATTTCTGAGCAACGAACTCTGCGGTCTCTCTTTTTATTTGAACTAATCCTAATTCTCCAGCCATACCCACCACATTTCTAAATTCACTCTCGACCTTTATCAGAGCTATAACCAAAAGGTGATCAAAATCATGTTTCTTACTTATTTCAACAATTGCCAAATACAGTTCATTGATGATCTCGTCATCAACAATTAAGCCATGCTTGGATCTTGCATCTTTTACCATCTCTCTGAACCAATCTGGCGCTGGTTCTGCGAGGAGCACAACTGCGACCATAAGAATTTGGATTATCATGAGTGCTTTGAGCTTCACAATAAACATCTTTTGCACCTCCAAAGCGTCGATCTGATATAATTTCACGGGGTGGAACTTTTTGGAAGCTCTCTATCGTAAATATAGGCCAAAGAACTTCGACCAAATTATAGACCAACTACAAGCCAAATTGGTTCTTCAGAATGCTATCGCTAAAGACAATGTATCACACGCTTATATATTCACGGGTCCTCGAGGCACTGGAAAAACCTCTATAGCAAGGGTTTTAGCCAAGGCTTTGAACTGCGAGAGCAGAACCGACTATGAACCATGTTGCAAGTGCGATAGCTGTATTTCAATTGACAAAGGTATCCATCCTGATGTCATAGAACTTGATGCTGCTTCCAATAGGGGTATCGATGAAATTCGAAGAATCAGGGACGCCGTAGGTTTTAGGCCGATGCTCGGTAAATACAAAGTATACATAATTGACGAGTTTCATATGCTTACACGAGAGGCTTTCAACGCCCTATTGAAGACCTTGGAAGAACCACCAAGCAGAGTAACCTTTGTTTTAGCAACGACTAATCTGGAGAAAGTTCCACCTACGATAATTTCAAGGTGCCAGGTAATCGAGTTCAAAAACTTCACCGAAGACGATATCGTGAAAAACCTTCTGCAGGTTTCATCGAAAGAAGGTCTGAAACTCCTTGAAGATGCAGCCGAATTTATTGCAAAGAGAGCAAATGGTGGAATGAGGGATGCCCTATCTTACTTAGAACAGGTTGCCAGTTACACCCTGAATGGTCCTATAACCGTTGAGGATGTTGAGAAGGCTCTTGGTTTAGTACCTCATGATGTTGTTGAGAAATATATTGATTATCTTCTTAATGGAAAAGTTTCACAGATAGATGGATTGATCGAAAGTATTTTTGTAGAAGGCTACGATATTTACCAGCTTATTCAATTGGCAATCGAAAGGATGGAAGAAAGAATTTCCAAGAGTCCGTCCAAAGAATTGTTAACAACTGCTCAACAGTTGATTGAGATCTCAAAGGAACTGAGATTTGCAGAGAATAAGAAAGTAATTTGCAAGATACTATCAATGAACCTTGCGATTGCCCATCAAAGACCATCAGAGCAGCAACCCAAGCCACTAAAACAACCCGATCAGAGTGCTGCATCCGTTGAGCCGATTCAAAGAGAAGAAAAGGTGGCTGATAAACCACAATTGGAGGATTCTTCAAAAATCGAAGAGACACTGGACTGGATAAAAAAAGAAGGGGATCTGTCCATATATGTTGCACTCGTACAATCGAGGATATCTCAAAAAGGTAACACTGTGGAGATATCCTTCCTTCCATCTCAGCGATTCCAATATGAGTACTTGAGAGAAAAGGTCCTTGATTTAGAATATTCCTTTAAGACAAAGATGAAAAAGGATGTTGTAATAAATGTTTTCATTGATGATCAGCGTGAGAAGAGAATACTTCAGAAACTGCAAGAAAATTTTCCAGGGAAAATTCGAATAGAGGAGTGAATAACAGTGAAAAAAATCAAGGGATTTGGTGGAAGGAGTTATGGCAAAACAGAGAAGCCAGAAGGTATCGAAAAAATTCAGCAACAAATGAAGGAACAGCTGGAAAAGATCGAAGAAGGATTCGAGAAAATCGAAGTTATTGGAACCGCTGGAGGAGGTGCCGTCAAAGTAACGGCAAAGTGTAATTATGAGATTTCCAAAATAGAATACGATAACTCACTGCTTGAAGACCAAGAGATGTTTAATGATCTATTGATTGCCGCAATTAACGAAGCAATGAGAGAAGTCACCAAGAGAAGAAACGAAGAATTCTCAAAGGTTGTTGGTTTTGAAGGTCTTCCGAATTTGTGAGATTTTACACAAATTCGTGAATGTTGTAAACATAACCAAGTAGAATATCTTTAGACACTCAGATTAAGGAGGGAAGGATATGAAAGTAGCAATCAACGGTTTTGGAAGAGTAGGAAGGGTAGTACTGAGAGAAATCTTAAGACGTAACTGGAAAGATCTTGAAGTAGTTGCTATCAATGATGTCACCGACGCCGCAACCCTTGCTCATCTATTCAAGTACGATTCTGTACACAAGATTTATCCAGATGAAGTTCTCGCAAAAGAGAAAGAATTGATCATCAATGGCAAAAGCTATTTAGTCTTCAGCGAGAAAGATCCATCAAAACTGCCTTGGAAGGATCTCGGTGTGGATATCGTGATTGAATCATCCGGTGTTTTCACGGACAAAGAGAAAGCATCCCTACATCTTCAAGCAGGTGCGAAAAAAGTCATCATCACAGCCCCGGCAAAAAATGAAGATATAACCGTCGTCATAGGTTGCAACGAGAAGGATCTGAAACCAGAGCATACTGTTATCTCATGTGCATCGTGCACAACCAATTCAATTGCACCAATAATTAAGGTACTTCATGAAAAATTCAAAATCACAAACGGTTTCCTGACAACTGTGCATGCTTACACAAATGATCAGAGAGTTCTTGATTTGCCACACAAGGACCTTAGAAGAGCCAGAGCTGCCGCCATCAACACAATACCAACCACCACTGGAGCTGCGAAAGCAGTTGCTTTGGTTGTACCAGAGTTGAAAGGAAAACTTGATGGTGTTGCTCTGAGAGTACCGGTGCCCGATGGTTCCATCTCCGATTTTGTGGCGGTTGTTGAAAAACAGACATCGATCGAGGAAGTAAACCAGATCATGAAAGAGACTTGTGAAAGCTCTTTGAAAGGAATTATTAAATACAATACTGATCCCATTGTAAGCAGCGATATAATTGGTACTACTTATTCTGGTATTTTCGATGCCACGCTGACAAATGTAAAAGGTAACTTGATAAAGGTTTTCTCTTGGTATGATAACGAATACGGTTATGGCTGTCGCGTTGTAGATACAGTTGAACTTGTTGCAAAGCTTGTTTAAAGGGAGGATCCCCTCCCTTTTCTGGAGGTGAAAAAATGAAAAAATTGACGATAAGAGATGTGGATCTAAAAGGAAAGACCGTCATAATGAGGGTGGACTTCAATGTACCAATAGACAAAGAGGGGAAGGTTTCTGATGATACAAGGATCACGGCCGCTCTGCCAACCATAAAATATGCCGTTGAGAAAAACGCGAAAGTTATCTTACTCTCTCACCTTGGCAGGCCCAAGGGTGGACCTGATCCAAAATACAGTCTGAAACCTGTTGCAGACCATCTTAAGAGAATCTCGGGTCTGAATGTCTCATTTGTGCCATATTTGATTGGTGAAGAAGTCAAGCAAGCTGTTAAAAACATGAAGCCCGGAGACGTTCTAGTTCTGGAAAATACAAGATTCCATCCTGGAGAAGAGAAAAACGATCTTGACCTTGCCAAAGCCTGGGCTGAACTTGCAGACATTCATGTTAATGATGCCTTCGGTACCGCTCACAGAGCTCACTCTTCAAATGTTGGTATCGCTACGTTCATACCGAGCGTGGCAGGTTTCCTGATGGAGAAAGAGATTGAGTTTCTTAGCAAGGTAACCTACGAGCCTGAACATCCCTATGTAGTAGTCCTTGGTGGAGCGAAGGTTTCAGATAAGATAGGGGTCATAACAAATCTTCTCAACAAAGCAGACAAACTGCTGATAGGTGGAGCTATGATGTTTACGTTTTTGAAAGCCAAAGGTGCATCTGTAGGTTCATCTCTGGTGGAAGATGACAAACTTGAACTTGCAAAAGAAATCTTGAGTCAGGCAGAACAGAAAAAGGTTCAGATAGTTCTGCCAGTTGATGCACTGATAGCTCAAAAAATGGAGGCTGGTGCTCAAACAATGGTTGTTCAGATCAAGGATGGTATACCAGAAGGATGGATGGGTCTTGACATAGGACCAGAAACAATAAAGCTGTTTGAAGAATCACTTAGGGACGCCAAAACGGTTGTTTGGAACGGTCCTATGGGTGTCTTTGAAATCGACGACTTTGCAAGAGGTACGAAGGCAGTTGCCGAAATGATAGCCAAGGTAAAGGGTACAACCGTTATCGGTGGAGGAGATTCTGCAGCGGCAGTCGCAAAATTTGGTCTCGAATCGGCTTATTCACATGTTTCAACTGGTGGTGGAGCATCCCTTGAATTTCTGGAGGGTAAGGAACTTCCTGGCATCAGCAGTATAGCAGATAAAAAAAAATAGATAGGCTCATCTTGGCTGGCAACTGGAAAATGAATAAGACCAGAGAAGAGGCTATGTTTTTTTCCAATAAACTCACTCAGGATCTGGCGGGCATGAATTTTCAAATAGTTTTGTGCCCGCCTTTTGTGTTTTTACAAAATGTTGCAGAGATTCTAACAGGGACTAAACTTCACCTCGGTGCACAAAATTGTTATTATGAAAGGTCAGGAGCCTTCACAGGCGAGGTTTCACCTTTGATGTTAAAAGAAATCGGTGTTGAATACGTTATAGTTGGCCATTCGGAGCGTCGTCATATCTTTGGTGAAACAGATGAAATGATCAACAAGAAGGTTAAAGCTATACTCGACAATGGCATGAAACCAGTTATATGTGTTGGTGAAACGAAAGAGGAAAGAGAAAGAGGTTTGACCTTCTGTGTAGTTGAATCCCAAACAAGACAAGCTTTGTTCGGTTTGAGCAAAGATAACGTTGAAAAAGTTGTGATAGCCTACGAACCGGTATGGGCAATTGGGACAGGAATAGTCGCAAAACCTTACCAAGCTCAAGAGGTGCATAGATTCATACGAAAATTGCTTGAGCAACTATATGATGAAGAGCTCGCTCAAAAGATACCCATCTTGTATGGAGGCAGTATCAAACCCGATAATTTCTTTGGGTTAATGATTCAGCCAGATATCGATGGTGGTTTAGTAGGTGGAGCAAGCCTTGATGATCAATTCATAGAACTTGCTAAGATAATATCTTGGTTAGTATAAACAAGCCCGACGTAGGCTCGTTTATGCTATTACAAATCGATTTTGGCTAAAAAATGGTACGATGTTGTAAAGGTCTAGTTGAGCACAAAATTCTATGTCTGACAGAAAGTTATGCTCGATGAGTTCTTGAGCATGTTGTGATTCTGAGAGCAGTGCTGAAAGCTCCATGTTTTTGGCTTGCTTCCACAATTGCTTTGCTATCTTTGCACCATCTGTTAAATCTTTTCTGTCCAACTCGTAGACTATTGCACCGGCACAAAGCACATCTTCATAGGCGACCTTTCCTTCCTGCCCAGAACAGACCACCGTTACGTGTTCATGATCTTTCAGCAGATCGACAGTCGCGTGCAAATTTAAAAAGCATGATGCATAAAGATTTTGGGAGTGTATCATTGAGATAGCTTTGGTACCGTTTGTTGTTGTGAGAACTATTTCTTTACCCTTCACGTCAAAATACTCTTGGGGAGAGTTCCCCAAGTGAAATCCTTTTGGCTTTATACCGTTCCTTTCACCACAGATCAAGATATCTTTACCTTTCGTTCTTTTGGCTTGTGCAACGCTTGCAACCGGCATGACATATTTAGCACCTTTTGCAAGTGCCGTAACGATTGTGCTTGTCGCTCTAAGAACATCTACCACAACACAAACTTTTCCATGAGAGATATGTTTGGGTAGGAAAAGTACATCGATCAACTTTACTTCACTCCGAGTAACTTATCTATTTTCTCTTTGTCAAAACCAATCACAATTTGATTTCCTATCTCTAAAACAGGTACACCAGTTTGACCAGTTTTTCTGACGAGTCTCTCAGCATCTTCTGGTTTTCTTGAAACGTCTACCTCTGTAAATTTTAAACCAAGTTCCTTAAGGTAATTTTTCACCCTACTACAGTAGGGACAGCCCGGTGCAGTGTAAACCGTTATTCTGTACATTCAGTCACCTCCGATAAAATTGTACTATTTTTGTCGGAATTGGCAACTGTTATTTCTTTATGTCATCTTTTATGAATTTTATGCTGTTTGTATCTAAATATACACGTTGGTAAGTCTTACCATCCACGATAATTTCCAAAGGCCTACTGGTGATGGCCTCAGGATAATAGTATCTAACAGCGTTTCTCTGCAATTCATACATAAGTTTTGCAAGACTGCCAGGGGTGAAGGTTGTTTCAGGCTTCAATATTGATACCCAGTGCTTGAAAAAAAGATGATCAAGGACTTTTGAATTCCTATTTGCCAGCTTTTTCAAAAGGTTTTCAAAGTTGCTTTCTTCTTGACCAACAACTTCCTTGGAAAATTTTGAGATCTGATCTTTATTTACAACGGCATAGTATCTTTTGTTTGAACTTGATTCAATCATACTCTCAGCGAAACTGAAAACTTCCAATGGGTTCTTTACATCCAAAGATCTGTTTGTCAAAGGATTGAAAGAATATTGTGGAAATCTCAGAACATATATCATTCTCTTGGTTGTATCAACCCTTATGAAGTAAGCAAAGTTTTCATCCTTACACACGAATGCAAAGTGAACCGTTGCGGCTACAAATTCCTCTGAATTTTTAATAGCGTTTGAGCTCAACCAAAACCACAAACCAAAACCAGCGGCAACGACGATAGCTATAGACAAAAACCATACAAGATTACTTCTTCTTCTTTTCATCATCTGATACCTCCCTTAAAGACTCTGCCATACTGTCTTTCCTTTTTCAAGATAGATCTGCGCTTTATTAATCTTTTTCAACCAGCTCAAATAGGCTAGCACCGTCATTCTCAAAAGATAATAGACACCTACGTCTTGAAGGTCGATTTGGAGGTTTTCAATGAGCTGAGAAAGGAGAATCTCCTCGCTCATTGGTTCTTTCAACAAACTATGGATTTTTTCTGCGACAAATTCTATGTGCGATTTATTCATTTGGACAAGGTCTTTTTCACTGATCGACCCATGTGAAGGTATGCATTGATCAAAACCCCTTAGTTTTTCAAGTGATTCCAATGCAGCCCCTATATCACTATACACAACTATACCCTTCTTGCCCAAGATCTCAATACCAAAAACAGAATCTGCAGCAAAAATCAAATCTTTGAGAGCTAATCCGATTTGGCCCGGTGCATGACCAGGTAGTTCTATTATTTGTACATCTTCAAAATTGCTGCCATTCTCGACAATCACATGGACTTCAGAAGGTTGTGCCAAGAATAACTTCGATCTTAGTTGATCCGGAGGGTTAGCTCCACAGTATAGACTCATTGGTTCCAAAATTGGATTTTCAACAAATGGTTTTGTCAAAGGATGTGCGATAGTTTGGACCTGTGACTTTCTTTGAATGAAGAGATTACCACCAATGTGATCTGCATGGAAATGTGTATTGACAAGCCATCTCAATTTCAAACCATTCTCAGAAATTATTTTCAAAGCCTTGCGTGCATAAGATTCATCTATACCTGAGTCTATAAGCATAACATCCTTTGAAAATCTTATCAAACCGAGATTTGTTCTATCATGCAGAACACCAAATCTGTCGTTGAGCCATATCAGTTCCAAACGGAATCTTCCTTTCGAAGTTGTACCAACCAATTCCACATTTTCACAGTCTCTGGTAAGAGGAACAACCTTCTCTTAACTGCATAAAGTATCTTATTTGCCACAATCAGATACAGTGCGTGGTTCATGTCTTGCTTTGCCATCTGTCTCAAAAATTCCACATTTTCATAGATTCTGTTCTCCTCCAGTGAATCTGATAGAAAGACGATCTTTCCCACATCGCCAAGGTTCTCCTTACCACTCGTGTGATAGGCAATCGCTTCTAAGATCTCTTTGTCGGCTATGTTGAATCTTCTTCTGACATACTCAGCCGCAACTTTACCATGTAAAAGAATCGGATTCAACTTTTCAAGTCTGGTAACCTTCATTTTGTATGCATTAGCCATTTTTATAAGAATCGGTGGTTCTAGGTCTCTAAATATGTCGTGTGCTAAACTTGCAATTTTTACTCGATCCTCATTAACTCCATGAATATTGGCAAGCTGCACGGCAAAATTGACACAAGATTGAACATGTGAAAATCGTTTATCTTTAAGCAACAACCTGGAGATCCTCTGCAGTTCAAAAAGAATGTGTTTCACGATTTACCAGCCTTCTCTTTGAATTTCTACTACTTCAAGACCCTGAGTGTTCTCGAATAATGTTGTGATATCTTCAACCACCGAATCGAGTACATCCTTTGCGGATGAAACGATTGCTACTCCCAATTCTGACCAGGTTTTTGAATCTGTGTACCCAGCCTCACATATGGACACATTGAACCTAGTCCTTATGTCACTGATAAGCCTTTTCAACAGCGAACGTTTCTCTTTGAGGCTGGATATACCAAACAATCTAAGCTTGTAGTTTAAGATAGCCACATGCATTAACAATCACCTTATTGAAAAAAGGGGGAGACCCCCCTATCAAGCATTTTGACTCACTTGCTTTCTCTCCTGAACAATCTTCTCCTGAATATTTGGTGGAACCTCCTGATAGCGTACAAATTTCATTGTGAAGTATCCCCGACCGCTCGTGATTCCTGAGAGTCTACCCGAGAAATCAAGCATTTCCGCAAGAGGAACCTCCGCTTTCACTTTTGACATACCTCTGGATATTGATTCCATACCTTGAGGTCTCCCTCTTCTGCTTGTCACCTCACCGATAACATCTCCGGCTACCTCATCGGGGCAGAAAATCTCGACTTCCATTATCGGTTCAAGCAAAACAGGTCGTGCATCTTCCATACCCTTTCTGAAAGCCTGGATTGCAGCAATTTGGAATGATATATCAGAAGAATCAACCTCATGATACGACCCATCAAAAAGTGTGACACGAACATCAACAACTGGGTATCCTGCCACGGATCCTCTCTTCATTGCTTCGACTATACCTTTTTCAACCGATGGAATGAAATTCTTTGGTATAACACCACCAAATATCTTATCGACAAACTCAAAACCTGCGCCTCTTGGAAGAGGCTCAAGTTCGATCTTGACGTGTCCGTACTGCCCGTGTCCACCAGTTTGCTTCTTATGCTTGTACTCAGCAACAGCCTTTTTTGAGATTGTTTCTCTGTAAGCGATTTTGGGTTTGCCAACCTCTACATCAACACCGAAGATACTCTTCAATCTTTCTATCATCACATCCAAATGAATTGTTCCAAGTCCAGACACAACCGTCTCACCTGTTTCAGGATCGTATTCCCATTTGAAGGTGGGATCAGTTTCGGCCAGACGAGATAGTCCGTTGCTGATCTTGTCTATATCGGCTTTGGATTTTGGGTTAACAGATCGTGAGAACATTGGCTCTGGGAAAGAAGGGGGTATTATGATCAGTTTGCGATCCTTGTGTGTAAGGGTTTCAGTGACTGAACCTTCTTTGAGCTTTGGCAGGACAACTATGTCCCCTCCAACAGCTTGATCGACTTCAACTTGTTCTTTTCCACGGGCTAAGTAAAGTCGGCCGAATTTGTCAGATGTACCTCTGTTGACATTAAAGTAACTGTCTCCAGGTTTTATGACACCAGCAACTATTTTTATATAACTTACTCGACCAACAAAGGGGTCAACAACGGTCTTGAAGTTGTAAGCGCAGAATGGCTCACTTTCACTTATTTTTAACATCACTTTTTCACCAGATTCGAACCTTGACTCGTATCCTTTCCCATCAACTGGACTTGCACCGAGTTCAGCTAGATAATTCATCAGAAGATCAACACCAATGTTCTTTTCGGCTGAACCGCAGAAAACAGGCACAACTAATCCACTTTTGTAAGCTTTCAGCAATGCGTTGGCCAATTCCTGTGGTTGAATCTGTTGACCTTCGAGATATTTCTCCATTAAAGAATCATCTGATTCAACAATATCTTCAATTGCCTTCAATTTCATCTCTTTGACCTTTTCCAACAACGGGGAAGGTATTGTCGACTCAGTTGATCTACCATTTTCATAAACATAAGCTTTTTCTGCAATAAGGTCAACGAGGCCGCGAAATTCTGATTCACTTCCGATTGGCAAGGTTAATACAACCATTTTCTTACCAAAAGATTTTTCAAGGGAATTTAAGGTATTTTCAAAACTTGCTCTTTCTTTGTCCATCTGATTTATGAAAACCATGATGGGCTTGTTCATACCTTCGGCAATCTGCCATGTTCTCTCCGTTTGTATTTCAACACCAGCAACTGCGTTAATCACTGTCACAACATTCTCAGTCACGAAAACGCTGTTTGATACATCCGCTATGAAATCACCAAAGCCCGGGGTATCGATAACTGTCATCCTGTAATCCTTCCAGTCGAAAGAGAAAACATGAGAAGAAATGCTCGATCCTTTCGATTCTTCAATAGGATCTGTGTCAATAAACTTTGAAGTTATTCGATCAACAAGCCCAGCATTAAAGAGCATTGCCGAAAGAAGAACAGTTTTTCCAGAACCATTATGCCCTATGAGTGCTATGTTCCTTTTTCTGTCAACCGGTCTGTTCATCTCTTCACCTCCAACTCATTTATCGTTTTTGATGATGAGTAGAGAAACTGGTATTGCTCTTGTCCAATTGGAAGAGGTTCTACTGACTACTTGATCTCCTATGACCATCACCGATGAGCTTCCTCCATCAAAGTTCATGGCAGAGTAAAATCCTTTATTCATGCAGAATTCAACCAATTCATCGTAGTTCACACCCCCAGAACCGTTTTGATCGTTTATCACTGCTAAGACTAATTTTCCATCAGGAAGCGTTGCAAGAAGTGTCCTTGTAGCATTACTTCGAGCTATATTACCACCGTACCGATTCTTCTCGTCATTTCGATCTGGTATTGGTGCCCCACCGTAGAGGATCAGCGGTCCAGCCTCAACGGCATGTTTTATTGAATACGGAAAATCAGTGTTTATCACATAATCAACTCTGTCGCCTATTTGTATTCCTTGCAGATACTTTTCATAATTACTCGATATTGCCAACACATACCCGTTACGTGGTGCCCGAGCAGACCAACCAAAACCATTGATCTTTCCATCGGCGACAATGAAATATATCATGTTGTCACGTCGAGGTATTGCAAGACCAAATTCAGGCGTAAAGATCAGGACTTCTCCCTGTGCTATCGTGTTCACGCCCTTCACCAAGAACAGAAGCTGTCCAATCCTTATATTCAAATCAAAATACATCCTAGCGATGTGCACAGAGCCGGACCTTGTTTGAACAAAGACAGGTCTGTTACCGTAAGGTAGTGACAATATCCTACCATCGACGATCAATAAACCTATTGGAAGGCCTGTGTTCGGATCAAAATAATTCGCATTAACGCCAGCGATTGCACCTGTCCTTGCGACCATCCTCTCAACGCTTTCAAAGGTCCCTATGCCACCATTGCTGATCTGAGGTCTCAATTCCACAAGATTCGGATCAACCCAAAGATAATTCACAAGCATATCTTTACCACCTATTTTCTCGACCTTTTGTTCCCATGAAACACCATCGGCGAGTCTTTCTCTACCGGCTTGTGGATACTTCAAACTCAGATTTATTGAACTGCC
This sequence comes from uncultured Pseudothermotoga sp., assembly GCA_937995655.1. GTDB lineage: Bacteria > Thermotogota > Thermotogae > Thermotogales > DSM-5069 > Pseudothermotoga_B. The sequence goes on along the minus strand of CALKJI010000009.1, from coordinate 140,349 downwards.
ATCCACCCTTATGCCAACAGACGGTTCAGCATCTGTTTTCAGTGTGATTTCCAACGATGTTGTATTTCCCATCTGATTGATCTTGATGTCATTCGTTGAAGAAAGATTTGACAAGCATGGTGCAAGTTGGATCAAAATCTTCGACTTTTGGGCACTCACTTTCATCATTTCCACGAAGGGAAATCCAATAAAGTTTAGTTTTAACTCATTGCCGGAAAGATTTACCGATGCGAGTATACAAACGCTATCGAGCAAAGCTATTTGGCCGTTCGGAGTTTCGTACTTTTCGACACCCATGATCTTCGAAAAAAGGTCAATATTCATCATGATTTTGTCTTTTGTGTAAAGGGCGCTTTTAGGGTAGATATCGAGAAAATCAACAGAGACTGTTCCATCTTTTTCGATGATTGTGATCTTTTTGTTATATATGAAATAAGCCCTATTTGATCTCTCTGATATAACAAGGGAAGCTCCAAGCTGGTCGAGCGACCTCAATTCAACAAATCCATTGCTCTCCTGTAATGTAGCAAAATTACCCCTTATTCCAATTAGAACTTGAGAGAAAATCAATGTGTTCACAATAAGCAATACTAAGAAAATCAATGTAAATCTCATTCGATCACTCCAAGCAAAATTTCTTGAGGTTTCACTCTTTGTTCAACAACTTCATAGGCATGAGAAATCAGCTTAATAGCTGATTTTACATCGCTCTTCTTGGATACGTACATTCGAACGACTGGCTCGTCGAACTGAATATAATCTCCTGTTTTCTTAAGGACCTCTATGCCAACGCTTGGATCGATGACTTCTTCCTTTTTCGATCTACCTGCTCCGAGTACCATCGAAGCAATTCCCACAAGTTCTGTGTTTACCTTGCCTATATAACCAGATTTGTTCAGCTTGACCTCGATAATTTCTTTGCTCAGTGGTAACAGATTGTAATCATCGATGACTCGTGGATCTCCTCCTTGTGCTTCGACAAAGTTAGCGAACCTCTCGAGAGCCTTGCCAGAAAGAATTTCCTTGATGATCTGCTGCTCAGAAGCTTTGATCTTTATAAGATCGAGTACCTCATAACATATACGGACGCATAGTTTTATCAAATCCTCTGGTCCGTTACCTTTTAAAGTCTCGATAGCCTCCAGTACTTCCAGAGAATTTCCTACCATCCGACCCAGCGGCTGGTCCATATTTGACAGAACAGCCCTTGAGAGTTTCCCAGATCTTTTGAGTATGTCTATCATCAGTTTAGCCAGTTCTGTTGCCTGATTTATATCTTTCAAAAACGCACCTGATCCAACTTTAACATCGAAAACAATCGCGTCAGCACCACCTGCAAGCTTCTTGCTGACGACACTCGAAGCGATCAAAGAAATGTTATCAACTGTAGCTGTAGTGTCTCTGAGTGCGTAGATCTTCTTATCGGCTGGTACAAGGTTGCCAGTCTGACTTGCCACGGCAAATCCAATTTTCTTGACGATATGGAAAAACTCTTCTTTTGTTAACTCTGTTCTCATACCTGGTATTGATTCAAGCTTATCTATAGTTCCACCGGTATGTCCAAGTCCCCTGCCAGACATCTTTGGAATCTTGACACCAAACCCAGCAAGTACAGGCAGTACAACGAGCGTCGCTTTGTCACCGACACCACCAGTTGAATGCTTGTCCACCTTTATACCTTCGATTGGTGATAGATCTAAGATCTCACCAGACCTAGCCATACTTATAGTCAAATCATAAGTTTCTCTTGGATTCATCCCTCGGAAAAAAATTGCCATCAGCAAAGCAGCCATTTGGTAATCAGGTATGTTTTCAGAAACATAAGCTTTGACGACAAATTCTATTTCCTCTGATGTGAGTTCCTGACCATCTCTTTTCTTTTTTATGATGTCATACATTCTCATCGTTCTCATTCCTTTTGACAGGTAATTTCACACTAAAGGTTGTTCCAACACCAAGCTCACTCTCTACTGAAATCTCTCCATCGTGTCTGTCGACAATGGTCTTTACAATCGATAATCCTAATCCAGAACCGCCCATTTTTCTACTACGACCTTTGTCCACCCTATAGAACCTATCGAATATCCTATCGAGTGCTTCGCGAGGCATACCTGGACCAGTATCGGATACTTTTATAATCGCATAGGGCTCTGATTTGCCGATCGAGATCTTTACCCTTTTTTCACCATTGTCTTTAAGAGATGTGTATTTTATTGCATTATCAACCAGATTCAGGAGCATTTGAATCAATCTGTCCTGATCTCCAGTGATTACTACATCCTGGCAATCAAAACTGACCTTGACACCATAATCGTGTGAAAGGGGTTCGACGATGGACATTACATATTTTATTATTGCACATAGATCAACTTCCTGAAAATCAAACGTTGCTTCACCAGATTCCAATCTCTCTAAATCTAGAAGGTCGTTTATCAGTCTTGACATTCTTGCAGATTCATTTTCAATTATCGTGAGAAATCTGTTCCTTGTATCAGGGTCCATTTCTGGGTCACTCAGAAGTGTTTCGGCATAACCGTGTATCGAAGTAAGAGGAGTCCTCAGTTCATGAGAAACATTGGAAACGAACTCACGCCTCATTTCGTTAAGCTCATATTCTTTAGTCATATCATGAAAGAGTACAACAACCCTTTTCTCGCCCTTGGGTAGCAACACGGGTATCATCTTACAGGAATAATATCTCTTCTTACCTTCAACGTAGATTACTACATTGCCTTCCTGAACCTGCCAACTCTTGACAGTTTCGTCGAACATCTCGATCAGATAATAATCTTCCAAGGCTTCATAGATCTTTTTCGTTGTCACTATGGGCCGGCTTATTTTCTGAGCGGCTGTGTTTGCAAAAAGTATTTCCCCTGTACTGCTGTCGACAAAGAGAATAGGATCGACGATGTTATCTAGAAGTGTCATAGTATTCTCTCTACTTTTTTGAGCCATTGCTAATTCATCTTCTAAGTTAGTTATGGTTTTACGGAGCGTCTCCAAAACATAAGAAGGTGGCGAATCGTCTGGAACATTCACTAACTCCGCCACCCTTATGAGAAACCGCTTCAAATTCTTAACTGTTCTATCTCGAATTACAACATAGGAGAATATGAAAGCAACAACACCGATCAAAACTGCCAAAAGAACTGTCACTCACTATTCTTCCTTCCCTGGATCTCTGAATTTGTATCCTTTGCCTCTCACAGTGATTATGTACTTTGGGTTAGATGGATCTTCCTCTATCTTTGTCCTGAGTCTTCTGATATGAACATCGACGGTTCTCGTATCGCCGTAGTAGTCATAACCCCAAAGTTTGTCAAGTAAAACATCTCTGCTGAAAACCTTACCTTCGTTTTCTGCCAAAAATCTCAACAATTCAAACTCAAGCGGTGTGAGGCTAACTTTTTGTCCGTACACTCTAACTTCGTATCTTTCGACATCAATTTCCAGTCCTTTTGCGATTATTTTCTTTGGTCTTTCTTCTCTTTCTTGGACACTGAGTTGAATTCTTCTGAAGACGGCTTTAATTCTTGCAATCATTTCTCTGATACTGAATGGCTTGGTGATATAGTCGTCGGCACCAAGTTCCAACCCCAGAACCTTATCGAATTCTTCCCCCTTTGCACTGAGAAATACTACTGGCGTATTCTTGTACTTCTCCGTACCTCTCAGTTGTCTGACGAGCTCGAATCCATCCATGCCAGGCAACATAATATCAACAATAAACATATCCACTGGTTCGTTTGTTGCAACTTTCAGTGCCTCCTCAGCCTCATAAGCCTTCAGAACATCGTAACCCTCACGAGCCAAATTGTAGCTCACCAGCTCAATGATTGATGGATCATCATCAACAACAAGAATCTTCTTTTTCGCCATATCTACACCCTCTTCGGGTACACCTCCTTCTTGAAAAATCAGTATCGAAGTCCGTTCCGTGTTAACATTATAACAGAAACCCTGAAGATTGTAACATGAAATCTCATCAGTATCAATTTTGAATGGCACATGTTATAATGAAAAATCACGGAGGGATTTGAATGAAAAAAGCCTTCACCCTCTTAGAATTACTGATTGTTCTTGCAATTTTTTCAAGTTTTCTCATCATCCTCACACTTGTTCTCAACAATTATCTGCTCAAATCTCAGAAAAACATTGCTTTGCTTGATTCCTTCAGGAGACTTACCGAGACTGCCGATAAAGTTAATGAGTATTTGATAAAGGCTTCCGGACCAGCCAATTCTGTGAAAGTAGAGTCAGCAACAAAGGTAACTTTTGATATAATTATTGCCGGACAGAAAATAAACTCTACATTAGATGTGATTGACGATACTAAGTTCAATTATTATGAGAATGATCAGGTTCAGACGATTCCTGTTGAAAATGTGACTATAAGATTTTCAAAGATGAGTCAATCAGGTGATGTTGATCTTCCTTTGAAACTAACCGTCAGTACTGCCAATCCATTCCGCGCTGATTCTACGCTGAGTATGGAGTTCGTTGTCTATCCACCAGGTGTGAGGTGATCATATGACAGCGAGAAATGGTTATATAATAGTGATCAGCGTATTGCTTGTTGCTGTATGTGCTATAGTTTCAGTTGCGATCCTTACCCAGATCGATACCACTGTGAAAAGGGTTTCACTAACAATACAAACCTTGAAAGAAAAGTCTGATGCGATAAAAGTTGTCGCAACCGCAGGTGCCTATTTGAGAAGCAAATATAGTGTGGCCAATGGGTTTTACCTGGCAGATCATATGACGAACCAATCGGCCTTTGAAGAAACCAAAAAGATCATTATCAACACTTCAGGACCCATTGAGAAAACTGTATGGCAGAGTTTCTTTAGCCCAGAATCTTTGAGCGATGTGCAATTCTCATATATTAAGGACCTTTTGCAACTTGCAAATAATAGCGATTCACCTTTAAAAAGGGCTTTGATTGACAGCAAAGCAAAAGGACTTATAGAAGCAGATCTTTCGAACATACGTGTCTATGCATTTTCAGAAAACTCTGACCGATCCTGGCTTGTTTTGTTATGCACGAACGTTGGAAGGTCCTGGGCATGGGCACTCGTCGGTCCGGAGGGTTTCTTCAACTACGCTGTGTTTTTGCCAAACGGCATACCTTCAGGGACATACTATGGGGATGGTGAAGTCATAGATGGTCCAGGTTGGTTTGGAGTCGATGATAGAGGTACTGGTGGCTTGGGAATAGGAGGTCAAACTGGGCCAAGGTTTTACGGTAAGGCTTTCTACAGAATCCTCCGTGATTACTTAGTCAGGCCGGCCCAACAGAGTGATGTGTTCGTTGGTGGCAGGGTAACCCTCAGTGATGCCGATGTAAATGCTTTCAAGTCAGCTTATCAAGGAAAGGTATATTGGGAGGCACAGCTTTCGAGCTTTGAAAAGGTGGACATCGTCGATCTTGCAAAGGGAGGTATTGATATTCCCCAAAGTCCCAGCGGACTCATCTTGACGTATTCCAAACTTCCCAGTATGCAGGTGGACGATTTGATAATCACTTCATCGATATCAAAAATGAATAACAACGATGTGCAAATAATTAAATTCACTGGTCCTGATGGATACTTCAAAAAGGATGGAAATAAGTCTTATCAAGTTGATCTTATAGTGCCTTTCCCAGGGCCACCAAACGTGTCTGTTACAGTGGTGGCTACAGAAACTTTTGCTGGTCAGAGTACAAGATATACATCGTCTTTACCATCTTTCAACGGTTTTTTGGGTCTTCTTTGCGAAACAACCAATTCTTCCGTTGGAATAGGTATAAAAGATAGCTGGACTAAGAACGTCTTCATGGGTGACTGGACGATCTTAGTCATGGGAAACAAAGGTAGACAAGAGGAACAAACTCCTTGGGACAAAGTGAAAATTTACGGAGACATACAGTATTATAGCGCCAAAGATGACAATAAAATGGTCATTGAGTATCAAGGCAACAGATATGAGGTTTTTATGAATCCATTTTTTGCAGATGGAACCCCCATTCCCAATAACAAGGACGTAAAGGGAAGACTCAAACTCACCAGTGGAGACCAAACAACTGATTTGATCGATGGAAAAACCTTCTGGGACGCCTGGTATAAGAAACTGGCACAATCTGAAAGCAAAGATCATATAAACCTGATAACAACTGGAGATATAGAAATACCATGGCACAATGGTTACAAAATTGGATCAAGAATCCGAAATCTTCGCATGGATATGAGCGTCTTCACCATGTACTGGGACAGAAACCGAAAGCCCGGCCGAGGAAATCAAGTTTTGGTTCCTACCTTCAAAGTTGATTACAGCAAATTTCAGGGTTTGAGTTACAGGATTGTTTTTGGATCAATTGCATCAGAAGCTGTCACTGCCACGTGGAGTGGGACTAAGGGTCTCAAAGAGTTTAACATCTTTGATAACCGATTGTATTCAGCAAAAAGAGGTTTCTCCCCAATGACTGGGGCTATCTTACTAGAAGGGTTGCGACTGAGATGAAAGGATACACTTTGGTCGAACTGGTAATTGGTATTGGGATCATCTCTGTGGCTCTAGTCGTACTTATCCTGTCGGCCGATCAGGCTGTCAGGAGTTTTTCAAAATCCAACGAAGTTCTTACAAGAACCGCAGCATTTTTCAACCAAGCAACTTCAAATTTTGCTGGACAACTTTCTGGGACTCCAGTTAACACTCTGGATAAAGTTCTCAGTTACCAACTTGTCGGTGCTTATGCCTTCTTTGATTCCATTGAAGTCAGATCGGTTGCGCAAGGTTATGTCTACGCACTGAAAGATCCAAGATTTTAAATCTGTCCCACTTCTTTGAGAAAATCTATCAAAAATCCACGAACTAAGGACGAGAATTTCGAGATAATGTTTATAGTGATCCCTTTAAGTTCGTCAAGCTCATCTTCGTGAGCAGAATAATCAGATGTCGTTAGAATACGTTCTTTGAGAGATTCTCCATAGATTTTTCGAAGTTGTCTATCGACGCCGTCTATGTTACTTAGGCCAAGCCAGCGAACTTTTTGTATGAGTTGACGTAGATGCCTTGTGTTCACAGGTTGAGCCTGTTTTATTGCAGTTACAGCATCTTGATCGTATTGGTAAAGTAGATATGCCAGATATTCATCGTATGAATAATGTGAATTTGAAAGTACTTGAGCCATTTGCTTGTCCGTGAGTGCTCTTAAAGTGTCAAAGAACCCGCCTGGCGCATTGTGGTATGGCATAGACAAATCTTGAAGGTGATGGAGCGCTCTAGCTAAGAAACGATAACCCCAATATTCATCACCTTTCATAAAAGCTTGTCGAGACATCTCTACAAAGTAGTAAAAACTCTGAGTTCCTTCAAAGAATTCAAAGATGGCAATGTTGTATTTCATATGTCTGACACCTTGGCTGTTTCCTATGATGCTTTGTAAAGATGAAAGTTGTAAACCTTCATCCATACCTAAATCGGGTTCGACCGAATAGACCATCAGTATCTGCCACACGGGGACCTTTCCATCGACTGGTTTTGGATCGGGTGGAAGATAACAGGTACTCGTCAAGGGACAGGATGTAATGAATTCTCCACAGTAATCGTCGAGTCTGAGGAACTCTCTGTTGTAGACTCGCTTCTCAGTGTAATCATATGGAGTTATCCTAATCAATTTGTCAGCATTTGGAAGAAAATCTTTGACTAACAAATAAGTGAACAATTCATGAGCAGACCAACTAAAGGTTAACAGCCAGCACAAACTAAACATAACCAGTGTAAAGACTTTTCTCACATGAACACCCCCTGTTTCATCTTACCATAAAAGTCAGCATACTTGAGCATAAGAGAGCATAAGTAAGAAAAAGAGAGAATAAGAATGATCGTAAGAGATTGCCGAAGATTACCAAGTATAGTCAAAGATTGCCAGATTTTGCCAAATATGGCTCTCATGGTAGTATTATACAGGAAAGTAACATAAATGCTACAAAGGAGGGTTAGAATGACCAGTTCATATTTTATGGAACTCGAGGACAGGTACGGTGCCCACAACTACAAACCAATTCCGGTTGTTATTGAAAGAGGTGAAGGGGTCTGGGTTTGGGACGTAGAAGGGAACAAATACCTTGACATGTTGTCGGCCTATTCAGCTTTAAATCATGGTCATCGTCACCCCAAAATCATCAAAGTTCTGAAAGATCAACTAGACAAACTGACACTGACTTCAAGAGCTTTTCACAACAATCTTCTGGGTCGGTTTGAAGAGAGGCTGTCGAAGTTCGCAGGTTACGATAAGGTACTCCCAATGAATACAGGAGCTGAGGCTGTGGAAAGTGCTTTAAAAATCGCTCGCAAATGGGCTTATTACAAGCGTGGAATTCCTATGAACGAGGGGAATATCATAGCAGTAGAAGGCAACTTCCATGGAAGGACAATAACAATAGTTTCCTTTTCCACCGAGCATCAGTATCGAGATGGTTTTGGACCCTACACACCTGGTTTCAAAGTGGCACCATTCAATAATGTAAGTGCCATCGAAAGCTTGATAGATGATCATACCATAGGAATTCTGGTAGAACCTATTCAAGGTGAAGGTGGTGTGCGTGTACCAAGAGAAGGTTACCTTAGAGAATTGAGAGAGATTTGCAATAACTACAGGATTATCTTGATCTTTGATGAGATCCAGACAGGACTTGGTAGAACCGGAAAGATGTTTGCATGGCAGTGGGAAGATGCAAAGCCAGACATTTTGATACTGGGTAAGGCTCTTGGTGGAGGAGTTTATCCTGTTTCCGCTGTTTTAGCGAACGATGAAATTATGGATGTTTTGAAACCAGGGGATCATGGTTCAACATTCGGCGGGAATCCACTTGCTGCTGTGGTAGGGATTGCTGCCATCGATGTCCTTGAGGAAGAAAAACTTGATGTCAGAGCAAGAGAAATCGGTGACTATTTTATGAAGCAATTGAAATCTATTGAGAGTGAATATGTGATGGAAATTCGTGGTAAGGGTCTTTTGATAGGAGTCGAGATCAAGAAAGAGTATGGTACAGCCAGACCTTTCTGTGAAAAACTCGCCAAGCTTGGAATACTTTGCAAAGAAACACACGATCGAGTAGTGAGGTTTGCTCCACCACTTGTTATAAGTAAAGAAGAGATAGACTGGGCACTTGAAAGAATTTCAAAGGTTCTCACAGAACCTATTCATAGCAAGAATGTTTCAAAGAAAATTACTTGAAATACTCTTTTGTTTATTAAGCTTCACTAAACTGTGGGCATCTTTTGACGTTGCCCACAGTTTTTTGCTGACACTGCCCGGCGAAGAACAGATTGTGGACTGTGTTGAAATTCAAGAAGGTTTTGTCATTTTTACACAACACGCGGTTACAAATAAAGTTATTGCTGTTAAGCTGGGTAAAGACCTTAAGTTGCAAACTGTACACTCTTTAGAGCAACTTTCCTTCACAAAACTCAACTGTGTAGAGAAAACAAGTGATACTGGCTTCATACTTGCTGGTTATGAAATTTTGCAAAGACAATCGAAGATCAAGATCGCATTGTTGGATGAACAGCTGAATCTCATTCAAGAAAAAATACTGGCTGTCTCAGGAGCCGATCAATGGGCTGAATGCCTCATGAACCTATCGGATGCATATCTTCTTGTGGGGGGTCATAGAACTATCAGAGGCAACTGGTACCAAGCTTTGGTAGTGAAATTAGACGAAAATCTTGAAATTCTTTGGAGCAGGACCTTTGGTGGATCTTCTGATGAATGGTTTAGTAATCTCTGTCAACTGGATAATGGCTATATATGTGTTGGATCAACTGAAAGTTATGGGTCTGGACAAGCGGACTTTCTGGTTGTTAGCCTCTCCAAGAGTGGTCATTTAATGTGGTGGAAGGTCTTTGGTGGCCCCCGTTGGGAGAGAGCTGTGGGAGTTGTTCAAACAGAAGATGGAATAATGATAGTTGGCTCTTCAAATTCATTTACACCATACGACTCTGTTTTCCTTGTTAAAATGAATCGTCAAGGACACAAAATTTATCAAAGACATATCGATCTTGGTTCTAATTTTACTACAAGAGGGATTGTGAAATCGAGTAGCAGAGATCTTTTTATGATCTATGGAGAACTTTGGAACGGACGTTTTAGAAAAGATTTAGCCTATTTAATAATTGACAATAATGGCGAAGTCATTCAAAAACAAGTCATGGAGGTCGATCAGGATCAGAACTTTTGTCGAGTTTTACCCCTTCGCGACGATAAATTTCTCGTCGCCGCAAATACAGAAAATTTGTCTGTTTCGAGGGGCATCCTCTTAGTACTCTTGGATCGATTATTTGCTCATTAGTGGCTTATATTCTTGAATAAAATCATGCTTAACAATTCTTGTATACGATCTTTTTTCTACAATGGTATAATTTTGCTGCACAACCATCTTGATCTCCCAGAAGTTTTGATTTTTGTACTCTATAGATTGCTAGAACGACTAAAATTTTGTCTAACCAGGATTTAAGCTATTGATAAACGGATTTGTGGTACAAAAAGCAAGCAACAGAATGATCTTTTTTTACTTCCACCAAATCAGGACGCGCATTCTTACATTCAGGCATTCTGAATTGACAACGATCGAAGAACGGACATCCTGGTGGTAGATTAATTAGAGATGGAATCTCACTAACGTCTATAGTGAATTTCATCTTTCTTGTGGGGTCTGGTATAGGTATAGAGTTGAACAGCAATTGTGTATAGGGATGGAGCATATCGTTAACCACTAAATCTGTCTTTCCCAATTCAACAATTTGTCCAAGGTACATAACTGCTATTCTGTCACTCAGAAACTTGATGACTGATAAATCATGAGATATGAACATATAAGTGAGCCCCAACTCTTCTTTCAGCTTCTTTAACAAGTTCATTATTTGCGCTTGGACTGAAACATCGAGTGCTGACGTTGGTTCGTCCAAGACAATGAACTTTGGTTTTGTTATTATAGCCCGTGCGATTGCAATCCTTTGTCTCTGCCCACCAGAAAATTCATGTGGAAACCTACCGACATGCTCGGATTTCAAACCAACACTTTCAAGAGTACTCATGATCAAGGCTCTCTCTTCTGATCTTGAAAGTTTCTGATGAATTCTTATTGGCCGCGCGAGGATGTCATAGACTGTCATACGAGGATTCAACGAGGAAAAGGGATCCTGAAAGACTATCTGCATATTACGACGAAAGTAACGAAATTCCTTTTCAGACATATTTGTTATATTGGTTCCGTCAAAGATCATTTCTCCACCATCTGGTTGTTGTAGTTTTATAATGGTTCGTCCTAGGGTTGTCTTACCGCAGCCAGATTCGCCAACAACACCTAATGTTTCACCCTCGTTCAAATCAAATGAAACTTCATTCAAAGGTTTTATTACGAAATGCTTGCCAAAGAATCCCCTTTTGACCCAAAAAACCTTCACCAGTCTCCTCACTTTTAGGATTTCCAACTTTGGTCACCACCATTGTACGGGTTAAAGCAAGCAACTTTGTGTTTTGAACCAACAAGTTTTGGTACTTTTTCGTCGCACAGTCCTTTTATGAACCTTTCACAACGAGGGTGGAAACGGCAACCATTTGGAGGATCTATTAAATTGGGTACACTTCCCTCGATCACCCTTAGATTATCTATCTTGCTCTCAAGGGGTGGTATGGCATTCAGAAGTCCTTTTGTGTAAGGATGCAAAGGTCTTTGAAATATCTCCTGAACCTGGGCAAACTCAATCACATATCCTGCATACATCACCGCAACTTTGTCGCAAATTTGTGCTACGACACCAAAGTTGTGAGTTATAATCAGCACACTCAAACCGAGTTCTTGATTCATTCTCTTGAGTAAACTCAGAATCTGAGCTTGTATTGTAACATCAAGTGCAGTTGTTGCCTCGTCGGCGATCAACAGTTTTGGATTGCATACTAAAGCCATAGCAATCATAACTCTTTGTCTCATTCCACCTGAGAGTTGGTGTGGGTACTTGGTCATAAGAGATTCGGGATCTTGCATTCTTACAAGCTTAAATGTCTCTACAGCTTTTGAAACAGCTTCTTGCTTACTCACACTTGTGTGTGTCATGATCACATCACAGATCTGTTCACCAATGGTAAATGTAGGATTGAGCGAGGTCATAGGTTCTTGAAATATCATCGATATCTTTTTACCTCGAATTTCAATCATCTTTTCCTCTGGAAGTTCACTGATTTCTTGACCCTCGAACCATATTCTTCCACTAAGGTATCTTGCTGGTGGCGTGGGGATCAACTTCAGTATGCTCATCGCTGTGATAGACTTCCCGCTTCCAGTTTCTCCAACTATGCCAACGATTTCGCCTTTCTCGATTGTCAAATTCACATCTTCTATAGCTTTTACAATACCTTCCTCAGTATCGAAATAAAGCCGAAGATTCTCTATCTTTAATAACTCTTCCATCTTCTTCTCACCTATCTTTCAACCTTGGGTTCAAGGCGTCGTTCAGACCATCTCCAAACAAGTTGAAACCCATTACGGTCAAGAACAATGCAACACCAGGAAAGATACCAAGATGCGGTGCTATCTCCAAATAAACTCGTGCCATTGCAAGGTCCGTACCCCATTCTGCTTCGGGTGGTTTAACTCCCAAGCCAAGAAAGCTCAGTCCAGATATTGTTAGTATTGCTGTGGCCATTCTAAGAGTGGCTTGAACTATTATTGGTGCCATGGCATTAGGTACCACATATCGAATAATTATGGCCATGTTCGATTCCCCTACGGCTCTTGCCGCTTCTATGTATTCATTGTTTTTAACTGTCAGAACCGATGCTCTCATGACCCTTGCAAACTGCGGAAATGAATAGATGGCTATGGCTATTATCAGATTGGATTTTCCAGGTCCCAAAGCTGCAACGATTGCTATGGCCAAAAGTATGTCTGGGAATGCCATCAAAATGTCTAAGAATCTCATGAGTATCTCATCAACAACACCCCCGAAGTACCCTGCAACCGTTCCAGCTGTCATACCCAAGAAGATGGCAACTATCACAGCCAAAAAGGAAATGGAAACAGATGTTCTCGCACCATATATAACTCTACTCAAAACATCTCTTCCAAAGATGTCAGTGCCGAATGGATGTTTCAACGATGGCCCTTCAAGGCTTGAGAGCAAGTCTTGTTTGTAAGGATCATATGGTGCTATCAAGGGAGCTGTTAGGGCGACAGTCACAATGGTGACAACAACGAACATACCAATCAATGCACCTTTGTTTTTACTTATTCTTTTGAATGTTATCGTCCATGCACTTTTTTTCGACATATTTAACCCCGCCTTAGTCTTGGATCAACCAATGCGTAAAGAATATCTACACAAAGATTTACTAAAACGAAAGAGATTGCTATAACCATTATTCCCACTTGCACAGCTATGTAATCACGATTGAAAATAGAATCTACAACATATCTACCTAGTCCTGGCCATCCAAAAACACTCTCGGTCAGTACCGCACCACCCAATAGATAACCGAATTGTAATCCAATAACTGTTATGATGGGTATGAGAGCATTTCTAAGCACGTATTTGTAGACAATCTTTCTTTTCGATAATCCAAAGGCTTTGGCTGTTCTCACATAGTCTTGGTTGAGTATTTCAAGCATACTTGCCCGCGTCATTCTTGCTATGATGGCTGATGTTGCAAGACCAAGTGTTATGGCAGGCAAAATTATGTGCTCAATTCCACCCTTTCCACCAGAAGGTAACCAGCCGAGCGTAACTGCAAAGATGATGATCAGTAGAATGCCCAGCCAAAATATGGGCATAGAAACACCTATCAGTGAGAAAAACATGGCAAAACTGTCGACCCATGTGTTTCTCCTCACTGCCGAAACTATGCCAAGTGAAATGCCTATCATGGAAGATATGAGTATACTGACCATCGCAAGTTGAACAGTATTAAGGAACCTTGGCGAGATTTCCTTCAAAATAGGTCTTTCAGTTTTAATGGATCTTAGATCGTTTGTAACGATTCCCTTCATGAATCTAAAGTATTGTTCAACCAAAGGTTTATTCAAGCCATATTTATCACGTATTGCCTCCACGTCTTCTTTTGTTGCACCTTCTCCAGCTATAATTCTGGCTGGATCACCTGGTATTAAATGCATTATTGAAAAAGATATGATCGAGACCCCAATTATAACTGGTATCAGAAGCAATAATCTTCTTGAAATGAATTTGATCACCCACAACACCCCACAAACTATGGGGTGTGTCGACACACCCCATAAAACTTATCTGTCAATCCAAGTATGAGTCATGTTAAAACGCTCGGTAGGATAGATTTTCAGATCCTTAATTTCTTTTCGCATGACTGTAGCAATCTTCATTTCATACAGGAATATGGCAGGAGCATCTTGGAGTATGGTTTTTTGCGCTTGGGCGTAGTATTCCATCAAACGTTTTTCATCAAGTTCTATTCCTATCTTGTCTATAAGTTCATCGACCTTCGGATTACTGTAGAAAAAGTTATTGTACTTTGCAGTGCCTTGTGCACTACTCATCTGATTCATAGAGTGAAAGAGTGGGAACAAGACCCAGTGACCCTCGGCAGTTCCCGGCGCCCAACCTAGCAGGAACAATTGATAATCCCAGTCTTCTGGTTTGTTAGAAAGTATTTTTGCTACGTAGGTACCCCACTCCATAGGCTTGACATCGAGGATGATTCCCACTTCTTTGAACATTCCCTGCAACGCTACAGCCGTTTCATAGTCGTTCAAGTATCTCCCTTTTGGAGTGATCAATTCAAGTTTCAGTCCATTGGTGTATCCAGCTTCCTTCAAAAGCTGTTTAGCCTTTTGGGGATCGTAAGGATACAATCCCGTTGAAACGTAACCGTAGGTGATACTCGACAGAGGTGAATCAGCTGGTCGAGCCATGCCTCGCATGATCACTTTGCACAGTTTTTCCCTATCAATGGCATAGTTGAGTGCCTGTCTGACCCTCACATCGTTGAGGGGAGCTGAGCGACCGTTTATGCCTATGTAGATGACTCGTACCGTTGGAATAGTCTTCACTGTCAAGCGTGAATCTTGCTCCAGTGCCGAAATCAAAGCCGGTGGAGGATTGTACATGATATCTGCATCGCCTGCCCTAACTTGTGTAACTCGAGAAACATCTTCAGAAACAACAGAAAATACTATCCCGTCCAAATAGGGTAAGCCCTGCTGCCAGTAATTTGGATTTCTCACCAGCTCAATTTTTTCACCAACCTTCCATTCTTTGAAAATGAAAGGCCCCGTGCCAACAGGATTTTTTCCAAAGGTAGCCGGATCATTACCGTATTGTTCGATGGCTCTTGGTGAAAGAATCCATGCCGCGGAAGAAGTCGCTAAGCGATACATAATGGGTGCATAGGGTTGGAAGAGTTTGAGCTTGACTGTGTATTCGTCAAGAACCTGAACTTCTTTGAGAATACCTTTGAACATACCGACGTTTCTCAGAGAGGAATTCAAAACATAATCAAAATGTTTCTTAACAGCGTAGGCGTTGAAGTTTTCACCATCGTGGAACTTAACACCCTTTCTTAAATAAAACACGTAGGCGGTCCCGTTCTCTTGAATCTCCCACCGTTCGGCAAGACAGGGTATGATCTTTAGGTTCTCGTCGACGTCTATGAGACCCTCTAAGATGTGGCTTGCGATTATGTTGCTTATTGAGTCTGGTATGTTAGGCCCTAGCAGTGTTGTTGCATCGACTCCGATCAAGAACCTCAGTGTCCCGCCGTACTTAGCTGCAAAAAGAAGAACTACAAGAAAAAGCAAAATAACTGATAGAACCTTTCTCACCTGATTTCACCTCCTTTGTGTGGTATATTTGGATGAGATTCTATCATGCTAAGAAATCCATGTCAAGGAGGTTTTCTATATGTATAGAAAAAATAAACAACAATTTGAACATAAATGATCTGATGGTCGCATAAATAGAGAAATGATGCAGGAAGTTTAGAAGATGAGTGTGGCGTGGGCCACACTCATCTTTGTTCATCATCTGTCAAACCAGGCGTATTTAACAATCACAAACTCTGTTGGTAGCACCCAGACATCTTTGAGTTCCTTTCTAAAGGCAACAACGTTTGCCATATTGTACAAGAAAATCCAGGGGGCATCTTGAACTATTAGTTTTTGTACCTCTGTATAATACTGCATCATTTTGTTTCTATCGAGTTCAAAACCGATCTTGTTAATTAAATCATCCACTGTGGGATTAGAGTACATAGCGTTGTTGTCCATCGTTCCGTTGGGTTTAATGTTATCGGAATGGAACAAAGGATAAAGTACCCAGTGCCCTTCCCCAGTCGATGGTGCCCATCCAAGCAGGAACAACTCATAATTCCAATCTTCTGGATTAGTCGATGAGAGACGGCTCAGGTACGTCGCCCACTCCATCGGCTTCACATCAACTGTCACTCCTATTTCTCTGAGCATACCCTGAACAGCGATGGCAACTTCGTAATCGTTCAGATATCTACCCTTTGGAGTGATAAGTTCCAACTTGAGATTTTCTTGGCCGGCTTCTTTCAAAAGTTGTTTAGCCTTTTGTGGATCGTAAGGATAACCACCTGTTGATACGTAACCAACGGTGTATTTTGAAAGCGGTGAATCAGCTGGGATAGCAAGATTTTTCATAATTGCAGAACAAAGTTTGCTCTTATCGATGGCGTAATTCAGGGCTTGCCTAACTCGCACGTCGTTGAGTGGAGCCTTTCTGGTATTCATACCTATGTAGATTACCCTTAGACTTGGCTCGATTCTTACAGCTAACTTGTCGTCTTTTTGCAAAGTTGGTACCAATGCTGGTGGTGGGTTGAACATTACATCGGCATCGCCAGCCCTCAACTGCGTTACTCGAGTTACATCTTCAGGTATTATCGTGAAGACAATACCATCCAGATAAGGTTGTCCCTGCCTCCAATAGTTTGGATTCTTTATTAATTCTATCCTCTCACCTATCTTCCATTCTTTGAACATGAATGGACCGGTTCCAACAGGAGCTCTTCCCAATTTACCTGGGTCGGAACCAAGTTCATCGATGGCTTTTGGCGAAACAATCAATGCGCCCTCATGGGCGAGCCTGTACAAGAAAGGTGAAAAAGGCTTCTCCAACACAAAATTCACCGTATATTCGTCCAATACTTCAACGACTTTGATGATTCCTTTAAACAAACCAGTCCTTCTCAAATTGTTGTTCAGCACATAGTCGTAATATTTTTTAACAGCATGAGCATTGAAGTTCGTACCATCATGAAATTTGACACCTTTTCTCAGATAGAAAGTATAGATCGTGCCATCTTGTGAGACTTCCCAGCGTTCGGCAAGAGCAGGTGTCAAGTTGAGCTTTTCGTCAAATTCAACAAGACCCTCAAAGACATGTCTGCAGACAGTGGCGCTGATGTTATCAGTTTGGTTTGCCGGCAACAAGCTGACAGCATCGGCGCCCATGACAAACCTAAGAGTCCCGCCATACTTGGCAGCAAAAGACAAAGCAACACTCAGTAACAAGAAAATCACCCAGAATTTCTTCATGCTGTGCACCCCCTTGTATGATCTTGGTTATGATTATACCATTTGAACGGTTGTTGATGTCAAATTAACTCAGATTGATGAACTATAAATGATGCAAAATCTAGATGGAGGTGTATGGTGTGAGGGTGTTGTTGAAGGCTACACTTTATTTGATAGTTTTTTCCGTTCTCCATTTCGCCTACGAAGTGCTGAGATGGCCTTTGTTGATACCATTCTGTGGAGTAGACGAATCTGTTTTCGAACATCTCAAGATGGGATTTTGGTCCTATTCAATTGTTAATGTAATCGAGTACCTTCTGGGAAGAAAAAAGGTTCAACAAGGGAATTTCTGGCAACCACGGGTCCTTTCAGCCATACTTGTACCTTGGTTCATCGTCATTGTATGGTATATGGCACCGGCTCTGGTTGGACACATCCAATCTGTTGCTGTTGAATTGATTTGGGCATTTGCAGTCACCTTCATTTCAGCGATTATCGGTTGTTCCTTGGAGAAGAATATACAGAGAGTTTCATTGACCAAGGGAATAAAGATCGCTGTCACTGTCCTGTATATTCTATCGATAGTGTTCTACATAAGATTCTCTTTCACAAAGCCATGGATCGATCTTTTCATAAATCCAGACAATCTTCAGTTATAAATCGATAGTCTTTTGTTCAAAGAATTGTTTCATACAAAATATAGATCATTTAAATGTTTCTCGTGTAATATTTTTTCTGTGTTTTTAAATTTCTTCGTGGGAGGGAGAAATGTGGAAAAACTCTTTCGTCTGAAAGAGAACGGCACAACTGTACGTCGAGAAGTAGTTGCAGGGATCACAACCTTTCTCACCATGGCTTACATTGTCTTTGTCAATCCTTCTATTCTCATCAATGTTATTCCCGGTGCTACGCCTGGCAGCACTCTTTACACGCAATTCTTCGGGGCTTTCATGGTGGCAACGATTTTTGGATCCGTGACAGCAACATTGATCATGGGATTGTTCGCGAACTACCCGTTCGCTCTTGCACCAGGTATGGGATTGAATGCATACTTTGCCTTCACTGTGTGCTTGAAGATGGGTATTGATTGGAGAGTAGCTCTTGCTGCGGTCTTTGTGGAAGGTCTCATATTCATACTCTTGACGGTAACGGGTGCCCGTGGCTTCGTCGTGAAGGCTATACCAGATTCAGTAAAGTTAGCAACGGGTGCAGGCATAGGGTTGTTCATAGCCTTCATAGGTTTGAAAGGAGCAGGGATTGTTGTGGCTGATCCTGCAACCTTTGTGAGTTTGGGTCACCTTAGCGATCCGAACGTAATAGTTGCAATAATAGGTTTCTTCATCATAGCCATACTTTTCGCTCTCAAAGTACCAGGGGCAATAATGATTGGCATACTTGTAAGTACTTTAATAGGTGCCTTGCCTATCTTTGGTGTCACGAATTATCAGGGTATAATCGGTAAAGTCCCATCCATTGCGCCCACATTCATGAAAATGGATTTCAACCTTCAAGCTTTGGGTACGGCGACATTCTGGATGGTTGTTTTTACATTTTTCTTCGTAGACTTTTTTGATACGCTCGGAACGCTAACGGGATTGGCAGAATCAGCGGGCTTTATGAAGAATGGTGATTTACCAAGGGCATCGAGGGCATACCTTGCCGATGCCGTTGGGACCTCTGTTGGCGCCGCTTTTGGTACTTCTACAGTTACAACGTATATAGAAAGCAGCGCAGGTATAGCTGAAGGAGGTAGGACAGGTCTAACGGCCGTTGTAGTTGCTATCTTAATGCTCCTTATGCTTTTCTTTTCTCCCCTTGCTTTAACCGTACCATCAGCTGCAACTGCACCAGCATTAGTTTTTGTTGGTGTTCTCATGATTAACACGCTCAAGAAAATCAACTGGGATGACATCAGCGAAGCAGTACCAGCTTTCATAACCTTGCTCATGATGCCTTTGACCTATTCCATCGCCAACGGTATAGCCTTGGGGATCATCACCTATCCCATCGTTAAACTTTTCAGCAAAAAAACAAGGCAAGTACATTGGTTAACATGGATTCTTGCCCTTTTGTTTATCATTTATTTGATATTTTTGAGAGAATGAAAGCGGGTTCACCCGCTTTCATTTTAATGATATAGATCTTTCACGATGGCCTGTGAGATATCCTACGACAATTTCATTCAGTTTTGGAAACCTCCCCACTTCAGCTTTAGTTTTTACAAGGACACTTGAACCAACCAAGCCTATCACATCGGAGGCGTCCAGGTTTCCTCCTGTATCGATTACTCTGTGATTTTCCTTGGCGTTGTCTATGGAGTCTGAGTAAATCATTCTCCCTTCCTTTACTATTCCAAAATGTGTGGCATATTCTTCTATTTCGAATATCTCGTGTGAAGAGATGAATATTGTCTTACCTGAATTGGCAGATTCTTTCAATACATCCATTATCTCTAGCCTTATTGTGGGGTCTAGATGCTGGGTAGGTTCGTCAAGTACCAACAGTTCTGCTTGGCTTGCCACACAAAGGCCGATAAGGAAAATGGTTTTCATCCCAATCGAATATGATTCAACCCTTTGAGACAGGTCAAAACCATATCTTGCGATGAAATTTGAAAATGTCCTTTCATCCCATTTTGGATAGAGTCTGGACCATAGTTGTAGGTAGTCTGTTGCTGTGAAATTTCGAAAAACAGATCTTTCCTCAGGAACAACAGCTATTCTTTCCTTTATTTTGAGCTCGTTCGTACTATCACATTTCTCACCAAAGAGTTCTACTAGACCTCCATCAGCTCTTAGAGCACCAGTTAAACATCTTATCGTTGTCGTCTTGCCTGCTCCATTTGGACCTACCAATGCAAATACAGTTCCATCCTCTACTGTGAAGGAAATGTCACTCAATACTTGTTTGCTACCCAATTGTTTTCTGAGATGCTCTACACGAATCATCTTTCACCACCTCTTTTTGTAAAAAACTTGTATGCCACGTAAACCAAAACAGCAGCGAAAATGAATGAAGCTAGAATGTTTGCTTGATATATGGGACTTACTAATTTGTAAGGATTAAATGTTGGACCAAGGCGACTTGACCCAATACCTCCCAGTACTAGGTCGATCAACAAGAACAAAAAAGCCGCACCATAGGGATCAAATCCAACGCTTACGGAAGATATTACTACTCCAAAATAACAGGACAAAAAGACGACTGACTTTAAAAGCATCAACCAAGAATCTATCGATCGATCGGCAAAAGGTAACCCAACAAAGAATGTCACTGAGATTAATGATAAGAGAAATAGATATTCCATCCAGAATAACTGTCTTCTAGTCAAGGGAAGAAAGGTCATCAAATCTAGCCTTCTGTGTCTTATGTCAGATGCAAGCGAAAAGAGTGTTATGAAGAAAACTCCAAATGCCTTTGTCCCGAAGGTTGGAAAGAGCATTACGACAAGAAAGAAAACCATACTTGAATACTTTTCAAGCAATTGCTTTCTTACATACACATCAAAGTTTTTCATTTTTCCACACCTCCTCGATTAATAACAACGAAGTATACAGATCGAGTCCTTTTGATTTCAGATCACCCACCAGCCTTCTTATTTCTTGTGTGATCTGTGGATCAACTGAAATATTCCTAGCGACAAAATATCCGATACCTTGCTCTGACATCAAAACCCCCTCGCTCTTCAATTTGTCGAGTGCCTTGAGAATGGTATTCACATTGACATCGAAGATGATTTCAAGTTCCCTCACGGGTGGTAATCGTGATTCGGCTTTGAGGTTGCCCAGTAATATTTCTGATTTGATTTGATTCATGATCTGAAGATAGGCAGGAATACCGCTGTGTTTATCTACTCTCCTGAGCATTCGGATCACTCTCTCACTATTTTGACACCAGAGCTATCAATGCGAATATCTGCCTTTGATCGATTTCTCAGTGTGATCTTTCCGCCAGTCCCGTCAACCTTTAGATAGAAATCATTCTGACCAACATAAGTAATAATTCCATTAACTCCTGTTCCATCTATGGAAAGAGATCTGCCCGAGGGAATTGTCATACCAACTGAGACACCTGTTCCGTCTATTCTGATCGTTTCAAATTTGAATTCACCTTTTAAATTGACCCCTGCTCCTCGTACGTCGAGTGATTTCCCATGCAATTCACCACTCAGATTTACGCCGGTCCCTCTCAATGTCAGACGATTCGCACCAATGTTGCCACTTACATTTATCGCTGTCCCGTCAATATAAATCGAATCTATCTGACAATCACCATTAACAGAAATTGCCACAGCATCAATCTTTAAGTCTCTCAATTCGTTGGTGCCGACCTCGATGATATACTTTCTATTTGAGTAGCTGCCGGAGATTCTAACTTCATCTTCTAATATCTTCACATCCAGTTCATTGGCCAGGTGCATCATATTTGAATCGGTGAATCGTATTTCCACACTCAAATCACCCTCAATAACTACCCTTGGTTTCAGATCTATTGTCTTTGACGGTGGGACTTCCTTCAGTACACTCACAAAGGGTAGCCTGAAAAAGATCGGCAAGATGATATCAGAGTAGCTGTTAGTGGCGGCTGGGATCAGGAAAATTATGACTGCCAGCACCACAAAACCGGCCATGTGCCTTACGTAACTTTTGAGTGTGAAAGCCAGAATCATTATGGCAACGAAAGCGAGTACGATCTTTAGAGGAACAAAGGCTGACAACCAACCAAAAATTCCCAAAATCGCGACGAATATCGATGCTTGAAGAAATCTTGACTGTCTGATCGATTCCACAATAATCCCTCCATTTATATAGTGTTCTATTTATATATAACACTATTTTGGTATAATTTTGTTATCTATCGGTAACGTTTTTTTATATTTTTTGTTAATTACTCACAGTCTAAAGATTCTCTTGATCAGATAGTGGTCTTGTGATATCATAGGTGTGGTAATTCTGCCGAGGTGGCGGAAATGGCAGACGCGCATGACTCAGGATCATGTGGGTTTCTCCCGTGCGGGTTCAAGTCCCGCCCTCGGCACCAAACGAGGCCGCAAAGTCGGCCTTAAAATTTTGTAATGGGGGCCTCTGATTGGAGAGAGTCAATCTTTTCGACTTAACCATCACAGTTGCAGAAAGACAGGAACTTGTCAACTTACTAATTGAAAGAATTTCCAGCAGAACCAAGACCTTCGTTGTCACAGCAAATGCTTCGATTGTCGTTAAAGCTGTCGAAGACAGTACCTACAGAGGGGCACTTCAGAAGGCTGATTTGATCTTTCCTGATGGCATCGGCGTTGTATGGGCAATTAAGAGGATACATGGAAAGCAGGCACAAAGGGTAACTGGCATAGACACGATGGTCGAGCTTTGTAGAATCGCAGAGCACAGGAAATGGAAGGTTTTTTTACTGGGAGCTAAACCACAGGTCGTCACACACGCAGCGGAAAACCTGAATAAGAGATTTGGAAAGATCGTTTGCGGATATCACCACGGCTATTTCAGTGGTGATGAGCCGGTCGAACTGATAAACAAAAGTTGTGCTGACATCGTTTTTGTCGGTATGGGAGTACCAAAACAAGAACTGTGGATCAGCGAGAATTTCTCAAAGACAAATGCCATCTTTGCGATGGGTGTTGGAGGCTCTTTTGATGTCATATCTGGTTTCAAGAAACGAGCACCCAGATTTATTCAAAGACTTCATCTTGAATGGTTCTACAGATTTCTTCAGTCGCCACTTAGTAAAAAGAACGTGCCAAGAGATGTTCTAAAATTCATAAAGATTGTTCTTTCTAATCACTGATTCGATTTGATCATGAAAAGAAGCATTATGATCGAAAGAAGTTCCATCAATACCGAGAAAAACACCAGCGCAACTAGGGATCTATCGTACAAGACACCCATCAAAAAACTACCAAGAAACCAAGCAAGACCAAATATTGTGTTGAAAATTCCATAGGCTGTACCTCGCTTTTCGATGGATATGAGATTTGCAACAACAGCCTTCAGTATGGATTCCTGAGCGCCAATTCCTATGCCCCATAAGCACACACCAAGACTTATTACAAACAAATTTCTCGTTAGGAAAACAAGTGGCGCGAAAAATGCACTTAACGACGATGAAATCATTAAAACCATTAGACCTCGCCTATCGAAAAGCTTTCCAAATACAAGTGCTGCAACGGCATCAGTACCCATTGCTATTGAATAGAATAAAGGAATCAAGGAAGCACTGACTACATTAATCTTGTTAAAATGATATGCTATCAAGGGAAAATCCGCAAAGCCAGCGGCTATGAATGAAATTGCAGCAAGATACCAGGCGAAACTTTTCGTCACCAAATTCTTTGTTTTCGCAGATGGTGTCTTTTCAAAATCAATAGGTTTTGGGAAAAGAATACGAGCTGTTGTCAATAACAAAAGCGAGATTATTGCAGGAACAAGCAGTAATGACAGAGAAAACTTATATCTTAAAAGTTCATCACCGTTTTTCAAAGTTATAGCTATTGCCAAAAAAATTGGACCTGCCACCGCACCAATTTGGTCTAAAGCCTCGTGCAAACCAAATCCCCAACCCGTCCCAACTTGTTTCGCTGCAAAAGACATCATGGTATCTTTAGCAGGTTTTCTAGTGGCTTTGCCAAATCTTTCAGCTATCAACAGCAAAACTGCTAATTGCCACTTCCCGACAAAGGCGAGCGTCGGAATTGCTAACAGATTCAATGTATAACCAAGAAAGGTTATCAGCCAATAACGCTTCGTTCTGTCAGTGAAGTATCCACTGATCATTCTGAATGCATAGCCTATGAACTCACCAAGCCCTGCGGTTAGTGAAATAACAGTCGCGCTGGCACCCAACAGTCCAAGGTAAGGTCCTGATATACTTTTTGCACCTTCGTGAACAATGTCAGAAAAAAGACTCATAAAACCCATCAAAACAATGAATTTCACTGCTGAAAGTCCTTTGCCATTTCTCAAAAAGGATCACCTCGGTCTTCTTTTCTTTTTATATCTCTGTGAGTTATCATTATTAAGTGAGGTGTCGTTACATGAAGATTAAGAAACTAGACCCTTCGGTTGTCTCAAAGATCGCCGCCGGAGAGGTTGTTACTGGCACACATTCTGTGGTCAAGGAATTAATCGAAAACTCAATAGATGCTTTGGCCACAAGAATAGTTGTGGAGCTCTTGAATGGTGGAAAAGATGAGATAAGAGTTCAAGACAACGGTGAAGGCATGGATAGAGAAGATTTGCTGTTGTGTTTTGAACCTCATGCAACAAGCAAGATTTTGAGCTTTGAAGACATTTACCTGCTAAGATCCTTTGGCTTTCGTGGAGAAGCTCTTTACTCTATTTGTCAAGTGAGTAAGACCAAGATAATCTCTAGGACCGATCGATCGCAGATAGGTCACGAAGTTGAGATAGTGGCTGGGAATTTGATTTACCAAAGAGCTGTCGCTTGCCAAAAAGGCACGACCGTCATAGTCAGAGATTTGTTTTTCAACGTGCCCGCCAGAAGGAAATTTCTGAAATCACCTGCTATCGAAGGACGAATGGCAACGGAAACCTTTGAAAGGTTTTGTCTTTCTCATCCACAAATAGCCTTTATTTTGTTGAAAGATCAGCAAGTTATATACAATTTTTCCCCTTCTAACTTGACTGAGCGCGTTATTGCTCTTTTCAAGGATGTCTCACACGATTCTTTGGCTACTTTAGATATGGAGCAACAGGGTCTGAGAATAACGGGTTGTGTGACAAAGCCTCCATTTTTCAGAAGTAAGAGGACAATATTTATCTATGTGAACGGTAGGTATGTAATAAATCCAATTGTACAAAGTGCTATTTATGCAGCATACAATGATTTTCTCTCAAAGGGAGAACACCCATTAGTTATATTGAACCTGAGTATTTCATCAAGGGATGTCGATGTAAACATTCACCCTCAGAAACTGGAAGTAAAATTCTCCGATGAAGAAAAAATCTTCAAGCTAGTCCGAGATACTATTAAGAAAGTCTTTCACAAGGTTGTCCTCCACAAACTCCCTATCACTGAAAACCTTTCTGATGAAACATCCGATCATAGAGTATCAGAATCTTTTAGAACTTACAAAAGTGATCTGAAAGTACAATCCATGGAATTTAAGAGAATGAGCAATCACTATTTTCTCAAGCCACTGGACTTCAACTTAATCGGTATTTTGAGAGGAAGATATATACTCGTTGAGACTTTGGAAAATCTGCTTATCATCGATTTTCATGCGGCACATGAAAGACTCATCTATGATGAAATGATATCATCCATCGATCATATGCCAGTAACTGATCTGCTCATAGATATGGAAATACCACTCAGAAAAAGTGAGCTAGATCTGCTTGAAAAGACGGATCTTCTAAAAAGAATAGGGTTCGATTATCAAATACAACCAGGGAAAATAGCTGTAAAGAGGATCCCAAAGTGGTTGGACCAAAGTGATATAAAAGATTTTCTAATACAAAGTATTGACGAGATAAAGTTGATAGATTTGCGGAGCTTCGAAGAGGTCATCAAGAAAATTATAGCGGACATAGCCTGTAAGAGCGCATTTAGAACCAAAGATAGATTAGACGGTGAACAAGCTCTCTTTCTTGTACGACAGGTCTTTGATAAAAAAATTAACACCTGTCCCCATGGTCGCCCAATAATATATTCTATAGATTTGAACGATCTTGACAAGTTTTTCGAAAGGATTTGATAGCATGGAAAGTGTTTTCATAAGGCCGGTAAGCCTATCCGATGCTGCGCAGTTGATATTGTTCAAAAAAGAAGTTGCGAATGAGTCAAAGTTTCTTTTGACGTGTCCAGATGAAGTTGAAGACATAGCAGACCAAAGGAGAATTATAACGCTTTATCTGAGCGATCCGAGAAAAATATTCCTAGTGGCTGAATATAAAAATCAGATCATTGGAGTGATAACTCTTTCTGGTTCGAACAAGAGAAGGGTAATGCATAAAGGCGAACTGGGTATAACTGTGCGAAAACAATTCTGGGCTAAAGGTGTTGGGAGCGCCTTGATGGAAGAATGTCTGAAACTGGCTAAACAAAAAGGATTCAAGAAAATTCAGCTGGAGGTCATGTCTAACAACGACAGAGCCATGGGACTTTATAAAAAATTCGGTTTTGAAGTGGAAGGTATTAAGAAGAGAGCGGTTTTTGTTGATGGCGAATACATAGACTTGGTGATGATGGGAAAATGGCTGGAAGATTGATCAGAATATTACTGGTTTTTCTAGTCTTAATTTGCTCTATGATAATACCGGCGTTGTTGATTAAAGATCAACTCATCGAGACCTTTGAAAGAAACAATAGACTTTTCATTCAAATGAGTGCGAAAGCCTTAGAGTTACAGATTTTGAAAAAGATAGAGGATTCTTTCACTAAGCCAACTCAAGTACCAACCGATTACGTTGAATTGACAAAAAAAGTTGGTGGAATCTTCCTGTATGATGAAAACCTGAGAAAAGTTGTTGTTTCCCTTCGAAAAGAACAAGGTGTGCAGACTGCCTTAGTGTCATTCACCGATCTATCGGCCCCGTCGATCTATTTTGTCACGGATACAACAGGCAAGATCGTGGCAACTTCGGAACTTGCAGCCATTGGCGGAGTGATTTCGGGTATCATAGCAGTTCAAAGAATGGGCAAGATCTTCCAAGCAAAATATAAGGGACGAACTGTCTTCGGCTTCAACACAGTCAATCCTGTTTATGGTTTTTCGGTAACTACTTGCATTTACACAGAAGATGTTTGGTGGAAGTTTCTGTTACCATTTGTCTTATCCATTTGTATAGGTTTTACAATCCTACTGGTCTTTCTTCAGGATCATTATAGATCAAAGTTACTCTCGATTAGAGAATCCCTTGAAAAAATTGCATCGGGTTCGGCCGACAGAGTGAAAGTGAAAGACAAAAAGATTTCAGAAATTGTCAACAAAATCACCGAAGAGATTGAGAGAAAGAACAGAATATTGAACAGGGCAGCCCAAGAACTTGCAGCATTGAAAGAAATCCTTGAAAAGATTAGAGAAAAAAGTTCATAAGTTTTTTACAAAAACAAGTATCTGAGCGACAGCGATATATAGATCGTCTGGTATCTCCTCTAGTATTTGAAGTCTGTAGAGTTTCCTCACAAGTTCCGGAGATGAAACTATTGGAACCCCCGATTTCTCGGCCTCGTCGATAATCTTTTCAGCGACCTCTCCTTTACCTTTTGCTATTACAAAAGGTGCATTGAATTTCTCAGGATCATACCCAAGTGCAACAGCCAACCTATGCGTATAATCCATCTCTTAGCCCTCCAGTGTTGATCAGAACACTTTTAAAATATGTACTCAACGAGGTTCTCAACTGTTCGATCTGTTGCTGATCAATTTTAAAGCCTTTTATATCAAGAACTATTTGATCGTTTATGATCAAACCTTCGATACTCATCGTTTTGGAATTCCTCACAAAATCTATTCTGAATCTTTTCGAATTCCTGTCCATGAATATGTGAAGTGGTTTTTCAAGATCGGGTAAGCTTTTAAAGGTGAAAGGGTGTGAAACCGTCATGAGCCATAAGCCAAAGGTCTTGAGGCTCTCATTGACCTCGCCATTTTTGTAATATAACCCTACTTGTTCGAAAAAATCGCTTCTGAGTTGCCCTATTCGATTTTCAACTCTCTCAATGAGCTTTACAAGAAAAGGTATGTCTGCATCATTTCTTGGCTTGTCTATATTTCTCAGCAGTGGTTGAAGTTTTTGCAGAGGTGGTAATACCTCTGGTGCTTCAAAAATCTTCTCAGCGGCATAAACCTTAAGATTGACAGGATGATCAGTTATTCTGACCAATTCACCTATCTCTGGTAACTTTCTGTTCATTTTCACAACAGTTTCCCCATTCTGGGTTCTTATCTTCACCCATTTTCCAAAAATATCTATCACAACACCGTCCATTGAAATCCTCCTTTAGTATTATCGTCAGAACTTTGAAAACACAATATCACAGGTCTGGATGTTATCATTTCCGTAAAAAGGAGGTGGAAACTTGCAGATAAGCCAGTTTTTCGAAAGTGGTACTCCTGCTGCAATTCTATCATGGGGGCAACTTGGAACATCTCTCGCAAAGACGACCTATGGATTGCTGAGGCACAGTAGGGTTCTACGACCTGTTTGCGTTGTGGCAGAACAGGAAGGAAAAAAGATCACTGATTTTGTAACACCAGTGAGATTCCATGTACCTATCGTAAACGATGTTAGCAAAGCAGTCCGATTGGGCGCAAAGGTTCTAGTAATCGGTGTATCTAATATTGGAGGATATTTGCCCGAAGAATTGGTAAAACACATTGTCAAAGCAATTGAGTATGGTCTTGATATACTCTCGGGGTTGCATCTGAAACTTTCTGAGAAAGAACCTTTCCTGAGTGCCTCCAGGTTAACCAAGAGTCGAATAATTGATGTTAGGCATTATGGAGGAAAACTTAGAATATTAGATGGGCAGGTTCTCCAATCAAGGACAGTACGAGTCTGTGTCCTTGGGACAGATTGCGCAACGGGTAAGAGAACAACGGCGATTCAATTGTGGGAAGCTGCCTTGAGAAAAAACCTTCCTGCAGCGTTTTTAGCGACAGGTCAGACTGGTATTATGATAGGAGCCAGCGAGGGTGTCGCGATAGACGCGTTGCCTGCAGATTTTGTACCTGGTGTGATCGAGGGGTTGATTCTGGACCTTGAAAAAAGTGGACATCGTCTAATCTTCGTTGAAGGTCAGGGTGCTTTGAGACATCCCGCCTATGGTCAAGTGACGCTTGGCTTAATATATGGTTCTATGCCACAGTATGTAGTCATGGTGCATGACCCAAACAGAGAGAGTTTCGAATTTTTCGAAAGATTTCCTGTCAAACCAGATCCGGCAAAAGAGATTGAGTTGCTTCAGCAACTGAGCAAGGCAGAGATCTTGGGTATATCTTGTTTGAACAGAGATTACAGACTTGACAATTATTTTGTCTTTGATCCCTTTGATCAAGAACAGTTGTCACAGGTCATATCGAAATTGGAGGTGGTTTTGTGAAGATCAAAACGGTATCCTTTAAGAAAGTTTCATACCGATACTTTGAACCTTTCACTATTTCACTGGGTACTCACGAAGAACAAGAGAACGTCGAGGTATGTGTAAAACTTGAAGATGGTACGGAGGGATGGGGTGAAGCTTCGGCACTTTTTGTCATCTCCGGTGAAACACCAGAAATGCTTGAAAAGACAGAAAAAACAGTGAAGGAGATCCTGGAAGGAAGGGACGTAGAAAAATATCAGATCCTCTTCAATTTACTTCAAAATCTGAGGTCGACACCAGCAATCAAAGCAGCTGTTGAATTTGCCATAATAGACGCATTCTGCAAAAGGTATGGAATGAAACCTTATCAGTTCTTTGGAGGTGCCAAAGACAAACTCGAGACCGACAAAACGGTGGGCATAGAAGACCTGAAGACTACTTTAGCCAAGGTGGAAAGAATCTACAAAGAAGGCTTCAAGAAGATAAAAATAAAGGTTGGCAGAGATGTAAAGACAGATATAGAGAGAGTTGTCAGGTCCAAAGAGATTGCAAGAGATGCGAGCTTTGTGGTCGATGCCAATCAAGGATTTTCGCCAAAAGAGGCTGTCGAATTCATTCAAGCGCTTCATCGTGAATCTGTAAATGTTGACGTCTTTGAACAACCTGTCTTAAGATACGACGTAGAAGGATTGAAATTCGTAAGATGGAACAGCCCATACCCAGTGGCAGCCGATGAGAGTGTATTCACAAAATTTGATGCCTTGAGAGTTATAAAAGAAGAAGCAGTTGATGTAATAAACATCAAACTTATGAAATCTGGTGTGAGTGATGCTTTATCAATCATACAGATAGCCCAAGCGGCAAATATAAAATTGATGATTGGTTGTATGGGTGAAAGCAGTCTTGGAATCAGGCAGAGTATTCACCTTGCTGCTGGCACGGGTGCTTTTACATACTATGACCTGGATTCTCATCTATCTCTCAATGAAGAAGAATTCAGAGGCGATTTCAAGCAAGAGGGTCCCCTGATCATCCTGGAATGATTTTTGAAACAATTTAGACTTAAAAAGTCTAATATAAATGTAAACCGCACCATGTAAAATTAAAGTAGAGGAGATGGTGTGGTTGTTACTTTTAGATAATGTAAACCTTGTCAGAGGAAACAAGTATATCTTGAAGGACATAAATGCGGTTTTCGAAACAGGCAAGATATATGCTATCCTCGGCACTAATGGTGCAGGGAAATCATCTTTGGCATACCTTATAATGGGGATAAACGGTTATGAACCATCATCAGGGCGTATTCTGCTCGATGGTGAAGATATAACCAATCTTTCTATAACAGATAGGGCGAAAAAAGGTTTGACATTACTTTGGCAAGAACCGGTCAGATTTCAAGGACTGACCGTGGAACAGTATTTGACACTAGGGGGAAAAATAAAAGTCTCGAATCATCAAATTGAGTTCATCCTTAATTTTGTTGGGTTATCGCCAAATCTTTACAGACACCGGATGGTCGATGGGTTATTAAGTGGTGGAGAAAGGAAGAGAGTAGAACTTGCCTCTATCTTGCTGTTGAATCCTCGCTATGCAATTCTTGATGAACCAGATTCTGGCATCGACATAATGTCCCTATCAATGATAGAGAATGTAATAGATTACATTGTAAAACATGGCGGAACAGTTATCGTAATCACACACAGAGAAGAGATCGCAAAGTTATCTCAAGAAGCTTATTTATTGTGCAATGGTTCCATATTGACCCAAGGATCATCTGATAGAATCATTAAGTATTACAAAGACAGGTGCGATGAATGTTCACATGTAAATCTACCAAGCCTTGAGGAGATGAGAATATGATAAGTACGATTGATCAGAGAAAAGAGTTTGAATTGCTCAAAAGGGCTTATGAAAAAGCTGGCGGAGATGCTTCAAAATTTTTGAATAAGAGAGTAGCATCTTTGATAATAAGCGGAGACAAAGTCATAGGCCTCAACGGCCTCACAGGTATACAAATTTTCCCACAGCAGATTCAGGATGGAGTCAGAGCAAGAATAGTGGTGGAAAAAAACACAATAATTCAGACTCCTATACACATTTGCACAGGTTTTGTTGAAAAAAGAGGACTCCAGAAGGTTATTTTTGAAATAGAGATTGGTGATAATTCGCAAGTAAGATTTGTTGCCCACTGCACATTCCCATGGGTAGAAGAGTTCACACACAGTGCATTAGCATTAGTTCACATAGGGAAGAATGCCAAAATGTATTACTCCGATGAACATTATCATTCAGATACAGGTTCGGTAATTCTCAATACAACTACAAAAGCTGTTGTAGAGGAAAACGGTCTCTTTGTGAACAACTTCGTGCTAACCAAAACAAGGGTTGGTAAGCTCCATCTTGATGCATCGGTCGAATTGCGAGAAAATGCCATAGCTGAGCTTTCGGCGAAGGTGAAAGCGAGTAAACTGGATCAAGTTTTAATAAGAGAGAAGCTTGATCTGATTGGTAATCGCGCGAGTGGTATAGCAAAGACAACCGTCGTTGCCTTGGATCAGTCCAAGGTTAGGGTCGTAAATGAAGCATATGGAGTCGGAGATTATTCAAAAGGTCATATAAAATGTGAAGAGATAACAAAGGGCGAGGCCGTGGATGTTAGCACTGTTCCTGTTTTGAAGGTAATGAATGAATTAGCAGAGCTAACACATGAAGCCTCTATAGGACGTGTTAATGCAAATCAACTTCAAACGTTGATGGCTAAAGGACTGACCGAAGAAGAAGCAACTGAGTTAATAATAAAAGGTCTCATAGGATGATGTGAAAAAATCAGGGGGTGTGAAAATGAATCAGTATATGGAAAAGGTGAAAAGTGCTGCTGAGTTCTTAAAAAGTAAGGTTGATTCACTTCCACAAATTGGTATAATTCTTGGCTCGGGGCTAGGGAAGATTGCCGATGTTCTGCAAGAACCTAAAAAGTTCCATTACTCTGACATACCAGGCTTTCCAGTGTCCACCGCGCCTGGGCACAAAGGTGAGCTGATCTTTGGAAAACTTGGTAGCAAAGATGTTGTTTTGATGAATGGAAGATTTCACTATTATGAAGGTTATTCCATGCAAGAAGTTACTTTTCCCATCAGGGTCATGCAGTTACTGGGTGTGAAGTATTTATTTGTGACAAATGCATCTGGAGGGCTGAATCCTGTCTTTGATGTTGGAAAACCAATGGTAATTACGGATCACATAAACTTCATCGGTGACAATCCACTGATAGGGCCAAACTTTGAAGAATGGGGTCCTCGATTTCCAGATATGAGTGAACCCTATGATAGGGAACTGATAAAGCTTGCCAAAAGGGCAGCTCAAGAAGAGAAAATAGAGCTTTACGAGGGTGTTTATGTTGCAGTATCAGGCCCAAACTTTGAGACACCTGCGGAATTGAAGATGTTCAGAAACCTTGGTGCAGACGCCGTTGGTATGTCAACTGTACCAGAGGTGATAGTTGCAAGGCACGCTGGTATCAAAGTACTCGGTCTTTCTGCCATAACCGATAGAGCTGTACCAGAAGATCTAAAACCCTTAAGTGCAGAAGAAGTCCTTGAAATAGCTGAAAAGACTGGAGAAAAGATGGCTCGAATTATCCTAAGGGTTATAAGTTATATGTAGGAGGTGTAAAATGAAAATCTTTCTTGATAACTGCAGAACTACAAGGGTATTGCCGGAAGTTGCCCAAGTTGTTCTTAATTACATGACTAATAACTTTGCTAGACCAGATGGTCTCTATGAATCTGCACAAGAAGTATATGACGATCTCACAAAGGCAAGAGAGTTTTTTGCCAAATCTATAAATGCAGATTCTGGGGAAGAAATACTTTTCACCTCAGGTGCCACAGAATCAAACAACGTAGCAATCATTGGCGTGGCTCGAGCAAACAGAAACAAGGGTAATCACATAATTATCTCGGCACTTGAACACGGATCAGTTATGAGTATTGCTTCTCAGTTAAAAAACGAAGGGTTTGAAGTCACTGTAATACCTGTTGATGATGAAGGTTTTATAAAATTGGAGGACCTAGAAAGGGCGATTAGGCCTTCCACCATATTGGTCAGTGTCATAGCCGTTGGCCATTTCGTTGGTTCCATCATGCCACTTGAGCAAATAGGAGAGATTTTGAGCCGGCAGAGTCATAAGATATATTTTCACACAGACGCAGCTGAAATGTATGCAAAGTTCCCAGTTGATGTGAAGAAATTCAAAGTAGATTTAATGAGTGTGAGCGGTCATAAGTTTCACGCACCGAAAGGTGTCGGATTCTTGTACGTCAAGAAAGGTACCAAGATTGAGCCTATAATGTACGGGGCAGAGTCTTTTGATAAACGACGACCAGGTGGAGAGAACGTCCCAGCAATAATGGGAATGAAAAGGGCTGCAGAACTTGCCATTGAAAATATCGATTCGTCTCTCAGCAATCTCAGGAAACTGCAAGAGTATTTCATTGACAAAGTGGAATCACAGATCGATCATGTGATATTGAACGGTCCTAGGGGCGAAGGAAGAACACCCTACAATGTCAACTTCAGTTTCAGGTTCATAGAGGGTGAGGCCATAAGTTTAGCACTCAGCATGGAAGGTGTTGAAGTCGCAACAGGTTCAGCCTGTGCCTCGGAGAAATTGGAACCAAATTACGCAATCCTTGCCATCGGTGGCGATCACGAAAGAGCTCATGGATCGATCAGGTTTACCTTTGATAGATTCACAACCAAAGAGCAGATAGATTATACCGTCGAGAAATTGAAATCAGTGGTTTCATGGCTCAGAAAGATCAGTCCTATTAAAGCAGGGAGGTGATCGAGTGCTCAAATACACCGAATTAGTCATGGATCATTTCAAGAATCCGAGAAATCTAGGTAAAATAGAGGACGCGAGTGCTCAAGCAACAGAGGGCAGCATAGCCTGTGGGGATATGATGACAGTTTATCTAAAGGTCGAAGACGATCGTATTACAGATATTAAGTTTGAATCCTATGGCTGCGCTGCGAACATTTCAACAGCGTCTATGATGACCGAAGTTGTCAAAGGCCTTTCACTTGAAGAAGCAAAACA
This sequence comes from uncultured Pseudothermotoga sp., assembly GCA_937995655.1. Classification (GTDB taxonomy): domain Bacteria; phylum Thermotogota; class Thermotogae; order Thermotogales; family DSM-5069; genus Pseudothermotoga_B. The sequence continues at coordinate 105,639 of CALKJI010000009.1, read as the reverse complement.
AATAACCTGGAAAGATATCGTGGAAAGGTTGGGAGGCTTACCCCAAATAAAATACCACTGTAGCAACCTTGCCGTTGATACCCTTAGAAAGGCAATAAAAGCCTATGAAGAGTCAGCAGCGAGGAGTGTAAAAGATGAGAGTCTATCTTGATCATGCAGCTACGACACCTGTTTTCAAGCAAGTAGCCGAGGAAGTAACAAAGGTGTTCACTGAAAATTTTGGCAATGCTTCCAGTTTGCATTCTCATGGTCAAGAGGCAAAACAGATATATGAAGATGCCAGAACAGTTATTGCCAATTTTATAAACGCATCAGCTGATGAGATCTTTTTCACATCTGGTGGGACTGAATCAGATAACATAGCAATTATGGGTTTTCTAAAGGCTAATTTTCCACAGGGTGGCCACATCATTACTACTCAGATTGAACATCCAGCTGTTTTAGAGGTGGCAAGGTACTTGCAAAGCCATGGTTATGATGTTACATACCTGAAGCCATCTTTTGAGGGTTATGTTCTACCGGAGGATTTTGAAAAGGCCATAAGAAAGGAAACAGTTCTCGCATCTATAATGTGGGTCAATAACGAAACGGGTGTGATTCAACCGATTGACCAGATCTCAAAAATAGCAAGAAAATATGGAATAACTTTGCACAGTGATGCAGTACAAGCAATTGGAAAGATAAAGATCGATGCGTCGTTGGTTGATATGCTATCGGCATCGGGCCATAAATTTTATGCACCAAAGGGCTGTGGTTTTCTGTATGTGAGTAAATCTGTAAACTTGGACCCGATCATCTTGGGCGGGGGGCATGAAAAAGGTCTCAGGAGTGGCACCGAGAATGTCCCTGGTGCACATGGAATGGCTGTTGCATTGAAAACGATTGATAGTAATTATCCAGATTGGTCTACCAAAGTGAGAGTCCTCAGAGAAAAAATCCTTGCTGCCATATCCCAAATTCCTGAACACCACATAAATGGCACCCAAAGTATTTTTTCCCACATAAATGTGTCTTTCAAAGGAATCAATGGTGAGACATTAGCCACAGCCCTAGACATGCATGGTATATCTGTTTCGACTGCTTCTGCGTGTTCTTCACATCACAAAATGACTAGATCACATGTTCTTGAAGCGATGGATCTGAGCGACTGGATGATCGATGGTGCAATCAGAATAACACTTGGGTATGACAATACAGAGGAAGAAATAGATTACTTCATTCAGATACTTTCTGAACAAGTGAAAAGATTACGAAAAATCTGAGGAGGCAGCGATGGCATACTCAGAAAGATTTAAAGATCTCTTCCTGAACCCAAGGTATGCGCAAGATATCGGTTATACACACACAGCTGAAGTTGTCTATCCAGAACACGGAGATAGGGTCAGGATCTTTGTAAAAATAGAAAATTATCTCATCAGGGACATCGCTTTCAAGGCATCTGGATGTCCGAGGGTGATAGCAGCATCTGAAGCTGTGTGTAGACTGGCCAATGGAAGACACATCGATTTTATAAAGACCTTGAACGAAGAGCACATCAGACAAGAAATGGAGTTCTTTGATAAGGGTTTTGAGTGCATAAGAGCGCCTTTGGAGGCGCTGAAAAAAGCCATCTCAAAGATTGAATCATGAACGGCTTTGTAAAAGGTATTGTTTACAGCGCCCTTGCAGGAATGGCAACTGGTTTAGGGGCGCTTCCTTTCCTTTTTATCAAGAAGAAGGTAAATGAGAGATTCATCGATAGTTCTCTAGGTTTTGCTGCGGGTGTGATGCTCGCTGCCAGTGCTTTCAGTTTGGTGATTCCTGCCATGGAACTGGGTGGACCGATTAGGTTTGCTATTGGTTTTATGTTGGGTGGTCTCATAGTGGATCTGATCGATAAATTTGTTCCCCATGAACACTTTACAAAGGGCCATGAAGGACTTGAATCACGCAGACTCAAGGGAATATGGCTCTTCGTGATAGCGATAACCATACATAACTTTCCAGAAGGCATGGCAGTGGGTGTCTCTGGCTTTACTCCCCATGCTTTTTCAATAGCACTTGCAATAGGTATTCAAAATATACCAGAAGGCGCAGCAGTTGCAGCTTCGCTTATCAACGCAAAATATACTCCACTAAAGGCTTTCTGGATCAGTTTTCTTACAGGTTTGGTGGAAATAGTTGGCGGTCTATTTGGGGCAATTGTTGTAAGTTTTTCATCTATTCTGATGCCCTATCTGATGGCTTTGGCAGCTGGAGCAATGATTTTCGTAATAAGTGATGAAATTCTGCCAGAAACTCATCTGAAAGGAAAGGAAAGACTAACTACCTACTGGGTCTTGGTTGGTTTTACGTGCATGGCTGCCCTTGATCTCATCATGGGTTAAAAGAACATCCAAAGAACAGAAAAAATACCAATAAGCGCACCAACCAAAAGAATCGAAGTTATTGTGTAATCTTTCATGACAAAATCCGTGGGCAATTTGAGTTTTTGGTATGTAACGGTTTTCTTTATTGGGTCAACGTCCAAGAGATAGACCGATTCATGATGAGAAGCTGCTTCAAAAAGATAACCATTTCCAATCTTTTTTAGTTCAGGACCACGATGATCGTGCCCACTCAACACAAGATCGACCTTAGGAAAAAGTTCAAGAATTCTTCTGTCACTCTCGTGCTGTAGATGATTCAAACAAATAACATAATCGACCTCCGGCAGAACTTCGAAAACCTTTTTTAGTGACTCGAAAGGCTCCTGTGGTAGATTGCTATGCTCAATGCGGTTCGCAAGGTGTTGTATCGTCGTTAAACCTATGACTGCAACTTTTATGCCATCTACTTCAAATATACGAAACGGTTCAAGACCAGGAACGTTTGCACCAATCAGTGATTTATTCGTCTTTTTATAAGCCTTCAACCATTCATAGGAAAAGTAATACTCATGATTACCCAAAACCATTGCGTCATAGTTGACCTTTCCTATATACTCTAAAACCGAAGGTCTTCTGTCTCCCACGAAGGGCAACTGAATCTTCAAATCAAAAAGATCTCCACCATCTAGAACCAGAATCTTACTCCTATCTTTACCCGATAGCCAATTGATGAGTCCTGCAGGCCCAAATCCATCCTTGACAAGGGTTTCGTGAAGGTCGCTTGTGAAAATAATTTGAAAAGAAAAATATTGAGTGAAGAAAAGAGTACTTAAAATGAAAAATAGAAGGAGACGTCGCAAAAAGTATCACCTCCATAGTTCATCGACGCAATCATACCGATCTGCCAAAATCTAACATGGGCAAGAAGCCTTAAAAGTCTTTCTCCATTTTCGTATATCCTGAGCGACGCACCAAGGTTTATGAACTGATCAGGTAAGATGCCATAGCTTTCCAAAAGTGTTGAGAAAACAATGCTCTTGTTTTGGGCCATATCGAACCCAATTGTGAAATGATTGAAAGCTAGAAAAGGTTTCCTGTCTTGAATGTAGAAACCTATTCCTTGTGTAGATATCTTGGCAGTTAGCTCAACTCTCGAATACTTCAAGATTCTGGGTAACAAAGTGATTTGCCCGTTGTCGATGCGAATAGAAAAATCTTCCCAAGGCGAGAGAGTGAAACCCAAGCTGTTTTGTGACCACATCAACACAGCATGAACAGTACCGAGTGTGTAGTTGAAATCGTCTGTATAGAGAATGTTACCTAAGCTCAGTAAAGCTACAGAGCAAAAGATTGAAATCATTAACAGGTGTTTCATTTCAACAATACCCCTTCTTTATTGTATCATCTTATTGATGGGGGTGAGTCTGTGAATAAGAAGGTCGACGATCTTGTTGTTGCGAACAGCCAACAGATGTTTCAAGAAATATCCAATCTCATAAAGATCAGATCGGTCAAGACTGAGTCCGCCGGTGTTGGTAAACCCTTTGGAGAAGGTATTGCAAAAGCTCTCGAGTACACTCTTGATCTTGGCAAAAGACTTGGTTTTCAAACAAAGAATGTAGATGGATATGGTGGACATATAGAATATGGAAAGAACGGAAAATTATTCGCAGTTTTGGGTCACTTGGATGTTGTTCCCGAGGGCGATGGATGGTCGGTGGACCCTTATGGAGGGTTGATCAAAGATGGTTATCTGTGGGGTAGGGGTGCCTCTGACGACAAAGGACCAACTGTAGCAAGTATCTTTGCGCTTAAGGCTGTGAAAGATGCAGGGTATGATACAAAAAATCGTGTTAGGATAATACTTGGAACAGATGAAGAATCAGGTTGGGATGGTATTAGATATTACTTTCAAAAAGAGGAAACACCTCTCTATGCGGTGACGCCTGATGCAAATTTTCCAATGATTTATGCTGAGAAAGGTATCATAAATTACAAAATAAGCTGTTCTCTCAAGAAACGGAATGATTCTGGCGTTGATATTGTCCATCTGAAAGCCGGAGAAGCCTCGAATGTTGTACCTCAAAGGGCAGTAGTTGTCATAAAGTCCTTTACAGATCAGATTCTCAAACAATTGGAAGAATTCAAACCCAAGAACGGAGCAAAAGTCTCTTGGCAGAAGAATAATGATGAACTCAAGATAGAAGTAAGAGGTAAGTCGGCCCACGGTTCTAAACCTGAACACGGTATCAATGCTGCGGCTGCCTTGTTCGACTTTTTAAGGACCATAGAGATTAGCAGCGAAGATCTCGCGACATTCGTGAGGATCATCTTTGCAAAGATTGGTTATGAAACCGACGGTACTTCATTGAGAATCGCAGGTACAGACTGTGTAGCTGGGCCGTTGACGCTCAACCTTGGTACGGTTGAGCTTGACAGAGATAAAATTACAGCCGTTGTCAATATACGCTATCCCATATATTATTCAGAAGCTATGCTTTCGAGACAGATGACAGAGGCTCTCAAACCATTACACGTTGAACCAACAAATCATCACGCGCCATTATTCGTTTCACCCGATAGTGAACTGATCAAGATGCTAAGCGAGGTATACACCGATGTTACTGGAGAAAAGGCGCAATTGCTGACCACTGGTGGGGGGACCTATGCAAGGGCGGTACCTTGTGGTGTTGCCTTTGGACCTCTGTTACCAGGCAGACCTGAGACGGAACATCAGCCGGATGAAAAGATTGCACTCGATGATTTAGTCTTGATGACTCGAATCTATGCACAACTTCTCTACAGAGTATTAGTGGAGTGGTGAGATATGAAAAAGGTGAACCTAATATTGATTTTTTTTATCTCTACGCTGGGCTTTGCTTCATATTTGACTTTCAACACGAACGAAGGGGTTGCTTTGCATTTTCCAATGAATAATTTTGAAGTCTTTGTTGGCTACAGGTACAGTGGTTTTACTTTCACTTACCCACTTTGGGAGGTTGGGTCTAAAATACAGATTGCCATAGACCCATTTTCACAATCTGGTTATCTCATGGGTGGTCTATATGTTGAAGCAAATTCCTCACACTTAGAACTGGGATTGATGCCTTCTATCTTATCTGAACAAGGTGGCGATTCAAGATACATAAAGAGGGGAAATTTCGACCTCTATCTCAAAGCATCTTACCAGATAGATTGGGCAGGCTTTGAGATCCTTGCCCAGAAAACCTTACTTGGTTTCTACACAGATACCAATAAGCAAATTACTTTTGTGATTCCACCTTTGGAACTTGAATCCTTGGGAGTTCTTTTGCAACCCTCTGTGAAGTTCCATCTTGGCGATTCTCCAAAGGTGAGTATAAGAATAGGTTATGTTATCAATCTTTCTTGGACGCAGAGTTTACCATCTGCGTTGATAAACCTTTATGGTTTTACAATAACCTTTGCTGTTGGTGATTTTTAGCTTCGACTTTGATCAATTCAAGAAATTCCAGCTCATTTATGATTCTTATTCCAAGGTTGTTTGCCTTAGATAACTTGGAACCCGGATTCTCGCCGACTATGAGATAATCGGTCTTTTTTGTTACGCTATCACTGACCTTTCCACCCAACGAATGTATGAGATCCTCAATCTGGTTTCTCGAGAAATTCTTTAAAACACCCGTTATCGCAAAAGTCAAACCAGCAAGTGTTTGCTTGTTTTGTTGATGCTCTTCTTGGAGCTTTACTCCTGCCTGCTTTAATTTTTTGATGAGTTCCTTCGTCTTTTCATTATCAAAGTATTCTCTAATACTTCTGGCGATTTCAGATCCTATCCCAGGTATTTGGGTTAATTCATCAAGAGTTGCACCCATAATCTTATCAATGCTTCCCATACTCCGAGCTAAGGTTCGGGCTGTTTTTTCTCCAACCATGGGTATGCCAAGCCCTGTAATGATCTTGTACAAAGGTGCACTTTTTGCCTGTTCTATCTGAGACAATAGATTAGCGATTGTTTTATGGCCTATACCAGAGCCAAGCTGTGTCAGTTCAAAGGGTGTCAAGTAAAATATATCTGCTAAGTCCTTTACCAAGCCGGAGTCAACCAATTTTTCTATGATCTTTTCTCCCAAGCCTTTTATATCTAAGGCGTTTCGAGCTGCAAAGGTTACAAGAGATCTTTTCAACTTTGCCGGACAATGGGGGTTGAGACACCTGAGTGCAACATCTTCGGGGTTTAGTTTTCCTACCCTCCCAGAGCACATTGGACAACTTTCTGGTATCTCTATCTCCTTTTCTTGACCAGTCCGTCTACTTTTGTCTACATAGAGGACTTGTGGAATTATTCCACCAGCCTTTTCTATATAAACCCAGTCGCCAATTCTTATGTCCTTTTCCACAATGTAATCAAAGTTATGCAGTGAGGCTCTTCTGACCACAGTGCCAGCGAGTTGAACAGGTTCAAGTTCTGCGACTGGCGTCAAAACACCAGTCCGGCCAACCTGAATAGTCACATCCAGCAATTTCGTTTCCACCTTCTCAGATGGGAATTTGAAAGCTATTGCCCATCTTGGAGCTTTGGCTGTTGTTCCAAGTATTCTTTGTAATTCAAACTGATTTACCTTCACGACTATGCCATCAACCCAGTAGGGTAATTCATCTTTCTTTTTGATCCATTCATTCCAATATTCAATAACTTGGTGTATATCTTTGCAAATTCTGGAATGTGGATTCACCTTAAAACCCAGATCTTTGAGCAAGTTCAGCGCGTCCCACTGAGTTTTAAGACCATATCTCTCTGGATATAGAACATAATATATGAAAGAATCTAGGTTTCTTGCTCGTGTAACGCTTGTGTCCAGTTGCCTTATAGTACCTGCCGTAGCATTTCGAGGGTTTGCAAAAGGTGGTTCCCCTTGCTCTAATCGTTCGTTGTTGAGTCTTTCAAACTCTTGAACTGGCATGTAAACTTCGCCACGTACTTCAATATCAATTGGCTTTCTCAATCTTAAAGGGATGCTGCGAACTCTTTTCAAATTTTCAGTTATATCTTCACCCCGTGTTCCGTCACCCCTTGTCAATCCTAAAAGGAATCTTCCCTTTTCGTACCTCAGTGAAACTGATACGCCATCTATTTTCAATTCGGTGACATATTCAACAGTTTCCAATTCAACCGTTTTCTTGACACGATCATCAAATTCTTTTATTTGGTCCTCGTCATAAGTGTTGTCCAGGCTCAACATGGGCTCCGAGTGTTGGACAGTTCTAAACTCTTCTAAGACCTTGTCGCCTATTCTCTGTGTTGGCGAGTCAGGCGTAACTAATTCAGGATATTTTTTCTCAAGCTCGATGAGTTGTTTCATCAAGTTGTCATATTCTTCGTCAGTTATAACAGGATCGGCAAGAACGTAGTATCTGTAATTATGGTATTCTATAAGTTCTCTTAAATCTTCTATCTTCCTTTTGACCTCTTCTGGAATATATCTCATGAATCTCACTCACATATGAACCGGTTATTCAAAAGATACTCCAAAAGAATAAAAGCCGGCTTACTTCCCAACTTTTGATGGTTCTCTATGTATTGTTCGATTGCCTTTGATCCGGCAATATCGACGATGACCTTTAAGGATAAGAATTCTACATCATTCTCAATACACACCTTTGCAGCTGCTGCAGAATCCATATCCACACACAAAGCAGAGGTCGTTTCAAAAATTCTCTTTGCCTCAGTGTCTGTTGTTATGAATCGATCTCCAGAGGCAATCAAACCAGAAACAAAGTCGTTTTTCTCAAGAAAATCTGAAAAGCAATCTTGACGTGGCTCCAAAATCAAATCTACGTTCACTCTTGGAGTGAAGTCGTATTCAATATAACCAGAACCTGCCACGATCGACCCAATGGGTAGGTCGTTTCTCAAGGCTCCAGCAGCACCGACAACAATGACAGCACTAGTTCTGTATCGATCTATGAGACTTTGGACTAAAGCTGCAGTTTCTATTTTTCCAACGCAACCGCTGGTAACAATGATCTCGTTTCCCCCGATTACACCCCTTGTTGCTGGTCGTTTTATCAGCTCAGTAGCTTCTAGTCTGTGAGTCAAGCCGTCTAAAAGAGGCACAATTTCTTGAGGCAGAACACCTACAATGGCAATCAAAGATTCTCACCCTTTTAAAATTCTATCATACACCTAGCCAGAATGTAGCACAGTAGGATCTTGGAAGTAACCGTGATGTGTGGTATTATTTCATTGAGAAAGGAACAGGGGGTAGTTCAGAAGGAAGAACGCCGGAATCGGGGTCCGGAGGTCGAGGGTTCAAATCCCTCCCCCCTGACCATCCTTTTTAAGATGAGTCTCACACAGCCTAGATAGAGCCACTTGTACAAATTCATATGGGTTTTCTGTTTTGCAACCTTTAACTGAATGAACAGCTTTTTGTACTAACCTTCTTAAAATATGTTCAGCATGATATTGCAACCTTTTTCTTCTCCTTTCGTCTAACATCCCACTTTTGCACAGTGAGTTCCAGAGATCTTCTATCCTTTCCACGAGTTCTTGAACACCATCTTGTGTGTATGCACTAGTCCTGCATACTTGTTTCTCACCCCTGCCAGCAAGTGACAAAAAGGCGAGCAACTGAGTGTAGAGAGTATCACTTTCTGGAAGATCGCTCTTGTTAATTGCATAAAGATCTGCTATCTCCATAACACCTGCTTTTAACATTTGAATCTCGTCACCAAAGCCCGGCGATAGTACCAAGACGGTCAGATCTGCCAGGTTGGAAATCTCGACCTCTGACTGTCCAACACCAACCGTTTCGACTAAAACATAGTCAAATTCACTACATTCTAGCAATTTTACCACATCAAAGGCTGCATCACAGAGTCCGCCAAGAGCTCCACGAGAAGCCATACTTCTTATGAAAACCTTTTCATCAACAAAATGATCTCTCATTCTTATACGATCGCCTAAGAATGCACCTTTAGTAAAGGGACTCGATGGATCAATAGCAACAACGGCCACAGATAGGTCTTTGTCTCTGAGCTGCTTGATAACCTGATCGATTAAGCTGCTTTTCCCAACACCAGGACTTCCCGTGAAGCCTATAACCTTTGACCGACTTTCAGGAAAGCGTTGAATGATCTCAGGTGCTAACTCAGGGCTGTTCTCTATTTTGGTTATTAATTTGGCGAGAAGTTTATGATCCACCTGTACTTGCCACTCCTTCATGTAGGATCGTTTTAACTTCTTCCACTATCTTCGATAACGCTGTACCTGGTCCAAAGACTCTTTTTACTCCCATTTGAAGAAGTTGTGGTACATCATCCGGCGGTATGATTCCACCGACAAAGACTGGTATATGATCTATTCCCTCCTTCTTCATTAGTTCAATAACTTTTCTTGAAAGCTGCAAGTGTGCGCCAGAGAGTATAGAAAGGCCTATCAAGTCAACATCCTCCTGTAAAGCAGTACGAACTATCTGGTCTGGTGTTTGCCGAAGACCGGTGTAAATCACTTCAAATCCGGCATCGCGTAAGGCGTGTGCCACAACCTTTGCTCCCCGATCATGACCATCGAGACCTGGTTTAGCGATTAGGATTCTGAAAATTCTCATTCACCCCACCTCGCTTATAGGATCGTAGATTCAGTATATTCACCAAAGACATCTCTCAGGGTGTCGGTAATCTCGCCGAGTGTTGCATAAACACTTACGGCATTGAAAACATAAGGTACAATGTTTTTACCATTCTCTGCAGCTTGTTTAAGGTCTTTCAAAGATTCCCGAACGGCATTGTTGTCTCGTTCTTTTCTGAGCTTACTTAGGGCGGCTATCTGCCTTTCTTCAACAGAGGGATCAACTTTGAGAATACTTTTCAGCTGAGTTTCTTGATCTGTTTGAAATGCATTTACACCGACAACGATCTGCTCTTTATTCTCAATGGCTAGCTGTTGTTCGTAAGCGCTGTTATGAATCTCTTTTTGAACATATCCTGTTTCAATCGCTCGAACCATGCCACCCAAGGAATCAACTTTTTCAATATATTTCCACACCTTGTCTTCGATTTCATTGGTCAAAGCCTCTATTGCGAAGGAACCAGCTAGCGGATCAACTGTATCAGCCACACCAGACTCGTACGCAATTATCTGTTGTGTTCTCAATGCAACTTGTACTGATTCCTCCGTTGGCAACCCCAAAGCTTCATCAAATGAATTTGTGTGCAGTGACTGAGTACCACCCAAAACAGCAGCCAAAGCTTGCAATGCGACGCGAACAATGTTGTTCAATGGCTGTTGGGCAGTTAGTGTAGAACCACCAGTTTGTGTGTGAAATCTCAGTTTAAGAGCTTCGGGGTTAGTCACTTTGAATCTTTCCTTCATGATCTTTGCCCAAATTCTTCTTGCAGCCCTAAATTTTGCAATCTCTTCGAGAAAATTGTTGTGGGCAGCGAAAAAGAACGACAGCTGTTTACCAAAAACATTAGGATCAAGACCTGATTTCACTGCTGCTTCAACGTAAGCTATGCCATCACAAAAAGTAAATGCAAGTTCTTGAACGGCATTTGCACCAGCTTCGCGTATATGGTACCCACTGATGCTTATGGTGTTCCACTTTGGCATGTTTTTTGAACAGAATTCGAAAATATCAGTTATGATCTTCATCGAAGGTTGTGGAGGGAAGATGTAAGTTCCCCTTGCAATGTATTCTTTTAGAACATCGTTTTGTATAGTCCCTCTAAGATCACTTATTTGAGCACCTTGCTTTTGTGCAGTGACAGCATACATGCCAAGTAAGATGGCGGCCGTTGAGTTGATTGTCATAGAAGTACTCACATCTTTCAAGGGAATGCCATCAAAGAGAACTTCTATATCTCTCAAGGAGTCTACAGCAACCCCTACGCGGCCGACCTCACCCTGTGCAAGTGGATGATCCGAATCGTATCCCATCTGAGTTGGCAAGTCGAAGGCGACCGATAAGCCTGTTTGTCCCTGTTGCAGAAGGTATTTGAACCTTTTATTCGTTTCTTCTGCCGTACCAAAGCCAGCATATTGACGCATCGTCCAAAACCTTCCACGATACATCGTTCTTTGAACACCTCTTGTGAAGGGATACTCTCCAGGCAGTCCAAGATCATCGAAGTAGTCAACGTTCTGAAGGTCAATTGGAGTATAGACTCTCTTGACTTCTATAGCCGATCTTGTGTCAAATCTTTCCTGCCTTTCTGGGAACTTCTTCAATTCACTTTGGAGTTGCTCCTCCCATGCTTTCAATTTTTGTGAAAATTCTTTCAAAAATTCTTTATCGTACATGGTTTATCACCCCTTGTGAAATTTGTTTTAGTAGAAATGCACAACAACCAGGGAAACTGTTGATACCCCTGCGCACTGGTTTTACAATGACATCTGCGATGTTGGCCAGTTCATTTTGCAAAACAGATCTATAAGATCCCTTTGGCTGCATACAACCAAGGGCGACTACTTCAAAGAGCCCTTTAGCATACTTGAAGATATCTTTAACATCTTCAACGGATGGAGGGGTGCAAGATTCATAGGTCGTGCCAAGAGTGGGTATGAGAATATTCAGAACTATAGAATCAAAGTATTTGCTGAGCATTTCAATCGATCTGTACTCGTGTGTTATTTGTCCACATTCTATACCTATTGTCACATGAGGAACTGAGAAGACTTCCGCAGATTTTATCACTTCGATTTGCCTTACAGGATCTTTACTGATACCATAGATTTTCTTCATGGTCTTTTGATCACTAAAAAAGTCAAAGCTCACAACATCGGCAAGATTCCCGAGTTTATGAATAGGACTGGAAGGGAAACCAACATGAAAATTGTATACAAGGTTGTATCTTTCTTTCAAATGTTTGAGTTTTTCAAGGTTTTGATCACTGTAGGGTATTTCACCACTCGTATTGAGTCCTCCGCTGATTAGAAAAGAACGATATCCTTTTTGGATATATGCTTCCATTTCATTGAGCAACTTCATACCACTTAGGTAATGTTTTCCACAGTGTGCACAGTTCAGCGCACACCATTGCCCAGTCATGGATACTGGAATCGTATAATGTGGGTCTACCCAAGTCAATTAATCATCACCGTATAAATCTTATCATCTGATAGATATATTTTCAAAGTAGTGATATCATTTATGCGGTGAGTGATGCTGATGAGAGATATATTCACTTGGTTATGTGGCAAGAATATCATTCCTTGTGCTGTTTTTCGTGACGGAATCGAATATCAAGTGAATGCACTTTTTAAAAATTTTCTTGCCACCACAAATTCCGCAGTACAGAAGAAAATGAAATCATTAATCAAAAAAAGTCAAAGTCAGTTGACAACGCCATTGAGCCAATCCTTTAAATACGATGTATGGCAGGCCCTCGCGGCGATTTCCATTAAGCAAGATGATTCCATATACACCATGCTCCTGTTGGAACCAAATTCCAGTCTTGTTGAACATATCACAACATTTCTCAGGGTTGTTTCATCCTCACCAGTAATGATTATTAACAAGAAGGCTGAAATATTGTATTGTAACAAACCCGAATTTGGTAAGCTGGAACGCACACATCCACAACAGTGGGAAAGAATCAAAAAGATAGTTCAAAAGAATTTCACAAAAAGAATAACATTTCAAGAAGATTTACTAATATATGACAGACTATATCACATAACGGCAATACATGAATACGATGATTTTTTAATAATTTTCAAAGATATTACCACTCAGAAACTGGCTGAGGAAAGATACCAACAACTGAGAATCTTTGGCTTGCGTTTTTCTTTGCTTGAAAGAATAATGGATGCTTTGACTGAAGAAAGAACAGATCTTAGAAGAATTGGAAAGATTATTTATGAAGAAACAAGAAAAGTTGTTCCTATCGATACCTTTTATTTTGCATTGATCGATGATGATTTTATAGTCATCGAGTACGGTATCAATCAGGGAACGGAGATCACGGGATTGAAGATCAAAAGGGGCCACGTCGGTCTGTCGAATTACGTTATAGACAAGGGTGAGTTCACTTACATACCAAATACCAAAACAGCCCGTCTAGATCCTTACAAACCGATGGCCATAACAAAAGGTGAGACCAGGTATATCTGGAGTTATGTTGGTATTCCTCTGAAGATTGGAGCTAAGATCGTAGGGGCAGCAAGTTTTCAAAAGAGGGCGGCAAATGCCTTTACTCAATCTCATTTAGCCTTTTTCGAGCTCATTGGTAAAGAAATATCAGTTGCAATAAGAATGAGAGCACTGTTTGATGAATTGGAAGCTCAACGGCTAAGGTACAAGGAGATCGCCATGAAGGATCCTCTTACGGGTTGTTATACAAGATACTATTTTGCAGAATATTTTGATAGGTTTCAGGGTATTATAGAAAGAAAAGGCGGAGAAATCTGTTTTGTCATGGTCGATGTGGACAATTTCAAAAGCATCAATGATAGATTTGGTCATATAGTCGGAGATACAGTCATAAAAGAAATCGGCAATCTTTTGATGAAGAATGTCAGAAAAATGGATCTCGTTGTCAGATACGGTGGGGACGAGTTCTTGTTGATGTTTCCATACGTCACCTTCAGAAGGGCTGAGTCGATCATGCAGAGAATATCAAAAAAGGTGTCAGAGCTTAATATTCCAGAGTGTGATGAGAAGATAACCCTCAGTTACGGAATATCGGTGTACGATGGTTCAAAGAGTTTGGAAGAAATCTTGAAGATTGCCGACGAGCACATGTACAAAGGGAAGAAGGAGGCAAGGGTATGAAGATCTATGTCTCGGTTGATATGGAGGGGCTCGCTGGTATATCTATGTGGAGTGAAGTTACCCCAGGACAGAGCAAGGAATCTTTTGATATTCTCTACGAGCATTTGAAAACTTTGCTTGAAGGACTTTTTGAAAGTAGAAAGGTGGATTATGTTTTGATTTGTGATTCACACGCCGCTGGCAATAACGTATATTACAAGATAACTGAAGTGTTTGAGAATGTTGAAGTTGTACATGGGTCATTGAGAAAAGATTTCATGATGGCTGGTCTGGACAGAACTTTTGACAGAGTCATCTTTTTGGGATACCATGCGGGTGTCGGTGCAAGGTACGGCATCATGGATCACACTTATTCCAGTTCTGTCATCCACAACCTTTGGATCAATGGACAACCTATGAATGAGGCCCTTATAAATGCAGCCTTCGCAGGTTATCATCAAGTACCTATCGCGCTTGTGATAGGTGACAATGTACTTCGCGAAGAACTTCAAGAAGCATTAAAAGGTGAGTACATCTATGTCATAACAAAAGAGTCGATTGGAAAGTTTTCTGCAATCATGAGGTCAAAGCCAGTCGTGATGAAACAGATAAAGGAAGCTGCCCAACGTGCTGTACAAATCAGAAAGAATAGATTACCACTTGTCAAATTTATATCACCTATCGAGCTGAAGATAGAATTGAATGATGCATCTTTTGCCGATGCAGTAGAACTGATGCCTAAAGTAGAGAGAATAGATGGCAGGACAGTAGTCTTTCGTGATGATGATTACTCTGTGGTGTTCAACGCAATCATGGCAATCGTTCTCTTAGCCAAAGGAGCAAAAGGCATAGGAGGGTGAAATGATGAGATCGTTAATGGAACTTGTTGATCGTGCTAAAACCTTGGGCAAAAGGAACATAGTTGTTGTGGGTTGTGAAGATGAAGAAGCAGTCAAGGCGACACAGATGGCTCACGAACAAGGCATAGTTGGGAGAGTCTTTCTTGTGGGCACTAAACAGAACTGGATAGATCATGATGTAAAATTCATAAGAACCTGTACGGAACAACAGGCAGCCGAAGAAGGGGTGAAAATAGTTTCGTCTGGTGAGGCAAACATACTCTTAAAGGGCCTTGTGAAGACCTCCATTTTACTGAAAGCCGTTCTCAATAAAGAGTGGGGGTTGAGAGATTCAAGTCTTCTGAGTCACGTTGCGGCCATTGAGGTTCCAGTTCTTGACAGGGTTATCTTCATAACCGACGGTGGGATGGTGATAAAACCGACACTGGAAGAAAAGGTGTTGATAATAAAAAATGCTGTCAATTTGATGCATAAACTGGGTTACGAAAAACCCAAAGTGGCTATGATTTGTGCAGTGGAAACCGTGAACAAAGACATGCCAGAGACCATAGATGCGTCGGTGATAGCTAAGATGGCGCAACGAGGAGAATTTAAGGACTGCTCCATCGATGGACCGCTCGGTCTGGATAACGCCTTGAGTGTCAATGCAGCGATGGTAAAGAATGTAAAAGGTGAGGTAGCGGGATGTGCTGATCTTTTGGTGGTCCCCGATATCCATTCCGGTAACTTTTTGGGAAAGTCGGCTCTGTACTTTGCAGGGGGTAAAATAGCAGGCCTAGTCGTTGGAGCGAAGGCACCTATAGTTGTTGTTTCCAGGGCTGACAGTGCTGAATCAAAACTTTTATCAATAGCAATGGCTGTATGTGTTGGGTGAGGTCTATGATAAGAGTTCTTTTGCCATCTATGATGGAAAGTGAGTTATCTCTCCCAATAACAAGCGAGAAGATCCAGCTGAAGTATTATCAAGACTCAGATGATTATATGCAAAAGATGCTTGAGGACTTTTGGGATATTGTATACGGTCCCAGGCTTGATAAGCAGCCAGAAGCTATTTTCGTAGACAATCTTTCGTCACTGTCTCTGGCGATCAAGTTTTTGGAAACCAAAAAAGCGTTGGAAAAATGTAGAAGAATCAATGATATAATGAATCTCTCCGTTGAATTACAGGGAATAAAGATACTTCCTGTACTCAAACAACTACAGAGATTGAAAAGTGACAATCTTGAAAAAGTGATAATTATTGCCGAAAAAGGTATCAAGACGGAGGCTTATGTTGATTTCCTCTCTGAAGGTAAGTATGTGCAAACTTCAACAAGCAGTTATGAAGCTATATTGAATGGCAGGAAAGTTGCTGTAGTGGAATCAGCTAAGTACTTAGAAGGAGAGACAAACATAGAAATACCACCATTGAGAAAGAGAAAAGAAGATATCCCTTATATGATAGATCGTACACTTTCACTACTCCACAGCAAACACAAGAACATGCCAGTACACTTCCCCGACGAACAAACTCTGAGGATCTTTGTATCTTACAATTGGCCTGGAAATACTGAGGAGTTGATTGAAGCAGTATATTCCTATGTAGCTGGAGGAAATGTAATTGATCGCTTTATGGGAACTAATACTCTTACAGTAGAACTGGAACAAATCGATTTGAAAAGCTGTGTAAAAACCATGGTTAACAAAATAGAGAAGCAATTTATGTTTGATGCTTTGCAAAAAACTTCGTGGAACAGGAAAAAAGCGTCTGCGATTCTCAAAATGAATTATAAAACCTTCTGCTACAAGATGAAAAAATATGGACTAAACAGGCATTAGATATTTTGATTAGCAAAATGGAGTAACTCAGCCTCGATAAAATAGTCGAGTTCCCCGTCGAGAACTGCTTCAAAATTTCCCGTCTCGACACCTGTTCTGTGGTCCTTTACCATCGTATAAGGCTGTAGAACGTAAGATCTTATCTGATTACCCCAAGCTATTTCTTTCAGTTCACCTTGAATCTCTTCAAGTTGTTCTCTTCTCTTGGATAGTTCCAACTGGTAGAGTTTGGCTTTAAGCATCTTCATAGCTTGAGCCTTGTTTTGATGTTGCGATCTCTCACTTTGGCACGAAACAACGATGCCAGTTGGAATATGTGTTATTCGAACAGCGGAGTCTGTTCTGTTAACATATTGACCACCGTGACCGGATGCTCTAAAGGTATCTATCCTCAAGTCTTCTGCTTTGATATCTACCTCTATGTCGTCAGAAATTTCCGGTATCACGTTCACAGAGGCAAAGGATGTGTGTCTCCTCTTTGCAGCATCAAAGGGTGATATCCTGACAAGCCTATGTACACCTCTTTCATGTTTCAAATAACCGTAGGCATATTCACCTTTTATCAAAATAGTTGCACTTTTGACTCCAGCTTCTTCACCTGGTTGAAAATCGAGTAATTCTACAACAAAACCTTTTCTTTCCGCCCATCTCATGTACATCCTGAGCAGCATCTGGGCCCAATCGTGCGATTCGGTGCCGCCAGCACCAGGGTGTACCGTTAGATAGGCATTGCTTGAATCCAGTGGATCGTTCAAGATCAGTTCGAATTGGAAGCGACGTAGGTCCTTTTCAACAGTTCTAACCAACTCTTCAACATTCTCAGCAATCTGTGGATCTTCTTCACTCAACTCGACACCCACATCAATATCTTCCAAATGCTTTTTTATCTTCTCCATATCATGAAGAAGATCTTTGAAATGTTGTATCTTTCGAGAAAGTTCACTGGCCTTTCTCTGGTCTTTCCAGATCTCAGGATCAGAAACTTGGTGTTCCAATTCCTTTAATTGCGCCTTGATTTTTTCTGGATCAATGAGTTTCAAGAAATTCTTGTACTTTTCCTTGAGTTCGTCTATCTTCACACGGGTTTCGTAAGCTATCATTCTGTACATTCACCTCTTCACTTTGAATCTCTTTTTCATTTTCTCATCTTTCTGTAACTTTCTCCTCTCCGATCTGTTTACGATGTTGAACTCTTCATGTACAAGTTGAAGATTTGTCAAATCCTTCTTTGCTTCCTGTTCTGCTTTTTGCCTATCTACTCTCACAACTCTGAACATCCAGGAGACAACAAGGTCGTTGACTCTCGCTATCATATCATCGAAAAGTGCATAAGTCTCTCTCTTGAATTCTATTATGGGATCTCTCTGACCATAGGCTCTCAAATTAACAGCTTCCTTAACGTGTTCCACTTCCTCAAGGTACTGTCTCCAGTTATCGTCTATGATGCGTAAAGTCAAAAATTTGAGAAACTGAATGTATTCATCTCCTATTTCCTCTTTTTTCATACTATACGATTCTTTCAGTGAATTTACAAGGAACTCTTTCAGTTGGTCTTTTGAGTCCATCTTCTGGCCATCTAAATTCACAGCACCCTTTGGCAGAATAGAAAGTGAATTTTTTAGTCCCTCGAAATTCCATTCTGATCCGTTGCAAAATTCACTTACTCTTCTCTCAACAAAATCCTCGATAGCTTCATCTACATATTGTTCCACCTTACCAGACAAGATCCAATCCCTGTAGGAGTAAATCGAATTTCTCTGTACGTCCAAAACAGTGTCCATTTCCATAAGATGTTTTCTTATAGAAAAGTTGATGCCTTCTACCCTTTTTTGCACCGTTTCTATCAACTTCGTCAGAAGTGGATGTTCTATGGGCTCGCCTGGTTTAATCTTTAGAACGTTCATCACCTTTTCAAGCTGATCCTTTCCAAATATCCTCAAAAGATCGTCTTCTAGTGATAGATAGAATCTTGATTCTCCCGGATCACCTTGCCTGCCCGAGCGTCCCCTCAGCTGATTATCGATGCGCCTGCTTTCGTGACGTTCTGTTCCTATAATGCACAGGCCTCCAAGTTCCGTGACTCCTTCACCCAGCTTTATATCTGTACCCCTTCCAGCCATGTTAGTTGCGATTGTAACTGCGCCTCTCTGCCCAGCAAGGGCAATTATCTGTGCTTCTTTTTCATGGTACTTGGCATTCAATACTTGGTGTGGTATGCTCATCTTTTTCAACATTGAGCTTATCAATTCACTTTTTTCTATCGATGTAGTTCCTATCAGAACGGGCTGCCCCTTTTTGTACCTTTCAGCAACTTCTGCTACAACCGCTGCGTACTTTTCAGCCTGTGTACGATAGATGAGATCGTCATGGTCCTTTCTTATCATTGGTTTATGGGTTGGTATAACTACTACTTCCATACCATAGAGTTGTTTGAACTCTTCCTCTTCAGTTTTGGCGGTACCTGTCATTCCCGCAAGCTTTTCGTACATTTTGAAATAATTCTGAAAGGTTATCGTTGCGTAAGTTATAGATTCTTCTTTTATTGGAACCCCTTCCTTTGCCTCTATAGCCTGATGGAGTCCTCCGCTGTAACGTCTTCCTGGCAAAAGTCTCCCTGTGAATTCATCTACTATGATCACTTCTTGATTCATAATCACATAATCAACATCCTTCTTGAATAAATGAAGAGCTTTCAGTGCATTCAATAGATGGTAGACGTTGTTCACGTTTGATGGATCATAGAGGTTTTCGATCCCTATCAGTTTCTCTGCCTTCTCGATACCTTTTTCTGTCAAAATGACGGTTCTTGCTTTCTCATCTACAGTGAAATCTGTATCTTTAACCATCTTTTTTGCCAACGCCGCAAATTTCTTGTAAACGGATGCACCTTCCTTGGAAGGACCAGAGATTATCAACGGTGTACGAGCCTCATCGATCAGAATGCTATCGACTTCATCAATTACTGCGTAGAAATGCCCTCTTTGAACCTTGTCATTCAAATCGAGGACCAAATTGTCTCGCAAATAATCAAAGCCGAACTCATTGTTCGTACCATACGTGATATGGCATTCATAGGCTTGCTTTCTGTCTATTTCAATTAAGTCCACGGCAAATGCTTCTAGAGCCTCTTGATTTTTGACGTTGTCTTTTAAGAATTCCTCTGTATAACCTTCTGGCCAAACAGAAAGATTTTTATATATTGCAGACTCAAAGAGGTCTTTGTTTTTCCACACAACCTCGTACGATTTTCCGAGTTGGTTTATAACTCCAACTCTAAGCCCAAGGAACAGGTACAGTGGTCCCATCCATAACGCATCACGGCGAGCAAGATAATCATTGACTGTTACGAGATGTACACCTTTCCCAGATAAGGCGTTGAAATACAATGGCATCGTTGCCGCAAGAGTTTTTCCTTCGCCAGTTTTCATCTCAGCTACTTTACCTTCATTCAGTGCGAGTCCGCCCACGACTTGAACATCGAAAGGATACATTCCCAGAACTCTTTTTGCCACAGTCCTTGCAAGTGCATAACACTCTACAAGATTCTCATTACTCAAACCCTTTTTCATCTCTTGGGATAAGTTGATGAGTTCTAGATTAGTCATTTTCGAGATACTTTTTTCCGATTCCTTTACTTTCTCGACGATCTTGAAGTACTTTTTAAGTAAAATCTTGTTTTTATCGAAAATAGCAAATCCCATATCACATTACCTCCACTCTGTAAATAATCACCCCGCTATCGACAAACTGAGAAAACAATACTCTACCTCGTGCTTTTGACCCCAGCATAGATTCAATGATACTACCCAAATCCGCATAGAATCTCATCATATCTTTATCGGGGAGTTTCTTTGATAAATATTGATAAGCAGCATCGTCTCTTAATCTCTTCCGGTTCGATACTCTTTGGTATTCTTCTTTGGTCATGTTTGTCACGATCAAATCCCTACCCAAAGTGAAGAAGGAGACAAAGCCATTGAGGATAGGGAGTCTGAGTTCTGAACCAAAATCACGTGCCCCATAGGACTTTATCAAGTTCATGTCAAAATCTGTGGCCAAGTTGAAGATGGCAGCGAACCGTACTTGTTCACCAGCGATATCACCAGTCACATAAACTCTGCCAGTACTAACATCGAGTATTGATGAAATAATCTGATAAACCTTTCTGACCTCCTCCTGAGCTCCCTGAAACCATGATGTAATGCTCTGTGCTATGTCGGACGGACCACTGGCAGTCGCCGAAAATGCAAAATTTCCTATTACAGGCATATTCCTCATGGTGATCGTGCTGGATAAGTATTTGCTCAAGTCTATATTTTTTTTCAAATACTGTTTTACTTCTACCACCAAAGATTCTTCGCTGGGAATACCAATGATTGTGAAGTAATCACTGTCAATCGAATTGGTGTCCATACCAACCAAATTGGTACTGAAAGAATTACCTTTGAAAAATCCGCAGATCCATGTCGGTTGATTCACCAAGTCCTTCACAGGATAGCGATAGCCAAACTGATCTGCCGGTCTATCATAGACATCTATTGCCTTTTCTACAGCGCTCTTGCTACCACTTAGGACTAAGTACCCTTTATGATATCGTGCGAAGATAGCCACATCGGTATCTTGAAGTATCCAGGTTTTTTCATTGACGGAAACCTTCAGATTGGTTATACCAGCAATGAGTTTAATGAATGCTTCGGGTTTGTTAGTTTCAAACACCAGTATAGAATTTGTTCCCATATTCCTCAAAGCTTCTACGTAATAATTCACATCCACAGAGAAAAATGATCCAACATCAAGTACTATACCTTTCGATGCAAACAATATGTTCTTACTGAGCGCTTCATAGAGGACATCTGGAGAAACCCTTGTACTGTAACCTATGTTTTCCAACATTGACTTGGTTACATATTCTAACCCAAGACCATTTTCTCCCAAGAGAAAGTTGAAAAATTGAATTGACGAAACTTTTTGATAATACTTGCCGTTGTCTTTGAAGATCAGGAAAAAATCATAATCTGCTGGTACAAAATCTATTAGTTCACCGAACAGACAAGGCGATAGCAATGTTAGAAAGATAATCAACATTGTCTGACGCATCTCATTGCTCACCTCTAAAGACTGACCAAGCTTGCTCAACAACGCGTACAATCCTTTCATTATCGAGTGTTTCATTTGGACGACTCTTTGAAAAATAAGCCAAGTATTCAATATTACCGTCAGAACCAGTTATGGGAGAATAAGTTAGATCACATGCAAAAAGTCCTTGTAATGCACTGTCGTCAAAAACTTCAGCGATCACCTTGTTGTGACACTCTTTTGACTGGGCAATGAACCGCCCAGTTTCAAACTGTGGTTTTATTAAAAAAAGGGCTACACCACTTTCCTTCAAAACAGAGTTTATGGCTTTCAATAAAAGTCTAACAGATATGAATGACACATCGCATAGTACGATATCAACTTGCTCTCCTATTTTATCAGGACTTAGATATCTAGCATTGAAATGTTCCAAAGATATAACCCTCGAATCACTACGAAGCGAATCTGCAAGTTGATTGCTCCCCACATCAATTGCATATACTTTTCTCGCACCGTGCTCTAGTGCAAACTGTGTAAAGCCACCCTTAGATGCTCCAATATCGCATACTACTTTGTCCTTAAAATCTATTCCGAAAGCCAGATAAGCTTTTTCTAACTTTTCCGCACCCCTACTCACATAATGTCTTGGTTTTAGAAGCTGTATATTTGAATCATCGCTTACAACTTCCCCGGGTTTTTCACATATTTTTCCATTGACGAGCACTCTTTTCAATTTTATTAGATCTCTTGCTTGAGATCTACTACTGACAAAACCTTTTTGAACAAGAAGAACGTCGACTCTCTCCTTCATTTCTCTACCACCCAACATCCTGTTTGAGTTACAACGACGGCCCCCCAATCAAAAAATCTAACCTTGATTACATTTTCGAAAAGACGAGGTTCATCAATATAGAGAATTGATTTACCGTCTCTAAGTACCGCAGAGCCGATATGTGATCTAACAACATAACCTTCTTGCGATGATTTCAATGTAATTATACCTTCCTTCCAGACACCAAAGTCATAGCAGTCTTGACTGGATAAAAATTGTCCATTCTCGTCCAACGTGATAATTTTACTGTCAACACCTATATAAACCTGTTCTTTACTTGATCCTACTCCCCAGGCTCTTGGAAAACGCTTTTCCCATATGATCTTTCTGGTTTTCAGATCTATTGCTTTCACATAAAAAGATATATCTAGAACATAAAGCTTGAGGCCATTAAAGCTCCAATCTAGGATGGGACCACAGACTTTCATGGCCCAGGAAAGATCAAGGGGGGTTATTGTACCGTTTGCAAGCAAAAGATATTGATCATACCGTACCAAGATTGGTATAGTGACTTGCATACCATCTATCTTTACCGTAGCCAGTTTTTGGATGATGGTTTCACCGACAACATCAAAAGGTTCGTCGACGTAAAAAGTGGGTCCATTGGGAAATGACAACTTACCATCCTTGTAGATTGCAAAACCTTCTTTATACTTATAAACCATCTGAGCACCCTCAACAAAGAATACAGCTTCATCTATATTCATGTCTCTATCAACATATATTGTCCGGCCAAAGAAATCGTAAAACCCTTCTGTTAACAACAGCCTTTGTTCCCTTATAGTCACTGAAAAGACTCTTTCTTTATACTTAAACTCTACGGGCTTACTCGTTAATGTTTTTTTCACTTCTATCTTTTCACCTATCTCGACTACAAAACCCATCTTGGGTTTCTCGACGATTGGGAAAAGCTCAGAAAAGATCGCTGTAAGGTGATCGGTCAACTGCAAAGTGTCGATAACACCACTCTTACGGTATTCTTTGTACACAACTTCATAATGACTTAATTCACGTGAAGTTCTGATAGCTACACGCAATAGATCCCCAATTCCAATTAGTACTCCTAGTTCGTTGAGTCTTTTCTCCAGTGAGTCCTTGTACTGTGCAGGACCTTCAAAGAAAAATTGTACGACTGGGACTTTCAACCATTGCGACATGATCTCAAGATCTTCAGAAGTTGGTTCTTCAAATCCAACATAATAAATCACGCCGGATTGTTCATAGAAGTACAGTTCCTGGCCATGCACATTGAATTTTCCAAGGTCGGCAGCAATCAGAAATCCACAGAGTAAAAGTACAATCCATGTGATGGTGCAGTAGCTGCCGCTTGAGAGCGATCTTTCAGTTCTAAGAGTTCCTTTATTTTCTCTATATCCCATTCACCGGTTCCCACCTTAACGAGTGCACCTACAATATTTCTCACCATACGCCTCAAAAAGGAACGTCCTTCCACCCGAATTAGAATCAGTCTCCCCCTCATTTTGACTATTCTTATGCGATAAATAGTTCTGGTGGTGTTCTGTTCTACATGATCACTTTTCATGAAGGATTTAAAATCATGTTCTCCTTCAAGAAATTTTGCAGCCATTCTCATTTTTTCAATATCCAGTTCGTAAGGAAACCACCAAGCATAATTTCGAATGAAAAGATTTGGCTCTCTTGAATTATACAGAAAATAGTGGTAGATTCTTCTTTTAGCATCAAATCTTGGATGAAAATCTTCGGTCACTTCTATTATTTTGCGAACATAAACATCATCAGGCAGATTTGCATTGAGAGCATTTTTCATACTCGTTGAGTCAATATGTATTGGACAGTTAAAGACTACTGCCTGACCAACGGCATGAACACCTGTATCGGTCCTTCCAGAAGCAGAGATAGTCACTCTTTGCTTGAAGATTCTTTCAAGAGCTTGCTCAATTACCTTCTGAACGGTTCTTGCATCTTTTTGAATTTGGAAACCACAAAAATTCGTGCCATCGTACGCTACAATTGCCAAGAATTTTTTCATTGACTCATCCAACTCCTAAAAGCAGAGAGGAGCCGTAAGCCGGATTCTGTTTTTGGTGGTCATCTATCTAGGAGGAACCTTCTTCGTTCCTCTTGAGCGGCCTACCCGGGTTTGTAGGGCGGGATCACCCAAACCCTGCTTGGCCTTGCTCCGGATGGGGGTTACCGAGCCATCGGATCACTCCGATGCTGGTGAGCTCTTACCTCACCTTTCCACCCTTGCCTTTTCAGGCGGTTTGAAGTCTCTATGGCCCTGTCCAGAGATCACTCTCTCTGGGTGTTACCCAGCATCCCATCCCGTGGAGTCCGGACTTTCCTCAGGCTAAACTGCCTGCGACCACCCGCTCCTCTCTGCAATTCATGAAAATCTGTCTCCTATTCTCACCAATCTACCGTTCATTGCAGCCAGAAAAGATATTCTCTTCCGTGAAGGAAACTGAATCTGTGAGACGACAACTATTCCATCTATGGTTGCGATGTGACCACCCTCTTTATCTATATGAACGATGGTTCCGGGAATCATATTGTGTTTAATCTTCTCAATTCTTTTCACACCAAATATTTTGACGGTTTCTTCGTTCAAAACAGCTCGAGCTCCAGGTTGTGAATCGTAAGCCCTTATTTTGTCTTTGACCTGTTCAGCACCCCTATCAAAACTCACAACTGTGTCCTGTACTGTTATCTTTGGAGCATAGGTTGCTTGTGAATGGTCTTGGGGTACGAGTGAAAAGGATCCAGGATTTGTGAGAAAATCTACCAGCATTCTTTTGCCTATCTCGATTAATCTATTTTCCAGTGAATCAAAATTTTCGTAGTCATATATATTGACTGGAACTTGCAGCACGATTGGACCTGCATCCAGTTCCTTCGTAAGCTTGAATAACGTAACACCTGTCATCTTTTCTCCATTCTCAATAGCGCGTTGAATAGGAGCTGCCCCTCTATATTTTGGCAATAATGATGGATGAACATTATAAAAACCCCAAGGTAAGAGATCCAGATATTTTTCTTTAATCAAAGCTCCGTAAGCTACCACGATCCCTATATCGGGTTTGAGCGAGTTAAAAGGTACATCTTTCATTTTTTCAAAGACTGGTAACTTTCTTTTCAAGGCAAGATCCTTCACGGGAGAAGACGAAATCCTTTGACCTCTACCGACTGGTCGGTCGGGTTGAGTGACGACCCCTATGATATCAAAACCAGATTCTAAAAGAGCTTCTAAATGTTTTGAAGCGTATTCAGGTGTTCC
Source organism: uncultured Pseudothermotoga sp. (assembly GCA_937995655.1). Classification (GTDB taxonomy): domain Bacteria; phylum Thermotogota; class Thermotogae; order Thermotogales; family DSM-5069; genus Pseudothermotoga_B. Next base: position 79,708 of record CALKJI010000009.1, on the reverse strand, counting down.
CAAGAAGATAATTCTCATGACTTGTTTTTGGAATATGTTTTGCCAGATTGTTTTATTATGTTAGAAAGTTTCTGCCTTATGGCAAACCTTCTTGAAGGATCAATCAGGTCAATGAAAAGCACACCATCCAGATGATCATATTCATGTTGTGCCACCCTTGCACTGTAACCGGACAGTTTTTCCTCTATATTTTTACCGTTGATATCTGTGTATCTTATAACGATCTCATTGCTCCTTTCAACATTCTCAAAGACCTCAGGTACACTCAAACAGCCTTCTTCGGCGATATTAGTCTCTTCGCTCCTGAAAACTATAACAGGGTTTATTAAGGCTCTTGGAGTGCCATCATCCATAACAAAAATCCTCAGAGAAACTCCGATCTGAGGAGCTGCAAGTCCTATGCCATCTGTTGCATACATAGTTTCGAAGAGCTCTTTAATTAAGACTTTTATGTTTTCATCTATACTTTCGACTTCCTTAGCCTTCCTTCTCAAAATTGGATCTCCGAGGAGCCTTATAGTTTTCATTTTCGACCTCCTTCAATTCCATCAGGACCCTATCGTTGTTCATGAAAATACTTATAGGTGTAACGGAAACGTAGCCCTGCTTAACTGCCTTGTAATCACTATCACTTGATGGGTCATCCTCGATTACGTCACCATACATCCAGTAGTAAGTATTACCGGACGGATCTATTCTTGCTTCGAATCTATCAGCATATCTTCTGGTACTCTGTTTCGTTGCCATCCATCCTTTAATGATACCACTTGGAAAATTAATATTCAAAGCGGTAAATTGTCCAAGAATATGGAAATCAAAATCCTGGATGAAACCTTCTATAAAAAGAGCTGCTTTATGGTAATCGTAATTCTTCTCAACGGGAGCCGATGCAGCAATGGCAGGTATACCAAGTAAAGCACCTTCAAGAGCACCAGAGACGGTACCAGAATAGATGACATCTGTTCCAAGATTGTGGCCGTGATTTATACCACTTATGACTAAATCAACCGTTTTCTTTGCAAGAACTTCTACACCTATTTTCACACAATCAGCAGGCGTGCCAGTTGTAGCATAAACTGGAAAATCTTCTAACACTTCAACTTTCTTGACCCATATTGGCATTCTGACAGTAATAGCATGGCCTGTCGCACTCTGTTCCGATTCAGGCGCAACAACTAACACCTCATGGCGCTTTGATAACACCTTTGCGAGTGTTAACAACCCCTTAGAAGTGACACCGTCGTCATTCGTTATCAATATTCGCACAGGATCACCTCATTCACTAAATTTTATCATGATGATCGAAAAACTGAAAAAATATTTGAACAAGGATTCTTTCACTTTATGTTACAATCATTTGGAGCGTGATGATACACAAGGTTTAGTCTTACCCCGTATCCTTCGTCAAAGTTCTCTTTCCGAAGTTCTAAGTCTTCACACCTGGTAAATAAGTATTGACCATACTTGTCATAAAATTTAATTAAAACTGTGCTTAGATGGATATAGAAAAGAGGTATTTCAAGATATTGAGGATCTGGTAGTTTGTCTAAAGAGGTGATCTTATTGGTTAGTGAAGATTTTGATGTTGTAGTAATAGGAGCAGGTCATGCAGGGGTAGAAGCCGCACTGGCGACTGCAAGAGTTGGTTTTAAAACCATTCTCTTGACTTCAAACCTTGACAGAATAGCTTGGACTCCTTGCAATCCTGCCATGGGAGGACCGGCAAAGGGTATCGTTGTGAGGGAAGTCGATGCACTCGGTGGCGAGATAGCCAAAGCAACGGATGCAACCATGATAAATATAAGAATGTTGAACACCAGCAAAGGGGCCTCTGTAAGAGCCTTGCGTGCACAGATAGACAAACCGGCGTACAGTCAATTTATGAAAAAACGATTGGAGGAAACAGAAAATCTTTATCTTAGACACTCTCAGGTTTGTGATCTTGTTGTTGAAGATGGCAAGATAAAAGCTGTAATCGACACCTTGGGAACACGTTACAATGCCAGAGCTGTTATAGTTACGACAGGTACCTTTCTCAATGGAAGAATATTCATAGGACGGAATGTCTTTGAAGCTGGTAGACTGGGAGACTTCCCATCCAAAGGTCTTTCAGAGGCTTTGATAAGATGTGGCATCAAAATCGGTAGGTTCAAAACCGGCACACCCGCAAGGATTCTTGGAAGATCCATAGATTTTACAAAAATGAAGAGACAAGATACATCCGATGAACCTTTATGCTTCTCCTACTTCGATGAACCCACTTTACTGACAAAAGATAATCCATGCTGGCTGACATATACGAATGATAGGACCCACCAAATCATAAGAGAAAACCTTTCCTTTTCTCCATTGTATGGAGATATAAAACTCATCGTTGGAAAAGGCCCTCGTTACTGTCCGTCGATAGAAGACAAAGTCGTGAAGTTCCCAGAAAGAGAATCTCACCAGATCTTTGTTGAGCCCGAAGGAAAGATGACAGGAGAATACTATCTGAATGGGCTCAGTACCAGTCTGCCATACGAGGTTCAACTGCAAATGATCAGGACCATTGCCGGCCTTGAGAATGCGCAAGTCACCAGACCAGCCTATGCGATTGAATACGACTACATAGATCCAACGCAATTACTCCATACTCTTGAAAGTAGAATTGTCGAAGGATTGTTCTTTGCAGGGCAAATCAACGGTACAAGTGGATATGAGGAGGCAGCAGGTCAAGGTTTGCTGGCAGGTATAAACGCAGTTCAAAAGCTCAGAGGAGAACCCCCTATTGTTCTGAGCCGTTCTGAAGCATACATTGGAGTCATGGTTGACGACCTTGTAACTAAAGGTGTGGACGAACCATACAGATTGTTAACTTCTCGAGCCGAGTACAGGTTGATCCTTCGCCACGATAACGCACATCTCAGACTATCTAAAAAGGGTTATCAAGTGGGACTCATTCCAAAATGGTTCTATGAGAAGGTCTTAGCACTTGAGGCAAGAATGCGTTCTGAAACAGACAGATTGAGGGCTTTGACTGTAAAGCCCACAGGCCAAGTCAACGAATTGCTCACCAAAATAGGGACTCAACCGCTTCATCAATCCATAAAATTCACTCAGCTTCTCAAAAGGCCACAGGTTACTTACAAGGATATAAGGGTTCTTGATCCCAGTCCCATTGATGATCCCGAAGTCATCGAACAAGTCGAGTTAAACATAAAGTACGAGGATTATGTTGAGAGAATGTTCAGTGAAGTTAGGGTACTTCGCAGTCTTGAGGAAATCAACATCCCACAAGATATCGATTATAAAAAAATTGTTAATCTTTCGACCGAAGCAGCGGAGAAACTGTCTAAACTGAGGCCGTCTAATATTCTTGAGGTTTCGCGCGTGCCGGGAGTGACACCTTCCGATATTGGTGCTCTGGTAGCCTATCTTAGATCATCTCGGTCAAAGTGATACAATATTCCAAAAGAGGCGAATCGAAAATGGTAGATCCGACCGAGGTTGCAAAACAGGTATTATCCATCATGGGTAAATCCTCTGAAGAAGATATAAAATTGCTGGCAAAGGCTTACAGCATGGCTTATTATGCACATGAAAATTTTTACCGCGATTCTGGCGAGCCTTTCATTGCCCATCCAGTTGAAGTGTGTAAAATTCTCGCCCAAATGAATGTAGATATTCAAACACTCGTTGCGGCATTGTTACACGATGCCGTGGAAGACAGCGAAGGGAGAGTCAAAATAGAGGATGTTGAAAAAGAGTTTGGGAATCAGATAGCACGCATAGTGGATGGAGTAACAAAGGTAAGCAAGCTGAACGCACCAGTCGACGCCAGTGATTCGAAATTGAAATTGGAGACAATTCAAAAAATGTTATTTGCCATGGCAGAAGACATCAGAGTTATTTTTGTGAAACTCGCTGACAGATTGCATAATATGAGAACGATAGAGTTTGTGAAAGACGAGCAGAAGAAAATGTATAAAGCCAAAGAGACCTTGGAAATATATGCTCCAATTGCACACAAAATGGGAATATATTCAATCAAATGGGAGTTAGAAGATCTATCTTTCAAAATACTGAATAGGAACGAATATAACAGAATAAAGGTTCTTGTCGCTGAAAAGAAAAAAGAGAGAGAGCAAAGAATAAAGGATTACACAGAGACTCTTCAGAAAGCCCTTTATGAAAATGAAATAGAAGCACGAGTTGAGGGACGTTTCAAACACTACTACGGTATATGGCAGAAACTCAAAGAAAAGGGCAAGAACTTCAATGAAATATATGACTTATTTGGCATTCGCGCCATCGTGAATGACGTTCCTACTTGCTATAACGTTCTTGGAATCGTTCACAGCATTTGGAAGCCCTTACCTGGAAGGATAAAGGACTACATTGCGGCTCCCAAATCAAATGGTTACAGGTCTTTGCACACGACGGTCATCACAGGTTATGGTGAACCTCTTGAAATTCAAATCAGAGACAAAGAAATGCATGCGGAAGCAGAATATGGTTTGATCGCTCATTGGATCTACAAAGATGGAATCAACGTGAAAACTATGCAAAAGTGGGTTAACCAACTTCTTGAATGGCGAAGAGAACTCACCAAGGACCTCTCCGGCTTGGAAGAATTCAAAAAGGAACTCCAGATGGACGAAGTTTTTGTTTTCACACCGAAGGGAGAAGTAAAACACCTTCCAGTTGGTGCCACCCCCATTGATTTTGCCTATTCCATACACACAGACATTGGCCATAAATTTGCTGGTGCTAAGGTGAACGGTAAGTTGGTGCCCATTAATTACCAATTAAGAAATGGAGATCTGGTAGAAATAGTGGTTGGGAAAACGGCGAAACCGAGCCTTGACTGGCTAAAGTATGCTAAATCACCCCGTACGAAGGCAAAGATCAGAAAATATTTTAGAGAGCAATTACAAACAGAACTCATAGATCGAGGAATTGATGTTCTCAGAAGAATAAGCAAACAGTTGTCCAAATCCATAGAAGAAATCATGGAATCAAACGTGATCAAGAAATATCTTCAGAGCCAAGGAATATCACAAGAAGAATTTTACAGCCGCATCGCAGAAGGTACGATTACATACGGTGAGCTTATTAACTTACTCAATCCATTGATTGATAAAAGCCGGGTAAAACCAGAAGAGAAAAAACAAAAACCGAGTAGTCCATCCTCCGTTGTAGAGGTGTCGGGGCTCAAGAACATAGAGATTCACATAGCCAAATGCTGTGGGCCAGTCCCTGGAGATGAAATAATAGGAGTGATAGGCAAACGAGGTTTGACTATTCATAGTGTTACTTGTCCCAACGTGAGACGTGTTGAATCTGATAGGATATTTGAAGCCAGATGGAATGGTGATTCACAAGGTAAGTATGAAACGACTTTGAAGATAACCATCAGAGACAAAGCAGATATAGGTCAAATCGTGCAACTCCTTGAAAACAAAGGAGTAACAGTACTAAAGGTACTCTTTGCAAGCACTAAACGAACCTGTTCAACGGTATTATTGAGTTTGATCGTAAACAATTTGAAGCAACTCGATGAGGCAAAGAGATCTCTTGAGGCTGTGGATAATATCGTATCTGTCGAAAGGGGTGCATCAACCTGAGAGCTGTTGTACAAAGAGTTCATCATGCTAAAGTAACTGTCAATGGACAAGTCGTTGGTTCTATCGGCAGAGGGTTACTTGTATTTCTCGGTGTTGGTAAGAATGACAAACAAAATGATGTGGAGTGGATTTGTGAGAAGGTACTCAATCTGAGAATTTTTGAAGATCACGAAGGAAAGATGAATCTGAGTGTTACTCAAATAGATGGAGGGATATTGGTCATTTCTCAATTCACACTTTATGGTGATTGTCGACGCGGAAGGAGGCCATCTTTCAGTGATGCAGCTCCTGCAGATTTGGGTCAGGCACTTTATCGTTCATTTGTTGAGTTTTTGAAGAACAGGACCATGAACGTTGCCGAAGGAGTTTTTGGTGCACACATGGATATAGATGCTCTCAATGATGGCCCTGTTACTTTACTTTTAGACAGCGAGAGGAGATTTTGATGCTGATACTTTTGCATGTCTGTTGTGCACCAGATGCAACAACTGCTGTTGAGAGATTGCGTGAGGAAGGTTATGAACCTATTCTGTTTTTTTCTAATCCAAATATAGAGCCTCAAGAAGAGTATCTGAAACGCTTAGAAGCGACTGTGAAGTTGTCAAATTCATGGAATTTAAAGTTGGTAGTTGAAGAGCCTGACAGAATTTCCTGGCAACAGCAGATAAAAGGACTTGAAGACCTTCCAGAAGGTTCGATCAGGTGTAGCAAGTGTATTGAGTTCCGTTTGAGATCCACTGCTGCGCACGCAAAAAGGAATGGTTTTCATGTTTTTTCCAGCACATTGACCACAAGTCCCAAGAAGAACTCAAAAATAATTCTTGAAATCGGAGAAAGTGTTGCTAAGGAATTCAAGATTGAATATCTACATAGAGATTTCAAGAAGAAAAATGGTTTCCTCAGAAGCGTTATATTGAGTAAAGAACTCGGTCTCTATAGACAGAATTACTGTGGCTGTATCTATTCATTAAGAAATCGTGCTAAAAATGGAGGCTGTGAATTGTGAGAATATTTGCAACTACGAAGGAAGAACTGATCAAAGATGACTTAGGGCTCAAAGATGTTTTGTCAAAGTACGTGGGTCTTGTTTTCGAATCCCGCATACCTGTTGCGTTAGATGTGAGTGGTGAAACTGTATCACTGAATTATGTTGATACCCTTGTGGGACCAGCTGTTGTTGGATTCACAAGTGAAGAAATATCTTTGGAACTAATCAAAACATATCTTGATAAAGTGCTATTGGAGAGACACTCATTTCCAAAGTTCATGGTTGACATTAGCAATTTGATTGATAGTTGGAAAGGTAAGATGTCAGTTGGTATTCTCTCTGCAGAAAAAGATGAGATCAGATTCGGTTACAGAAAGGAACTGAGTAAAATTGCATCTCAAATCATTAATTTATCTGGGAAAGACTTGTATGTTTTTCCAACAGAACATATTTCTGTCCATAAAGATGTTAAACTGGCACTGTCGAGTAATAGTTCAGAGGTTCTTGGTGCAATAAGACAGGCTTTTATTGTAGATAGATACGTTAGCAACTCTGGATTGTGCACTTACAAAGCTTTGCAGGATTTAGAAGTTCATGTGGATATTGAAGAAGAAGACGTTAAATTAGTTCAACTCAGGCTTATATCACAGGATCTGAAAGAGTTCGGTGAAAAAGCGGGGCTTTCACTGCGACAAGCCTACAGAACCGAAAAGTTGCTGGAGGAAAAATACTGGCTTTTCTTCAATGTGGGAATAGATTGTTATTTGTACACAACTGGACTGAGAAATTGGTCAAGGAAGGTGTAAAAATGAGAGAAGTCGTTACAATATCTTTCACTTCAAAATCAGTCAATACCAGGCTTGCTCGAGCAGTCATAAGGTCTTTTTTGACACACAGAAATGTTATTGAGGAAGAGATCTGGGATACCGAACTTGGAACCAATGAAGCTCTGACCAACATAATCAGGCATACGTACAAAAATGATGAGACCAAATACATAACCATGACACTAATTTGGTATGAACATGAAAGGAGGCTTGAAATTCTCTTGAGAGATTTTGGTGAACAAATTGACCCAGCTGTGATAACTCCGAAACTGCCTTCTCCAGAGAGAGAAGGAGGATTCGGTTTGTATATAATTAGTAGAATCTTTAAGGACATTAACTTGACAAACCTCCAAAATGGTAATCTTCTCAAATTGACCAAAGTCTTCACTCATCTGGCAGGTGACATGTACTGAGGATTCACATAGTTGGTGGAGGACTGGCTGGATCAGAAATAGCCTACCAGTTAGCTAAGTTTGGTTTTGAGGTTACAATTTATGAAATGAGACCTATAAAGATGACACCGGTCCACAAGACTGGATTGCTGGCCGAACTTGTATGCAGCAATTCCCTCAAATCAGATGATATAAGAAATGCGTCAGGCATACTGAAAAGGGAAATGGAACTCTTCGGGTCGCTGATTTTGAAGGCGGCTTTTATTTCGCGTTTACCTGCAGGGAAAGCCCTTGCCGTTGACCGAGAGAAGTTCTCTTGGTTTATCACAGAGACCGTCAAAGAGCTTGGCGTACAGATCATCAATGAAGAGATAACACAGATACCAGAGGATTCAAAAGATATATGGATTATAGCTACTGGTCCGGCAACAAGTACTGATCTGTGCAAGCAACTTGAGAGGATCCTGGGGGATAGCCTCTATTTTTTCGATGCAGTAGCACCAGTAATAAATGCGGACAGCATTGATTATTCCGTAGCTTTTTTCGCCGATCGTTACGATATTGGAACGAAAGATTATCTGAACTGTCCTATGGATTCGTCACAGTATGAGAAGTTTTATGAAGCTTTGATCAATGCAGAGGTCATACCGATAGAAGATTTTGACAGAAGTTTATTGTTTGAGAGATGCATGCCTGTTGAAGAAATAGCCAAGACTGGGAAAATGTCTTTACTGTTTGGTCCACTGAGACCCGTAGGTTTGATTGATCCTCGGACAGGGAGGCAACCCTATGCGGTCGTTCAGTTACGAAAGGATAATGCAGAAGGGACGTTGTATAATATAGTGGGCTTTCAAACTCGACTGAAATGGAACGAACAGAAGCGAATCATCAGATTAATACCGGGTCTTGAAAACGCAGAGATCGTCAGATACGGTGTCATGCATAGAAATGTTTATATCGATTCCAGGAAAGTTTTAGATCCCTATATGAGACTAAAAACAAAGGAGAGAATCTTCTTCGCGGGACAGATAACAGGAGTAGAGGGCTATTTAGAATCTGCAGCGAGTGGTTTGTATGTGGCTTTGAACCTTTACAGAGTTCTCAACAAATTGGATCCAGTGGTTTTACCCAGAACTACGATGATGGGAGCTTTATTCAATTATATTAGCAGAGGTAGTGATCACAAACTGCAGCCAATGTATGCCAATTATGGTCTGTTGAGTAGTCATAAACAATCTCGTGAACAGATAGCAAGAAGGGCTCTCGAAGATATGAAAAACTTTTTGCAACAGATGGGGTTTATGAAGGGGGATATCGGTGAGAGCACAATTAAAGGTTTCGAGTAATGGGCTTGAAGCTTACATAATTGTCTCACCAGAAGGGGGCGAAGAATTATCGAAGGATCAAATACTCTCTTATTTACAAGCCAATGGAATAGTATACGGCATTCTTGAAGAAGCAATTGAGGATCTTTTGAGAAAAAAGACCTTTGATGTTCCGGTTCTAGTTGCCATGGGGAAAGAACCACTCAATGGTGAAGACGGACAGATCCTCATGATCCAACCCGAGAAGCGCGAACCATCAGAACAAACAAAGGATAGAATCGATTTGAGAGAGCTTCCAAGTCGCACAAGGCAAATAGTCAGATCAGGTCAAGAAATCGCGGAGATCATACCTCCAACTTCTGGTATAGAAGGTAGGAACGTCTTCGGAAGATCGCTGAATCCAAAACCTGGTAGGCCTGCGCAGCTTAAACTCGGGAAGAATGTCAAGCTTTCTGAAGACGGCAAAAAAGTGATTGCAAATATAGATGGTATATTGGTCGCCAGAACAGATGGGTCTATAGATGTAAATGAAGTTCTTATAATAAAGGGGGATGTCGATTACGCCAGTGGGAACATAGATTTTCCTGGCGAGGTACAGATCTCCGGAGATGTTAAACCTGGTTTCAGTGTCAAGGCAAAGGGAAATGTTACTGTTAATGGTGTCATAGAAGCTGCAACTGTTGTTTCCTTTGAAGGGTCGGTTAGTGCGCTGGGTATCAAAGGCAGAGAAAAGGGAATTGTTAAGGCAAAAGAGGACGTCAATGCCAGGTTCCTGGAAAATGCAATCGTAGAGGCCGGTAGAAGCGTCCTTGTGAATGGGCCTATAACTAATTCTCAGATTCGAGCCGGCATAGAGGTGAAGGCGACGGGTAATAAAGGAGTAATTGCAGGTGGTTCCATCGTGGCAGGTTTTCTCGTCGAAGCTGAAGAAATAGGTTCGCCACTTGGTATTAGGACACTGATAGAAATAGGATTCGATCCACAAGCGAGAGATGAAATCAAGTTGATACGGGGCAAATTAGAACTTGACAGGGAAAACCTATCGAAGCTGGTTAATATTTACAGAACACTGAAAACAATGATGGAAAAGAATCAAGGTCAGCTTCCCCCTGATAAAATGGAGGTTTACAAGAAAGTTGGCCAGACCATGATAAATCTCAGAAACACTATCGAGGTGAATGAAAAGAAACTGCAAGAATTGGAATCACAGATAAAAGAAAGATTCAACCGGGCCAAGGTCATAGCTAGGAAAGTCTTGCATCCCGGTGTTGAAGTAATAATTTTTGAGAAGAAATTCTATGCAGATAAAACTTTTGAGAAAGCTTTGATCTTGTTAGAGAATCAAGAAATAAGGCTTGGAGGTTATTCAGTTGATACTCAGGTCGATACCCCAGGCTAGAGAGATGATATGGGGAAGTTTCGAACTTAACGATCTTTTCTGCCTTGATTGTCGAAAACCTGTGGGTGAAGTGTGGTTGTTGTCAGATCATCCAACGGTACGAACAAAAGTGCAAGCACCCTCTGGCGAGAGTTTTGACTTGGCTTCTCTTATCAACTTTTTCGATCTGACTCTTGAGAGGTTCCCAATTTTGATAAAATTGATTTCCTCCGAGCAATGGCTTTCTGTTCAGGTTCACCCAGATGATGAGTATGCGCAAAGAATTGAAAAGGAACCCTGGGGCAAGACTGAATGCTGGTTTTTTCTCAAAGACAGTACGATAGCTTTGTCAAGTCCGGATCTAGATTTAGCAAAGAGCATTTCATCTAATTCTCTTTCAGAAGAGATGAAAGTATTCAACATCAGGGCAGGCGATCTTGTCTATGTTCCGGCAGGGGTCTTACATGCTATAGGCCCCGGATCACTTCTCATAGAGGTACAACAGTCATCTGATCTTACGTACAGAGTTTACGACTGGGGAAGAGGACGGGAATTACACACTCAGAAAGCCTTAAGTGTTTTTAAGAAAATCAATCCTGATGAACTGATTTTTAAATCTCTTGATTGTTTTCAATGTGATTATTTTCAGGTTTACAGATGTCATGATAGTACTTATGTTTATCCCAATTCGATGATTGTGATGTTAACAGAAGGGAAGATAGACCAGATAGAGACAAGTCGCTACGAGACTTATCTAATCTTGGGTGACCAAATCGCTCACCTTAAAGGAGAAGCATTGGTTATAAAACTAGGGCCAAAGTGGCAGCATCTACAAAAAAAGTCGCTGGTTTGACCAGCGACTTTCAGATTGATCATTCTTCATCGGGCTCTTCTTCTTTTTCCTCTTTTTCTTCAGATTCAAGGCTTGCGTAAAGAATCTTGAAGATGTCTCTCACAGTTCTTATTTTCTCCAATTTTTCGTCTGGTATTGAGACTCCAAATTCATCTTCGAATGCCATCACAAGATCCACCAGGTCCAAAGAATCAGCATCCAGATCATCGATTAGATCAGCATCTTCGGTGACTTCATCAATATCAGCACCCAGCTTTTCAGCGACTAATTCTCTGATCCTTTCCATAAGTTCATCTTTGTTCATGTCCTTCCCTCCTAACAATCTTGAATCGAAATATTATAAACCACTACATAGAAGAAATGTCAAGTCTTCATATAACATCTGATAAGAACCATCAAAAATAGAAGGCCAAGAACTTCCAAGGCTTCTCATCACTCTTGAAGAACCTCATCAAAATGACCCAAGTGCTAAGCCAAATGCTGGGGAATCTTCTGAAAACAAGAGAGCTTCCAGGCCTCCTTTACAATTTTCAAAGGGTTTTCCCCATGACTTTGGCCCTTTGTTAACCTTGACTTCGACTTTGGTTTGCTACCCGACGAGTTTACGACATACCTATAACCATCACCTAAGAAATCGTTGCAACATTCTGCAAAGCAATATGACTTTACCTTATATAGCACTTTTATGTACATCCTGTAATTTTTCACGACTTAAGGACGGGGTAGACCAACCCCTATTTGTTGTGGGATCTCCTACCTGACAGCGCTGTCCATTATATATAATACGATTTCCGTAAGGCCCCCAGAAACCTGAAGAGCTCATTTGACGAGAACTTGATGCAAAAAAATTGATCTTTTCTACACAAAATAACGAAGACAGAACTTTGCTATCTCTAACTTTGAAACAATCAACTACATTGTCAAGTACTTATTAAAGACTCTATCTTTGTTGTCATACTCGCAGTCAACTGAGCGAGGTCTGTGATTTTGATCCTTTCAAAGCCCGCAATGTAAGTGTAAAGATACTCACCAAGTGGACTAACCCACCTGTCTGAGAGTCCCTGTGCACCCTTGATCACACCGAGGATTGTACCAACTTCACCGGCATTGCAGTCAACGTCGTATCCCAACCCAGAGACTATATACATGGTCTTATCAAAATCGCCCTCGCCATACCATAAAGAAGTTATAACACAACAAAGATTTGGATACACATGTATCCAGTTATATCTTTCGAAACGCTGCTCTATGAATGATCTCACATCTCTCCAGGAACTACTCTTTTTGCATTCTTCTATGATATCGATTAGGACGTGTTCAAACTCAGTATTTCTTGGAACGTACTTTGTAGATTGTTCTATGATTTTTTTCACATCATCATGAATGAAGGCGAGTGAAGTCATAACCGCGCTGTGTATTCCACCATACACACCATTTCCTGAGTGGGAAACACATGAATCTATGTAAGCAAGATAAGCAGCATCCCTTGGCCGCCCGGGACATACCAGACCATGAATCATACATCGCATTTGAGCACCTATCCATTCTTGAAATGGATTGTTGAAACTGCCAGACTCTGGTGGAAAAATACCCATCTTCAAGTTCTCCAATGCGATGTACTCTGCACTCCAGCCAAAGGGAATCAGTTCAAGCCATTTTGATGCTATTTCGTTCCAGGTTAACACATCATTTTCTTTCAGTGCCTGTAGGAAAGCTATTTCATAGGTTATATCGTCGTTATAGGTGTCTGGCGTTCCAAGATAATAACCCAAAGTTGTTCCATAGCATCTTTCAAGTATTTCTCCTCTGTAACCTTCGAACTTCGTCCCCATCGAGGCTCCTGCAATCTGCCCAAGCCATCCACCCAGTATCTTGTCGAAAGAAATGGTTTTATGATCTCTCTGATCTTTGGGAAAACCAGCCGATATGGCTGCCCACTTCAAGGGCCTTTCATATCTATGGTAATGATGATTTTTGTCGATGCCTGCTTCTCTAAGGCTTTTGAATATCAAACTAGTAACAGATTTTAGTTGGTTTATCCTTCCACGATCCAGAAGTTCTAGGCCATGTTCAAAAAGTATCTCTGCTTCTTGAACATGTCTGCCCATGTTCTCTGTTGACTGTATAGCCCCAGCTATCAAACATTCAGGCGCCCTTGAACCTGGAACTTGACTTTTCCAAAATAATTCAACCAATCTTGAAGGGAAGACACTAAGATCAACCGATTCTAACCAAGAACCTTTTTCATCCAACGTTGGTTCTGCACTCTTTCGTATTTTTGCTTCGTATTCCCAAGCCTTCAGAACTGCTCACCTCCTGTCAGATTCACCATTGTAACTTCTTCTTTTCTTTCCCATAGAAATAGAGCACAAACAAGGTAGCTAAGTATGGGATCATAGAAGCAAACTGTGGCGCTAGCTTGTAATGCTGTAATATCAATCCAACGCTTTCAAACAGACCAAAGATCATTGATAAACTGAGTATTCCAATCGGTCTTCCTTTAACAAGTATGATTATTGCCAAGGAGATCCAACCTCGGCCATTGGACATATTCTCGCTGAAAAGAGTGACATACCCTAATGAAAGATAAACGCCGGCCAAAGCAGATAATAATCCACAAAGGATGGTCGCGATCCACTTCATTTTGATTGGCTTGATACCTGCCGATTTTGCTGCTTCTTGATCTTCACCTGTTGCCCTCAAGTGTAAACCGAACTTGTTGTTGAATATTATTATCTCCAGTAAGAGCGCACTTGCAAAGGCCATATAAACAAGGAAGGGATGTCCAGAGAAGATATTGCCCACCTGGCCCAACCGATCCAAGATTGGTATGTTCCACTTTGGCAAAGGAACGATTTTGGGCGATATCAAAGCTCCTTTCACCTTGAAGGTACTGCGCAACGCGTAAGTGGTCCAACCTAAAGCTAGCATGTTGATTCCAATGCCTGTGATGAATTGGTCACAACGGAAATATATGGCAAAGAGAGCAAACAGTGCAGCCATGAATAAACCACTAATCAAGGCAAAGATTAATCCCAAAAACCAGTTACCGAAAAAGTAACTGCCATAAACTGCAAAAAACGCACCAGTAAGCATTATACCTTCCATAGCGATATTGAAGATATTGGCATAATATGTGAACATACCACCAAGGGCAGCAAGCATAATTGGAGTTGCACTACTCAAAGTTGCTCTAAACATATGTAATAGTAGCTCAATCATTACCACTCACAACCTTTTTCAACTTTGCCAGAGATCTTATCCACTGGGTGTAATATTCTATAGCGCTTCTTGCACCAACTACCACCAGTACGATCACTGCCTGCAGAAGTAGAATGAACTCTGAAGGTACCGCTGTCTCGAATTCCATACCGATGGCACCGTTCTTCAGAGCACCAAAGAAAAGACCATAGAAAAGGGTCTCAATTATACTGTTGTTTGCAATGATTGCTATCATCACACCATCCCAACCAAAATTTGCTCCTATACCTTTCATAAAACGATGTTGTGTACCTCCAAGGATCAACAATCCTCCGGCAAGACCAGAAAGGAATCCTGTTAATAACAGAACAAGAGTTGTGTTTAATTCAACAGAACAACCACCAATTCTTGCAAAATTGATATTGTGCCCCATCATCCTCAATTCATAGCCAGATCGTGTCTTTTTGATGTACCAATATGAGATCAGTGCAGAGAATATGGCGACAAAAAAAGCAAGGCTCAGACCACTCACGTCTGGCATAAAATAGATACGCTTTATGAGCCTTGTTGCAGGAACATAAGCCTTCTTGTCAAGAAAAGGATACGTTGCCAAATAGATGGTGAAGTATTCTGCAATAAAGTTGAGCATCAGTGTGGATATGAATTCGTCCATTCTATAAAATTTCTTAAGTACTGCCGCAACACCAGCCCACAATGCGCCTGCAAATCCTCCAAATACCACCAAAACAGGTATTCCAATCAAGCCCGGCAGATTCAAATAAACACCCAATATAGCAGTTAAAATTGCACCCATCAGGAGTTGACCGTGCTGACCCAGATTGATAACACCGGAGGCGAAAGCGACGGCTGCAGAGACACCTGTAAAGATCAATGGTGTGGCTGTGTTGAGAGTGGAGGAAAGAGAAAACCAAGATCCTAAACCATATGCGTACAAAGCTTTATACACTTCTATTGGCGAGTTTCTCTGGATTTTAATTAAAATTGCACATATTAAGAAAGCCGATGCTATTGAAAGAAGGGATATTATAACCCTTCGAAAAATTTTCAATTCACCACCCCCAGCATATAATTTCCAATGGTGTGAATGTCTGCCTTACTTGGATCAATGTGTGCTACAATCTTACCATCTTTAATAACATAAAGCCTATCGGACAATTGCATTAGTTCATCAAGATCAGCTGAGACAAGCAAAATAGCTTTGCCTGCATCTCTCATCTGCAATATTAAACGTCGAATGTACTCTGTAGACGCAATATCCAAACCGCGCGTTGGTTGATCAAGTACAATCAGTGTGTATCCCAGTGAGAATTCTCTAGCAACAACTACTTTTTGCTGATTACCTCCCGATAGAACCTCCGGCTTTTCATCTAAGCTCCTATAAAGGATATCGAACTGTTCAGCCGCTTGTTTTGCATAAGAATATGCCTTCTTCCAATCTAATGCTAAAAGACCTTTCTTAAATTCATCCTTCAGATGATGTGTCATTATCATATTTTCCAGCATAGTTGCCTTTAAGGCTAGGCCTGAATACTTTCTATCTTGAGGGACATAACAGATTAACTTTCTTCTTTCTCTTATTGGAGCTTGCGTTAGGTCAGTATCGTTCACAATAATCTCTCCGCTATAAGGTCTAATCGTTCCAACAATACTTTGTACCAGTTCATACTGGCCATTTCCCTCAACACCAGCTATACCAACGATTTCACCAGCTCTCACCGACAGGTTTACATTGCTCAGGACTTCTTTGTTAGTCCTGTTTGATCTCACTGATAGATGTTTTATGGAAAGAACTTCCTTGCCTGGTTGTGATTCTCTTTTGCTGATTTGTGATAGATTTCTACCGATCATCATTTTTGCAAGTTCGATTGCATTCACATCTTTGTTTTCCAGTGTTGTAACTCTCTGTCCTTTCCTCAGAACCGTTATTCTGTCGGAGATCTTCAAGACTTCGTCAAGTTTGTGGCTTATGAAAACTATTGTTTTACCCTGACCTTTGAGCCTTGTGATTTGCTCAAACAACTCATCGCTCTCTTGAGGAGTCAAGACAGCCGTTGGCTCATCAAGAATGAGGACTTTTGCCTTTTTGTAAAGTTGTTTTATTATCTCCACTTTCTGCTGTGCTGCCACCGATAATTGGGATACCACCGTGTTTGAATCCACTCCAAATCCATATTGATCGATAATCTGCTGCACCGTTTTTGCAGCTTTTTTTCTGTTTATGAACCCCAGAGTTGATCTTTCCTGACCAAGGATGATATTTTCAAAAACTTTGAAGGATGGTATCAACATGAATTCCTGATGTACCATACCTATACCCAACTTCATGGCTTCAGAAGGATTGGATATCTGAACCTTCTCTCCATCGATCTTTATTTCACCCGAAGAAGGTTTGATCATTCCATAGAGTATTCTCACCAGTGTTGACTTACCAGCACCATTTTCACCAACAATGGAGTGAATCTCTCCCCTCTCAAGAGAGAGATCCACCCCGTTCAGTGCAACTACGTTTGGCGGGTAGACTTTGTATATTTTTGACATCTCGACAAATGCCAATTTGCCAACCCCCAGATTAAGGTACGTAGGGTTTGACAACTATTGTGCCATTGGCTACCATTTCCTGAAGTTTCAGTATCTTGTCCACTGTCTCTGCAGGAAGGATTTTCTTAGTGTAATCATCTACTGCCAGACCAACAATACCTTCCTTGACACCAAAACTGTAAACTTTACCCTTTTCAAAGGTTCCGTCTATTATCATCTTGAATATCTTGTAGATGGATTGACCCACCTCTTTTAAATCGCTAGTTATAACGTGGCCAGGAACAAGCGGATTTTGGTTCGAATCAACTCCGATTGCATATTTGCCAACCTCTTGTGCTGCTTGTAATACTCCAAAGCCAGTCAAGGCTGCTATCTGAAAAACTACATCGGCTCCTTGCGCGTACAACTGAAGCGCTGCCTGTTTACCCTTAGCCGGATCGTCCCAGGTACCAACGTATATGACTTTGACCTGAATTTCTGGATCAATATATTTTGCGCCTTGTTCATAACCGTGAACAAAAGATCTTATAACTATGTCATCATCGCCACCGACAGCACCAATGATTTTTTGCGGATTTATGCCAGGTAACTGCGTCATAGTCGTTACCATTGCAGCTACGGCACCAGCAAGAAAGGCGCCCTCTTCCTCTCTGTAATCGATACTTGAAATGATACCCTTTTCATCTTGGACGACTGTGTCAATGTTGACCCATATCTTATTAGGGAATTTCGTAGCGATCTCTTTTAATTCCTCTTCGAAACCATATGAAATAACGAATATAACATCTGCCCATTGAGCTGCCGTTCTCAAACTTGGATAGTACAGAGACGGGTCAAAGTTGCATTCAATCACTCTCGTTTGAACGCCAAATTCTTTCTCCAGTTGCTTGATGCCAGAATAACCAGAATCATAAAAGGACTGATCTCCTAGGGAACCATTGATAACGTAAGCTACCCTCCTTGGTGCACCTAAAATTGAGATAGTCAAGATAATCAATAGTACAAGAAAGACCTTTCGCATCATAACACCTCCCGCTAGATTTTCTCACAGGATAAATTAACAAGTCAATTACAACAGTACAGCAAGGCAGACCAAAGACATTGATAGAACGATCATCAGGAAATCGGCAAACTTAAAGCTGATATCATAATAATTGCTCACCCTTTCGGACAGGCCATATCTTCTGGTTTCCATCGCCAAGGCAAGCTGTTCCGCTCTCTTAATCGTTGAAATAACAACTGGGATAACTATTGATACCACCCCCAATAATCTTTTGAAGATTCCACCACTTGATAGATCCACCCCTCTTAGTTTTTGGGAGATCCGAATTCGATCTATTTCTTCCACCATTATGGGTAAAAACCTCAACACCAAAGATATACTTACTGAGAGATCCCTTGCCCGTTTATTACTTACCTTCAATAATCTGAATGATCTCTCCAGAGAGCGACAAATTTCCATTGGTTTGGTTGATCTCATGAATATGGATACAACAAAAACAATTGAAAAAATTCTCAAGACACTTATGATAGCCTTTTCGAGTACTTGCAAGCTGATACCATTTATGATTTGAAATACAAAGGCAAGTAGCATCAAAAACCATAGGTTTTTAATATCATGGAAGTAATACATGAACTGTATTTTTGAGAGAAATGCTAGACAGCATAATGTGGCTACCAATATGATAAAATACAAATAGCTATTGGTAATGAATATACTCAATACAGTACAAAGTAGTAGTATAAACTTTGATAGGCTGTTACTTTTGTGAATGAAAGAATTACGCTCGATGTATTTACCTATATTTCTGGACAGGTGATATAACACCTCCATTAAAGTTTTTTATCACATTGTCGATTATACAAGAGGAGGGTTACCAATGCAGGAGATCGGAAAGGTTGGTGGACCGGTTCCCTTCCAACAACCTGCTAGTGTTGAAAAGACAGATAAGAAGGCAAAACCAGAATCTCCATCTTCAGTTGCGAAGTCCGGCGCAGTAATAAATGTCGCAGAACTTATAAAAGGTGCGAAGGAAGCTCCCGAGATCAGAGAAAAACTTGTTGAAGAAATCAGAAAAGCACTTGATCAAAACATCTACAACATAGACCCGGAGCGCGTAGCGAAGCACATACTTAGAGAGCTATAATCGTGGATAAGTTAATTGAGATCCTCTCTCAAGAGGAAAGCTCTTTGTTGAAAATAAATGACATTCTAAATCAACACGAGCAAGCCATAATAGCAAAGGATATGGCAAAACTTTCTTTAACTATAAGTGAACTAGAAGATGCATTGCACGCCTTCGAAAATTTGGAAGAGGAACGAAAGAGAACCTTTCGGAGTTTAAAGACTGGTATGAATCTACCCGAGCAGTGGTCTTTATATGATTTTGCAAAATCCATGGGTGGCATACTTTTGGAAAAACTGTTCAAAGTAACGGAATGCTTGAATGAAATGGCTTTCCAGATCGAGAAACTCAGACAGTTATCAGATTTTCAGCTTCGTTACATCGATGTTCTCATCAAGTTGTTGAGTCCTCAAGATTCCTCCACTTATGATGAAAGAGCTTCTTTGAGAAAGGATAAATCCCACCATTTCGAAGTCGAGAGTTAATCTCACCCTTGTTTTTGACGATAATCATTTAGGACTGTGAATTGGATCGATAGAAAAATCAAGAGAAGGAGGAAGACCTTTGCCAAGTCTCAGTCTCTTTGGTTCTCTGAATACTGCTCTCTTGGGTATCTATACGCACAAATTGGCGATGAATGTTGTAGGACATAACATTGCCAATGCCAGTACAGAAGGATATTCCAGACAGAGACCGTTTATTGTGACAACTCAACCTTTAACTGTGCAATTTTCAAATATCTTGACACTTGGCACAGGTTCGCAGGTTAAAGATATTCAACGAGTAAGAGACCTTTTCCTCGACTTGCAGTACAGGCAAGTTACCAACAGGTACACTTACTTTGAAACAACATATTCGAACCTGCATTACATCGAACAACTTCTCACAGGAACGAGTGAATCTGGTATCACCAGTTTGTATGACTATTTCTTGTCAACGGCAGAAGAGGTGATAACTGACCCTACAAACGTGGCAGCCAAGAGAGAATTTGTGACTTCTGCGCATCAGATGGTGACCAACATAAAGGATTTCTACCAGCGCCTTCAGCAACTGCGAGAAGATATAAATCAAGAGCTATTTCAAATGGTTGATAAAGTTAATTTACTTGTAGCTAACCTTGCAAAACTGAACGAACAGATTCGAATAGCAACGGCACTGAAGTCGACTCCCAATGATCTGCTGGATGAGCGTGACAGGATCTTGGATGAACTCTCTGGGTATGCCAATATCTCATATTATGAAACAAAAGACGGACAGACGATTTTGATGTTTGGAGATCAGGTCGTCCTATCGGGTTCGGTTCAGACAAGGATAAGGGCACTGGAAAGACCATACGCGAAGGGCTTTTATGAGCTCTTTGTTGGAAATTCCAGGGTTACAATAGCCGATGGAAAGATAAAGGCCTTGCTCGATCTTAGAGACAGCACTATAGTTAAGTACATGAGTTATTTGGATGAGTTCGCTATAACTTTGAGTGATAAACTTAATCTCATACACAGGGAAGGTTTTGACTCTTCTGGCAAGATAAGTGGTTTGAATCTTTTTAACCCTATGAACGTCACGCGCTCTGCGAACGATCCTGCTTTGTACCGAATCCTTGGAACTAGAAGGATGATGAATGGTCCAATTTATTACAGTACAGGTTTGGCTGGCTATTCAAGCAGTTCACAACTTCAAAATATTACATTCACTGCTGATGGCGAACTTACACTCTTTGACGGTTTGAACACAACGTCTGTACCTGTGAACAGTGGAGACACAGTGCAGGATCTGATCTTGAGTCTATCTGGTACATGGCTTTCTTTAAATGTAGGACAGCACAACCCAGATGGCGTTAATACAACCTACAGGTTGTACTTTAATAGCAACCTCAATCTGAGAGAGACTCTAGTAATTGATGATGGTAATATTTTGACAAGAATGGGTTTTAAGACAAAAGGACTTCAGTTGTTAACCATTTCAGACTTATCAAAAGTTGAAGCAGGTAACTATACACTATCATTTCAAGAGACCTTTGTCGATGGAACTAGAGTCACAGAAACACTCGAATTAACAGTGAATCTATCGACGACTTTGAGTGACTTGGCAAATCAGATTAATTCGCAGCTATCTAATATAAGAGCGACAATCATAAATAACTCACTCGTACTTATACCAAACAGTAATCTCGAATTCAGCAACGATAGAGTCGGCATTACAGATTTAGGTGGTTTCCTTGTAAAGGCTGGAGCTAACAAGATTACTTATTCTGTGCTCGATACGTCTGATACATTAGAAAACATCTTTGCGTCAACAACAAATTTTGACCCAACAGTGGGCTTTGACCTTACAATAAACAATACAACCATCCACGTGGATCCCACCGTGGACACACTAAAAGATTTTGTTACAAAGATAAATTCTGCAAACACTGGTATCATAGCCGATCTGACGCCACGTAATGCAATTGTGCTGAGGGCCAGTCGTAGTTATGAATTCGATCTCAGATCTTTCACTATAACTGGTCCACAAGGGTTGTTTGAGGCACTGGGATTCATCGATACGAACAATAATCCAGCAAACTTTGATGCCGACTGGAGTGTTAATTACATACTTATATCGAGGAATGAAAATTTTCAGACTGTCAGAAACCGATTGTCCTTGAGTGAACTTTTGACAGTCGATAAACGAGAGAGTTATGAACCTTATTTCTTCGTTGATCAATGGGCAGTCTCGAATGCGCTTTTGGCAAATGCTGAGTCACTTGCAGTTGATCTTGGAAAAACTCTAGCAAACACCACTTGGAACGCTATTCGCTTCGAACCAACAGGCAGGAGTAACATTAAGATCATTGACATGATCTCTTCATCGAGAGATGAAACTCTCTTGGCTGATGGCAAGCAGAGTTTCTATGAATTTATGACAGGGATCATTGCCGAACTAGGTGTCGAAGCCGAAACGGCATCAAAGTACAAGGACAACAACGAACTACTGAGAATTGAAATAGATCAAGCTAGAGAGAGTGTAAAGGGGGTCTCTTTGGATGAAGAAATGACGAAAATGATCAGGTATCAGCATGCTTTCAATGCGGCAGCCCGAGTCATCACGGCGGTGGACGAAATGATCGGTAGGGTGATAGACAATATGGGAGTTGTAGGAAGGTGATTTGAATGAGAATTACGAACAAAATGATCAGCGATAGAGTTTTGAACAACATCCAGGGGAGCATTAAAAGAATTGCAAAGCTTCACGATCAACTTTCATCTGGCAAGATGGTCAGATATCCAAGCGACAATGCAATCGTTGCCACAAGGGCAACCAAGATTGAAAGCCGGTTGCGGGAGATCGAACAGTACAAAGGAAACGTAGATTATGCTCAAAATGTTATTCGATCGTACGACACCTCGCTTCAAGAAGTCAGTAGTGTTTATCAGAGACTCAGAGAGTTGTTTGTCCAAGCCGCCAATGGAGTTCTCACTGCCGATCAAAGACAGGCAATATCTAAAGAGATCCAGGAAATCAAGGATCACCTCGTTCAAATTGCTAACACTCAAGTTGGCACCGATTATGTTTTTGGTGGTTATGAAAGTGACAAGGCACCGGTAGGTGAAAATGGTGAAATTTTACTGAATCCTGATGCGGCAAAGGCTCGTTTTGTAAACGTGCTTGGATATCGAATCGATTATGGCCTTACAGTCAATGACATTTTTATCACTAAAAATGGTGTAAGTGTTTTCAAATTGATAGATATGACTGTGAATGCATTGGAGAACAATGATCAAAAAATGCTCAGTAAGGACTCGCTCATGAGTTTGGATTTACTTGAAGATTCGGTTGCCAAGAACTTAGCCAAAGTTGGTGCAAACCAGCGAATGATTGAAATGGTTTCTTCAAGAATAAATGATCTGGATATCTTTATGAATGAGTACATTTCGAATCAGGTTGATACAGACCTACCCAAGGTTCTTACAGATCTATCAATGCAGCAAGCTGCCTTGACCGCCGCCTTGAAATCTGCTGCGAATGTTTTGACCGCCACGTTAGTAGATTTTATTAAATAAGAGGTGACCGAAGGATGGTACACAAAACAAAGTTTGGTGATTTAGACGTCGAAGATAAACAGATAATCATTTTTGAAAATGGTTTGCCTGGGTTTTCAAATTTGAGAAAGTTTATCCTGCTGGCACGTGAAAATGATTATCCTATTCACTGGCTTGTATCGTTAGAAAATGAGTTCGTGGCCTTCCCCATCGTCAACCCATGGCTTATCTGTGTCGATTATTCAGTGACTCTTTCTAATTTAGATGTGCAAGAACTAGAAGTTGAAAATCAATCTGATTTGAACATCTGGGCGATTGTGACGATCCCAAAGGATGATCCGACTCAAGCCACGATTAACTTGCTTGCGCCGGTTGTGATAAACTTGAAAAACAGGAAGGCCAAGCAGATCATTCAGGAAGACAGCAGCTACTCAGTGAGGCATCTTTTGAAAGACGAAGTAGAGAGAAGCAAGAAGATAATTGAAAAGAGCAAAACAGGGAGCGGATGATTCTGCTAGTTATATCCAGGAAGATTGGCGAAAGCTTTATGATAGGTGATGATATAGAAGTGAAAATACTGAAGATGGAAGGAACAGAGGTTAAGATCGGTATAAGTGCCCCTCTGCATGTTAAAATATATAGGTCAGAGATCTACCAAAAGATCGTGCAGGAGAATAAAATTGCGGCTCAGACAAGTATAGAAAACCTTAAAGGAGTGATACCAAGTGATTAAGATCGATGAAAAATTGATAAAGCATCTTGAAGCCCTGGCAGCCCTTGAACTAACACCACAACAGCGTAAATCGATAGAAAAGGACATGCAAGAGATTCTTGGGTATATGGAACTTCTAAATGAGGTGAATGTGGATTCTATTGATCCCATGTACACACCTATAGAGAATTCTGTTGATTTACGTGAGGACCTTGTCAGAGAGTCAGAGTGTGTGGATTTAATTAGATCCAATTTCCCTAAGGAGCGGTCGGGACATATAGTAGTTCCGGGAATCCATGCTTGAATTGGAAAGAAGCGGAAAAAAAGGCGGTTTCATACTTAAGACGAAAAGGTTATAAGATATTAGAACGCAATTACAGAACAAGGTTTGGTGAAATAGATATCATAGCGAGGTATAAAAGATACCTCGTTTTTGTTGAGGTAAAGAGCGGATCAAGTGATTACCTACCAAGAACAAGGGTAGACCTCAGAAAAATGCGACACATACAATTTGCTGCAAATGACTATATTATGAACAATCCTCAGGATTACTGCGGGTATAGAATAGATGTGATAGAAGTCACCGAAAAGGGCATAGAGCATCTTGAAGGTGTGCAACCATGAGGAGGAATTATTCTGCAGATAGTAGCTGTTAACAAAAAGGTTCGAGATTATGAGATATTGGAAACATATGAAGCTGGAATTGAATTGAAGGGTACAGAAGTCAAATCGCTTAGGGAAAAGACGGTTTCCTTTAAAGACTCATTTTGCCGAGTCAAAGACGGTGAGATCTATCTTCTAAATCTCCATATCAGTCCTTATAGATTTGCAAATAGATTCAATCACGATCCCGAAAGACCAAGAAAACTCTTACTTCACAAGAGGGAAATCAAGAAACTAACTGGTAAACTCAGCACAACGGGTTTGACTCTCATACCAACAAAAATTTATTTCAATGATGAAGGCATTGCCAAGGTTGAAATAGCATTGGCAAAGGGGAGAAAACAATACGATAAGCGCGAAGAAATAAAAAGAAAAGAGATAGACAAAAAGATCAAATCTTTCATGAAATATGGAGGAAAATAGAAAATTGGAATTCTTAGTAGAAGAGAACGACCGGTATAGAAGAATTGACAAATTTCTCAGAAATCAGTTAAAGAACGTACCGCTTTCTGAGATATACAAATTCATACGCACGGGCAAAGTTTTGGTCAACGACAGGACAATCAAGAAACCTCATTATGAACTTGATGCAGGAGACAAAATAGACATTCTTGTCGACCTTTCCATTTACAAGAGAAGGGTAAAGGAAGTTAATCCTGTTCCTTTGAAACTGGATATAATCTATGAAGACAACAATTTATTAATTTTGAATAAGAGAGCGGGCATAGCTTTACATCCAAGTGAAAGAACAAAAAGTACAACACTGATTCAAGGTTTACTCTTCTATGGAAATAAAGAGGGTTTTCAGCCACATCTTGTTCATAGACTCGACAGAGATACATCTGGTGCATTGGTAGTTGCTAAAAATCTGCGTACGGCAAGGATGTTGAGCCGGATGTTCAAGGAAAGACTCGTTGAAAAAGAATACATATCACTGGTTTGTGGAATAATAAAAGGTTCTGGAATAATAAACTCCCCGCTTGATGATACAGAAGCAATTACCGAATATAGAACACTCGAGAACTTCCAGGACTCAACACTTGTGAGTGTGATACTGCATACTGGCCGGACTCACCAAATAAGAAGACACTTCGCTTCGATAGGAAATCCGGTCGTTGGTGATGTGCTGTATGGAGACAAGATGATGAACGCTTTGTATAAGCAAAGGTATGGTCTTAGGAGGCAATTTCTTCATTGTATACGCTTGAGTTTTGCCAATCCTTCGGAACCAGGGAAGTTACAAGTCAAAGCACCACTCAGCGAAGACTTAGACCAAATTCTGAGGAGACTCCGCCAATGAAGATCTTCCCGCTATTACTCATTGCATGCCTGTGTTTTTCCCAGGAACTGCTTCTGAACACCTATGATAAGACTGGTTATCTTTTTATCGATGGAAGGATAGAAACGATATTTACCTTTGAGGCCGATATTCACATGACTCTCAAAGATTTCATAATTGATTACTACATACCTCCAAGCATTTCGGTCCAATATATTCCACTTCCAAAGCAAGATTTTCTCATTATGAACAATGGAAAAACAATCGGTACTATGGGAACCGACATAGTCATCCCTAAGTCTTTGTATGAGAAGCTTGTTGAGCTCTTTAGGTCTGGCTCACAGATTCTAGTCACGTTAGGCAGATATCCTATAGAGATCTACTCCGATCATATCTTAGTACTTGAATATGATGGTGAGAAGATCAAAGAATTTTTACCGCATTTTGTCAACTATGAATTATCAAGAATCACCAAACCGGGTAGATATTCACTCGAGCTGCTATCCTCGGAAATTGAATGGGTTGTTACGAGCTATCCTGGTTTTGGTGGGGCAATTATACCTATTTTCAAAAGTGAGTTTGCTGAGATTCAGTGGACTATCGGTGATGTTCATCGAAAGGATATCTGCGTGGTTTATCCTGTGGGAGATCACTTCATCAATGCACACATCGATGGCAAATCGTACGGCTTTGAAACAACAGTTGTGAGTCATAAGATCTTTAATACACAGGAAACCTTTGAAGTAGGAAGCCCAATGAACGGTGATATTATTTCCTTGAGTGGATTACAAGGTGAATCTCTAACAATCCCAGGTACCTTCCTTTTGCTACAATTACAGCCAGAACAGGTGAGAGTAATCAAGGCAACGGTTATAGACAGTACATGCCCAGTTCTTGAGGTAAACGTGTTTCAAAAAGTACCGGGTATTTATGAACTTGTCACCTTGGTCAGTGATATGACTGCTTGCACAGTTGAAGTCTTTCTGGATGGTAAAGAACTCGCTTTTACAAAGGGTGTGCTGAATCTTGCTGGGAAAAACCACACGTTAGTTGCCATAGCAGAGGACGCTTTTGGAAATAGGTCATACGCCATCCGACAGATCAGTGATAGCCTTGAACTCAACAAAAGTATGGTGTTTGTTGAGCATCAGGAGCAGCTCTTTGATGTTCTGGGATTTGGTTTTGTTTCACCCTATATTAAATGGTGGTTGGCAAAAGATGTATCGGCAAGGATGATCAAGAATGCATATGGATACACAATTGAGACGTATTAGTGGTTGGTTGTTCTTATTGATTTCTATAAGCTATCTCGTTTTCTTCATACCTGCAAGGATAAACTCTGACAGAAAGGCTTTGAATTACAGTTTGGGGTTCACCTTAGACGACAAGAGAATCAGGTTACAAAACGGTGAAGTCATTTGGATCATCGAGCCGAAGGAAAGACTAGAACCTCATATGAAATATGTCATCTTCAAAGGTGACTTCAGTAACGTCGATCCGACAGTTTATATTCAAGAAATCGACAGATATGGGATCTATGTGGGTGTACTTGAGTTCAACGAGAGTCTTCCCTTTGCAAGAAGGTTGGCTGCTCAGAGATCATTGAAAAACCTTGTTTTTCGAGTTCATACTATCAGGCAGGAGGAAGTGGAGAAACTTGGTTTAGATGAAACGATGATATATTACAGACTGCGAAGAGCTATCCTGGAAAGAAGTATCGATCTACTGTGGATACAGCCTTTGATTGGTATGAATGTACAGGCGGTTTTGGAAAGATTGGAAAGGGAATTTGGAAAACCAGCCTCATTGCCTTCGCCGCAAAAAGATTTTTTAACTCTGCGTCCTGTCGCATTCCTTTCGATTTTGTTTGCTTTGGCGCTTTATAAACCAATTTGTGCCTTTTTACCTCTAGGGCTGCTCTTATATAGTTTTCCTATCTCTATTTCAGCGGCTTCAATAATGGCAACGGTGACTATTTATTTTTCCGTTCGCAAGAAAGAATTACTCCCTTTGCTCTACCTTCTTTTAGGTATGTTGACCTATGCAGCACTTTCAGACTTTAATCATTTGAATGATTTGGAACAATTCCGAGGTGTGAAATTGTCTCTATTGGCTCTACCGGCTGTTTTGGTAGCCATAGCCCTTCTAAAGCATTGGAAAATGCTCAAGAGGTATCTACCATATTTTGTTGTAGCGGCTGGTATTTTTGGGTTCTACTACATTTCCAGATCTGGGAATCTTGCATTTGTCCCAGATATGGAAAGAAAACTGAGAGATACCATCGAAGGCTTACTTTGGATCAGACCAAGGTTCAAAGAAGTACTTTTCTATCCGGTGTTTTTTCTTTCTCTGAAGATGAAAAGCTTCAAGTGGAATTTCATACTTGAGATAATTGGTTCCATAGCATTGATATCTACCTTCAACACGTTCTGTCACATAAAAACTCCTCTTTTCGTCACCCTTTACAGATCAATTTTTTCAATCTCGCTTGGTTATCTTACCTACTATATCGTGAGGCGCTTTAGATGGTCTTGAACATCTACGATTCTGACTATTTGATAAGGATACACAACCTACAAAAAAGGAGGAAAAAGATCATCCGTTTGCTTGGTAAACTTGGAAATTGGTCGGACCAAGATGGGAAGGTTTTTGTGGAAAATCTCATAGGGCCATTGAAAAAGAGATTGAAGGAAACGAGCCCGGACCTTTTACAAGATAATCTTTCTGGGTTATTTGACAATGGCCATCCGTTGATGAAGAGGTTAGATAGGCTTGCTAGAGAACTTTCAGTAGCAACCTTAGAATGTCTTGAATTGGTATTCTGGGTCAAGCCCGTTTCTTATCCGCCCCCAACCGATGAAATGTTTTCAGTGGTTGAAACAAATGATTTGACATCCTTTGTTTCAAAAGCGCGAATAATTCTCAAAGAATCCATGCTCATGGATTTCATTGAATTACAGGCAGCACTGATGAAGCCCAATGAAAATCACATGAACTGGCTTATCGAAGAGATCAACAATATAACTTTACAGGATTGTTCAGAAATTGAATCTTACAGAAAACTTTATTATGATTTGAATGTACTCCAGCGAGCTGAACTAAATTCTAAATTGAGATGTCACCCGTATATCAAAGCAGCGCTTATGCGTAAAGCTGAGACTGGTGTTGTTCTCGATGGAAGCAACATATTCATGCTCAGAAAGAGGTTTTCCGATATAGAATTTGTACTGCAAAAGATAGCATACGACGATCCTTTTTACTACCCATTTTGGATAGTCTTTGACAAGAACATCGTTTATCTTGTTGAAACAGAAGATACTTCGGCTTGGCTTGAGAGTCCGTCGGTTTTTTTGCACTCACCAGCGGATGAGTTGATATTATGGTTAGCCAAGCAAAACAATGCCATTATTGTTAGCAGTGACAGGTTTAGACAGTGGGACTACACAGTGCCCAGGATCGATCCAAGGAGGTTTTTCGAATGAAGTTATCGGATTTTGACTACGATCTACCTGAGGAATTGATAGCACAGATACCTGCTGAACCAAGAGATACATCCAGATTGATGGTGTTACATAGACAGACTAAGGTAATAGAACATAAAGTATTTCGACAAATCATTGACTACTTACAGCCAAAGGATCTTTTGGTTGTGAATAACACGCGTGTTATACCAGCAAGACTTTTTGC
This sequence comes from uncultured Pseudothermotoga sp., assembly GCA_937995655.1. Taxonomy (GTDB): domain Bacteria; phylum Thermotogota; class Thermotogae; order Thermotogales; family DSM-5069; genus Pseudothermotoga_B. Next base: position 50,093 of record CALKJI010000009.1, on the reverse strand, counting down.
AAGACGGAATGATTCTATCGTAGAGATACTTCTGCTAAGAAAGGTAGATGACTTTGTTTGGAACTGCATGGTGAAACCTGGTAAGAAGGTCAAACCCGGCGATGAACTATCTTTTGGTGACTTTACAGCTACCTGTATAGAGAGGACGCGAGAAGGTACAAGGATCCTCAAGTTCAGTGCGGCGGACGAGAAAATTCTTGGCATGGGTAATGTACCACTCCCACCGTATGTTCATAGCAAAATTTCTTTTGACAGATACCAGACGGTTTATGCAAAGATAGATGGTGCTGTTGCAGCACCAACGGCTGGACTTCATTTCACTGAGCACTTGATCAATCAACTGAAGGATTATGGGGTCAATTTTGCAGAAATTACATTGCATGTTGGAGCTGGAACTTTCAAACCAGTTAAGACAGAGGATATAGCTCAGCACAAGATACATTCGGAGGTTTACTGTATACCTTCTCAAACTATAGATTTGATAAAATATACTAAGGCAATGGGAAAAAGAGTCATAGCCATTGGCACTACAGTGGTTCGAGCGCTTGAACAATATGCAATAGATGGTAAGACCGAAGGCGAAACGTCTCTGTACATATATCCTCCTTTTGAGTTCAAAATGATAGACGCTTTGGTGACTAATTTTCATCTCCCAAGATCTACCCTATTGATGCTCGTGAGTGCCTTTGCCGGGTATGATTTTACAATGCAGGCTTATCGGGAGGCAATCAAAGAAAGGTATCGTTTCTATTCCTTCGGCGATGCAATGATGATACTCTGAAGGTGATTTGATGGAGCAGAATCTACGCTTAGAACGATCTCTCTCATATTATCGTAAAACTTTCTTTCGAATAATGGAACTTCCCTTCTCTGCCCTTTTGGAATATTTAAGAGACAACTCGTTGGGTTTAAGTTTGGATGTGGAACTGTCAGATGAAAAGGAAACAATGATTGAGCTGATTTCAAATGATGAGAAAACTCTCAGTGAAGAGATAGTAGAGAACCTTGCCTTTGCAAGACTTGATGATGAAACCGAAAAAATAGCCGAGTACATTGCTTACAACTTGGATCAATATGGACGCCTAAATATCACATTACAAGAAGTCTGTGAAAAATTCAGAGTCGATTTTTCAGTCGTAAAAAGGGCTCTAGAAGCTATCAAGGATGTCGGACCAGATGGTGTTTTAGAGGGTAAAGTGAAGGGTTATGGAACAAGATCATCCTATATTGAACCGGATATAATAGTCAATGACGATCTGAGTATATCAGTCAGAGAAATCCTTTTGAGAATTCCAAAAAGTACGAACAAATTTGAAATGAAAGTATTCCTTTTTTTGAATGAAGCCATCAATTGTAGGAAGCAACTGCTTTTATCCCTTGGCCAGATCTTTGTGAGAGAAAACACATTGTTTCTTGCCAAGAGAATCAGTTATCCCCAGAAGGTCAAAATGACCGAGGCAGCGAAGTATCTGAATGTGAGTGTTTCTGCAATTTCGCGAGCCATTTCGGGCAAATTCGTCGGAACGCCAATAGGAGTTTTCCCATTTAGAATCTTCTTTGGAAGGAATGTTGAAAAGGAATATCTGCTGGCAGAAATTGTCAAGATTATTGGGAAATCTCAAAGGATTACCGACAGAGAAATCGTGCAAGAATTGAAGGGACAAGGAATCTTTATCAGCAGGAGAACAGTTAACAAATACAGACAGTGTGCGGCAAAACTTTTGAAGGGGAATGATTCTATTGAGAACAGTAATCTTCCTGAATGGTGATTATTCAAAGCAAGGTTTGAGCTGCCTTCAAAACGATGACTTTATCATTGCCGTCGATGGCGGCGCAAAATACTTACTTGATAATGGGATAAAACCTCATATTTTTGTTGGGGACGCTGATTCAATAGATGAGAACTCACTTGGAAAACTAGAAACCTTAGGTAGCACACTTTATCTTTACCCAGAAGACAAAGACAAGATCGATGCGCAACTTGCAATTGAAAAGGCTATAGAACTTGGCGCAAACGAGATAGTGATACGAGGTTGGCAAGGAGAACGCATAGACATGATACTTGCACTCATCTATCTGATGTGTAAGTATCAAGATCGCACTATCATCGCTAAAGACGACAATCTTCAAATGGGTGTAGTTTATTCGGAGATAGTACTCGACGCAACCAAGGGTGAAAAGTGGTCAATCTTACCGATATGTGGTGACGCAACTGATGTAACTTTGGAAGGCTTCAAATATGCCTTGGCAGGGATGAGTATGCCCTGTCAAGAACCGTTTGGTGTCAGTAACGTAGCTGTGGCTGAGAAAGTGAAGATAGGGGTTCGAAAAGGGATGGTGGTTTATTTCAGATGGATAAAACAACCGTTTTGATACTTGGAATGACAGGGTCTATCGGAGTTCAAGCGCTTGAAGTCATTCAGAAAATGGGTAATCTTCAGGTGTTGTTGGGGACATATCATTCCAATCAAAGTCTTGCCGAAGAGCTGGCTCTCAGATTCAATGTTGGGAAAGTACTAAAGATAGGCACAGAATACGACGAAATTTTCAGAGAGCTTGAACAGATAAAACCAGATATAACGATCGTTGCTGTGCCCGGTTTTGTGAGTTTGCCACTCACATTGAAAGCCATCGAAAGCTCAAAACGGGTCCTCTTAGCCAGCAAAGAGACGCTCGTTTGTGGTGGCTGGATGGTGAAAAAAGCCTTAGAAAGCACATCAACTCAACTGTTACCAATAGATAGTGAGCATAACGCCTTGATGCAGCTTTATGAAGATGGTGTAGAAAGGATACTTTTAACTTGTTCTGGTGGAGCTTTGAGGGATTGGAAGATGGAAGAGTTGGATGAAGCAAAACCATCTGACGTTCTCAAACACCCTGTTTGGCAAATGGGCAAAAGGATCACAGTTGACTCTGCCACGATGGTCAATAAAGGTTTTGAGGTTCTGGAAGCTCACGAATTGTTTGATATTGATGTCTCAAAGATAGAGGTACTCCTACATAGGGAAGGACTTGTTCATGCCGGAGTATTTTTAAGGGATGGTACGGTGAAGCTGCACATGGGTTTTCCAGACATGAGAGTTCCTATAGCGTATGCCCTGACTTATCCAAAAAGAGATTATCACAAAGCAAAATGGCCAGATCTTTCTGAAAGTAAATTGTCTTTTTCCCGGGTCGAGCCAGAGAGATACCCTGCTTTTTCTCTTGTATATGAAATTGCCGATGATTATGCAAAAAGAACAGCCTACAATGCCTCCGATGAGATAGCTGTTGAATCCTTTTTGTCGGGTAAGATCAGGTTTACTGATATCAGTAGGGTGATCGAAAGAGTAGTCCAAAAGATTGATGGTATTCCAAGAGATCTGAGCGATCTTGTTGAAATAGACAAAGTGGCGAGACGCTTAGCAATAGAGGTGATCGAATGTCTATAGTATATTTCATAATCATACTCATCGGAATAATAAGTGTTCACGAATTTGGTCATTTCATTTTTGCCAGAATCTTTGGAGTAGATGTTCTTGAATTCGCAATTGGCTTTGGGCCAAAATTGTATGAAAAGAAAGGCAAAAAAACTGCTTTTAGAGTCAACGCTATTCCCATCGGAGGATATGTGAAGCTAGCTGGTGAAGATCCTGCCGAGGAACAAACGGAAGGCATGGTAGGTTTATACACCAAACCTGCGTGGCAGCGGCTTCTTATTTTCTTCGCTGGTCCGCTTTTTTCGATCCTTGCCGGCTATTTGCTTTTTACCTTGATTGTTGTCTCTTGGGGTGTGCCATCCGTTTCGATTGCTCTGGTTGAAAAAAACACACCGGCCTTTGAGGCTGGATTGAGATCAGACGACATAATAGTCTCCATAAATGGGAAACGTGTGTATGATACTTACACAGTGAGTCAGATCATCAGGCAGGGTAAGCCATTGAAAATACTGATTTCAAGGGAAGGCAAAAGACTGACGGTCCTTGCAACGCCTAAACTTTTCAGTGTCAATCACTTCTTTTTGTTGAAAGATGTGTCAGGTGGATTAGGTGGAAAAATAAAGGCCATTTCTGGTAGACCACTGGAAGGTAGCGTTGTCAGCTCCATGCTCAATCAGTACATCTCCATAGAATTCGAATCTGCTATGCTAAAGGGACTTCTTAAGCAGTATCAGTATGATCAACCTCGGTATGCCTTGGGGTTTTATTTTGCTACCGTGTCAAACGTCTTCAGGAAGGATGTAGGGCCTTTCCTTAAGGGGGATCGACTCGTCTCTGTTGGCGGCCTGCAAATTCAAAGCAATGTTGATCTTTCACGAATATATCAGTTGATAATAGCCGGCGAAGGAGGAATTTATCTTGAAGTATCAGGTGATCAGGTAATATGGTCTCATACTGGTTTTCCAGAAGAAATAGAAGTGGTTGTACAAAGAGAAAATCAGGAACTCCTTTTCAAGGTATCGAGTGCTTTAATCAAACAAATAATGGAAAGTGCAGGTATCTTCGAGCCTAAGACAGGAAACGTGAAATTCAATAATCTGTGGGAAATGATCTATGTCGCCTTCGATAGGTGCAACAACTTGCTTTTCATGATGTATAAGTCACTGCTTGGTATCTTCAAAACCGCCGACTCAGGTGGTGTAGTTGGTCCATTGGGGTTAGTTGGTCTGGTTGGAGAAGCAGCACAGGTTGGACTTGAGCAAGTTTTAACGCTTGTCGCCTTTATCACCATGAGCATTGGTTTGTTCAATCTATTGCCTTTACCAGCGCTTGATGGCGGAAGGATAATCTTCTCACTCTTGGAAATAATACTCAGAAAAAGGATAGATCCAAAAATAGAAGGTCTGATACATTTCATAGGTTTCATTATACTCGTTTTCTTAATGATCTTTATCACCTTTTCAGACGTGGGAAGGTTGATATCAAAATGAGCAAAGCTGTGAGAATCGGGAAGATCTTCATCGGTGGTGGTAATCCTATAACCATTCAATCGATGACTAATACAGACACAAGTGATGTTGAGCGAACAATCCAGCAGATCAAAATGTTGCAAGAAGCTGGCTGTGACATAGTAAGAGTTGCAGTTCCAGACTTTGACAGTGCAAAGGCAATAAAATCGATCAAAGATCATATTGATATACCTATTGTAGCCGATATTCATTTTGATCATCGTTTAGCAATTGAGGCTATCAAAAGTGGCGCAGACAAGATAAGAATAAATCCTGGAAACATAGGAGAAGATTGGAAGATAGAAGAACTTGTAAAGGTGGCTAAGGAGTTTCAAATACCCATTCGAGTTGGTTCCAATATTGGGTCATTGAGAAAGGAATTTGAATCAAGGTACGATCGTACAACGGCTTTGGCTGAATCGGCTTTGTACGAAGTTCGACTTCTCGAGAGGCTTGAGTTCTTTGACATCGTTATTTCAGTGAAAAGTAGTGATGTTATAGAGACCATAAAGGCGAACGAATATATTGTTCAAAGGGTTGACTATCCTATTCATCTTGGTATCACCGAGGCTGGCATATATGAAACATCGATTGTGAAATCTTCTGTGGGCATAGGATACCTCTTGTTGAAAGGCATAGGTGACACCATCAGGGTGTCCATCGCTGGAGACCCAATCAGGGAAATTTACATAGCTCGAAAACTCTTGGTGTCCTTGCATTTGAGAAAAGGCGGCCAAGTCATAGCATGCCCAACTTGTGCAAGAAGTGAAATCGACGTAGAAGAAATAGCAAAGTCAATAGAAACCCTCGTTGAGAATACAGATTTGACTGTAGCCGTCATGGGCTGTGTTGTGAATGGTATAGGTGAGGGGAGACACGCCGATATTGGAATAGCAGGTACAAAGGGTGGTGCAGCCATCTTCAAAGAAGGGCGAATAATAAAGACAGTGAAAAAAGAATATATATATGACGAACTTCTGAATTTGATAAAAAAATCACGATCGTAAAATTAGAGTAATTGTATCGGAATATATGGATGGTATCATCTCTTTGAGGTGATAATGATGGATCTTAAATTCTCTGTAACTGCAAGATCAGAAAGTGAAACCAGGGTCGCAGTCAAGGCCAGAAACTTCACAATCTATGTTGACGAACCTCCCCAACTTGGTGGCGAAGACAAAGGTGCAAACCCCGTAGAATATGTTCTTGCCGCACTAGCAGGATGTTTGAATGTCGTTGCACATCTGGCAGCAAAGGAAATGGGAATAACTTTGCAGGAACTGTCAATAGAAATTCAAGGTACATTGAATCCAGCAAAGTTTCAAGGAAAATCTTATCAGGAAAGGGCCGGATATAAACAAATCGATGTGTTGATAAATGTCAAAACAAATGCAGATGAACAAACTCTTGCCAAGTGGTTGAAAGTAGTTGAAGAAAGATGTCCTGTTTCAGATAACCTTGCAAATCCCACACCGCTAAGAATTACCTTCAATAAACTATAAAAAGATGCCCTTTTTGGGGCATCTTTCTTAATCTGCCTTTATCACACCTGCGATACCATCGTTTTCATTGTAAAAAAAGAGACCGACTTTATTATATCTATTGACAAATATCAAGCTTGGTGTGTAATGTTTTAATCTAAAACTTTGTCCTGATGATCTATATTCTGGTCTTGACCAACCATTGATCTCCCACTGCCAGCAACTGTTATCGAAACCAAAGTGTGTTATCTCAACAGGATCGCTTGACTCAGCCACTACATCAAAATTAGTGCCACCTACTATGAGTGTACATAGATCTTGAACAAAATAGCTTCTGTCTGGTGTACTATAAAGCGTGATAACTCCGAGTCTACCGTCGTTCTCGTTTCCAATTATTAATGCTACTTTGTCGTATCTTCCAACCATCATCATGAACATTCCATAGTGTGGTATATCGTACTGTTTTGACTTGGCAGCGTAACTGGTACTTGCCCATCCACCGACCTCATCGTGCATGTAGTTACCCTTCGCCCAAAGTCCAACTTCCACTGGCTGTCCTAGAGATGTTACCACAAATTTTGATCCTTCTCTTGTCACAAGCACAACGGAAGGTATCTCAAGGGATTTGAACGGACCCCCCTGCAAAACTTTGTAAGAGATCTGCCCATCGTTTTCTCTAATTACAACGAAATATATCTTTTCGTAGCGGGCGAGCATTAAGATACATGTACGATAATGCGGCAGTGGTAAGTATTTTGGATTCTGCTCAGCTTCAACCGAAGCCCAACCACCCACCTCCGTCTGGAAAAAACAAGTCCCGTCCCAGCCTTGGATGAAGTTACTCCCCCGGATGCTTATGCCTTCCGATGGACGTGATGGTGTTCCATCTCCATCGAGTATCAAATAAGAAACCTCTACCGGTGTACTTTGATTCAGTGCTTGGATCTTAAGAACATAATCAGTTGACCACCAGAGAGTGTGTAAAGGATTTGCAAGGACGGTCAACCTTACAAAGGATGGATCATTGATCAGCGTGGTGTCTTTGGCCAGTGTAGTCACTGCCATGAAAGCGACAAAGAAAACTACCATGAGGATTTTCATACCGTCACCCCCTGGGTAAAAGTATTTTTAGCTCCGTTCAAAAGTTCTTTTAGTTCTCTGCGATTAAAAAACTATTAAAACGAGATTCTGAAGATCTAATAAGACTTGAAAAGTCCAGTCTCTTGTGGTATACTTACTCAGAACTTTACATAGAGAGAAAGCAGTTTATGGAGAAATGATCTTTGGGTGAGTATAATGATGCCATAAAGATTGACCTGAAAATGTCGACTCAGCTCCTGTAAAAAATCCTGTGAAAAGTTGGAAACCAAGACGAAAAGAAAGCAGAAGTACCTAAGTTTACACACAAAGACCTGCTTCACCATCGGTCAATACATCATTGCCAACGAGTGTGTTGCTTTGGTCTAAGTTCAAAGTTTTTCATATGAGTGCTTATTCTGTGGCATTCGGGCAGCAGATGGTAGTAAAGAGTAAAGTTGCTTGTCTTGGAAAAGTTGTTGATACCCTTTATAGATTTCATGATGGTACGAAAACAATGTCTGGTTTTAGTATTCATAAATCAGTTGTTTTAATTTTTTGAAGGAGGTCGTCTTTATAAATGAAGCTTGGTTCCTTCATACTACGTAGGCTTTTTCTGATGTTACTCGTTCTTTTTGGTGTGTCTGTGTTGGTCTTTGTAATTGCGAAAGTTATACCAGCAGACCCAGTTGGAGCAATACTTGGTGGAAACGCACCGATAGATCTTGTAGAGGACATGAAAAGACGCCTTGGTCTTGACAGGCCTTTGATGAACCAGTTCATTGATTACATGTTTGGGTTAGTCAGAGGCGACCTCGGCACTTCGTTAAAAAGTAACAGACCTGTTGTTCAGGATATCGCGAATTTTTTCCCCGCTACTTTGGAGCTTGCAATCTGTGCAACCCTTTTCTCTGTAGTCTTGGGGATCTTCCTTGGAATTCTATCGGCAGTTTATAGAAACAGATTCATAGATCATTTTGCCAGGGTTTTTTCGATACTTGGGGTATCTATGCCTGTTTTTTGGACCGGCTTGTTGTTGCTACTACTTTTCTATTTTCGTTTAGGCTGGCTTCCTGGAACCGGCAGACTCGGGCTCTTTACTACTCCACCGGCCAAGTACACAGGTTTGTACCTGATTGACTCACTGATATCACTCAACCTTGAAGCCTTCAAAGATGCTTTAGCTCACTTGGTTCTCCCTTCCCTGGTTTTAGGTTACTCTGCGGCCGCCTCTATAGCAAGGATTACCCGTTCAAGTATGTTGGACGTTCTTAGACAGGACTTCATACGAACGGCAAAAGCAAAAGGTATAGGCAAACGTCTGGTGATTTATCGTCATGCACTCAGAAATGCTCTAATACCTGTGATCACCATAATTGGTTTGACCTTCGGTGGTTTGCTTGAGGGAGCGGTTTTAACCGAGACCATCTTTGGTTGGCCCGGTCTTGGTAGATATATAGTAAATTCCTTGCTTTTGTTGGATTATCCTGCAATCATGGGTGGGACACTGTTCGTTGCTGTAATCTATTCTCTGGTTAATCTAGTTGTCGACATCATTTATGCCGCACTTGATCCAAGAATGCGTATTTAGGGGTGAGTTTCTTGGCGCAAAACACACAGACTACGATCTCGCGTTGGAAACCAATTTTAGAGGACTGGAAACACACTTTCTATTTGTGGAAAAGGACAAAACTTGCCATGATAGGGACTTTCATAGTCATTGGTTTCATCTTGATCGCTATCTTTGCACCAATCTTGGCACCTTATGATCCTATAAAGCCCAATTTACCACAGAGATTAAAACCACCGAGCAGCCAGCATCTTTTTGGTACAGATCAATTTGGGCGCGATATTTTCAGCAGAGTGATTCACGGCGCAAGAATAGAAGTGTGGATAATCTTTCTTGTGACCGTAATTAGCGGTACTATAGGTACTGCAATTGGAATAACAGCGGGATACTTTGGTGGTGCAGTTGATGAGATTCTTATGCGTATTACAGATATATTTCTTGCATTTCCAAGGCTGATCCTCGCAATGGCCTTGTCGGCGATGCTCGGGAGAGGACTAACTAATGCTATCTTGGCTATCTCACTTGTTGAATGGACAGTGGTAGCAAGGCTGGCACGCGCAGAAGCCATGAAAATAAAGTCACAACCCTACATAGAAGCGGTCAAGGCAGTAGGGGCAAGTAATTTGCGAATTTTGCTCTTCCATGTACTTCCAATGTGCCTGTCTCCAGTGCTTGTACAGCTAACACTCAGAATGGGAACGATAATCTTGACGGCTGCTGGACTTGGCTTTTTGGGTCTCGGAGCACAGCCACCCACACCAGAGTGGGGAGCAATAGTCAGCGATGGTAGAAGCTACTTGGTTCAGCAGTGGTGGATTTCAACCTTCCCAGGCTTGTTTATCGCTGTGGTAGTCCTTGGTTTCAATTTACTCGGTGATGGTATCCGAGACATACTCGATCCCAGACTCAGGAGGTAAATTATGACACGCGGGTCCCTTGTTGATATCAGCAAACTGAGGGTAATATTTCACACATACAGAGGAACAATTAAAGCTTTGAACGGTGTCGAGCTCTGGCTCAATGAAGAAGAGCGCCTTGGCGTTGTTGGGGAAACAGGTTGTGGGAAATCCGTAACTGCTTTGTCTATAATGAGACTTATAGAACAGCCCGGGGAGATCATCGACGGCAAGATATGGTTCAATGGCAAAGATCTCTTGCAACTCAGCGAAGACGAAATGGATAAAGTTAGAGGAAGACAGATTTCAATGATCTTCCAAGAACCCATAGCTGCCCTCAACCCCGTTTTCAAGGTGGGTTTTCAAATAGCAGAAACGATTGCGCACAGCCAGAATATAAGCATCAACGATGCTTACACACAGGTTAGAGAGGCGCTCGAGATGGTTGGACTTGACTGGCAAAGAACCATCGATCTATATGCACACGAGTTAAGTGGTGGCATGGCTCAGAGGGTCATGATAGCGATGGCTTTAGCGGTCAGACCAAAACTACTGATAGCCGATGAACCGACCTCTGCTCTCGATGTGACTATTCAAGCACAGATACTCGAGTTACTTGATAAATTAGTTTCCGTTGGAAAGAATGCTGTCATTTTGATAACTCATGATCTTGGAATCGCTTCTGAATTCTGCGATAGAGTCGCAGTGATGTACGCTGGAAATGTGATAGAAGTAGCTCCAAGTCAGGAAATCTTCAATGAGCCGCTCCATCCATATACAAAAGGCCTAATCGATTCGATCCCAGTTGTTGGTAGAGCTAAGGAATTGACTGGAATAGCCGGTGTTGTTCCCGATCTTGTTGATCCACCATCTGGCTGCCGATTTCATCCAAGGTGTAAACATGCCTTCGAAAGATGTAATTTAGAGCTCCCAGAGCTTGTACAGATTAAAGCCAATCATTATGTGGCATGTCACTTGTATCATTAGGAGGATTTGAGCCATGGGGATATTGATCGATGTCAAGAACCTGAAGAAATATTTCGAGATTAGAAGATCGCTCCTCTCCAAACCTACCTATGTTCGTGCCGTTGAAGATGTAACCTTTCAAATACCAGAAGGTTCGATCTATGCGATAGTTGGAGAATCAGGATCTGGTAAAAGTACTCTCGGTAGAACCATTCTCAGACTAATCGAACCAACTTCAGGTACTATTATTTATAACGGTCAGGAAATAACGAGGTTGGATAATAAGCGCATGATTGAATACAGACGTCAGATGCAGATTGTTCAGCAAGACCCCTACAATTCACTTCATCCTAGAAAGCTTGTGAAAGAGATCATAGGAGAGGGTCTGAAAATACATTTCAAAATGAGACCGGATGAAATTTATCTGAGAATAAAAGAAATTCTTGAGATGGTTGGACTGAGAGAAGAACACATGTTCAGATATCCACATGAATTCTCTGGCGGCCAGAGGCAAAGAATCGCCATAGCCAGAGCATTGGTACTCAGGCCAAAGTTTTTGGTACTAGATGAACCTACCTCTGCTTTGGATGTATCGGTTCAGGCAAGAGTTCTTGCTTTGCTCAAAGAGCTCAGAGAAAGGTTCTCTCTAACGTACATGTTCATAACTCATAACTTAGCCGTCGTTGATTACATGGCGACACAGGTAGCGGTGATGTACTTAGGAAAAATCATGGAACTTGGTTCAAAGGACGACATCTTCCAAAGGGCGGCTCATCCCTATACTCTAGCCTTACTGGACTGTGTACCAAGCGTTGGCACAGGAAGAAAGATAAGATCTGTGCCACGTGGTGAAATACCCAATCCGGCAAAGCCACCAAGTGGTTGCGTCTTTCACACAAGATGCCCAAAGGCACAGAAAATATGTCAAGAAAAAGAGCCTGAATTTTACGAACTCTCACCTGGTCATTTTTGCAAATGCCATTTTTGTAAGTGAGTCTTAAATCTTCTCTTGTTCGATTTGCCTTTCGAGTCTCTTGAGTATAAGGTTTGCGCCTGCAACGCCTTTAAATTTACCGTTCTCTCGTATAGCAAAAGCCACAGTCAGCACCATGTTTCCAGTAGCACGCGATTGAATAGGATCGGAGATGGTCCAATCAACCTTGTTGTCTCTTACATATTTGAAATATGCTCTGTCAGAAATGGTACCTTTTGCCCCTGTAGTGGTTATGAAATTACCTTCAGAATCAGCGATAAAGATCGCTTCGTAGGTGTCTCCTTTCTCTTTCAGAAAGTTCTTGGCGTGTGGCTCGAAACCTTGCCAGTCTAATCTTTGACACTCTGGTATCGAAATCAATCTGGCAAGATCTTTTATCTGCTCCATCAACCATTTTCTGGCACCAGTTAGACTTTTCAGCTTCAAAGACTTTATAGACAAAATTTGTCCATCTTTCAGTAATTTCTGTGAGATATCGCTGAGTGACTGAATAGTCCTGTCTGTTTCTTCGGCAAAGTTTAGAATATCGCTTGCAGCATTTGCATTAGCATTGACAGCTGACTCTATCTCTTGAGTTGAATGGATTTGTGAATTTATTGAAGAAATGATGTCATCGATTGTTTTCTTGAAGTTCTCTACAATGTCTTTCAGTGTAAAGAGACTGTTTGAAAACTCTTCGTTCACTTTGATTGTTTTCTGTACGGACTCAGCCACTGCAGCTGTTTTCTCTACCGAGTTTCTGATGCTCTCTTCAATGCTTGAGATTTGAGTGGAGATTTGTTCTGCTGAAACACGAGACTGCTCGGCAAGTTTTCTCACTTCCTCTGCAACCACAGCAAATCCCCTGCCGTATTCACCAGCACGTGCAGCCTCAATTGCAGCGTTTAGTGCCAATAGATTTGTTTGTTCAGATATCTGCTCGATAGTCTGAACCATTTGTCTTATGCCAACTGAAGTATTTGACAGATCATTCATGGTTTTTACCAAATCTTCAAGCCTTTCCTTTGCAAGAAGGTTTTCACTTGACAAAGCATTCATACGTTCTCTCAATTGTGAAACATCTTGTTCGATCTTTTCGAATTTTCCGTACATCTTTTCAGAATTCTGACCTATCATTCTTGCCAAAGTTGCTATCTCACCTGTTCCAGAGGAGGTTTCTTCAAGAGCTGCCGTGAGCGACTGAATCAATTCGGAAATTCTCCTCACCCTTTTTGTGGTTATTTCAGACATTTCACTCATCTGTTTTGATATATCTGTCAAAATCTCGGCATCATCGCGGAGACCTTGAGAGGATAGGAATAGTTCTCTGAACAGGTTGACAATTTCACTGTCTTCTGCCTCCTGAACAACTGTACTTGATTTTTTCACAAAGAAAGTCCTCAATGCGAACATAAAAGTCATGAAGATTATCGATGCCGGAGTAACGATATTCCAGTAAGGTAATCTCATAAACCAGAAAACTAAGGCACAGATTCCAACAAAAAACCCTAAGTAGACCATCTTACATCCTCCTTGTTTAAGCATGATCACACTCTAAACATCAACAAATATAAACGATTAACACCATTTTTTCCATGTAATCTGAGCATCATCCAAGATCAAATAGAAAAACTCTTCAAAGAGAATAAGTCATTACCTTCACTATCTATGGCAACTATAAGTGGAAAGTCCACAACATCTATTCTGTAAACAGCTTCAGGTCCCAAGTCTTCAAAGGCTATCAATTCGATCTTTTTCACATGCTCCGACAGTGCAGCTGCAGCTCCACTGGGCGCAACAAAATAGACCCGCTTGTAAAATTGGCAAAGGTTCCTTGCAAGTTCACTCCTTTTACCCTTACCGACAGTCGCGGCGACACCAAGTTCAAAAAGCATCCTAAGGTATCTATCCATTCTTTCACTGGTTGTAGGACCTATACCAACCTTATCGTTCAGTGGTTTGGTGGGTCCAGCATAGAACACTATTTGACCTGATAAATCAAAAGTCAAACTCTTTTTTTGTTCGAGCAGATCTTGGATTTTTCTTTGAGCAGCATCTCTCATGATCAAGAATGATCCAGAATAGTTGAGCCTTTCAGAGACTCTCAATTCTCTCAGGTTCAACATCTACAACTCCTTTCCTGCATAGATAACAATCTACAGATATTGCTACGGGCAGATTGGCAATATGTGTTGGGGCATGCTCTATGTGCACTGCATAAGCTGTTATTGAAGAAAACAATCCCTGAAAGCCGATCTTAAGTTCGTTGAGCCTCTCTACAATAACTTTCTCGAGCTCCGCATAGCGTGGATCTGAGTTTTCTTCATTCCTTTGTCTTGTCAAAGCGAGTTTTGAAAGAACTAGGGCTTTATCAGAACTTCCTCCAATCCCAATTCCCACATTTAAAGGAGGACATCCTTTAGCACCGTGTTCTTTGATGTGACCGACTATTACATCAAGAATTTCATCTGTTCTAACTGAGGGATTTAGCATAAACAACCTTGTCAAATTTTCACTTCCGCCACCTTTTACAAGAAAACGTATCTGCACATTTTCTCTATCAGTAATAAAGGTATGAACAACGGCTGGAGTGTTGTCAAAGGTGTTTTTTCTTTCGAAGATAGGGTCTTTCACAACAGAATATCTGAAAGGATTTCTCATATATACTTGCCTTACGGCTTCGTTTAGAATGTCTTCTAAAGGTTGCGTAAACACAACGTTGTAGCCTACAAAGACGAAGAACTCAACCATCCCTGTGTCTTGACAGAGAGGCAGACCTGTTTGCTGTGCAACGATGAGATTTCTTTTCAAAACGTCACTGAATGGACCAGTGTATTCTTCGATTTGTTTTTTTACAAAATCGTCGACGGAAATATTTGCGCGCAACAGTTTTTCAACCAATTTTTCTTTAATCTTTTTGCAATCTACAACTAATATTCTCATCTTTCTCCTCCTATGTGTGTTGGTGCTAGTAAAATGATACAATAATCTTTGGAAAAGGGGAAGGAGGCTCAAAAAATATGAGATTAATCAAAGCTCCCCGGGGTTCTGTACTCACGTGTAAGAGCTGGCAAACCGAGGCAGCTATGAGAATGCTCATGAACAATCTTGATCCAGAGGTTGCGAGAGATCCAGCAAATCTCATTGTCTATGGTGGAACGGGAAAGGCAGCCAGAAATTGGGAGTGTTTTCATAAGATAGTCGAGACATTGAAGACTCTTGAGAATGATGAAACACTCCTGGTTCAAAGTGGTAAACCTGTGGGGGTTTTCAAAACTCACGAATGGTCACCACGAGTACTGATAGCAAACTCCCTGTTGGTACCAAGATGGGCAACCTGGGAGTATTTCAGGGAGCTTGAAGAACGTGGGCTGATCATGTTTGGGCAAATGACTGCAGGAAGTTGGATTTACATAGGGACTCAAGGTATTTTGCAAGGAACTTACGAAACTTTCTATGCTGTTGCAAACAAATATTTTGGAGGTTCCCTAGCTGGCAGGTTTGTCCTAACAGCAGGTCTAGGTGAAATGGGTGGTGCACAACCACTGGCAGTGACGATGAACGATGGCGTCATTCTTGCCGTCGAGGTTGACAAAAGAATGATCGATCGTAGATTGGAAAAAGGTTATCTAGACACTTGGACAGATAACTTGACAGAGGCATTGACGATGGTTGAACAGGCAAAGAGATCACGCAAACCACTTTCAGTTGCACTGCTTGCTAATGCTGCTGAGATTCACCCACAGCTTGTAAAAATGGGAATCATCCCCGATGTAGTTACAGACCAAACGGCTGCTCATGATCCTCTAAACGGTTACATACCAAAGGGTCTTTCAGTACAGCAAGCGGCAGAGCTCAGAAAGAATAATCCAACAGAATACCTTCAAAGGGTCTACGATTCTGTGACGGAACATGTCAATTCAATTATAGAGATGAAAAGACAAGGTGCAAAGGTCTTTGAGTACGGCAACAATATTCGGAGACTCGCCTATGATCACGGTGTTGAGAACGCCTTTGAGATACCAGGTTATGTGCCTGAGTATATCAGGGATCTTTTTGCAAAAGGCAGTGGCCCATTCCGATGGGTTGCCCTCTCCGGAGACCCTCAGGATATCTACGAAACAGATAAGAAAGTCCTTGAACTGTTCCCGCTTGATGAGCATCTGAGGAAGTGGATCGAGATGGCTCAGAAGAAGATACATTGGCAAGGTTTGCCTGCACGGATCTGTTGGCTTGGGCAGGGTGAAAGAGCGCAGATGGGCCTTGCCATGAACGAAATGGTCAAAAAAGGTGTGGTGAAGGCACCGATCGTGATTGGCAGGGATCATCACGATACGGGGTCTGTTGCATCACCTTACAGAGAAACAGAGGCCATGAAGGATGGTAGTGATGCAATAGCAGATTGGCCTGTTCTGAATGCTTTATTGAACACTGCCAGCGGCGCCACATGGGTTTCTGTTCATCATGGAGGAGGTGTTGGGATAGGTTATTCGATTCATGCTGGTATGGTGATAGTAGCAGATGGAACAGATCTATCAGCCAAGAAACTTGAACGTGTTTTGACGAACGATTCTGGAATAGGTGTGATCAGACATCTTGACGCAGGGTATGAAATCGCCAAAGAAACTGCCACGAAACATGGTCTCAGATATCCTGCGGCGGAATAGTAGGAGGTTTCAAAATGTTGGAAGGTCTGAAAAATTTTGCACAGCAGAGCGCTTTCACTTCTATCACCTTTGGAAACCTGGTGATGTATCTTGTTGCAGCATTGCTCTTGTACGTGTCAATAAAGAAAGATGCTGAACCTCTCCTTTTGATACCCATAGCTTTCGGGATCATAATCGCGAATATCCCACCACACTTGACCGGTATTTTGGATGAAGGTGGTTTGATCTGGTATCTCAAGAAAGGTGTAAGCAGTGGTATTTTCCCACCGTTGATTTTTCTTGGCATAGGTGCGCTAACTGATTTTTCTTTCATGCTCTCCTATCCGGTAACTATATTTCTTGGAGGTGCAGCTCAGATCGGTATTTTTGTTAGCTTTATCCTTGCCAAAGCATTTGGTTTCGATTTGAAACAAGCGGCATCGATAGGAATCATAGGGGGTGCAGATGGTCCCACAGCCATTTATTTAACGACCAAATTTGCCCCGGACTTGTTATCGGCTATAGCGATTGCCGCTTACTCTTACATTGCGCTCATACCTATCATGCAGCCAGTGGTGGTAAAGTTATTAACAACGAAAAAGGAAAGAATGATAAGAATGTCTCCACCGAGGCGCGTTACACGTTTGGAAAGAATCGCCTTTCCTGTGATTGTTACAATCGTTGCAGCCATCGTGGTACCGCAGGCTCTGCCTCTGATAGGTATGTTAATGCTCGGGAATCTTTTCAGAGAAGCGGGCAATGTTAAAAGGCTGGTTGAAGGCGCAAGTAGGTTCATTCTTGATTCGGTGACAATAATACTGATGCTTTGCGTTGGCGCTTCTGCTAGGGCAGAACTTTTTCTACGTCCACAAAGTTTGACCATATTTGGTATGGGAGCCTTTGCCTTCATCTGTTCCATGGTTGGTGGAGTCTTTTTTGCCAAGTTCATGAACTTGTTTCTCAAGAATAAAATAAACCCTTTGATAGGAGCAGCTGGGGTTTCCGCAGTGCCCATGTCGGCTAGAGTCAGTCAAAAGATTGCGAGCGAGGAAGATCCAACGAATTTCATACTCATGCACGCAATGAGTCCCAATGTGGCTGGAGTCATTGGGTCTGCTGTAGCTGCAGGTGTTTTTCTATCCCTGATCAAATAGGAGGGTCAATGATGAAAAAACAGTATGATGTTAAAATAAATTATTCTTGGTGCAAAAAATGTGGAATCTGTTATCATTTTTGTCCGACAGGTGCGATTGGAAAAGGGGAACTGCTCAAACCTGTTGTAGTGGATGCTACAAAGTGTATAGGATGTCTTATGTGTGAAAATCTGTGTCCAGACTTTGCCATCGTTATAGAAGAAAAGATACCTGCACAGGAGAGTGTTCAAAATGGGTGAAAGAGTATTGATGCAAGGAAATGAAGCGTGCGCACACGGTGCCATAAGAGGCGGCTGCAGATTCTATGCAGGATATCCTATAACTCCTTCTTCAGAGATTGCAGAAACTATGGCAAGAGAATTGCCAAAGGTGGGCGGAGTCTTCATTCAAATGGAGGATGAAATTGCAAGTGCTGCAGCCATCATTGGTGCTTCACTCGCTGGTACCAAGTCAATGACAGCAACAAGCGGGCCTGGTTTCAGTTTGATGCAAGAAGCAATTGGTTATGCTGTCATGACAGAAACACCGTGCGTTTTTGTGAACGTGATGCGAGGAGGACCTTCCACGGGGCTTCCAACACAACCGGCTCAGGGAGATATAATGCAAGCAAGATGGGGCACGCATGGAGACCATGAAATCATAGCTCTGTATCCATGGAGTGTTGGCGAAACTTATTCACTCATCATAAAGGCTTTCAATTATGCCGAGTATTATCGTACTCCCGTTATTTTTTTAATGGACGAAGTTTTGGGTCACATGAGAGAAACCTTTGAACTACCAGATGATAAAGAAATAAAGATAGTTCCAAGGTTGACAGACAGTGACCTTTCAGAAGAAGAAATTTACACACCTTTTTCTGAACAGGACTTTGCAGAGCCAACTCCGACACCGCTCGTGGAAATGGGCAAAGCGAGGTTTCATGTCTCGGGCCTTGTTCATGACGAATCGGGCTTCCCACAAGCAGGCTTTGAAGTCAGTGATAAACTGGTGAGGCGCCTTTCAAACAAAATCAGAGTTCATGCAGATCAAATAGCCATGTACGATGAATATATGACAGAGGATGCTGAAATCCTTGTTTTGGCCTATGGATCGGTTGCACGAAGTGCCATAAAGGCTGTTAAGATAGCAAGACAAGACAAGATCAGAGTTGGTTTGTTTAGGCCTATAACTATCTGGCCGGTTGCAGCCACAAGGTTGAAAAAACTCTTATCACAGGTAGAAGGAGTAGTCTTTGCAGAAATGAATCTGGGTCAGTACGCAAAAGAAGTACTTTCCCTGACAAAAAAGAACTTGAGAGTTAAATTCGTCACAAAGGTGGGTGGTAGACTGATCACTCCTGAAGAAATCTTAGAAGGCATCAATTCATTACAAACAGAAATGATAGAATTCTAAAACAATCTTTTTTTCCATAAATTTATTTTGAAATCAGGGAGGCGATGAGATGGTTTCCATGGGCGATCTTGTTTCTATAGCTTCACAGATTGAGGCAAACGGTCATGTTTTTTACAGTGATCTTGCACAGATTCAGCAAAACCCTGAACTCAAAGAATTCTTCACCCGGTTGGCAGAACAAGAGAGAATTCATCAACAAATTTTCGAAACCTTGGCTGAAAAAACAAAACAGTCTATTTCCATATCCAACTGGATCGAAGACGAAGTGAGTGGCTACTTAAAGAGTTTTGCCCAAGTTTCTATCTTTCCTACTATGGAAAAGGCGAAACAAGACTTGACTCCTCGCCAGGCTTTTGAGATAGCTATAAATGTGGAAAAAGACAGCATAATTTTTTATTCCGAGTTATTAAAGTATGCTGGTGATGAAAGAAGAACCATAGAGATCATTATAAATGAAGAGAAGAAACACTTGATAGACTTACTGAAAGTCAATCACGAACAATTTGGATAATCTCTGGGCGGAATTTCTTTCTGAATCTTTTATCGTAAAGTTTTATAAGCAGATAATAGCCTGCAACGGCTGAAATTGATACTGCAAAGGATATGATCTCTGAAAGAAAGATCGTTGCTATCATCAACGCTGTGACAAAGATTATCGTCGGTACTGTGTAGACTATGAAGGCTATCTTCATACCACTTGTTGCCGGTGTTTTAACTAGTACTTGATCACCAACTTTGAGATCAAACTGTGCTTTGTTAACTTCAAGGCTTATCATCTGTTTTTCTCCCGTGCAAAACATGTTTGCCGGACATTTTCCACACATGGATGTTCTCTCTTTTGCAAGTACCACAGTTGAATCTTTTATTTGTACTACCACCATCTTTTCACTCGCCATTGTTCAACCTCCTTAAACGAACTTTCTTCTTCAATCTTTCTTTTTATGACTTTGCTGATCTCGTATAGGTCAGTACCATTCGTTCGAGGTAGCTCACCACGTGAGATATAAGATAAAGCACTGACTATCAATCTACGAACTGGTACGTATCTCTTGGTTTTCACCTTCATTATGAATTTGAGAGTATAGGCTCTCAGAAAACTTGCTGTGAAAAACATTATTTGTATTCCAACGATGGGGATTCCTAGAATCGAAAAACTGACTGGCGACAGAACTTTGGCAGTAGCTCCTCCGAGAACGGCACCAATGAGTCCACCTATGCCACCAAACACTGAATACATGGCAAAGTACGCTGGAGATGAACTGTGTGCGACTTCCATTGGCAGTGTCAAGAAGGTGAGGTTTATAGCAGACCAAGCTATTCCAGACATGATCACATCGACAATCATCAAGTACTTCCAGGTGAATTGATTCATCAAAATCCACAGAGGAGAAACATAACAAGCCATGATGATTCCAAGAACTGCTACCGTTTTGTGCCCATACTTGTCTGAGAGCTTTCCCCAGATGTTGTAGAAAGTCATTGCAACGAGACTGTTGATTACAGTAGTGATACCTATGTATGAAAAGGGCACGTTCAAATTTTTCAACAAATGATAACTATAGAAAGGAGAAGTGAAAGCTATCACTGCGTTCCAAATAAAATAGAATAGACACAGCTTCATAAAATTCTGATCCTGGAAAACAACCCTGGTCTCTATCAAAGCTCCAGAGCTCTTGAGTGGAACTTCAGGTATCTTCTTCAAGGACCATAAGGAGATGAGCATTCCGACCATACCAATACTTATAACTAACTCGTAACCAACAGGATCCTGAAATTTCTCAATGAGCAAGGAATACCCATAAAAGGCGACTAATGTTACAAGCGAAATATAGATATTTCTTCTGCCAAAGAAGGTACCCCTTTCTCCCTCTGGTATTAGATCACGAACCAAAGATGTCCAGGCATTTCCAGCGAGAGTCCCAAAGATCTGTGAAAAGGCGAAAACTAGAACAAAAACGCCAGGACTTCTATTTGGTACAAGCAGCAAGATCATCAACAATACCCAAGGAAACCTTGAGAGAAGATTGAAAAGATTTGTCAGAAACCTGCGCCTTGGGAATTTTCTCATTATCAATGGTGAGATAACTTGAAATAATTGTGCAATCATTGGAAATGCCGCACTTAAGCCAATGAGAAATTCATCTAGACCGAATGCCAGAGCAAGACCTGTGAAGATCGCACCCTGTGTAAGGAGTATAAAAAGTGTAGAAGCCACACCTTCGAGGTTCAAATAGAATCTCATCCTTTTACCACACCCAATGGAACTAAGCGTGCGACCTTTCTTGATATACCGATCTGATCCACTATTTCAACAACCTTCTCCACATCTTTATATGTCTGCGGAGCTTCTTCGATCAAGGTCTTTTTCTCTTTGCTCATTGTCAGTATGCCCTTTTCCTTGAGTTCTTGTAAGACCTCATTGTATGTTAAATTCCGTAACGCCGCCCTTCTTCCCAAAACCCTACCTGCACCATGCGCTGTGCTTGCATAAGAGATTTGTTCTGCTTTCTTTGTTCCAACAAGAACGTAAGAGGCACTACCCATGCTTCCGGGTATGAGAACAGGTTGTCCGGTCCTGATAAATTCATCTGAGAGCATTGTATTTCCAGGACCCAGTGATCTTGTAGCACCCTTTCGATGGACTATAACTTTTTGCTTATGATCTTCAACTTTTGCGATATTGTGGGCAACATCGTATAATAACCAGATTTGATGCTGAGGTAAGACTTTTTCAAAACTTTTTCTGATCATATCAGATATCATTTGTCTGTTCGCGAAAGCGTAGTTTGCCGCGCAATTCATGGCGTTGAAGTATTGTTGACCAATCGCATGATTGAACGGGGCATTTATCAGTTGCTTGTCTGGCAAGTTTTTATTGTGATCGGACAGTTTATCGCGCATGATCTGTATATAATCTGTAGCGATTTGGTGACCAAAGCCACGACTACCGCAGTGTATGGAAATTGCCACCTGGTTCTCAAAAATTCCGAAAGCTTCTGCTATTTCTTTGTTGAAGATCTGATCAACTTTCTGTACCTCGATAAAATGGTTACCAGCTCCAAGCGTACTCAATTCATCAAGGCCTCTCTCAAAGGCCTTCTTTGATACATAACTTGGATCAGCTGGACTAAGCTTTCCTGTGTCCTCTATTCTGTTTAAATCTTGCTTTGTTCCAAAACCTTTACTGACAGCCCAATGAGCCCCTTCGACACAGACCTGCCGCAACGTCTTTTCGTCGATCTTGATAGCTCCACTTGCTCCCACACCTACAGGTACAGTTTTATAAATCTGTTGAAGTAATTTCTCAAGTAGGGATTTCACCTCGCTGTCGGTCGCCGAAGTTAGCATCAGTCTCACGCCACAATTTATGTCAAATCCTATACCACCAGGTGAAATAACACCGTCATTGGCTGAAAAGACTCCTACTCCTCCTATGGGAAATCCATAGCCCCAGTGAATATCTGGCATGGCAATTGCTGCAATTATACCTGGCATATATGTCACATTAACTATCTGTTGTAGAGCTTCTTTGAATTCTGGGTCGTTGATCGTCTCTTGGTCCGTGTAAACAATGGCATCAACATTGACTCCTTTTATCTGAAACATAAATCGGTCGAGGCGCTTTATGTCCATGAAATCAC
The DNA here is from genome assembly GCA_937995655.1 of uncultured Pseudothermotoga sp. GTDB lineage: Bacteria > Thermotogota > Thermotogae > Thermotogales > DSM-5069 > Pseudothermotoga_B. Next base: position 27,370 of record CALKJI010000009.1, on the reverse strand, counting down.
CCCTAAATTGATTATGCAACTGTTAGAGGAATAGTCAAGTGGGAAAGAAAAAGGGGAGATTACTCCCCTTTGGAGGCGACGGTGGGATTCGAACCCACGCATAGGGATTTTGCAGACCCCCGCCTTAACCGCTTGGCTACGTCGCCTTGTCATTGTATTATACCACGACATTTACGATGTTCAAGTGGCACATGAAGTGTTATCATTAAAAGCAGAACATGGTGAGGAGGGATAGATTGTGAACTGGCTATACGTTGAAGAATTGAGAAATCATATAGGTGAAGAAGTTGAGCTTCGTGGTTGGGTCTGGAATATGAGATCCAGTGGAAAGATTCATTTCATTCAGTTCAGAGATGGTACGGGTTTTGTTCAAGTTGTAGTTGAGAGTTCTTCTAACAAGCCGGAGGTTTTTGAAAGATCCTCTAAGCTCAGGATTGAATCGAGTGTAATCATCAAAGGTAAGGTAATGGAAGATAAACGATCCCCTTACGGAGTTGAGGTTCACGCGTACGATGTGATACCAGTACAGATACCAGATGAACCTTATCCAATATCAAAGAAGGATCATGGAATAGATTTTTTAATGTCATACAGACATCTGTGGCTAAGATCAAGGAGACAATTTCACATTCTGAAGGTAAGAGATGCCATTCTGACAGCAATAAGGCAGTTCTACAAAGATCGAAATTTCACTTTGATCGATACACCAATTTTCACTGGTGCTATCGGGGAGACTGCTGGAAATTTGTTCGAGCTTGACTACTTTGATTATGGGAAGGTTTACCTGACACAGACGGGTCAACTCTATCTTGAAGCTGCTTGCTTAGCCTTTGGAAAGGTCTATAACCTTGGTCCAACGTTCAGAGCAGAAAAATCCAAGACACGCAGACACCTTATAGAGTTTTGGATGCACGAAGCCGAGGTAGCATACTACGAACATGAAGACAATTTGAAACTGCAGGAAGAACTTGTTTCATATATAGTTAAGTATGTCCTACAGAATGCGAAGGATCATCTTTTAGCACTCAACAGAGATATATCAAAACTTGAAAAAGTTGAGCCGCCCTTTGAAAGGATCACTTACGATGACGCGATCAAGTTATTGCAGAAGAGTGGGTCACATATTCAATGGGGTGACGACTTTGGCGGAGATGAAGAGACCATGATAGCTTCTAATTTCGAAAAACCAGTCTTTGTTACACACTATCCACGGAAAGTGAAGGCCTTTTACATGCAGCCAGAACCAAAAAGACCAGAGGTTGTACGTTGTGCTGATTTACTTGCACCGGAAGGTTATGGCGAGATCATAGGTGGTTCACAGAGAATTCACGACTATCAATTGCTTTTGGAAAGACTGGAAGAATTCAATTTGCCCAAGGAAAAATATGAATGGTATCTTGATTTAAGAAGATGGGGAAGTGTTCCTCACAGCGGGTTTGGCTTAGGGATAGAAAGAACGGTCGCGTGGATCTGCGGACTCGAACACATAAGAGAGGCCATACCGTTTGCGAGGACTCTTTACAGGATCTACCCATGAAAGGGGTAGGATAGTGAATCAAATTCAACCAAATGTAAATGGAGATATACTCTCATCTCTCAGACCACACACTTTGGATGATTACATAGGTCAAAGCGAGGTTAAGCAAAAACTTAAGATAGCTATTCAAGCCGCAAAGATGAGGAGTGAACCACTGGATCATATCCTTTTTGCGGGGCCACCCGGCCTTGGTAAAACGACCCTCGCCTTTGTCGTAGCAAAGGAGATGGGCACAAACATATATGTTACAAGCGGTCCAGTCCTCGAAAGACAAGGTGATATCGCGGCCATACTTTCCAGCTTGAATGATGGTGACGTGCTTTTCATCGATGAAATTCACAGAATCAACAAAGCAGTGGAAGAAATATTTTACTCGGCTCTAGAAGATTACAAAGTAGACGTGTTGATAGGGAAGGGTCCAACAGCGCGTTCAATTCGCATCGGTCTTAAACCTTTTACACTCATTGGCGCTACAACGAGAAGTGGTTTATTGAGTTCCCCCCTTCGGAATCGTTTTGGTATGACCCTTGAATTACAATTCTACAGTGTCGATGAATTGGTCCAAATAATCAAAAGGGCTTCCAGTATTCTCAATATAAGTATAGAAGAATCCGCAGCAAAGCTTATCGCAGAGCGCTCACGAGGCACACCCAGGATTGCCTTAAGGTTGCTCAAAAGAGCAAGAGATGTTGCAACTGTGAAAGGTAGAGAGATCATGGATATTGACCTGGTGGAAAAGACCATGGATATTCTTGAAATCGATCGACTAGGTCTAGACGAAGTTGACAGGAGAATATTGAGAACCATAATAGAAATTTACGATGGTGGTCCTGTAGGTTTAGAGTCACTTGCTGCCGCTTTGAATCTTGAAATTGACACACTAAGGGAGGTCCACGAACCATACCTTCTACAAAAAGGATTAATAGTTCGTACCTCGAGAGGAAGGATAGCCACAGATCTGGCATATTCACATCTTGGATATTCATCAAGGATTAGAGGAGGATTGTTTGATGGATCTCACGCAGAATCTGAAGAATGTAAAACTCAAGATTGAGAGTGCTGCAAAACGGGCTAAAAGAGATCCCGGTTCTGTGAAATTAATTGTGGTTACAAAAGAAGCCGATGCAGAAGCAATAGAAAAAGTCGTCAAGCTTGGCGTGCAAGATTTGGCAGAAAACTATGCCCAACAACTTTTACAAAAATCTAAGGTGATCAAGGACGTACACTGGCATTTCATAGGAAGGATACAAACCAATAAAATCAAGTATATAGTGCCGATTTGCGAATACATTCACTCAGTTTGTAGAAAAGAAGAGCTCATCATAGTAGACAAAATTGCTTCTGAGCACAAAAAAGCACAAAAGGTTCTGATCGAAATCAACATTTCTCACGAAGAAACAAAATCAGGTATAGATCAGTCGCAGTTGGAGGAGATACTTAAATTCGGTTCCTCTCTAAAAAATATCAAAATAGTAGGGCTCATGACGATGGCTCCCTTTACAAAAGACTTCGAGCAAATCAGGTTGATCTTTAGAGAATTGAGAAAATTGAGAGATTTTCATCGAAAGGTCTATCCAGAACTTTATCATTTGTCTATGGGCATGACAAACGATTTCGAAGTTGCCGTTGAAGAGGGTGCGACGATGGTTAGAATAGGTAGGGCGATCTTCAAAGGAGAGTGAATGGCGTGTTTGTCCTTTCAAATCTTCTTTTAGCCATTGCAAAGGTACTACAAATCTTTATATACTTTGAGCTGACATGCATTATTATCTCAGCTCTCTTGAGCTGGGTGACACCTTATCATTACTTTCCATTCAGACAGTTTGTGGACGGTGTCTCTCTAATTGTGCTCAGGCCACTCAGAAAATTCATACCCCCAATAGGTCCAATAGACATAACACCCATGATAGCCATATTGATTTTGACCTTTCTTGATATCTTTTTGGTGAGAACTCTAATCGACTTGGCGGTGATGATTCGTTGAACAGAAAAGCGGCAATAGTTTTCAGGAGTGATAAAGCAAAGGAAGCACAAGATTTAGCCAAGCAAGTAGGTACACATCTTCAAATCACACAAATGTGTGAAGCCAAGAACGAAAGAATAGATAAAAGGTGTGATTTTGCCATCGTAGTTGGCGGAGATGGGACAGTTCTTAAAGCTGCAAAATTGCTAGACGTTCCGCTCATTGGTTTCAAGGCGGGAAGAGTCGGTTTTTTGTCATACTACAAGCTTGAAGAAGTCCAACGGTTCTTGAATGATTTACATGATGATAAATTGATCTTGGAGAAAAGGTGGATGGTGAAGATTCGCACGCATGATGAATATTTTCATGCAGTGAATGATATTGTATTTCACACGCCTTCACGTCAAATGAGTGAATTCAATGTGGTCTTCGACAGTTGTTCAAATCTCTCTTTCTTTGCTGATGGAATCTTGGTTTCGACTCCAACGGGTTCCACAGCGTACAATTTGTCTCTCGGTGGAGCAATTGTAATTCCCAGCAGTGATGTTCTTCAGATTCTTCCCATTGCACCGTATTACTTGCAAAACAGGAGCATAATCGTACCCAGTCAAAACAAAGTAGCTGTAAGTGCCTCGAAAGAATGTGAAATCTTAGTTGACGGTGTTCCTGTGGGCAGGGCTGTGCAAATTGAGATCGCAAAATCTGAGAGGCATTTCACACTTCTGAGACCAAATTATTACGACTTTTTCACAGTACTTAAGGAAAAGGTAGGTTATGGAAGAGGTGTTCAGAATGAAATGGATAATCGATGAAAAGGTGGAAATCTTCAAAAAATCCTTGATGAAAATGGGATGGTATACACAAAAGATGTTTCTGAATTCACTTGAAGCGTTAGAGAGCAAAGATACAAAACTGGCAAAGCAGGTTATAGAGGATGATAATGTCTTGGATCAGATGGAGATAGAACTCAGAGAAGAAGCGGCCGCAGTGTTAGGAATTCACTGTCTATCTGGTCTTCAACTTCGTTTCATTGTGAGCAGCATGCAGCTTGCAAACATCTTTGAGAGAATCGGTGACAACGCAAGAAGGATTTCGCAGATAACCATAACTGTGTTGAAAGAGCAACAAACTGCTTTTATCTCAGGAATTCTCAAACTCGGAAAATCTGCTTTGGATATGCTGAAAGAGAGCCTAAGATTGCTTGCAGATCTTCAAACAGAAGGTGCCTTCGAAATTTGCTCAAAAGATGCTGAAGTTGATGAACTTTATTTGGAGTTAAGGATTGAACTACTCAATTCCATGAGGGGAAATCAAGAATCCATTGATCGAAATTCTCTGCTGATTGAGATTGCTCAAAGGGTAGAAGAAATTGCAGACCTTTCGACGAATATAGTTGAGACGGTTCTATACATAGTAACATCCGATTCTTATAAATGCTTCAGAGATGAGATGAAACTCTTCAAGCAAAGTGAAGGTGTTTTGTTTGGGAATACTGACTAAGTATATCTGTAAGCTCTCAGTGGGTCCCATATTGATAGGTTTGGCCGGTTTTGTGATCTTCGTCAGTGTGGAAGTTCTTTACCAATTATCTGATCTGATAGTCAGGCACAGGGTTGGTTTGCTTGTTTTGCTCAGAGTTTTATACTATTACCTTCCTTATTTTGTTGCACTGGGAATACCAGTTGGAGTTTTACTTGCCATATTTTGGGTTCTATCACAACTTTCAACGGATCATGAACTGATGGCACTTCAAGTCCATGGAATATCCCTGAAGGTTCTCATAGTCCCTTTTCTCATTTTATCGATCTTTCTCAGTTTTCTAACCTATTGGTTGAGCGATCGCGTGGTACCGGTTTATAACCAGAGAGCGAATGAAGCGCTTTCAAAATATGTTTACCGAAGACCAGAAGTGTTCATAAGTGAAAATGTTCTAACTAAAGTTGATGAAAGCCAGTATTTTTATGTCAAAAAGTATGATCGTCAAAACGCCATTTTGGAAAATGTTGTTCTTTTTAAAAATGAGCCCAACGAAGAAGAAATTATCACAGCCAAGAAAGTTCAAAAGGATAATGAAAAATGGTATCTGTACGACGGCAGACTTTACAGGGTTGATAAAGAAGGAATGCTCAGATTTGATGTGAAATTCAACAAAGTGGAACTTGATTTGAAACAGGATTTGGAATCCATCATGCGTGTGGGTAAGACACCGAAAGACATGAGGAGTGAAGAATTGAGGGACAGAATTGTCACTTTTGCAAAACTTGGAATAGATCCTTCACCTTGGATCGTGGAATTGCATAGTCGTTATTCTGTCTCTTTGGGACCTTTTATAATAGTTCTAGTTGGTATACCCTTGTCTCTCATGTTTAATCTGAAAAGCAAGTCCTGGGGAGTTATTCTGACCTTTATGATAATAGTTCTTTACCAAGGCTCAGGTGCATGGCTTGGTGCAATGGGCAAGGAGAGATTCATTAACCCTATACTTTCTGCGTGGTTACCAAACATATTCTTTGGAATTACAGGGACTTTTTTGTTCCTACTTTTAGACACACCTGTTAGCTACAGATTGAGAGAAAAATTTTCCAAATTCTTTGTGATTCTGTTGTTATTGGTTGTCACAAGCACTATGGGAATCCAAGTATTAACTGTCAGTGCGAGCTCAGTGACTTATGATGCAACTTCTGTGGTCTTTTTGGGTGATGTGAAGGCTTACTTTCAAGATTCAAAGGTAGAATGCCAAAAACTGACAGTTCTTTTGAACGATTCTGGTGATGCCCAACGGATCATTGCAGAAGAATCTGTTTCTTTCACAAAGAAGGACACTTTAATAAGATCTCAACAATTCACATACACCTTTTCTGATGGACATGCCGTGATGGCAGAGATAAGAGGAAAGACAATCTATACCGATCAAGAAAAGAAAAAGCACACACTGTACTTCTCAGGCAAAACTCTGATGAGTCAGGGTGACGAGTCTTTAATTCAGATGGGTTACCTCACAACTTGTGAATTTGACAAACCACACTATAGACTACAAGCTCTGAAAGTCGAAATAAAGGAAAACGATTATATGGCGGCCTACGATACGGTAATGTTCATCTTGGACATTCCCACGGTGTACTTTCCGGTCTATTTTGTATCACTCAGAGAAGGGCCGCAACCATTCGCGGTCAAGGCAGGATACTCAAAATCCGATGGTTTTTCTTTCGAAAGTTCCTATAACATCAGCTTCAAAGATGGGACGATCGGTGCCAAAATAGGTTGGCAAGAATCAGGCAGTAAGCCTGGCAGATATGCTCAGCTTGATATAACAAAAGAATGGTCTGTTTTTAAGCTCAAGTCCAGTTATTACGTTCGTCAACCGCCTCAAGAACAAGACTTTGTTTATGAATTTGACAATTCTCTGTTCATGAAAGAACCTATATCTACAAAGCTGAGAGCGTTTTTTAAGAACGGCATGAACTATTTTGAATATCAGCTCTTTCCGATTAAAGAGTTGTCAATACAATTTTCCAGACAACATAGTTCAAGCGGCGTAACCTGGGTTCTACCATACGTATATCTGAAAAAAATCTCTTTACCGTCTGATTTGTTCACTTTAACGATAAACTCTCTCTATCATCGTTCCACAGTTCAATACAATCAGGGGTCGCTTTTCGATCACCTTGAGGAAATCGATATGAACGGAAGATTGAGCAGTACATTATCTGTAAAGATGCCACCAGTCTTTAAGAACTTTCAACTAGACATTTCTGGTTATTATGACTTGATTGACTTTGAACCAACGAAAAGAACTTATCTTCTGTTAGATTCTAAGCTTCCCTTTAAAACGGTTAGGTGGAAGTTTGGTTTGTTCGAATGGACAGTTGATAACTCACTCTTATCAGGCCTTTGGTCGGCTGTTGGTACCGATCAGTTAGGGTACAGGTTTGCTCAAGTCTTTGACACAAAGTTGACCGTCAAACCCTTTGATTTTCTTAGCCTCTCCAGCGGTTATTCGAGAATCGGTGTTGTCTCAAACAATGTATATTCAGGATTCAGTAACAATTCTGAACTTTCAAAGATCACTTTCCTTGGGAAACTGAACATACCTACAACGCTCTTTGAAGTTTCTACTGCTTATGATTTACTTGGATCAAAATGGGATGATCTCATTCTCAAAACCAGTACTGCCTTCAAGGCATGGCAAGTAGGCTTAGCCCTTTATACAAACACTGTTTATCAGATAGAAAGGAAACAGTTTTATAAAACCAACTTCAACATCGATCTCTCTTACAGTACCCTCAGGCATGTGACTGAATTTACTTACTTTTATAACAGGGATATACCCATTGATATAATCACCAATACAGTTACAATCAAAGGTAAAGATTTTTTCTTCATGACTAATCCAGATGTGAGACTTATCTACAAACTGAGTGCTCAGCCATTTGATTTATTGTCCATTGAAGGGAAGGGTACCTTTTATGTTGATAAGTCAAAACATGAATTCTCAGGTTATTACGTAAAGGGGTCATCCAGGCTCCGTTTTTCATACAATTTGTCAGGATTTGATCCATCTATTGGTTTTAACATCGATATGAACACCAAGACCTTCACCATAAGTGATCTGAAGTTCACATTGGAAAAAGACCTTCATTGTTGGGGTTTGATCTTCGAAGGTCAGTTCGCTGTGGACCCAACATTTTCTGTGCAGAGACTATCCTTTAAGTTCTACATAAAAGAATTTCCAAAAAAGACCTTCACAGTCGATCCAGTTTCCGGTGTCTTTGATATGAATGTCTTTTAATGCTAAAATCCGAGCGAGGTGTGTTTGTTGACTGATTATCTTGCTGAACTCGACCAAGAGCAAAAACAAGCCGTTTTGTGTTCATCTGGTAGGTCGATAGTCATAGCTGGTCCAGGTTCTGGGAAAACAAGGGTTATTACTTATAAACTTCTTCATTTGTTGAAATCTGGTATCAAACCCTCGGAAATCTTGCTGGTCACTTTCACAAGGGCTGCGGCGAATGAGATGATAGAGCGTGCAAGAACTCTCACAGGTATGGATCTTGAAGAAATTACGGCTGGTACCTTTCACCATATTTGCAACTTGATACTGAGAAAATATGCATCAAAAGTCGGTTTGTCTCACAACTTTTCAATATTGGATGAAGAAGACTCTAAAAATCTCATCAGGCATGTTAGAACGATCGTTTTAGAGAGAGAAGGAGAAATGAAGCACTTTCCTACTCACAATGTCCTTCAGAAGATCTTTTCATACTGTGCCAACACTATGACCTCACTCCGCGAAGCGATTCTAAAACTCAATCCAAAATTTGACGAATACGAAGATGTAATTGAAAAGATATACACAGAATACGTCATTGAGAAAAGAAATCAAAATTGTGTCGATTACGATGATCTTTTGATCTTTGCTGTTCATATTTTGCAGCAAGACAGTTCTGTGCGAACAAGGGAGGCTTCAAAGTACAAATGGATCTTAGTCGATGAATTTCAAGATACAAACATTCTTCAGCTTAATCTTATAGAGTTACTTTCAACAATTCATGGTAATGTGGTAGTCGTAGCTGACGATTCACAGAGCATCTATTCCTTTCGAGGGGCAAGATATGAAAACGTCAGAGACTTCATGAACATTCCAAACACCAAACTCTTCAAAATTCAAAGGAACTACCGAAGCGATGAAAGCATTGTAAGTCTGGTAAATCATGTGATTCCCAAAAGATCTGTCCCCAAGACTTTGAGAGCTGTGAGACCTGGGGGAAGAAAACCCATCGTCGTTGAGACAAACGACAAAGAGGAGGAAGCTCGTTTCGTTACCCGCGAAATACTCAAACTGATTGAACAGGGTTTCGAACCAGGTGGGATTGCTGTGCTTTATAGAAGTCATTCCCATTCACTAGATCTTCAGATCGAGCTTTCAAAATCCCAAATCGATTTCAAGATACTCTCCGGCATTCGTTTCACCGAAACGGCTCATGTAAAAGATGTTCTGGCTTTTTTGAAGGTCCTTCAGAACACTCGGGACAAGATATCTTGGGGCAGGGTTGCAAGGCTTTTCCCCGGTGTCGGAGCTAAGACAGCCGCAAATCTTGCTGAGTATGCTTCGCAGGCATCGAACACCAAATCCATAGTGGAGATCATCAAAGAGTATTCCAACAAGAAAGCTCAACTGAGTGAGTTGGCCGAACTTCTATCAAGAGTCTCTGAGAGGGAAACGGTAAGCGATAAGATAGATACGATCTACGAAAAATTCTATTCTCAGTACCTTGAAGACAATTATCCCGACTCTCGTGACAGAAAGATGGATATCGAAAGATTGATTCAGGTCGCACAAAGATACAGATCCTTAGAACGCTTCCTATCCGATCTGACTCTAAACGAAGCCGAAGAAAACGACCTGCATTCAAAAAACAAAATAATCTTGACAACGGTACACCAAGCTAAGGGTCTTGAGTGGGATGCTGTCTTTGTTCTCAGTGTGAATCCAGGTGATTTCCCAAGCTATTATGCATTGATCGATGGCAATTTAGACGAAGAGGAGAGGATCTTTTATGTGGCAGTTACCCGTTCAAAGAAATTGTTGTATATTCTAAAACAGAAGTTTTCATCAGCACCTTATATGTACTGGACGAGTGGTACAGATTTTGTGAAAAAAATACCACCACGCTTGGTGGAGTATTTAGATCTCTCTTTTTAGGAAGTGTTCGTATGTTGATACGTTTTGCCGGCAAGAATCTGCTATATTTTGATCAATTTGAATTTTTATTCTCTGAAGGTTTGAATGTGATAACCGGAGAGACTGGTGCCGGTAAGTCTGTATTGTTGAGGGCACTACAAGCTGTTCTGGGAAGAAAGGTTGAACTTCCTTCTAATGAAAGTTGTTATCTGGAGGCTCTTATATCGCTCCCCAAAAAAACTCTATCTGAGTTTGGAATAGATGATCAAGAGATTGTGGTCAGTCTCTCCCCAGGGAAACGCTGGATCTACAGATTGAATGGTAGAATGTGTACTCAAAGTATGATTGAGACGTTATTCGAAGATATTGTACATTTTCATCAGCAGAATTCCCAGACCGGCTTGCTGAAACCAAAGAACCAACAGATCTTTCTTGATACTTTTTTAGATGATCAAGAGGTCCTTCAACAGTATTCGCAAGTGTATGGACATATGAAAGAGCTCGAGAAATTCCTAAATGATATTGATGTAGAAAAGCTGAAAAGAGAACTTGATGAACTTCAGACACAGATCGAGTACTTTGACAGAGTAAAACCTTCAGAAGAAGAAGAAACTTTGCTCAAGGAAAGATATGAAAGGATTCTAAGACGTCAGCAGATAGCACAGATTCTTTCAGAAATCACGACAATCATTGAGAATGACTCACCTAAGGGCTTTGCCATACTTTGGGATATGCTTCAAAAATGTCAAAAGATGGCCTCGCTCTTCCCATCTGGATTTGTCGACCTTCTCAAGGAAGTCTTAGATAAGTCAGATGAACTCCATAGATTTGCGAAAACAACCTTGCAGGAGCTTGAAATTGAAGATGTCCAGGAGATTGAGCGAAGGATTTGGGATTATAACGATTTAAAACGGAGATATGGTCCTGAAATCAAAGATGTAATCAAATATTTCCAGGGGATAAAATCCAAGTATGATGAGGTCAACAGAAAATTCAAGGATTTCTCACAAGCAAAGGAACAGATAAGGCAGCTGAGAAACCGAGCTCTTGAATTAGCGCAAAAGATTCACGATCAGCGCCTTCAAGTAGCCCAAGCTATAAACAGCCAAGTTGAAAGACATTTGAAGGATCTGGCAATGAACATGAGTTTTTCCATAAAAATAGAGAAAATGCAAGATCTGAATGCAAATGGAATTGATCAGATTGAATTTGTAGTGATTTTACCTAACCAAGAGCGATTGCCCATAAAGGGCATTCTCTCGGGTGGAGAGCTTTCAAGACTCTTACTTTCTTTGGAACTTGTTTCAGCATCGAGTCTTTCTTCACAAATTCTCATATTTGATGAAGTCGATGCTGGCATAGGCGGTATGGTTGGCAATGTGCTGGGTAAGAAATTAAAAGAAGTTTCTAAGAACCTTCAAACGATAGTTGTAACGCACCTACCTCAGATCGCAGCCCATGCAGACAAACATTTTGTAGTAGAACGCCTCATGGATAAGATGATCTTGAAGGCCTTAAATGAGGATGAAAAGAGAAAAGAATTACTCAGAATGATCGGTGGTGAAGAGATCTTCAAGAGGTGATAGCTTTGGTGGTCTTTGGTACCGGTGGCATCAGAGGTATTATGAAAGAAGGCGAGTTCGATCATAGTCTTGTAGTAAAAGCCAGTAAAGCGGTGGCGAGCTGGATGTTGACTGAATCACTCGATGGCATAGTTATCGCATATGATACCAGGAGAAATTCAGAGGAGTTTGCAAAACTTGCCGCTGAAATTGTTTCATCCTATGGTATTGAGACATATTTGTTTGAAAAACCTGTGCCAACACCTGTATTGTCTTTTGCCATAAGAACCATGAAAATGGGTGCAGGCATCGTTATAACTGCCAGCCATAATCCACCGCAATACAACGGGTTTAAGGTTTACACATCTGACGGCGTTCAAGCTATTCCAATCTATACGGAAAAGATCTCTTCTTTCATGGAACATCCACTCTCACCTTCTTACACCTCTTCAGTCCACCTGGTTCCAGAACAAATCGTCGCAGGCTATACAAGGTCCGTGGTTGAGTTAATAAGGCCACACATCCAGAGTCCCTTTGAGGTCGATCTGGTTTATTCTCCCCTTCATGGTACGGGCGCAGAGCTTGTTCCCCTTGTGTTAAGATCATTGAACTTCAATGTGATCTGTGTGAGAGAGCAGATGGATCCAGATCCAAACTTTTCGACTGTCAGATTACCTAATCCCGAGGAAGAAGAAGCTTTTGAATATGTGAGAAAGTACATGGAGGCAGATCGAATTCAATTAGCAATTGCTACCGATCCCGATTGTGACAGGGTGGGGTTCATAGCAAATGGTTATAAACTAACAGGCAATCAGGTTGGAGTCTTACTTACCCATATGCTCGCAAAGGAGTATGAAAATGGCAGCTACCTACTCAAAACGATCGTTACTACCGATATGGTGAACGATATTTGTGAAGAATATGGGCATCATATTATAGAAACACCGACTGGCTTTAAGTTCATAGGTAATGAAATAGAAAAAAGAAGTACAGACCCAGACTTTAGATATTTTCTTGCCTTTGAAGAAAGTTGTGGTTATTTAGCTGGAGACTTCGTGAGGGATAAAGACGGTGTAATCGGTTCAGCTCTCATAGCAGCCATGTGTACAAGATTCAACCCCATTGATCAAATGAATCGCTTGTACGACAAGTATGGTTACAGTACTGAAAAACTTATTTCGTTCGAATTGCAGACTTCAGAAGATGCCAAGCGTCTTTATGATCGACTATCCATGAAACCACCGACAAAGATAGGAGATTTGAAGGTGGAACAATTGTACGATTACTCAAAAGATGAGAAGATACCTAACGAAACATTGCTCATTAAAGTCGATGGTGCCAAAATATATGTGAGGCCTTCTGGAACCGAACCAAAGCTGAAAATTTATATCAAGATCAAAGAAGAAAACAGTCAAAAAGCCAAAAAGAAGATGGCAGAAATAGAAAAGGAGCTGAAGGAACTTGAAAATCTTGCTTGAAAATGCCCTGGTCTTGAAAGATGCCTTTTCTCAGCCCAAAAGGGCAAAGGTGTTAATTGAAAATGGAAAGATTTCAAAACTGGACGATTTTGTTGAGGAAGTAGTCGATGAACGGTACGATCTTTCGGGTAAATTGATTATTCCCGGTTTGATAAACGCTCATACTCATGCAGCAATGACCTTGATGCGTGGAATAGCTGAAGACATGTATTTACATGACTGGCTTTTTAAAAGAATCTTTCCCATAGAGGATAGGCTCAATCCAGAAGATGTCTATTACGGTACAATGTTGTCTCAGATGGAGATGGCGAGAAAAGGCATTGTGGGATATGTGGACATGTACTTTCACTGTGACGCCGTTGCGCGGGCAGCTTTGGATTTCGGTATGAAAGCTTTAGTTACTCGCGGTCTGACCGATGTCAATGGTCTTGAAGCTGGTAAACTCAAGCTGCAACAGAATATAGATTATTTCCAAAGATGGCACGGAAAAGAAGGACTGATACTGGTTGGTTTTGGCCCACATGCACCATACAGTTGTTCGACCGCTTATATAGATCACATAGCTAAAACAGCGTACGAACTCGGAGCAACTGTCACTATCCATCTTTACGAATCAAAGCAAGAAAATTACTCTTTGAAGGAACTTCTCAAGACAAAATTATCTGAATGCAAAGTAATCTTTGCTCACTGCGTCCATATCAACAAACAAGATATGAAATTGTTGTCAAGTGAAAACTTTTTTGTAGCACACAATCCAACGAGCAATCTAAAGCTTGCCAACGGAATAGCGCCTATTCAAAGGATGCTCAAGGAAAACATTCGAGTGTGCCTTGGAACAGACGGTGCGGCAAGTAACAATACCTTAGATATTTGGCATGAAATGCGACTAGCAACCCTTCTCCAAAAGAAAGATAACCCTATCAATATGAAGGTTGAAGAGGCACTCGCAATGGCAACGATCAACGGAGCAAAGGCGAGTGGTTTGACCACGGGGACAATTGAGATAGGTGGCGACGCAGATCTGGTAGTTTTAGATATAGAGAAACCCTGGTATCTTCCGCAGCAATATTTGAAATCTCATCTTGTTCATTCGGTAAACTCACTGGACGTCTTTGCAACGATGGTCAAAGGCAGATGGGTCTATTTTGATAACAATTTTCCAACAATAAAGGAGAGTCAAATAAGATCTAAATTCGAGGGGGTGATTAAGAAATTAATAGATACAAAAAACTGAGTGATCATTTAAAACAAAGGTACGGCGCCAGAGTTCACAGATTAATCATAGATGCAGGTTTCACCTGTCCAAATCGAGAATTAGGAAGTCCCTGTATCTTCTGTGATCCTACAGGCAGTGGCTTCAATGCTCTTCATGGACTTTCAATAAGGGAACAAGTGATTAAACAAAGAGAGTGGGCAATAAAGAAATACAAAGCCCAAAAGTTTATAGTTTATTTTCAAGCTTTCACCAACACCTATGCACCCATCGATGTTCTAAGAAAAAGATATGAAGAGGCAATTATAGATGATAGTATCCTTCAGCTTGCTGTTTCAACAAGGCCCGATAGTCTTTCAGAGCCAGTTTTAGAGCTTCTCGAAACTTTTAAAGAAAAGGTAGATGTTGCCGTCGAACTCGGACTTCAGTCGGTGAATCCAAAAACGTTGAGAGCACTGAAGAGGGGTCATGGTTTAGCAGAATTCATCTATGCTGCTTTGAGGGCAAAAAAACACCAACTTGAGGTTGTGGTGCACGTGATCATAGATCTACCTTGGGACGATATGGAAGATGTCATAGAAACAGCTAGGACAATTTCAATCCTTGGCGTAGACGGTGTGAAATTACACTCACTTTACGTTGTGAAAGGGACTAAACTTGAACAAATGGTGAATGAAAGACAAATTGAGTTGTTGAGTTTTGATCAGTACAAAGATCGTGTAATTGCCTTTTTAGAGAATCTTTCAGAAAGCATAGTAATTCATCGGCTTGCTTCAGATCCTCCCGAAGATATCACAGTCTTTGGCAATTGGGGTATGTCAAAGCTTCAAATCGTAAAAGAGATAGAAAAGGAACTACAATCCAGAGATACTCATCAGGGTAAAGAGTACAAAAGGTGGCTTCAACGGCAAATACAACCATAAAAAATTCAAAGGCAGCGGAAGCTGCCTTTCAATCTACAAATAGTGACCAACACTTATTTGTGAAAGAATTTGAACGTATTAAAGTTGGTGACAGAGGATTTTGAAGGTCATAGACCTTCAAATATCTGTCATGTATCAAGTACAGTTGGGATTCGTGTATCATCAGATGCCGTGTCAAGTTCAAAGAGCCTACCTTCTGCCCAGAAAAGTTTGTTAGGTCGATCACATAAAAACCATCATCAACAGCCACATAGGCATAATCTTGGTAAACATCAACAAATTTTGGTGTCTGGTTCATAGATATTGATCCATCGTTTCTTAATATCCCAGAGGTTAAAGTGTAGATTCTCATATTGCCATTTTCATAAACAAACAATCTGTTTTGCTTTGTGAAGGCATAATCTCCATTAGTTTGGGCGATCACAATCATGGGATCACTGGGATCACGTAGGATCACTTGTTTTGATGAATCAACTGTGCAAAGGTAGTTGTCTGCCGAGAGGAAGATGAGACCTTGAATATTGTATTCGTCATAAGCAAAGCTGGTAAGATTTAGTCTGTACATCTTGTTGACACCGATCAAAAACAAGTAGTCTTGTGTAAAATCAGCTGGTAATAATATAAAAGAAAGTGATCTACTCTGGATCATCTCCAAAGTGGTCGAATCAAGCTCCAAAACAGCGTTGCTTGAAACGACATACAAGGAATTATCTCTTGTGTGGATATGAAATGGTGAGTTTGTCAATGAAAAGCTCTTTACGATTTCAAAACCAGAAGTAGTTTCTCTCAGCCTGTGAACCTTTCTATCTTCGTAGGTTCCAAGGAAAACCCTTTTTGTATCTCTTTTTATGCTGAACACATCAGAAAATCCACTTTGAAGACCTGTTAAAGATTTCGCATTGATGACATAAAGATATGTTTCACCCTCCGTCACATTCGTATCGATGAAAAAACATTGTTCAAGTGAAACTGAATTCAGCTTGATCCAAAGATCACCTTGCTTTTTGTAAAGATCGTACGAATCTGCACCTTCAACCTGATTCCATTCTATCTTGATACCTTCTTCAAGATTTGTGAGTGTTGCGCTACTAACTACATTGAGAGTAGGTACTGAAAATTCAATCGACAAGTTCCCAAAGCGATCGATCACCACGTTAAAAGTATTGGTTCTTCCTGGTTGAAGCTCCAGACCGTAGGCACCAGTCTCTGGCAGGGTCATGATAGTGGCTTGTCCTGAAAAGAGGGTCAATCTCATATCCCAGACTCTACTTTTCATATCATTGAAGTCAAAGGTTGCTCTCTTACCTTCTAGCGTTTTTTGATCGTTAATCTCTTCTCCATCGCAAGATAGGTTTACCAAAACACTGTCCACCTGGTCTGATTCTACATAGATATTCAAAGACAGATCGGCCGTATTCAACAAGAAGGTTAGTGAACAGTAATTGGTTTGTTTTGCCACAATTTTCACTTGTTCTGTAGCCTTGTACAATACATAATTATTCTGATCCAAAAGCTGTGCATAGATATTCCAAGTACCTTCTTCAATGGAATCGAATACTATCTCTGAAGTAGGAAGATCAAAGATCTTCTGCAGAGTTCTGCCATTCTTACTGATACTGACAATACCTCTTGCTGGTTGCGAACTTGGTATCGCCTTAAACTGATTGAATCTCACTATCAATTTACCCTTGTTACTACTCTCTAGCTTCAAACACCCAGAAGTTAAAAAGAAAATCAATACTGCGAGAATGACCAAAACAGTTTTCCTCACCATATGCACCCCCATGAAAGAAAGAAAGGACAATTAAATCATATCATCTTACAATTGAATAAAATACATCTGAGTACATTCTCCACGACAGTGATAATGTTATAAAAATTACTATAAAATATCATTCACAATAAAAATTCATTTCAAAATAATTTTCACAAAGCAACTTCATTTGCCAACGTTATTTTTCAACGACAACCTTGACAAGATTCAAAACGCTTTTCAATGATGCTCTTGTGTGTAATTCAATATTCCCATCCCCCTTCGAAGGCAGAATAACAAAGACACGCAAAAGCCCAATTATTTTTTCATTCAGTCCAAAAAGGTGTGAAAAACACCAAAGGGCTGGTCATCTAAAATAAAAAAATCGAATCTGACAGGTACTCACCTTCGAAAATCTGTTGAAAATCGAACTTGAATTTTAGGCGAGTTGTATTATAATGAGAATTAGTTTGGAGAGGTGGCCGAGTGGTCGAAGGCGCTTGCCTGCTAAGCAAGTGTGGAGGGATACCTCCACCGAGGGTTCGAATCCCTCCCTCTCCGCCAGGTTGTGCCCGTAGCTCAGCTGGATAGAGCGCCAGACTGCGGATCTGGAGGCCGGGAGTTCAAATCTCCCCGGGCACGCCAGAATCGGGCATTCTCCCTCCTTCTATCATCTTTGCCAGAGTGTATCTAAAACCCTTTGTCGAAACTTTTATGTTGCTTCTTTTTGCTATGACTGTTGCTACAACGCAACCAGCAATGATCGTCTTCTCTCTTCCAAGAGGTATCACCTTCAGGCTTTGTACTTGCTCAAAGGTCATTTCCCTGAGTCTTCTAGTGATCTCTTGAACGTCTTCGGTTTTCAGCACGAAACCCTCAAGCAAATCCAGATCCCATTTTCCTATCTTTAGTGCCGAAATTGCCACAAAAGATCCCCCAATACCAACGGGTTTTTCAAAATCAGGTAGCTGTCTTGAAACATAGTCCACGGCACTTTCAAAGTCCTTCGCTTTGGGCAAGGAAAGATCGAATAGGCTATTGAGCACATGTGTACCCAAGTGAAGGCTGGTAAACCAGTCCTTTTTGACGATCTCCAAGCTACCCCCTCCAAGATCAAAAACAGTTATATCTTCCTTCCGCAATGGGTCTACGCACATATATGTTAAATAGGCTTCCTCTTTTTCTGATAGAATCTTTCCATTGAATCCAAAATGATTTTTTAGTTTATGAAAAAGCCACGGTTTTTCGCGGAAAATCGCGGTACCGAAGGCATATATTTCGACATCCTTGACTTCATTCCGAATTCTTGTGAGCGCGCTTTTTGCGGCATAAAAGGCCTCTTCATCATCTTTGAATGATTTCAGACCCACTTCATAGACCTTTTCTAAGATCGTTCTACCTTTTTCATAAACAAGCAATATGAAAGAGTTAGAGCCAAGGTCCAAAACAGCAATCATATGATGTCAGTCTTTGGAAAAATCTTCGATCAATCTCTTCAGTGTTCTAATGACAGATTCCTTGTCTTTACTCTCTCGTGGCAATCTATTGAGATGGTCTTCGGCGTAACAGTAAAAGGCGTTTGTCATATCTGGATGGTTGATTGCGAACAGTTTCACTGGTCGATCTTTTCTTAAAACTGTGACACCAACCTGATCTTTCACAGCAACATGAACATTGGCATGGATACTCCTAGATGAAATACACAGATGATAATTTTGATATCTTTCCACAAGATATATGAGATGTTCAAGGTGTCGTGCATATTCTTCAAGGGAGTAAGGAACTTCACAGTCAGGTACTGTCAATTCAACATATACTTTTTTGGATCTTATTTGTTCAAGTTCTGGTAGTGTCAATATGTGGACGCAAGAATGATCCTTAAGGTTCCTTTCGAAGAAGGTAGATCTTTTTCTCCAGTGAGAGATTATCTGTTCAGGCTCCAAACTACTTCGCCGCAGAATCTTTTCAATAATCTCTGCTGGCATCGTGACAAAGGGAAGACCATCGGTCATTAAAAAAGATGGTGCACCTTGCTCTTCGAAGTCTTCAAGGAGTTCAAAGAT
This sequence comes from uncultured Pseudothermotoga sp., assembly GCA_937995655.1. Lineage (GTDB taxonomy): Bacteria > Thermotogota > Thermotogae > Thermotogales > DSM-5069 > Pseudothermotoga_B. The sequence continues at coordinate 8,196 of CALKJI010000009.1, read as the reverse complement.
TTCTTGAGAACCGATCTGTGGAATTTTCATGAGTGGCCGACAAGTACCCAAGAGTTTGTTGTACTCCTCTTCGAATAGTTCCACAATTTGCTTTTCTGTCGTGAGCAGATTCACTGCACCATGCTGAAAGCCTTCAAAAGCAGAGCAATTGAATGCAGCAATCTTAGGTACCACAAAAAGAGTTCTTCTAAAGTAGTGTTCACGATACCTAGGGTTGTAGTATGGTATCACAAAACCACTCATGTATAACGGTAGCCAGAAATCTATTGCACCGAGCATTTCAGAGATGTCTCTGCTCATCGTGTGTACCATGTTTATCTTCCATCCCCTTTTTGTCAGCTGAATCAGAATTCCGTTGAGTTGCAGGGCATAATTTCTATTGCTCAGAAACCAATCTACACTTTCATCGCTGTATAGAAGAAGAGTACCAGGCTCTTTAGACAGTAGAGCAAAGCTCAAAAACTTCATTACGCCCCTCTGTTTTCCTTCCGTTCCATAAAAAACCTCAAAATTCGCCCTCTGGCCATGAAGTGGAATATCAATAGTTTCGATCTCAGCAAGAGGAACCTTGAAAAGTCCTACCTTGTCCAAAAAGCTTCCGATCAAGCGTGTATCTGGCATAGGAGCCTCAAGTAGCCATTTTGTAACGATCTCAAGGAAAGCTGCCCTGTCCAAAACTTCCGGTACACAACCGGTGATCTCACACAATGCCAATTTCTCATGCTCCATCCTTATGTGATCCACCACATACCTAGCTATTTCTTCAACATAGTGGCTATCCTTTGCCGGTGTTCTCGATCCTGATCTCCAGCGACTTACCAGAGAAGGATCAACGGAAAGAGCCTTTGCAAGACTGTTATTGGTGATGCCAAGGACATTCATCAACAGGCTTAACCTTTTACCAAAATCCATAAATATCGCCTCTTGGTATTTTTATATCACAGATCAAAAGTTTTGTCACAACATCATGACAGGCATTGTCAATGACAAACTCAAATCATTGGTTTAATATGTAAAAACTGTTATAGATTGAAAAAAGAAGGTGTAAAAATGACTCAAAAGTCAAAAAGTTTCAACCTCTTGCTCAGGACGAGTTTCTTTAAAAATGAGCTTTACAGTATTTCCTGCGATGCTGAAAAGATCCTTTTCAAAGGCACTGAAGAGGGAAATGAAGGTTTTGCCCTTTCTTTAAACAATATAGATAGCGTTTACATCTATGGTAATCCACCAAAGGAAATAGAAATAAGAATGAAAGATAAAGTCATAATCGGAAGTTTTAAATCAACAAAAACTTCCAGTCAAGCAACATCAATCTTGAAAAAGATTCTCAGAGAAAAATTGTTTCAAATAGACCACTAAAGGAGGAATCTTTGTGAATGAAGATTTAATGGGCTTTTCACAAAAGATCAACGATCCGTCCTATGAAAGGTACAGAAAAGCATCGAAAAAATGGTCATACATCTTCTCGCTGATACTGGCGACGATAGCCATAATTGCCTTCCCAATCTATGGGTCTATTTCTGGAGATATTGATTTTCCCCATTCTCTCTTTTACGGCTTGGGAGTTGGTGGAATCTTTGTCCTTATAGCACTCTTACAAGATTTAAAAAGGCGAAAGGATGCCACTTGGGAGGGAAAGGTCATAGAGAAAAATGTTTACAACAAGACTCAAGTGAAGCGTTATGGCAATCGTAACAAGACTGTGCACTACAAACTCTATGTTTTAAAGGTAATGCGCGAAAACGGCAAAGTTTATACTCACAAATTTGTGGACAATTCCGTTGTTTTTGACTATTACAATGTAGGTGAGCGGTTGAAGCATCACAAAGGTTTTATTATGTATGAAAAATACGACAAATCCAAAGATTCAAAAATTCTCTGTATCGCTTGCGGGACCTTCAATGATATCAAGGAACAAAACTGCAATCGTTGCAAAGTTCCACTTTTAAAGTAGGTGATCCTGTGCAAAAAAAGTCTTCAACATTAGGCTCTATTCTGCCCATGATGTTCAACCCAGGTGCTTTTATTGAGAACCATCTTGAGAGAACGAGCTTTATTTTTTCACTACTGATAAGTGGTCTTGCTTTCGCTTTTTTCTTCTTACAGACGGGTCTAGATCTGTACAAGACAGGTCAGAAAGATTTGAATTACGCCTACACGATGAGTGGTGTAGGATTCCTGTATGGTGCACTGGTGATACCCTTCTTTGGAATTTTATTTTGGATCTTTCTAAAGATGACAAGATCACGATTTAGTTTCAAAAAAGTCGTCTCTGCAACGTGCCTTTCCTACAGTGGTCTTTTCATCTACTCCATTTTTGGTTTGATCTTTTCTGTCTTTTTCGGCTGGAGAACATCGGTAGCCTTTGGTGCAACGGGAGCTGTATGGTCAATAGGTTCTTTGATTGGGACCGTAAGACAGCTGAGCAATTCAAGGACAAGCCTGGCAATCTTTTTGGCAACAATCTTTGGCACTATGATCCTCTTCAGCTGGTACTATGTTGGGAACATCTGAGGGGTGGTTGTTTTGAAAAGAGTTTTCATTTTATTCCTTTCTCTGGTCGTTGTCTCTTCTTTAGCTTCGCAAGTTTATGAAAAGATCATCTACAAAAGCGGCAGCTGGTTGATAGACCAACAAGATTTCGAAGGAAAGCAAATCCTGGTTATTAGATATGAAGGGGCCTTGGATCTGTTAAAGACATTCATACCAATCGAGCACAAGGACAGTGTTAGCTTCAACGTCAATTCGGATGTTGTCCTTAAGTCAATATATCTTGCCTGTAAAGATGCAAAAACTCAAAGAATCACCATAGAATCCCAGGGAATGACCTTTGGTCCATATGAAACCACAAGGATGGAGAGTGGCGAGTATATCTTTGAACCTTCCACAGAGATCCTTTTGAAAAAAGGTAGTTACACCCTCAACTTTTCTAGTCCATCCATCTTAGTCACTGATTCACTCACAGGTCCTGCTGTGGTGATAACAGGTTTTGACGCAGAGCTTTACAAATCTTTCTGGAAGCAAGAGGTTGTTGAAGGGCAAAGAGCAACTCATCAACAATCAGCGCAAAAGACGCAGCCAGAGCCTGTTTTCCTGGGGCAAAATGTACTCTTTGAGAATATTCCGGCTCAAAAAATCGGTACCAACACTCAAATTCAGAAAAAACCCATTCAGTTTACACTGAAAGACAGCGCCTTTTTGGAAGAGGTCGCAATAGATCTGTTATTTGAACCAGCTGATTTACCAGAGACTTCTATAGTTATATACGACAAGGGTGACAAATCTTATGGACCTTATTATGTTCGCAGAGTTGACACGAATAAGGGAATTATTTTCTTTTCTCCCATGGTTGTACTGCAACCCAACACTTACACGGTAAAGATTTCCGACGAATCGGCACTGAATTATGAAAAAGATGGAAAACCTATATATGCACTGAAATCATTCCCTTACGATCCACCCTATGATTTCACTGGAACCTACAAGATTAATTTCAAGGTGACAAGAATCATGACATTGAAAGGTTCCTCTGAAAAAACCACTTTGGATGTGAAATTATTCGAAGTAGGTGTAATTGATCACGGTGACTTCATAGAACTGGTAGGGAAGATAGATCTAAGAGAAGTCATACAAATTTTGGAAGAACAAACAAAGAGGAAAGTTCAAGCAAGTTACGAAGGTCAGGTCTTTCCATTTTCTCAACGCTGTGAGATAGTGGAAAGCTCTAAAGAATATGTGAAATGTCAGTTCCCACTACAGCTTGACTTTACAAACATACCACTGGTTAACAAATTCATAACGGGACAAATGAGTACCATCGTTGTACTCACCTTCAAAACCCGTCCAGGTTTGACACCCGGTTTGACAATTGCAGGCAGTGCAAAGTACATCAGAATCGATGATCCCCACCTTGGGACCGATATAAACGATTATGCAATAACTGGTGATGGTTACAGAATATCAGAAAAACTTCCACCTTTTGTGGTGAACGCCTTAAACAAAAACTTTGGTAGCGCAGGAAATATACCAGGTCCGGGGTCTGCCGAACAGGCAGCAACAGGTCTATTGTTTCCACCTTTGGTAGCAGTGATTGGTTATGCACTGCAAGGACTTTTAAAGCCAAAACCCGGTGGAGTCGCCGAAGTTTTTCAAGACTATACACGAGCATCAAGGGGTGCAGCTCGAAGGGCTGCTGCAAAAGAAGCAGAAGCATCATCCTCAATACAGGAAGATTCACAGCCTTCTGAGTATGAAACATCAGAGGGTTATGAAGAAGTTGGCGAAGAGGTTCAGGAAGAATCTCCCATGGTTGAAGAAACAAGTTATTCTGACCAGCCAAGACCGCAAGAAGAAAAGAGTATTGAAGAACAACCGGTTCAACAGAGTGTTGAACCCATCAAGGTCAGCGTAGTAACCGATCACACGGGCAGAACCAAGGAAGTAACATACGATCCTGAAACAAATCAATGGATAACACAAGACGGCAACCTTTTCAACTGGGAAGTATATGAAAAGATCGTTGTTCCAAACCTTGAAAAAGACAAAACCTGGATTGAACAGCAGCGTGACAAAATGACGGAGCCAACAAAAATAGAAAAATCAAAGGAGCAAGCTCATGAAGAATACATACAAAGCTTGGAGAAAAAGTACGGAGTGAGCAGAGATCAGTTGAAAGATGTGATTTCTCAGAATATGGGCAAGAACGTAAAGGATGCCGAAAAATTCAACAACGATGCCCAGTGGTACGATAGTGCCTACAAAGCCGCAAAAATAACCGAAATATTTGCTGATAACGCAATCGATGGTCTTGCGGCTTGTACAGGTACACCAGGAAAATTTGTCAGGGCCGCTTACAAAGGTGCAAAGGCCTTCGTACCCGATGAAGAAGACAAGGGTATAACCTGGGGAAAGATGATCAGTACGGGCACAGACATAGCCAGCGATTTCATACCTTTTTCAAATCCTTGGAAAGAAGCAGCATTCAAAACGGTAGGTTCATCTATTGGCGGTGCAGTGGATGAAGGTTTGGAGGGTTTTCAAAAGAATCTTGTTGACTCAGCCATAAGCAATTCCTTCGAAGCCTTCGCAAAGACCATTGGTGGAAAGGGATACGGTGATGACGTGAGTAAGTACAAATCAAAGTGGTGGAATCCAGAGATGTCCAATCTGGTTTTACCGAGCTCCAAATCAAACGTGGATTTACTCACTTCGTCTACCGGCAAAGACATGTCCAGATTAGTAGCCGGCAAATTGATCAGGGAAATGAAACTGCAAGGTGCTAAAACTGCGGCAGCCTATACAAGCGAAATGCAAATAAAACCATTGATTTTTGATTGAAGGAGGCAATAAGATGGAACTCACACTGGAAGAAATTACTTACCTTGGAAGGATCTTTACGAACAAGAATGAATTAGGACTCCTTTCAAACATCAACGTTGCGCTCAAAGGGGACGAAGAAAAATCTCTGGCAAAAAAAGGCGTACTCTCTGATGGAAAGCTTTCATTGGGCATGGACGAGTTTCTGAAAACGATATCCATGCCTGAAAGGTGCTGCCGCTTTGTAGCCCAGGTTGGTTATCTGACGGTGGAAAAATACACTTATTACAAAGAAAATAGAATTGTTCTTGCACAAAACAGTCAAGGGAATCTTCTTTTTTCAATCGATAGTGATCTTAAGGAAATCAAAGGTCATCTGATTGACCTATACGGCGGTTCAAATCTCAAGACAATCACTATTTCACTGTGGCTGCAAAGAGATGAACTTTTGGCCTTTGCCGCCCTTGTAGATCTGTACAGAAAGGAAGAACTAATGTGTTACCCTTCCGGCGGTCAAGCCAGGGACTCTTTTCCAATAGATGAGCTTCGAGAGTACATAGAAAAGCCGACGAAAAATGGCCTTTTGAATTTCCTGATTACAAACTTCAAGAACTTTTCTTCGCCAGCGAATTTGGAAACTGCCGTCGCCGAACTTGCAAAAAAATCTTTGTTGATAAGAGGAGATACCATTAGATTCAGCCAAGATGTACTGCTCTTTGCAAAGAATTTCCTTCTCATACATTCAGTTTCTTTACTTGAGATATTGAATCTCACAGGTAGTCAAATAACAATCTCTGCAGCTGTCTTTTTGAACTCCTCAGTACATGACGTAATAAGAATTCAACTTTTAGACAACGGGGTGAATCTATCGACTGTTACATCACAAGAACAGATCGATGAGATCCTCTGGGCATTGAACTGTCCAGAACTACCCCAAGAAGATTCAAGCCAAAGACTTTGTCCAACTGCCGGGCGACGCTGATACCTGACAGCATCTTTTGTTCCAAATGTGGCTCAAGGTTGAATGGAAGGTGATACATTTGAATGAGACCATTTTAAGATTTTCTGCTGTAAAAGCTTTTTTTAGAATAACAGCCTTTGCGTTGATAGGTTTCACAGCCTTCTCGAAACCAATCAAAGATATTAGCCTACTGAACGCTCTGTTCAGTACAACCTTAGCGCTCTTCTTCGGTGGTCTGTACAAATCTCTGCTGCTCGTGTTCTTTAAATCTTTCAATAGAGATTTGAAAGAAAAATACGGCAAAAGAATTGTTACAAAGGCCGCCGAAAACGGTTTGGTTTATATCTTTCCATTCTCAGTCATTGCATTTTTCTCAAGGTTTCTCTTTGGAATATCGCTTGTGACACCTTTGTTATCCAGTGCCCTTGTCATAAGTGCGTTTTCGGCTGCAGCTTCGATAAATTCACTGAGGCAAAAGCCACGTATCCTAAACACAATTACAGCATTCATAATAAGTTCCATCTTTGCAACTGGTTGGCTCTATTATTCATCCTTCATAGCGAAAATCCCTTCCTATGCTGAAAGTGGAGTACAGCTTTTGTATTTATTTTTGAAAGGAACTTTTCGGATATAGAATATGGTGTATAATTTCATTAACTTGGCAAGGGGGTGAGAAACATAAGGTAACAAGCCGAACGGTAGCTGATTGAGGAGTTCTTACCTTCCGCTTTCACGTTTCCCTCCGTTCAATTTGGTTTGCACCACCCTTATACCTTTCCAAGAATCTTATAGCATCTTCAAAGGAGGTATTTTAATGAAAAAGTGGCTACTTTTGTTGATGCCGCTACTGGTTCTTTTTTTATTCAACTGTGCCGCACCCATCGTTCAAGTATCATACGATATCCAAGGTACCGTAAAAAAGTCGGATGGTGCTCCACTGCAAAACGTAACAGTCTTTGCAGGTACAAAGCAAACTCAGACAAATGCAACTGGTAATTGGTCTATCACTGGTTTGACAGGTACTGTAAAAGTATCTGCTCAGCTAGAAGGTTACTACATAGTGGTATCAGGAACTGTTCATCCCACAAAAGACGTCAGTTCACAAGCAACAATAAACTTTACCGCTTATTCTGAGACCGAAGATTTTGGTGGTGGAAGTGGCACTCCAAATGATCCTTATATCATTGTGACAGCACAACAGTTGGATAATGTGAAAAACAATCTGGACAAGGATTTTAAACAAATTAAAGATATTGATTTAAATGATTTAAAAATGAAGGTTGATCCTGTTGAGTACAATTGGAGTCCAGTTGCTACAGATTCCACTGATGCCTTCACAGGTACTTACGATGGTATGGGATTTGAGATCAAAAACGCTGTCATTGGTGGCAAAACAGATTCAGATGAATATTTTGGCTTTTTTGCCTACCTGAATGGAGCCACCATCAAAAATATCATTTTGAATAATGTTGAAGCAAATTATGAAGCGCGCAATTCAGGTATTTTTGCAGGTGGTATAGAAAACAGTCTAATTGAAAACATCGTTATAAAAAATTCCTCCATAACAAAATCTAGCTACATAGGTGGCTTTGCCGCATAAACATCGTCTTCAACGATCACAAATTGTCGTGTAGAAAATATGTCGGTGAAAGCCGATCCTGAAAGTGGTGGTTATGGGGTCGGTGGGTTTGTTGCCGAGGCTAATGCTACCTGGTTCGAAAACTGTCTGGTGAAAAACGTAGAAGTGCACAGTTCAAATTCCTCATCAGAAAAGATAGGCGGCTTTGCAGCAGTGTCAGCGATTAGTGGTTTTAAAAACTGTTCTTTTGAAGGCACAATCCATGCTACGGCTACATACGTAGGAGGTTTTGTTGGTTTTGCCTCTTGGCACGAAGAAGAACCGGGTAAGACTGCCTTCG
>CALKJI010000008.1 GCA_937995655.1 uncultured Pseudothermotoga sp. | reverse complement strand
AATTCTTGTCGGGTGATTTAAACTCTTCCTGAGCTGTTAAGCAGTTTTATCTTGCCTTTGACTATTTCAGTTACCGCCATAGAAGCATCCTTCAGCAAAACGATCTGATCTTTCAACCCTGGATTGTTCAACACAATCTCTTTGATCTTTTTTACATAAACGGTTTTTAGAATTGTACCTATGTTTATCTTTCCAAATCTCATTTTACTAATCTTTGTAAGATCTTCATCGGGTACACCGCTTGAACCATGTAAAACAAGTGGTACGTCCACGACTTCTTGTATCTGTCTGACACGTTCAAAGTTTATCTGTGCTTCCTGTCTTTGCATTGCATGGGCAGTACCAACAGCAATTGCCAATGCGTCAACCTGTGTCTGCTCAAAAAAACCCTTAGCAGACTGTGGCTCTGTCAAAATTTGTTCGAGCTGTTCACCTTCTTCAGATTTTCCAACTCTTCCAATCTCTGCTTCCACAGATATTCCAAAGGACCTCGCTACCTTCACAACGAGTCTTGTATTTTGTACGTTTTCTTCAAAGCTCAGGTTCGATCCATCGTACATAACGGAAGTGAATCCCTCTTTCATTGCCTTAAAGATGACGTCCATATCTGTCGCATGATCAAGGTGTGAGACTACAGGCACAGAAGCATTCATAGCAAGATCATTGATAATACAAGCTGCAAGCTTTATACCCAAGTGTTTTATCGCACTGGGTGAAGCCATGAGTATAACAGGTGATCTCATTTCCTCGGCACCCTTGACAATTGCCAAAGCGTCTTCATATGTGTGAATATTGAAAGCTGGCACAGCGTAATCCGATTTGTAAGCCCTTTGAACAAGTTCCTTGAGTGTGACTAAAGCCATCTTCATCCTCCTTATCTCAAGAGCCTATTGTAACCCTCACTCATTCTTTGGTAGAGACGATTCATTTCTTTACACAGCTCATAGTTAGGAACGATCCTTTGAAAAACCATTTTTGTCTTCAAGGACTCAAAAACCTCTTCATCTTGGGAACCCTTGATTGCTGATATTGCTGCTCCAAGGGCAGTCAATTCAGAAGTGTTCAGATAATAAAGGTCTTTACACAACATAGAGGCTTTATAATTCATAAAGACATCATTGCTGATCAAAGCCCCGCCGACAACAACGGGAAGATCACCAACGTACCTGTTGAGATTTTCTATGGTCACTCTACTTGTGTAAGAAAGATAATGATATACAGCTTGGAGGATCTCTTCTTGAGTACAATCAGGAGGAATTTCAAGAAAGTTGATGCCTTGACAACTCTCACCGACCAAGTTATCCCCGTTGCTGTAGATATAAAAATTCACTTTCTGAGGCATCTGTTTTATTTTTTCATTCATCTTTCTGAACTTTTTAGAAGAGACTGTCATGTTGAATGTCCTAAGAACTAACTCAATCAACTTTCCATGGTACCTAACACCAGAGGCCAGGTAGTACTGTTTATCTTTAAAGCCTATACCTATGAGCCCTCCGTTTTTCATGAATGGTTCTTTCATGTGCAAGTTTCTATCCTTTTCATGGGTTATGGCTGTTATCAAAGAAGCTGTCCCCATAGAATCGTATATCAACTCATTTGCATACAGTGAAACCAGACCAAAGGTTCCAGTCAGATGATCGTGACCCGCTAGAAATACAGGTATTTCCCCATAATAACCAACAAAGCTGCCCGTGTAACTGAGTTCTCCCAGTTGATCTTGTGATATTTTGAAATGATCGATCAAATTCTTGTTCCAAGACCTATTGTGCACATCAACCATATGGCTTCGACATGCTTGAGTCATATCCCAGACACCTTTTTTAGTCAACTTGTACAAGACGTAGGAAGAAACCGGTAGCCATTGTTCTACTTGTTCAGGTCTGACAATATTGTTTTCATACATATACAGTATTTTGTACAGAGAAAAATAATATATATCTCTTGAGCCAGAGATTTCATAGGGAGCCAACTGGGCAACTATTTTTTCATACTTTTTCTGCGTCTTTTTTGTACATGTGTCATACCAAACTATGGGATCGTGTAATTTTTTACCTTTTGCAACCGGCACCACCGACTCTCCAAAGCTTGTACAGCTCAAGCCAGATATGCGATAAATTTTTTTGAGCTGAGCAAGAATTTTCTCAAGATTGCGATCAAGTTTGTCAAGATCAAAGTATTCCACATTGTTGAGTGTCTTCCTTGGTGTCTTGATTTTCACAACCTTTTCTATGCCACTCTTGCTTACGACCATAACCTTCGTGTTCGTAGTCCCAAGGTCTATACCAATGTACACCTTCATATTCTTTCCTCCACCAAATCTACATTTGAAAGCTGACTTTCCAAATCCTGTAAATCAAAAATTGCTGCACCATATTTTAAAGTATTCGCTGTACCACATGCCGTTGCAAAGACCAGCCGTTCTTCAATAGATTTGTTCAAAGCTTCGTAATACAGATAACCTGCAAAGAAAGAATCTCCACAACCCACAGAATAATCTGAGTGAATAACCTTTGGCTTTACACGAATGATTCTGTCATTTACAAATGTTATGGAACCATCCTTGCCGTAAGTTACACACAAAACTTGTATGTTGTAGTGTTTCTTTATTTGATAAAGATCTGCCAAGTCTATCTGTTGAAGATTCAATGCTATTCTCAATTCATCGGCATTCACCTTAACCATTTCAGGTCCAAAGTTTACCAATTCTTTCAACCATTCTCCAGATATGTCTATCATCAATCTACAGGAATTTTTCCTGGCGAGTTCTGCAATTTTCACCATGTCCTTTGTTCCAAAACCTCTTGGTGCACTTCCAGCGATGACCAGTGTGCCATTTCGCTTCAAAGCAAGAGAAAAGAAATCAAGAAAATTATCTATCTCATCCCTCTGCATGATTGGTCCTGGTTCATTGACCATGAGCATTCTTTTTTCATACTCATAAACGATCGCTGTGTTTATCCTGTTTTCATCTTTGATCCAAAAATCTAGGGTCTTTATATTATCCTCTTTACATTTTGCATGTATGATCTTTCCCACATCACCTCCAAGGATGTTTATGCAGTTATAGTCCTTGAACCCAAGCATGTTTAAAACTCTCGCAATGTTCAATCCTTTGCCGTCAACCAGTTTCACAACGTGATCTCCTCTGAGTACATTCGGAGTCCTCGGTGGGTTTGAAAGGATCACCCAGTGATCATAACAAGGATTTAGATTGAGTATCTGAATGCTCAAGGCTAACACTACCTCCAGTTCTTCTCAGAAATGTATTCAATGACATTTCTCGCAGTGTTTTCATCCGTTATCAGTATGTCAGTGAGATTACCTCTCAGAAGACCAACTATACTTTCAATTTTATGAAACCCGCCTGCCACGACAATCTTTGTTTTAGCCTTCATGTACTGTTCCATCGTTATATTGTTGACTTTCTGCATAAAATCAAGGTCGTAAATTTTGCCATTGATATCAAAATAATGAGTGAGAATATCACCAACTATACCGAGTTTTTCAAGTTTATCCAAAATTGAACCATCGAAAACATTTTGTCGGAACAGCGGCGAGCGAGAAATAGAATACCCTACACTACATATCACGATATCCAAATTGCTCCAAAGGGAGTTTAAGTATTTGAATTCCTCTGTCTCTTGAAGTTGTTTCTTTTGTTCATGATTGTCCATAAGAAAAGGAAAATAGACGCCAATTGCTTTTGCACCTGACCTTTCTGCAAAATTCTGAGCTATAAAATTTGAATCAAAATGCTTGTCCGATAGTTTGAAGGTCCCACCAGAGAGTGGTAATACATTCCATTTGAATTTTTCGACCCTAAAGTCATAGGTTGCCAATGTGAACATCGTTGTACCCCAACCTATACCAATGTTCATAGATTCATTAGGTAAGTCAGACAAAAACTCCCAAGTTTTTCTTGCAAGGGACTGCAATAGTAATTGATTATTTGTATGCCCAGTTGTGAGCAGTAGTTTTTTCAAACCGAACCTCTGGTTGAAAAATAAACTGTACTGTGATTCCAGTTTTTGTGGAATCTTCGGTGGCACTACTTCAATACGTACAATCTTTCTTTCAATAGCCATCTTGAGATATTTGCTCACCTGAACTCTTGAGACACCAAGTTTCTTTGCGATGTCTTTTTGTAAGATGTTCTTAACGTAGTAATCGTATGCTACTTCAAAAAGCAGGTCATCACTAATTGTCATTCTTTCACCGCCCCGCTCACTAAGCCAGAAATGAAATATCTTTGAAGCAATATGAAAACTATCAATGGAGGCAACGTGGCAAAGACCGATCCTGCAAACAATGGACCCCAACGAGTTTGATACTGCCCCACAAAGACAGAAAGAAAGGTTGGTATCGTCTGTAACCTTTTGCTTGTCAACAACGACATTGAATAGAGTAATTCACTCCAGGTGAATAAGAATGCGTAAACTCCCACCGCGGCTATACCAGGCAAGGTGACGGGAAAGATCACTCTCAAGAATGCTCTTGTTCTGTTACAACCGTCTATCAGTGCCGCTTCTTCAAGTGATTTTGGTACAGATAGAAAAAAGCTCCTCAGGAAAACTATCGTTATAGGTGTCGTAAAAGGTAAGTAAGCCAAGATCAAACCGATGTGCGTATCAAGTAATTTTATCCAATCCAGGAATTTAAAGATAGGTACCAAGAAAACCACCATAGGAAACATTTGAAAGATCAAAACACTGACCAAGAGTTCACTTTTAAATCTAAAGGAATAACGTGAAAAAGCATATGCTGGAAAAATTCCAACGACCAACGAAAACAACATAGTCCCAACACCAACTATTACACTGTTTAGAAAATATCTTTTGAAATCAAGACTCGCTATTTTCTGATAGTGTTCAATGGTCCAGCTCTTTGGCAAGTATATTATAGGATAGCTGTATATCTGCTGATAAGTTTTAAAGGAAGTCAAAACAAGCCAGAGGAAGGGAAAGACAATTACAATGGCGATGAAGGTCAATAAAATATATGATACTACTCTCATCATTCTCTTCTTTGTACTCCTCTTCATCATGCTGCCACTTCCCTTGCCATCTTCTTTGTAAATAGATAAGCGATGGTAAAAACAATTATAAAAAGAATATTTGAAAGTGCGGCTGCCTTATTGTATTCCAAGAATCTAAGGCTTAACCTATAAATATATGTCACTATCGTTTCAGTCCCATAGTTTGGTCCTCCACCGGTCATCACATAGATGAGGGGGAAATAATTTATTGTCCATATAATTGTGAACATTAAAGTCGTCATCAACACAGGTTTGAGTTGAGGTATAGTCACATTCCAAAAACGTCCGTAAGCATTCGCACCGTCTATCTCAGCGGCTTCATAAAGCTCCCGCGGTATCGTTTGAATTCCAGCAATGAAAAACATCCCAGATAAACAAAAACCCTTCCATATATTTGCAACTATCACAGCAATCATCGCCATCTTTGGAGTCGCCAACCAAGGTATGTAATCCTTTGCAAGCCCAATTTTGACAAGAATGTCATTCAACACACCGTACATATCGTTATACATCCATTTCCACATGACACCAGCAACGATGTCAAGTGTTGCCCAAGGTAATATCAATATTATGCTTCTAAAGAAAACTTGTCCACGCTTAATTTGTGTCAACAAAAGGGCTACAGCAAGACCAAGCAATATCTGCCCAGCCACACTTCCCAAAACCCAGATGCAAGTGTTGAAAACAGATTTGTAGAATACATTGTCTGTAAAGATAGCTTTGTAATTTTGAAAAGTGAAGTTGCCATCGGTTGTTGAGAAGCTCATAACAATGTTAGAGATCAATAACAGAACAACGAAAGCAATTATAATCAAGACATATGGCATGACCATTCTTAATGCTATCTTTTGCTCCCTCAACTCGTTCACTCCCGATTATGGGCGGGCTGAGCCCGCCCTAAATATAGTTTACTTTGCTCCGAGTATTTTGTTGACATTTTCTGCTGCAACTTTAATTGCCTCTTCAGGTGTCAATTCGTTCAACAAAACTTTTTGCACCATGATTTGAATCTGTTCAGATATCTGAGGATACTGAGGAATGGGTGGCCTTGCAACCGCGTATGGAAATGTCTTGAAGATCACCTGCCACTTTGGATCATTTGCAAGTTTGGACTTTGTACAAACATCCATTCTTGTCGGCATTGGCCCTCCCTTTTCTTCAACCCATTTCATCCATACATCAAAGCTAGTTAGATATTCAGCAAGTTTCCATGCATCTTCTTTGTTTGGACTTGTTTTTGGTATGACGAGCGCCCATCCGCCCAAAACACTGGCTGGTTGTGAATCATAAGGATGAAGTGCCACAGAGTACTTTCCAACTATATTTGGATTTGCTGCCTCGATCAATGGGAATGACCATGGGCCTCCAATTGACATTGCTACACGATTCTGTGCCATCATGTTTCTGTAATCGTCTTCATGATACTGAACAGCATTTGGACTGACACCATATCTCTTGGCTAAATCGGTGTAGAATTTCAAAGCTTTCAGTCCTTCAGGCGTGTTAAAAGCTGCCCTTGAATAATCATCTGTCAAAAGTTTCCCACCTGCCGCATACAAGAACATCATGTACCCAAGGGTAGTGTGCTCCGTTTTTGTACCGCTGACGCCATAACCATAGATTCTGTTCTTTGTATCGGTGATCTTCTGAGCCGCAGCTACAAGTTCGTCCCAAGTTTTTGGTGGATTGTTTGGGTCAAGACCAGCTTGCTCAAACATTGTCTTGTTGTAGAGTAGGAGTCTGCAATCGGTGTACCAAGGAAGACCATATCTGACACCTTTGTAAGTTACCGTTGGCCATAGGTTGGGCCAAATCTGCGGAGTACCTTCCCACTTTTTGATCTGTTCTTCCATTGGCTCAAGCCAACCTTTTTCTGCAAAGGTTGGAACCCAACCTCCTAAGTCTGCAAAAGCAAGATCTGGTCCTTTACCGGCCTGGAGTGCCGTTACGAGTTTGTCGTAGTAAGTATCAAAACCAAAGAGTTGTACTTCCACCTTGATCCCATACTTCTGCTCAAACACCTTAATAATTGAATTCCAAGTCTCGTCAAGCTCTGCAACCTGTCCACCAATCCAGATCGTCAAAGTCTTTCCAAAACTCAGTAGTACCAACGAAACCAAAACAATACATAGGAACACCTTTTTCACAAAGATCCCTCCCTCTTTGGTTACATAAGTAACTTACTTATGTAACACACGTAATTAATATAGCATCTTCCCAAGGCAAAGTTCAACAAAGAATGATCAAAGAAAACGGAAGGAAAAACAAGATAAATGAAGAATGAAGAAGAAAACCATCACTCACCGGTTGCAGAGGTTGAATCTGAATGTATTTTTAAGAAAACTTTTGTCCCAGTTCCCATAATTGAATGAATTGCCCAAGAAATAGAAAGTTTCCGAAGAATATGTTTAACAATCGCAAGCCCTAGACCCGCCCCCGAATAACTTCTTGCATTACCCGCTCTGTAGAAACGAGCTGTGATGTTTTTGAGATCCTCTTGTGGTATACCCACACCATGATCTTGAATTATCAAAAAGTCTTTTTGCGAAAGAATTTCTACAATCCCACCATCCTTTGAGTATTTGATGGCATTTGATACTAAATTCCTAATAACGATTTTGAAGGCTTCCGGATCGACTCGGATGAATTTATTGGTCCTGATATCGACACGGAGATTCTTCTGTTTCATTTTTTCTTCATATTCTAATAGGACATCACGTAACAACCTGTTGACGCTCAATCTCTGATAATGGGGGATGTATTCACTTTGTTCCAATTTTGATAACAGAACCAACTGTTCTATAATCCTTTGCAACCTTTTTAGATGTCTTTCTATCTTCAGAAGAGTCTCCTGAACATATTCTCCTTCTTTCGCAACTTCCAAAAGACCAAGCATTGCAGTGATAGGTGTGAAAAGTTCGTGAGTTACTGCATTCACGAAAAAAGTTTTTGAATCACTTAGTATTTGTTCTTTGGCTGAAGATTCTCCTTGATCTGGGTAAAAAAGTATCAGCTCTGGTTTCAAGAGTAGCAATGGTCTATACTTTTCTATGATTTCATCCCAACTTGTATCCAACACCGTGGATTGTCACCAACCTTTCTTTACCCAATTTTTTCCTTAGCAGACTCATGTATACATCAACGATTCTATCGCTTCTATCTTCGTCACGCCATACGGTATCAAGTATCTCAGCTCTCGTGAAGACTTTTTTAGGGTTTTCAAAAAGCAAAAGAAGTATTTCAAACTCTTTCGAAGACAGTTGAACGGGCTCGTCTCCTATCAGCAACGTCCTTTCATTCACGAGTAACTTCATATCTTTGTGTACCAATTCCCTTTCTGCAAACATACTTGTTCTTCTAATTATCGCTCTGACCCTTGCTACGAGTTCTCTCGGATTAAATGGTTTTGTCACATAGTCATCTGCGCCCATCTCAAGGCCAAGTATTTTGTCTCTATCTTCTCTGAGTGCAGTTAAAACTATAACAAAGGTCTTAGGACACATAAACCTTATCGAGGAAAGCTCGTCCATGGCGTCTCCATCTGGAAGCATTAAATCAAGTATTATGATATCTACACAACCTTTTTCCAGTTCATCGTACATTTCTTGAATGCTAGATGCTGTCTTGACTTCGTGTGAATCAAGTTTCAGATATCTGCTCACAACATCACTGACATCTTTTTCGTCTTCCACAACTAATATATGAGCCATCTCATCCCTCCGTTTATAAATAATGCCAGGAATGTGTTAAAACTTTTTAATCTTTTTTGAAGCCGCCTAGAAGTAACTATGCAAAAAATAGGGTGAAAACAGGAGGTGGAAGGATGAGAAAATTTCTAGGTTTGGTTCTTTTAGTGGCATCGGTAATTCTTTCGGCACAGACTCTCATCATCAAAGGATCGAACACAGTTTATCCAATTGCTCAACTCTGGGTTGAGGAGTTTAAGAAAATCAATCCCTCTGTGGTCGTGACGCTCGAAGGTGCAGGTTCAACAACTGGTATAAAGGCATTGTTCAATAACACAACGGACATTGCCAACTCTAGTAGATTTCTTAAAGCTTCCGAAGTTGAAGAAATGCACAAAGCCGGTAAATACTTTGCCCCCATTGTAATAGCTTACGATGGGCTTTCAGTCATTGTCAATCCAAACCTTGCCATTGATTCCATCACGATGGAAACTCTCAAGAAAATCTACACAGGAGAGATCACTCAATGGAATCAAGTAGATCCTAAACTTCCAAACAGACCTATAGTGGTTTACTCAAGAAACACTGCTTCTGGAACCTTTGAAACCTGGGTTGAAAAGGTACTACAGGGTGAAAAGTTGAGCCCAAGAGTTCAAATGCTCGAATCTTCTCAAGCAGAGATTGAAAGTGTCGCAAAGAATCAATATGCCATAGCTTACACAGGAATGGGCTATGTAACAAGCCAAGTCAAAGCGTTGAAGGTCAACGGAATAGAACCAACGATAGCCAATGTCTTAGCAGGTGTCTATCCAATAAGCAGGCCTTTGTATGTTTTCATAGATCTTGCCAGGTTTAACAACACTTGGCCACAACAAGGTATAGTCGCTGATTTTATAAGATTCATTCTTTCTCCTGAAGGGCAAAAGTTGGTTGAGAAGGCTGGATACATTCCTGCATACGGGACTGGTAAGTAATGGGCAAATTGGGTTCCGCTTTCTTCATTTCAATCGTATCGATAGCTGCCATGGTAGTGGCAGCTGCTTTGTTTTCCATAGTCTTTTTCATTTCATCTGAATCGATCAGGGCGATAAAAGAGGTAGGTTTTGGTCTTTTCTCACCGAATTGGTATCCTGTCTGGGTAGACGCAGAGTTTGGGATAAGGACTATGTTATTCAATTCAATAATCTTAGCTTTGTGGACGAGTATCTGGGTCTGGTCGATCGGTCTGATAGTTGCACTTTATCTACACAGATTTGCCACAAAGAAAGAGAAGGAGATCATGTTACGAACTCTTGAGTATGTTAGCGGTATTCCTTCAGTAGTATTAGGATTTTTTGGTGTAGTCGTACTGGGTGATCTATTTCTCAAATTTGGTGCATGGACCGCTCAAAATTTTTTAAATGCTTCTATAATGCTTTCTGTCTTGACTTTACCTTTTATGATCAGTTTATCTTACCAATCTCTTGAAAAAGTACCAAGAGAAGTTGTAGAAGCAGCTGTTGCTTTGGGAGCAAAGGATCTTTCTGTCATGGTAGTCGAAGTCAAATATGCATCTTCTGGTTTGATAAATGCCATGCTCAGTGTTTTTAATAGAATATTCGGTGAAACGATGATCGTTTTGATGGTCGCCGGTGGGGCAAATGTTCTTGTGAGGTCATTACTCGATCCGATACGCCCTCTAACTGCAGCACTTGGAAGCGAAATGGGCGAAGTAGAAATAGGTAGCCTTCATTACAGTTCTTTGTTTTTCATAGGATTTTTACTTCTTGTTGGTTCTTTGCTGCTGAATCTTCTTACGAATTATCTCACAAGACAGCGTGATAAATGGGTAAAAGGGTGATCCTATGAGGTGGACCTTTAGAATAATCAGTTACACAGTCTTTGTTGCCTTCACTTTGATAATAGGAATCATAATCTTTTCCGGAGTTAATTATTTCACAAAACCAGGTTTTTTCACACAGTATCCAAAATCTGCAATGAGTGAAGGCGGTATCTTTCCAATGCTCATTGGCTCACTGCTGTTGATGATTGTTGTTTTCTTAGTTTCAATACCAACAGGCCTTTTGGGTACGATATTCATAACAGAATTTGCACCAAGAAGACTTTCTATTTTTTTGCAATCACTTGCTGCTACGATGAACAGTATACCATCGATAGTTTACGGTCTATTTGGTCTCAGCCTTTTTTGTGTCAAGCTATCTTTGGGTACGTCATTGATATCAGCATCTCTCACCCTTTCGACTATGGCTATACCCTTTTTCATAAGCAGCGCTGCCGAGTTCCTGAGGGCCGTTCCAAAGGAGTTGCGCGAAGGTGTCATAGCACTTGGTGCAAACAAACTTCAAGCTACTCTAATGGTCTTGAGAGCTAGCAAGAATGGACTTTTGACATCACTCATGTTGACTCTCGGAAGGGCCTTCAGCGAAACAGCTCCAATTTTAGTCACAGGCGCGGTCTTTTACGCGACACAGCTTCCAAAGAAGATCACAGATCCAGTTATGACACTGCCTACGAGCATTTATGCAATAGTCATGAACCTTGGTGAAAAATCTCAGTGGATGGCAAGAGCCATGTCTTCACTCATGGTCATCGTGATGATCTCAATTTATTCGACAGTTCAGTTTTTAAGGAGGCATAGAAATGAGTGAAATAGTATTCGAAATAGAAAACCTATTTGCCCATTACGGTAATCACAGGGTCCTGGACAATGTGAATGCAAGAATACTTTCAAAAGGTATCACAGCAATCATGGGCCCTTCTGGTTGCGGAAAGAGTACATTGCTCCGATGTTTAAACAGACTGAATGATATGATACCTAGTTTTTCAATGAAAGGAGTTATAAAGTTTCATGGCCAAGACATATATTCAATCAAGAACCTGACGGAATATAGAAAAAAAGTGACGATGGTTTTTCAAAGGCCCAACCCTTTTCCAATGTCGGTGTTTGACAATGTTGCCTATGGCCTTAGAATTCAGGGAATTACTAAGAAAGAACTCTTAAGAGACAAGGTCGAGGAAGCGTTGAAGAAGGCTGCTTTGTGGGATGAAGTGAAAGATAAACTGAAAAAACCTGCTGTACAGCTATCAGGCGGTCAACAACAAAGGCTCTGTATAGCCAGAGCTCTTGCTATTGAACCGGAGGTAATCCTGTTAGACGAACCAACATCCGCACTCGATCCAATTGCAACGACGAAGATAGAAAGGTTACTTGAATCGATAGCCGAGCAGTATACTGTTATAATAGTAACTCACAGTATGGGGCAGGCTTTAAGGATAAGTGATGAGGTAATCTTTCTGTATGAAGGGCGTTTGATAGAATACGGTTTGACCTCGGAAGTTGTAAAGGAACCAAGACACGAAATGACTCGACAGTTTCTAACAGGAAAAATTGGATGAAGGAGAGGTGTCAATGACACAGAGGACTATTCACTACGAAAGAGAGATAAATCTTTTGAATGACAAGCTAAGAGAATTTCTGAGCGGTGTAGAGCATCTATTTGAAAAAACCCTCTTGGCTGTTCAATCTGGCGATGAAAAACTTATAAGAGATATAGAATTGATGGACGATTATTTCGATTCACTTGATCTTGAAATCCAGACAGTGGCTTTCGATGTCATTGCAAAGTTTCAGCCACTCGCGGACGACCTTAGATTTGTTGTCGCAATGATAGGTTTGTCAATCGATCTTGAAAGGATCGCTGATGAATGTGTCAATATAGCCCAATTGAGTAGACACGTTCAAAGGGGAATAGAAAGCTTTACTTCCTGGAAGACATTGAATGAGATGATAAAGATAATATTAACTATGTTCAAGGAAACTGTGGAAGCTGTGGAACACAAAGATCTTGGCCTTGCAGTTAAAGTTTGGAAAAAAGACGATGAAGTTGATCAACTTCACAATGTTGGTCATGAGAATCTTATTGACCTTGCCTGTGAAGAAACTAATCCAAAGATGATGAGACTGTACTTAGAGGAAGCTTTTTTGATAAGACACTTAGAAAGAATAGCAGATCATCTAACAAACATCTGTGAAAAGCTTTATTTCATGAGCACAGGCAAGCAATTGAAAGAACTTGTCAGAAGATCACAAGATGTACAAGACGTGGTTGATTAGTTAGTATCTCTCTTAAAAGCCAAGCAAGTTCTTGCCTTGTTTGTGTTGTCTGCTCATTATGTTCTGTAAGAAGACGTCCATTTACTCTTTCCTGGACAGTTTCCATACCTGTCTTTTAAGGGGTCAAACAAGTTTGTAAACAAATTTCCTAGTGAAATGAAGACGATCGAAGTGCCTTACAGAACTTTGAAAAATATCAAAGCCAGAAGCTTTTGAATCTTGAATCCGAATATATTAAAAATTGTGAAATGGGAGTAAAATTTCAGTAATAACGTTTGCATGGGGGGTGAGTCCAGTGAGCAAAAAGTTGCTCCTTTGGTTTAGCATCTTAACATTTCTCCTATTTGGCTGCTCCAACGTGCAGGTAGGCTTTGGTGTATCGATAAATGTAAATCATTTTAAGACAACCGACAACTACATAGAATTTCAAATCGTTGATGAAAATGGAATTCCTCTTTCAAGCATCACTCTCCAAGTTGAAATTGATGATCATACCTTTTATGTAAAAACAGACGAAAAGGGCTTCGTAAGAATTTACATCGATCTTGCAGGCTCAACCATACACTCTATATAGTTATCAGATACCTACTCTTCGAAATCAAATTGATCATTAACTTTTAGCTAAGTTCGCACCTGAAAAAAAAGGGGCTGCTCCACGCAGCCCCTTTAAATCCCCGGGCACTACCTACTCTCACATGGGGTCGCCCCCATACTACCATCGGCCCAGAACGGCTTAACGGCCGGGTTCGGAATGGGACCGGGTGTTTCCCGTTCTGGTATAGGCACCCGAGGAAACCTCGAAGAATCACTGGAAACTGCATAGGAAGCTACAAGGTCAAGGCCTCGGCCTATTAGTACCGGTTGGCTCAACACCTTACGGTGCTTACACCACCAGCCTATCAAGGTCCTGTTCTCGGACCGGCCTTACTCCCTTAACGGGATGGGAGGTCTAGTCTTGGGACGTGCTTCCCGCTTAGATGCTTTCAGCGGTTATCACTTATGGGCATAGCTACCCGGCGTATGCCCCTGGCAGGACAGCCGGTACACCAGAGGCCCACTCTCCCCGGTCCTCTCGTACAAGGGGAGACCTCCCGCAAACCTCCTACGCCTGCGGCCGATAGGGACCGACCTGTCTTACGACGGTCTGAACCCAGCTCACGTACCCCTTTAATAGGCGGACAGCCTAACCCTTGGGACCTGCTTCAGCCCCAGGATGGGATGAGCCGACATCGAGGTGCCGATCCTCGCCGTCGATGTGAACTCTCGGGCGAGACTAGCCTGTTATCCCCGGGGTAACTTTTGTCCGTTGTCGACGACCCTTCCACTCGGAAGTCGTCGGGTCACTAGGACCGACTTTCGTCTCTGCTCGACCCGTCGGTCTCACAGTCAGGCCGGCTTATGCCCTTGCACTCATCGGTGGATTTCCAACCCACCTGAGCCGACCTTCGCGCGCCTCCGTTACACTTTAGGAGGCGACCGCCCCAGTCAAACTGCCCACCTGGCACTGTTCCCAACCTGCTCTTCACAGGTTCAGGTTAGAATTCCGACACACCGAGGGTGGTATCCCACCGACGGCTCCCCCGACCCTGACGAGCCGGGTTCACAGCCTCCCACCTATCCTGTACACGATGTGTCAGAATCCAATACCAGGCTACAGTAAAGCTCCACGGGGTCTTTCCGTCTAGCCGCAGGTTGAGGGCATCTTCACCCCCGCTGAAATTTCACCGGGTCCCCCGCCGAGACAGTGCCCCAGTCGTTACGCCATTCATGCAGGCCAGAACTTACCTGGCAAGGTATTTCGCTACCTTAGGACCGTTATAGTTACGGCCGCCGTTTACCGGGGCTTCGGTTTAGAGCTACGCCTTACGGCCTCACCCCTCCCCTTAACCTTCCGGCACTGGGCAGGCGTCAGCCCCTATACATCCTCTTTACGAGTTTGCAGAGGCCTGTGTTTTTGGTAAACAGTCGCTAGGGCCTTGTCACTGCGACCGCTTCGGGCTCCCTCAGTTTCCAGGTTGCCCCTTCCTCTGAGTTCACCCTAATGCGGCACCCCTTCTCCCGAAGTTACGGGGTTAATTTGCCGAGTTCCTTGGCGAGGGTTGTCCCGCTCCCCTTAGCTTTCTCAGCTTGCCCACCTGTGTCGGTTTACGGAACGGGCACCCACAATCTCAAGCGGTACGCGAGGTTTTTCTTGGCAGCGTGGGATCGGTGCCGTTGGACCCTCACGGGCCCTTCCCATCACGGCTCAGCTCAGGTGACGGATTTACCTATCACCCTCAACGCCTAACCGCTTGGAAGGGAATGCCACTTACCCTCGGCACTTACCCTTCTGCGTCACCCCTCGTACCTCGATTGCAGATGGTGCTGGAATATTAACCAGCTTCCCTTCGGCTAT
Source organism: uncultured Pseudothermotoga sp. (assembly GCA_937995655.1). Lineage (GTDB taxonomy): Bacteria > Thermotogota > Thermotogae > Thermotogales > DSM-5069 > Pseudothermotoga_B. The sequence goes on along the minus strand of CALKJI010000008.1, from coordinate 32,433 downwards.
CCCTTTCGGGTTCACCTTAGGGTACCGACTAACCCTGGGAGGACGACCCTTCCCCAGGTACCCTTGGGCTTTCGGGGGGAGAGATTCTCACTCTCCTCTCGCATACTCATGTCCGCATTCTCACTTCCGCCTCGTCCAGTAGCCCTCGCGGGTCTACCTTCGCCCTACAGCGGAAAGCTCCCCTACCGCCTGTACCTTTCGGTACAGACCCATGGCTTCGGAGGATGGCTTGAGCCCCGTTACATCTTAGGCGCAGTACACCTCGACTGGTGAGCTGTTACGCACTCTTTAAAGGATGGCTGCTTCTAAGCCAACCTCCCAGTTGTCTAAGGTGTACCACATCCTTTCACACTTAGCCATCTCTTCGGGTCCTTAGCCGATGGTCTGGGCTGTTTCCCTTTTGTCCATGGAGCTTATCCCCCACAGACTTCCTCCCGAGCTTTATGTGTAGGGATTCGGAGTTTGACAGGGTTCGGAGGTCACCCCCCTAGCCCTATCAGTGCTCTACCCCCTACACAGACCACTCGAGGCCGCACCTCAATGCGTTTCGGGGAGAACCAGCTATCACCGAGTTCGGTTAGCTTTTCACTCCTACCCCCAGGTCATCCGAGGATTTTTCACTATCCATCGGTTCGGACCTCCAGTGGGGTTTAGCCCACCTTCATCCTGCCCAGGGGTAGCTCACCCGGCTTCGGGTCTGCCGCCAGTGACTTGCGCCCTATTCGGACTCGCTTTCGCTACGGCTACGCCTCTATCGGCTTAACCTTGCCACTGACGACAACTCGCGGACTCATTAATCAAAAGGCACGCCGTCACCCTTGCGGGCTCCGACTTAGTGTAGGCATGCGGTTTCAGGTTCTATTTCACTCCCCTCCCGGGGTTCTTTTCACCTTTCCCTCACGGTACTCGTGCACTATCGGACGATGGAGAGTATTTAGCCTTGGAGGGTGGTCCCCCCAGATTCCCGCAGGATTCCACGGGTCCCGCGGTACTCGGGAACACAGTTAAGGAGTCTTCTCCTTTTTGCCTACGGGGCTTTCACCCTCTTTGGCGTGCTATCCCAAGCACTTCGACTAAAGAGAAGATTTGTAACTCCTCGGTGTATCCGTGGCCACACCACACTGTGTCCCACAACCCCAATGCAACAACGCCCACGGGCTTGAACATTGCATTGGTTTAGGCTCTTCCCTTTTCGATCGCCTCTACTCAGGGAATCTCGTTTGATTTCTTTTCCTCGGGGTACTGAGATGTTTCACTTCCCCCGGTTCGCGCCTTTCGGCGACTGGTCTTACGACCAGCCAGGTTTCCCCATTCGGGAATTTCCGGATCAACGCCTGTTTGCGGCTCCCCGGAACTTATCGCAGCTTGCCGCGCCCTTCATCGCCTTCCATCGCCAAGGCATTCACCGCATGCCCTTAGTACCTTGACCTTTCACTTCCTATGCAGTTTTCAATGACCCTTCCATTGGTGGAGACGAGGGGATTCGAACCCCTGACTTCCTGCTTGCAAAGCAGGCGCTCTCCCAGCTGAGCTACGTCCCCGCCCATGGTGGGCTCAGGAGGAGTCGAACCTCCGACCTCACGCTTATCAGGCGTGCGCTCTCACCAACTGAGCTATGAGCCCTTGCAAGTCACTCAAAAATGGATAGCAGTCCCGACTTTTCTCCCTAGAAAGGAGGTGATCCAGCCGCACCTTCCAGTACGGCTACCTTGTTACGACTTAGCCCCCCTCACCAGATTCACCTTCAACACCTTCCCTCCCTTTCGGGTTAGGATAAGTGTCTTCAGGTGCCCCCGACTCGGGTGGCTTGACGGGCGGTGTGTGCAAACCCCGGGAACGTATTCACCGCGGCGTGGCTGATCCGCGATTACTAGCGATTCCGGCTTCACGCAGGCGGGTTGCAGCCTGCGATCTGAACTGGGGATGGTTTTAGGGATTAGCTCCTCCTCGCGGAGTAGCAACCCATTGTACCACCCATTGTAGCGCGTGTGTAGCCCAGGGCATAAAGGGCACGAGTACCTGACGTCGTCCCCTCCTTCCTCCGGCTCGTCGCCGGCAGTCCCCTTAGAGTGCCCGGCCGAACCGCTGGCAACTAAGGGCAGGGGTTGCGCTCGTTGCGGGACTTAACCCAACACCTCACGGCACGAGCTGACGACGGCCGTGCACCACCTGTGCAGGCTCCCTTTCCAAAAGGAAAGGGTCCCTTCCCTTTCGGGTTGGTACCACCTGCATGTCAAGCCCTGGTAAGGTTCTTGGCTTAGCATCCAATTAAACCACACGCTCCACCGCTTGTGCGGGGTCCCGCCAATTCCTTTGAGTTTCACCCTTGCGGGCGTACTCCCCAGGCGGCTCACTTAACGCGTTAACTGCAGCACGGAGGAATGATTCCCCCACACCTAGTGAGCATCGTTTACGGCTAGGACTACCCGGGTATCTAATCCGGTTTGCTCCCCTAGCTTTCGGGCCTCAGCGTCGGGCACGGCCCAGGAGACCGGCTTCCCCACCGGCGTTCCTGCTGATATCTACGGATTTCACCCCTACACCAGCAGTTCCATCTCCCTCTACCGGCCCCAAACTTAGTAGTTTCGGGCGCAATTCCACGGTTGAGCCGTGGGATTTCACACCCGACACACTAAGTCGCCTACGCCCCCTTTACGCCCAGTGAATCCGGGTAACGCTCGCCCCCTACGTATTACCGCGGCTGCTGGCACGTAGTTAGCCGGGGCTTTCTCGTGAGGTACCGTCGTCGATCTGGCATTTCCTCCAGACCTTATTCGTCCCTCACAACAGGGGTTTACACCCCGAAGGGCTTCGTCCCCCACGCGGCGTCGCTGGATCAGGCTTTCGCCCATTGTCCAAAATTCCCCACTGCTGCCTCCCGTAGGAGTAGGGCCCGTGTCTCAGTGCCCTTGTGGCCGGCCACCCTCTCAGGTCGGCTACCCGTCGTAGGCTTGGTGAGCCGTTACCTCACCAACTACCTGATGGGACGCAGGCCCATCCTTCAGCGAAGCAAACGCTCCTTTCATCCAGCAACCGTCGTTGCTGGATCGTATGGGGCATTAGCTGGAGTTTCCCCCAGTTATTCCCCTCTGAAGGGCAGGTTACCTACGTATTACTCACCCGTGCGCCGCTGGTACCCTTGCGGATACCCGCACGACTTGCATGTGTTAAGCACGCCGCCAGCGTTCACCCTGAGCCAAGATCAAACCCTCCACAAAACATGTAAGAAGGTTTTGATTCCTGACTTTGGAACTTGCGGGACTGCTATCCAGTTTTCAATGACCTGAGGGCAAAATACTTTGAGCCTTGTTGAGACTCTAATCCTTTTTATTTATTTTCTAAGACCCTTCATCCTTTGCTTGCTCTTTTATGAGCGACCAGGTATCATAGTACCACCTATAAAGAGTCATGTCAAGTTACGAAAAAGTAAACTCCAAAGTAAATCTGTTCTACCCACCAAGATAAGCCTGTCGAACCTTCTCGTTGTCAAGCAGTTCTTTACCTGTTCCGTGCAAAACTATCTGTCCTGTTTCAAGAACATAGCCATAATCAGCTATGTTAAGAGCAGCATAAGCATTTTGCTCTATGAGAAGTATCGTTTTACCTTCTTGATGTATCTGCCCGATGACCTGAAAAAGTTCCTCGACTATTATAGGGGCAAGTCCTAAAGACGGTTCATCAAGCATGAGCAAGTCCGGTTTGCTCATAAGTGCTCTTGCAATTGCAAGCATCTGTTGTTCACCACCAGAAAGAGTGCCACCTTTTTGATTGATTCTTTCTTTGAGTCTTGGAAAAAGTTCGAACACCCACTCCATATCTTGTTTTATACCATCTTTGTCCTTTCTTTGGAAAGCACCAACCAAGAGATTTTCTTGGACTGTCAAGTTTGGAAAAATTCTCCTGCCTTCTGGAACCATCGTAACTTTTCTAGAAACGATCTCATTGGTTGATTTATTTGTTATTTCTTCACCATTCAAAAATATTCGACCTGCTTTCGCTTTGACTAGGCCACAGATCGCTTTCAAGGTCGTCGTTTTTCCAGCTCCATTCGAACCTATCAAAGTCACAATAGAGCCTCTTTCAACTTTGAATGATATTCCTTTAAGTGCTCTTATTGCGCCATAATTTACCTGTAAATCCTTAACTTCGAGCATACGTACCACTCCCTAAGTAGGCTTTGATCACTTCTGGATCCTTTTGAATCTCGCTTGGTGAACCGCGAGCAATCACGCAACCGTGGTCGAGAACAGTAATCTTTTCACAGATTCCCATAACCACCTTCATATCATGTTCAATTAGCAAAATGGTTAGGCTGAATTCATCTCTGATCTTTTTTATGAACTTCATCAACTCAAGGGTCTCTTCTGGATTCATACCGGCAGCGGGTTCATCAAGCAGTAATACCTTTGGCCTTGTAGCAAGTGCTCTTGCTATTTCAAGCTTTCTCTGATGCCCGTATGGGAGTGAGCTTGCTTTCTCATTTCTGAGCTTGTATAATCCAACTGCTTCAAGTAATCTCAATGATTCATCGGTCATCCGTTTTTCTTCCTCAGCATATTTGGGCAGGTCGAAGACAGCAGAAAAAACAGACGACTTTAATCGATAATGACATGCTACACGCACATTGTCCAGAACAGTCAGCTTGCCAAAGAGCTTTATGTTTTGAAAAGTTCTTGCTATGCCCAGAGCTGCTGTTTCATGGGGCTTTTTTCTTGTAATATCTTGGTTCATGAAGAATATGCTGCCTGAATCTGTAGGATATACACCTGTTATTAAGTTGAAAATAGTTGTCTTACCGGCACCGTTTGGTCCTATAAGGCCTGAAAGCTCGCCTTGTTCAAGTTCTAGTGAAACATTGTTCACAGCTATCAGTCCACCAAAATGTTTGGTCACTTTGTCAAGTTTCAGGAGAGCCACAATTCATTCTCCTTCCATTGAGTCTCGTTTCTTGAAGATGGAAAAAATACTTTCCCAGGAAAATTCCCTGTCACCAAGTATTCCGTGTCTGAAGAAAAGCACTGCAATCATGAGGATCACAGAAAAAATCAACATCCTCATGCCAGAAATACCAGGAATAGTGAAACCGAAAATCTTCATTGGTGTTTCTACGATTCTCAACCACTCCATCAAAAACGCGATCAGAACTCCCGAAATCACTGTCCCTGTTATGCTTCCAAGTCCGCCAAGGAGAACTATGAGAACTATCTGAAAGGTCAGCATTATATTGAAGGCATTTGGATCAATCGTCATGACCAAACTTCCAAGTAAACCTCCAGCAATTCCGGCAAAGAAAGCACCTACCACAAAAGCAAGAGTCTTGTGACGAAAAAGGTTCACACCCATAGCTTCAGCTGCTTCTTCATTGTCTCTAATCGCTTTCAATGCGCGTCCATAGCTTGAGTCGATAAGCCTTTTTATGAAGAATATGGTAAAGATCGCCCAACCCCAACTCCACCAAAGATTTGTATAAGTGGGCAAACCTTTCAAACCAAGAGGACCATTGGTTATACTCTGCAAGTTATTGAACAGTACTCTTATTATCTCAGAAAAACCATAGGTAACTATCGCAAGATAATCACCTTTGACCCTCATGCACGGCGCACCGACTAGGAAACCAGCACATGCAGCCAGTAATCCTCCTATAAGTAATGCAGGAAAAAATGGTATCTGAATTTGATTCAATGGCCAGATGAGTGGCTTTATGAAAAAATTCATTACTTTCAATTCGGGAGACATGTAGAGCAGTGCCGAAGCATAAGCACCTATTGCCATGAATCCTGCGTGACCCAAAGAAAACTGACCTGTAAAGCCATTTATCAAGTTGAGGCTGACACCAAGAATAACATATATTGCGGCAACATTCATAATTCTTATGATGTACGCATCAAAATGCGTCTGTGCATATTGAATGAATAAGAAAAATATTACAACAAAGAACACGGTGAACCAGAAGGATTTTTTTCTGTACACACCCATACCTCCTATGCTTCACCAAACAAACCAGTCGGTCTAAAAAGCAGTACAAAGACCAGCATCATGAAAATGAAGGCGTCACGATACCCAGCCAAATCTGGAAGAAAAGCAACGAGCATGATAGAAATCATTCCTATTAGAAATCCACCTGTCATAGCACCTTTGATGCTACCGACCCCACCTATTATTGCTGCCGTAAAGGCACGCCACCCAGGAAAGACACCCATGAAGGGCCATATTTGTGGATAACGCAAAGCCCAGAATATTGCACTTATGGCTGCGAGACTCGAACCAACAGCGAATGTAAAAGTAATAGTTCTGTCTACGTTTATACCCATGAGCCTTGCTGTGTCAAAATCATGTGAAAGTGCCCTCATTGCAAGTCCCATTTTGGTTTTGTACACAAGATAATTCAAAAATAAGAGAGCGGCTATTGAAACAACTATTGTTACAATGGTCACAAGTTGTATTCTTATTTCTCCTATGTTCAGAGTTTTGTTCAGCACTTGTGGTTGATAAAATGCTTTTTGCCTACCACCAAAGACGACTGTGGCGAAATTTTCAAGTAGAAAAGACATACCTATGGCAGAACAGAGCGAAGAAATCCTTGGAGCATCCCTTAAAGGTTTGTAGGCAACCTTTTCAATGGATATTCCAAGCAATGCCGTTAGAAATACTGCAAAAACAAATGATAGCCACCAAGGAAACGAAAAAAGAGTGATTCCATAATAGACAAAAAAGCAAGCCATCATGAATATGTCACCATGAGCGAAATTTACAAGCTTCACAACACCATAAACTAAGGTGTATCCAATTGCAACAAGACCAAAAACAAAACCGAGCGCGATCCCGTTTGCTAAGTGTTGCAAAAACAATGTCCAGCTCATTGACATACCTCCAAAAAATGCGCAGGCATTGAGCCTGCGCATTTGCTTATTCTGTTGGTCTCACCGTTGTCACATATACAAATTTTCCATCTTTAACAACTCTTATAACTGCATCTTTTATAGCGTCTCCATTTTGATCCAATGTGATATAGCCAGTTGCACCTTCAAAGTTCTTGGTTGAAGCCAGTGCATCTTTTATTGCTTTTGGATCAGGTTTTCCCGCCCGCATGATTGCGTCCACAACAAGCATGTAGGCATCATAACCAAGCGCTGCAAAAGCACTGGGATCTTTACCATACTTTTCTCTGAACGATTTGATGAATTGAGCTGCTTTGGGAGTTGTTGTAGCTTCTGTGTCAAAGTGTGTACTAAAATAACTGCCTTCAACGGCCTTGCCACCGACTTGAAGAAACTCTGGTGCTTCCCATGTATCACCACCGAGGAAGATCTGTTTCATCCCAAGTTCACGCGCCTGTTTTATGATGAGCGCAGCTTCACCGTATGCTGCAGCTGGTATGAAGATCACATCGGGATTCTTACTGTTCGCGAAGGTGAGTTGTGCAGTGAAATCTTGATCACCTGTTTGATAAGAAATCACTCCCAGAACTGACTTGTTGTTTTTAGTCAATTTTTTGAAGGCTTCCTGGAAGTAGTGTGACAAACCCACAGAATAATCCGATGCGATATCTTGAATAACGACGGCTGTCTTTGCACCAAGTTTTTCAACAGCAAACTGTGCCATCACTGTTCCTTGAAATGGATCAATGAAACAGACTCTGAAAGCAAATGGTTTACCAAGGGTTACCAATGGGTTTGTCGGTGAACAACCTACCATAGGAACACCAAGTTTGTTCGCAACTTCACTTCCAGGTATCGCCACTGCACTTCCGTAGCTGCCTATGATTGCCACAGCTTTGTGATATTCTATCAATCTGGCAACAGCATTCGATGCCTCCACTTTGTCACTCTTGTTATCGACAAGAACAAGTTGAATAGGTCTTCCCAATACTTCCTTTACCTGTTCGTGTGCAAGATAAACACCTTCCATCGTCATTTGGCCGCCTGCTGCATAAGGACCAGTCATTGGTTCATATACACCTATCACGATAGGTTCAGCGGCAAATACTAAGGACGCAACTAAGAACAAAGGAATAAACCACTTCATAAAGACACCCCCTTCTCGTGTGAAAAAAATCGCATAAGTGTTAAAAAATTTACCCAACCGAGAAACATTACAACATATTTTTTCACTGCGCAGTTAAAACCTATTTTTGGAGATACTCAAGGAAAATCAATGGTTTATACCAACTGAATCTATCCTGTGATGGTAAAATCTTTGCAAAGGAGGAATGAAGATGAAGATCATAGATATGAGAAGTGATACTGTTACAACCCCAACAGAAAAGATGAGAAAAGCCATGTACGAAGCTGAAGTTGGTGACGACGTCTATCATGATGATCCAACCGTTAATAAGCTTGAAGAATTGGCAGCACAAATCATTGGTAAGGAAGCCGCTCTCTTTGTACCATCAGGTACCTTCGGAAATCAACTGGCAATACTAACTCATACGTTTAGAGGAGATGAGATAATACTTCCTTCTTCAAATCATATCTTTGTTCATGAAGCAGGTGCACCAGCAGTGATATCCAATGTTCAGTTGTATATCTTGGATGACCCTTATGGAATGCCATCGATAGAAAGGATCGAAAAAGCAATAAGAGAAGATGACATTCATTATCCAAGAACCGGCCTTATTTGTATGGAAAATGCACACTCAAGTGGAAAAGTGATACCACTCGATTATCTACAACAAGTCCATGAGTTAGCAGTCAAATATCACATACCAGTTCATTTGGATGGTGCGAGGATATTCAATGCAGCAATCGCTTTAAACGTTAATGCAAAACAAATCTCAGTTACAGCAGAATCAGTTATGTTTTGTCTCTCAAAAGGACTGGCAGCACCTGTCGGCTCGATCCTGGCTGGAACAAGAGAGTTTATTGAAAAAGCCCGAAGGGGAAGGAAATTGATGGGTGGGGCGATGAGACAGGTAGGTATTTTAGCTGCCGCCGGTATTGTTGCACTCACAGAGATGATAGATAGGCTCGCAGAAGATCATGAAAACGCAAAAATACTCGCACAACTTTTGAGTAATATACCTCATGTGAAGGTCTTTGAAGATCAGCTCGACATAAATATGGTTTTTTTCAAGTTTGATTTAATTCCAGCAAAAGTCTTTGTGAGTGAGATGTTTAGAAGAGGTATAAAGATAAATCCACCGTTTGATGGTATATACCGTTTTGTGACCCACAAAGATGTTTCAAAGCAAGATATTTATACCGTTGCCAGAATCTTTGAAGAAATAGTCAAATCATATCTTTAAATTAAAAGAGGGGCTTTTGCCCCTCTTTCATTTTGCATACGCAACGGAACGCTTTTCTCTTATCACAACAACCTTCAAAACACCTGGGTATTCCACCTCTTCTTCAATCTTTTTGGCAATTTCGTAAGCGATCTTATCAGCTTCTGCATCATCTATTTTTTCCGGTTCGACTATCACCCTTACCTCTCTTCCTGCCTGTATGGCATAAGCCTTTTCAACATTCTTGAAGCCCATCGCAATTTTTTCCATCTTTACAAGTCTTCTTATGTACGTCTCCAAGCTCTCTCTCCTTGCACCAGGTCTTGCTGCAGAAAGCGCGTCAGCCGCTGCAACCAAAACTGATTCTGGGCAAACTGGTTCTTGTTCACCGTGATGACTCATGATCATGTTTATAATGAATTCAGATTCACCGTAGCGTTTTGCAATTTCTGCTCCTATCTCTGTGTGAGAACCTTCTACTTCGTGATCAAGTGCTTTACCTATATCGTGCAACAGACCACCGCGCCTTGTTCTATCAACATCAAGTCCAAGTTCTTCTGCCATCAATCCAGCAAGTTGTGCAACCTCAATGGAATGATCGAGCACATTCTGTCCATAGCTGGTTCGGAACTTCAATTTTCCCAACAATTTAACAAGTTCGGGATGGAGTCCTGTTACACCCGTAGCAAGGATTGCTTCTTGTCCCATTTCCTTTATCAACTTTTCAACTTCTTGCTTTGATTTTTCATACATTTCCTCAATTCTTGCCGGGTGAATTCTCCCATCAACCACGAGTTTTTCAAGAGTAAGCCTTGCTATCTCACGTCTTATAGGATTGAAACTCGACAGTACAACGACCTCAGGTGTATCATCGATTATCAAATCGACGCCCGTTATCTTTTCAAAGGTCCTAATGTTTCTACCCTCTCTTCCTATTATTCTTCCCTTCATATCATCAGACGGCAGACTCACCGTTGACACAGTTATCTCTCCCACATACTCAGGTGCATATCTTTGGACAGCTATAGCTATAATTCTTTTTGCTTCTTTTTCGGCCTCTTCTTCATACATGTCCTTAATTTGCTTATAAAGGACCGCCAAATCGTGTTCATATTTCTGCCTTGCTTCTTCTAAAACTATACCTCTTGCTTCTTCAACGGTCATGCCAGCCAATTTGTTGAACCTTTCGTCCAGTTCCTTTTCACGTTGTTCTATCTTTCTCTTTGATGCTTCCAATTGAGCTCTGAGTTGTTCAATTGCCATTTCCTTCTTATCAACCATCTCTTCGCGTTTTGAAATCATCTCTTCACGCTTTAGAAGTCTCTCTTCCAACAACCTTATTTCTGATTCACGTCTTTTCCTTTCGTTTTCCGTTTCCTCTTTAATTCTGTGAGCCTCTTCTCGTGCTTCGATTATCGCTTTTCTCTTTATCTCTTGAGCCTCTTGTTCGGCTCTTTTTACAATTGACTCTGCATCTTGCTGAGCTTTTTTATTTTGTTTTTCTACTTGTGATTTGCCTAAAATATATCCTAAGCCTAAGCCAATTAACGCTGTGATAACCGATACTAAGCCAACTATCATTTGATAGCACCTCCTTCTATGTCAAATGTTTGCAAATATTCAGTCGAGAATCCTCTTCTGTAAAGAAATTCTTGTATTTTTTCATTCTCGACCTTGTGTAACTGTACAATCTTTCTTAACAGAAAAGCAAGATCAACCTCCTTCATGACTTTATCAAGAACATCTTCTATTACTGTTTGCGAGATTCCAAGTTGCTTCAACTTGGCTTTTATTCGATAGGGTCCAAATCCTTGTACCGTCAACATATCGTATGCAAAGAGATATGCAAACTTCTCGTCATCGATTAATCCAGATCTCTCAAGATTTTCTATCACGTTTTGTACTGTCTGGTCTGAGTAACCTCGATAGAGCAACCTTTCTTCCAACTCTCTTTTCGATCTTGCTCTAAATTTGAGTAATCTTTTTGCGTAATTCAAAGCCCCTTGAAGATCATCACTCACTTTTTTCATTGGATACCTCCGTGGGTAAATTGTATTTCTGCCTTATTTTCATCTCAATCTCCTTTGCTATTGCTAGATTTTCAACGAAATAACTCACGACGTTTCCTTTACCTTGTCCTAGTGAATACTCTTTTCCATCATCTGCTACATAGAAGAACCAACTTCCCTTTCTTTGTATTAATCCTTCAGCGAGTCCTATGTTAAAAAGCTCATTCTCCCTCACAACACCTTTACCGTAGATGATGTCAAAATCAGCCTTTTTAAAGGGTGGGGCAACTTTGTTTTTGACAACCTTCGCAGTAACGGTGTTGCCAACGATATCATTTCCTTCTTTGATCACCTCACCTCTTCTGACTTCTATTCTCATAGTGGCATAGAACTTCAATGCCAGTCCACCAGTTGTAGTCTCAGGGTTGCCAAACATAACACCTATTTTCATCCTTATTTGATTTGTGAATATCACTATAGCTTTCGATCTGTTAACATTACCTGCGATCTTTCTCAATGCCTGTGACATCAGCCTTGCTTGAAGACCTACTTGCATATCTCCCATACTTCCTTCAATCTCGACCCTGGGAACCAATGCAGCGACAGAGTCAACAACTACTAGATCAACGGCATTGCTTCGTACCAATTCGTCTACTATTTCTAAAGCCTGTTCACCATAATCGGGTTGGGATATCAAAAGTGTCTTCAAATCAACACCCAAGGCTTTCGCATAAATAGGGTCAAGCGAATGTTCTGCATCAACTATAGCAGCTATGCCTCCCCTTCTTTGTACCTCAGCAATTGCATGAAGAGCAATTGTCGTCTTACCACTGGCTTCTGGCCCATAAATCTCCACAATCCTACCTCTTGGATACCCTCCAACACCTGTAGCTATATCCAAGGAAAGTGATCCTGTGGGTACAACTTCTACGGGTGTTACTTGGCTTTCCTCACCGAGAATCATTATCGAACCTTTTCCAAAATTACTCTCGATTTTCTTGATGGCCTTCTCAAGGACTTCGTTTTTTGCCTTCTGTTCCCTTTCAGCCATGTCTGATCAATCCTCCTTCGAATCTGCATTCATAGAGTTTCTTATAGATAGGTCCAGTCGGTGTCAACTGTGACGAATAGATGCTGAAACGATCAACTGCAACAACAATTGATTCAAAAACAATATCTTCGATCAAAGCCTGCCAGGCACTGGGAAAGTCTTTGACTCTACCTATTGTGATATGGGGTGAAAATCTTTCCTCAAAAGAAAAGTTGTGTTTCACAAGCTCTGCTTTCATCTCTTCATAAAGTTTTTGTAAGCTCTGGTTTGATTTCACACCAAGCCATATCACTCTTGGTTGATTCCCCTTCGCAAAATAACCAATTTTTTCAACGTTATAAGAAAAAGTTGGAAAACCTACAACTCTGTGACATAAATGTTGTGCTATCTCATCAATTTGATGTCGAGAAACCTCACCAAGAAAAAAAAGAGTGAGGTGAACATTCTCCTTACTCACCCAGTTTGCCTTAAAACCTCTTTTCATAAGTTTCTCAACAGACTGCTGAGCCACACTTCGAACGGCTTCGTTCACATCGATGGCAATAAATGTCCTCAAATCTCATCCCCCCAGTACTTTTCTGTTTTGCAAAACATAGATCAAGGCAGAAACAAAGGTGAAGAAGGCACAAAAATAAATAAGAAAAACTTCAAGAAGCTGAATTCTGTTACCAAAAACATTCTCAAAGAAAAGAAAGGCAACCAGACTCATTTGCAATACAGTTTTGACCTTGCCCCACACGTTTGCCTGAACCACAATGCCAGTACTGGCAGCGAGGATTCTTACAGCACTCACTACGACATCTCTCGAAACGATAAGAGCAACCAGCCACGATGGTATTTGAGGAATGAGTGCTATCATTATAGAATTCACAAAAACTTTATCAGCAATTTGGTCAAGGACCTTTCCGGTTTTTGTGATCTGGTTTAGTTTTCTGGCAAGGAAACCATCAAAATAATCGGTCATAGCTGCTATCAAAAACAGCACAAAAGACCATTGCCACCTGCCAAAGACCATTAGAACAAATATTGGGATCGTCAAAAAAAGTCGTGTAACTGTCAAAATATTAGGCAAATTCATAACAATATTCCCTCCAAGTCGTATTCACTCACATTGGTTATGTGAACCTTATAATAACCTGGTACACTAATCTTTCTTGTTTTTTCAACGAAGACATTTCCATCGATTTCCGGAGAATCAAGATGGCTTCTTCCTATATATTTATTTTTCCGACGCCCTTCTATAAGAGTTATCAGATTACGTCCAACGAATCTTTCTAATCTTTCATAGGATATTTGACTTTGAAGTAGCAAAACCTCTTCATACCTTTCCTGTGCCACATGGGTAGGTACCTTCTCTTCAATCAGACTCGCCATGGTACCTTCTTCCTCAGAATAAATGAAAGCACCAAGTCTGTCAAAACGTGCCTTCTTCAAAAAACAGATTAGTTCTTCAAAATCTTCATCTGTTTCTCCTGGGAACCCTACGATGATGCTTGTTCTTATTGCTGAATCTGGATTTATATCTCTTATCTGCTCTATTAGATCCAGCAATTCTCTACTTGTCCTGTACCTTCCCATCTTTTTCAAAATCTTGTCGCTACCATGTTGAACAGGGATATCAAAATAGGGTACAACCTTTTCAAGCGACAAAATCGTTTTGATGATCTTCTCATCAATATGATCTGGATGTAGGTATAGGACCCTGATTTTGAACTGACCATCCATAACGTTTAGCCTTTCCAAGAGAAGATCAAGTGAAGGCTTTTGGTAAAGATCGATCCCGTATGCGGTTGTATCTTGCGCAACCAGTATGATTTCTTTCACGCCATTTTGAACAAGGTTTCTCACTTCCATTTCGATGGTTTGAAAACTTCTACTTTTGAAATCTCCTTTAAAGGAGGGAATAGCACAGAAGGTACAACTTCTGTTACATCCATCTGCGATTTTGACATAAGCGAAGGAACCTTTACAGTTACGAACTGTATCACTATAGACCGTTTCAGGCTGAGTTACAAGGAATGGCTCTTTTTTCTCAATAGCATCGGCAATCTGTGAAGGGGCAAGTACACCATACCAGGCATCTACCTCTGGTATTTCTGAGCGCAACTGATCATAATATCTCTGAACGAGACATCCTTTCACACACAGAAATAAATCATGTTTTTTCTTATAATTAACAAAATCTAAGATTTCTTCTATAGATTCTCTCTTTGCCGACTCTATAAACCCACATGTATCTATGATTACTACCTGTGCTTCATCAACGTTCTTAACAATCTCATGCCCTCTACTCTTTAAGATCCCCTCCAAAACGTCGCAGTCGGCTTCGTTCTTCGGACAACCCAGTATCTTCAAACCTATTTTCATCGATTCTCTCACCCTTTAAAAATTCCCTTCTTTTGCTCAAATACAAATGGCGAACAGTCTCAAGCTCTCTTTTATAATCTTCGCTTCTGTAATTTGGATATGTGAACTCCCAATGCCTGAATTCTCCTGAAAGATAGAGCAACGTTACTTCTGCGTAGATACCATTCTTTAGATAAACACGATTTGCCCATGATTTGGTTGAAGCCAGGACAAAATTCGAATGGTGGATATAACCCGGGTCCATGTTGAACTTTCTTTTTCCTTCTACTGCATACTTCTCTTCCAGTCGATTTGTAAATATCTTCACATCAGCTAACAGAGAGGGATGTATTAATCTTTCAAAACTCAAAAGTTTGCCTTTTAAATCAGATCCCATTTCACGATCGTAATAAGCTGTGTACAAACTAAATGGCAATTCTTTTGATATATAATCTATCCTTCCAAAAGAACTTTCCAACTGCGGAATGATTTCAGATAACCAATATTCGAGGTGTTGTGCAAAAATAAAGATAACCAAATTCACTGGCTCTACCCTTTTTATTTCCCCCACACAATCACCTCAAAATTCGCTACACGAATTTTCCATTCCTTCCCAGCGGATAAAACAGAACAAACTCCAGTATTACCAACTACTCTATAACGCTGACCAATTCGCAAAGCAGTGCTTTCCCCTGGTGCAAGGGGCATTTCATTAAAATAAACGGGACGGTCAGATTGGTTCACAAATTGGATCATTGGAGATCCGAGAACGGAGAAAAAATTCCAAATCGAATAGGTAAAGAAAAGGGCAGACGCCACAAAGATCACCAGCAGTAAAAGGGACATTAAACTACCATTTATAACAGCTTTTCTGTCTTTCTGCCGAGCATCAACAGGTCTAGGTTCAAATTGGCCAAGCAGTTCTGCTGGGTCTAAACCTAAGAGTTCCGCATAGCTTTTTATATAATATTTCACATAAAATGGTGCTTCTACCCTATCAAATTCACCTTCTTCAATGAGTCTGACCTTCCATTCGGGAATCCCTATTTTTTGAGCAACCTCATTTATATTCATCTGTTTGGATTCTCTTGCTTGTCTCAGGGCTTCTCCTATCCTCACCCATTTTTCCATGGCGACCACACCTTATTAAAGAATCTACACATTATTATACCAGTTTCTCCAATGCCTTAGTCCATCTTTGTCAAGGAAATGGACACCATGGGAATCAAGGCATCTGTCTATAGCGTCCAGTACAAGAATTTTATGTGATTGTTCTTCCACAAAATCTATTTGATCTCCATCGATGATTAAAATATTATTGTTAGAACTATCCAGAAACGTTTTGTCATAGTAATGACATAGCTTTTCCCAATATGATCTTTCCACGCTTAGTTCATAATTTCTTCCTCTTCTCTGTATGCGCTCGATGGCTGTCCGGACAGAACACTTTATGTAAACCATTAACTTTGGAGATGGAGAGATCTCACACATAGTTTTGTAAAAATTTTCGTAAACAGAATATTCAATAGGCTGTAAAAAACCCAGTTCCCTCTGCATTTTCACAAAGACAAAGTCTCCAACCATTGAACGATCCATAACGGCTCTCTCGGTTTGACTTGCCTGTCTGATTTGCAAAAAGCGTTTGTGAAGAAAATAAAGTTCCATAGTTAGACACCATCTATGTTTTTCTTTATAGTATCTTTCAAGAATCTTATCTGCCAATTCATCACTCATCTCATAAAATCCATTCATCTTTCTCTCTTTTTCCAAAATCTCTACCAAAGTTGTCTTACCAGCACCAACGGTTCCTTCCACCACAATTTCGAGCACCCGTCACACTCCCTCTATTAGAGATTCTCCATCATAGTGATACACATGTCCTTTTGGATCTTTCAATACCTGGTCGACAACCAACTCTATCTGCGTGAAATTTTCATCCAGCTCATCTGTATCAATTACTAGCAGGGTAGAAAGATCATAAAGAGAAAAGAAATCTTCGTATTCCTGATTAAGCATCTCCCAATATCCTTCATCGATTTGGAGCTCGTACAATCTACCTCTCTTTCTGATTCTTTCAATAGCAGTCTTTGTAGAACATTTTAGGTAAATCATCAATTGTGGTGGTGAAGACAGATTAACCAGTTGTTTGTGCAGCTCTTCATAAATCAAATATTCGAGTTCTGTCATTTCACCTCTCTTTAGTAAAACCCTTGGAAAAATGTGGTCACAAAAGATGGAACGATCCATTATGACATCCATTTTCTGACAACCAATTTTCATCTGTTCAAATCTCTTGGTGAGAAAATAGATCTGCAGTTGAAAAGACCATTCCTTTGGGTTAGCGTAGAACCGTTCCAGTATCTGTACCAACTTTCGGTCTGTGAGTTCATAGAGAGGTTCCAGCATCAATTTTTCTGCCAAAGAATTTATAAATGTTGTTTTCCCTGCGCCAACGGTTCCTTCTACTATAATCTTTGGCCTCATTTCTTGATCTCTCTCAATATTTCCATGAGTCTTTCATGTATCGAAGGGACGGCTGCCACGATTTCACCCGATTCAAGATCGTAGTCATCTTCTAAACCCGTGACGGTTATACCGGCCTCCCTGGCAATCAAAACTCCTCCTGCCGTATCCCATGGCTTTAGCCCCACTTCCCAGTAACCGTCGAATTTACCACTGGCAAGGTAACACAGTTCAGCAGCAGACGAACCTAGTATTCTGATCTCTTGAGTGATCTTGCTGAGCCTCTCAATCGTTTTGAGAGTCCAATCGAAGAGCGATTCATCATAAGGCCAGCCAGTTACGAGAAAAGATTTATCCAGTGACGGTCTATTCCTGTTGAAAATTTGTGTTCCATTCAAGAACGCGCCAGATCCCTTTTTGGCATAAAACATCTCATTTGTCATAGGTAGATAGACAGTCGCTTCTGTTATTTGTAGGTAATCCAGTCTCGCTATACTCACAGCAAAGTATGGGAAGGAATGTGCGTAGTTGAGTGTCCCATCGATGGGATCAACCACAAAGATACATTCAGCATTTGGTATTTTTGTGTCACCATCACCTTCTTCAAGGACAAACTTTGCCTCAGGGAAATGTTTCAGAATAGTATCCACGATAATCTTTTGACATTCTACATCAACTTCTGTAACCACATCCGACACTCTCGTTTTTATATCGATCCTATGCTCCCTTTCAAATCTTTCCTTTGCAAAGTCCCCTGCCCTTTTCGCCGCTTCGCAGATCGATTTCATTTTTTCAGCTCCTCTCTCAATCTGAAGATTTCATCTCTTAATCTTGCTGCTTCTTCATAACGAAGCTCACTTGCCGCTTTATACATCTCTTCTTCAAGGAGTGCTAGGTATTCCTCTTTAGTAAGATTTTTAGCAAATTCAGTATAGTCGATCTGTCCAGGTGGTCTTTCCATATACTTTTCAAAGATCTCTATTTGGAGTGGTTTAACTATCGTTCTGGGTATTATACCATGCCTTTGATTGTACTCGATTTGTATACTTCTTCTTCGATTCGTCTCTTCGATGGCTCTCTGCATGGCCGGGGTTACTTTATCTGCATACATGAGCACCTTGCCATTCAGATTTCTGGCAACCCTTCCTATGATTTGAATGAGTGTAGTTTCAGATCTTAGAAAGCCTTCTTTGTCAGAGTCGAGTATAGCAACCAAAGAGACCTCTGGAAGATCAAGGCCTTCTCTGAGAAGATTTATACCAACGACTACATCGACGTCTCCTCGCCGAAGTTTCTTGAGTACTTCGATTCTTTGAATCGCGTCAAGTTCTGAATGAATGTAAAGAGATCTTATACCAAGTTCGGTGAGGTACTCACTCAATCTTTCGGCAGTTTTCTTTGTAAGGACTGTCACAAGTGCTCTTTCTTTACGTTCGATGACTTTTGCTATTTCATTGACAAGATCATCAATTTGATACTTTGTCGGCCTCACTTCTACTTCAGGATCAACAAGGCCTGTGGGTCTTATTATCTGTTCAACGATTTGTTCACTCACCTCATATTCAAAAGGGCCGGGTGTTGCAGAAACGAATATTATCTGTGGAACTTTTTTCAAGAATTCTTCAAAAGTTAGAGGCCTGTTATCAAAAGCCGATGGCAATCTAAACCCATAATCTACAAGATTCTTTTTTCTTGAATAATCGCCTCGCCACATGGCCCTCAATTGTGGCACAGCGATGTGAGATTCATCTATGAAGACGATCAGGTCTTTATCATAGTAATCGAGCAAGGTGTAAGGTGGTTCTCCGGGAGATCTGTGATCAAAATGTCTTGAATAATTCTCAATACCTGCACAAAAGCCAAGGGTGGATAATAATTCTATATCATGCATCGTTCTTTGATGAAGTCTCTCAGCCTCTAGAAGTTTTCCTTGTTCTTTCAATTCCCTAAGTCGATCTTCAAGTTCAATCTTTATTGATTCTATCGCTCTTTTAAGTTTTTCCTCGGTCGTTATGAACTCTACTGCAGGATAAACAATCAACTTTGAAAACCTTTCTATAGAGGATCTATTGAATTTGTCGAAGGATTCGATATTCTCTATCTTTGAACCGAAGAATTCAACCCGTACACCCTCATCTTGATAGGTCGGATAGATCTCCATAACATCTCCACTGAGTCTAAAACAACCCTTGACCGTTATCTCATTGCTTCGCGTGTATCCTATCCTAGCAAGTTTTTGGGCAACTACATGTGGTGAGATCTTCTGACCCACGTAAAGCTGAATATTCATTATATCGAAATCGACCGGGTCACCTGAGGCATATATGCTCGAAACACTTGCAACCACGATGACATCACGTCTTGTTCGAACAGACTTCAATGTTGACATTCTCATTCGAACTAGAATATCATTTATATCTGCACTTTTTTCTATGTACAAGTCCTTGCTAGGTATATAAGCCTCTGGTTGGTAATAGTCATAGTAACTGATGAAGTACTCTACCCTGTTGTTAGGAAAGAACCCTTTGAATTCACCGTAAAGTTGTGCAGCAAGAGTTTTATTGGGAGAGATAACGAGGGTTGGCCTGTTCAAAGATGCTATAACACTTGCCATCGTGTATGTCTTTCCACTACCTGTTACACCAAGCAATGTCTGAAATTTGTATCCACTTTTGATACCATTAACAAGTTTTTCGATTGCCTGTGGCTGATCTCCCGTTGGTTCATATTCGCTGACAAGATTGAACACTTAAGTGCCCCCAGTAGAACTCTTTTTTTCTGTTATAAGGAGATCGAAAGATCCTACGGGACCAAAGTTCAAATGCCAGGTTGTAAGTATATAAGACTGTTCAAGTAATCAACCAAATCTTTTGCCTCTTTTCTTGTTGGTTCTACCTTTAGGATGTCAGATGCCGAGACCGACGAACCATAGAACTGTTTATTTATTTCATCATCCACCTGAACAACAGAACCCTGCAATGAGAGTCCTGCAAAGAACCCCCTGCTCACTGAGTAAGAATAAATCGATGACTGTAACTTGTAATCTGTATCCGCCGAAAGGGACCTGCCCAGCGGCCCTGCTGCGATACTGATGTTTCCACCCAATGTTACATTACCTGACGTAAAACCTTTGACGGCGTCTTCGTTCATTAGAACGAGCACCAAGCCAACATTTTGTATACCAATCTGGGCACCAAGACTCAGACCACTCAGCTTTACAAAGAGTGGGCCAAACCATCTACCTGATGGCACATCCCTTTTGAAAACGACGCCTTCACCATATTGTCCACCTATCACAAGACCTACCTTGATCAAAGAGGGATATATGGCAATGCCTTCAGACTGGCGGAGTAATTCAATGAAAGCACCTGCGTCGGGTATATTTGAAAGCTCTCTAACAATGGCCAAAGCGCTCGTGAGACGTTCTACAGCCGTTGCACCAAAAATCAAACCGGGGATCAAAGCCACAATTAAGATAACTTTTTTCATCCTTCCACCTCCTATTTTTATCCTATCACTAAATTACAGAAAAGAAATTAAAAATCCATTATATCCAAGAAAGACGCTCAATCAAGTTGCATGTCAGTGTATAATATTTTTTAGGTTTTGCCCACATTCAGAGGAGGTGTACAAATGAAGGTTAGAGTTGATGAAGCAACATGCATTGGTTGCGGAGTTTGTGAAAGTCTTTGCCCCGAGGTTTTCAAACTTGCTGATGATGGTAAGGCAAAGGTTCTTCAACCCGAGACTGAACTGGATTGCGCTAAAGATGCAGCTGATAGTTGTCCAACAGGCGCAATCAGTGTAGAAGAGTAAAAAAGGGCGGTCAACCGCCCTTTTTCCTTGTCCCATCTGGAACTTTTCATAGAATAGGAAACTTCTTAGAAGATAAACAATTCTGTTCCTTGAACTTACCCTTCAGTTGGTCCATAATAATCTAAGGTACCTACCTAGTATCATCTGTATGAATAACTTTCGTGGGGAGTACATCTTTATGAGAGAGAAAATAATCGAATCATTGAAGCTTAAATTGAATCGTCGAGTGTGGGAAAGCTGGTTTGGCACATTTGATGTTAAAGAGATAGATACAGACTGTGTGATCTTCCAGGTTGGGAATCTGTTCATCAGAGACTGGCTTGAAAAGAAATATGGCTCTCTTATATCAAAAACATTGCGCGAAGTTTTCGGAAAACAAATGAACTTTCGAATAGACTATGCGCCAGCTCAATCACAAGAAGAGTCAGAACAAGACGAGCCTTTGGTGAAAAAAAGGCCGTTGATCCTCACTCCTCTAAACCCCATCTTGACTTTTGAGAACTTTGTTGTTGGCCCCAACAACATGTTTGCCTACAGTACATCACTTGAGGTGGCTAAAAATCCCGGAAAGTACAATCCCTTGTTTTTACACGGCGGTGTTGGACTTGGAAAAACACACTTGGTGCAAGCAATTGGTCATTATTTGTTCAAAAACAATCCAGACCTCAGAGTCATATACCTAACCAGCGAAAGATTTCTCAACGAACTTGTCGATTCCATAAAGAAGAACAAAGTACAGGAATTCAGAGAAAGATTTCGAAGCAAGATAGATGTATTATTGCTCGATGATGTACAGTTTTTGATTGGTAAGTCTGGAATACAGACCGAGTTGTTCCATACCTTCAATGAACTGTACAATTCAGGTAAACAGATTGTAGTCTGTTCGGACCGTGATCCTCAACAACTTGAAAGGTTTCAAGATAGGCTCGTATCGAGGTTTCAAATGGGTGTCGTTGCCAAGATCGAAAAACCTGATGAAGAAACGTGCTTCAAAATAGCAACCAAGATGGTACAAATTGAAGGTGCTCAGTTGAAAGAAGATGTACTGAAATTGGTTGCCAGCCATTTTTCAGACAATCTAAGAAGACTGCGTGGTGCGCTCATCAAACTCATAATGTACCAACAAATTTCCAATGAATCAGTAGATCTCCAAAAAGCTTCAGAGTTACTATCTGTATCATCGTTGGTGACACAAAAAGTCTCTGTTGACGAAAAACTCATCGATGCTCTATGTAAGGTTTTTAACATAACCCAGAAGGAAATCCTTGGCAAAAGTAGGAAAAGGATCGTCATGAATGCAAAGCAAGTGGGAATGTTCATAGCTAAAAATCATTTTGGACTTTCACTTAGACAAATAGCAGAACTATTTGGCAGGTCACATCCCACCGTTTCACACACTATACAGAAGGTCGAAGAATTGGTCAACAGCGGAAATGTTGTGGTGAAAAACCAGATCGATCAGGTTATCAAGCACCTAACAGACAAGGTTTCCAATCAGTTCGTTTAAAAATACTTTGAAAGATCCTCCCTTTGTTTATCTGCTTAAAAAATAATGTCCCTTCATGAAAAAATACACAGCAAGATGGCTTTATGATCTACTCGAACAATTGTGTTTCTTAATTCCATCCCACGTAGAATATAAAATACATTCAGCAAATTAGTGGAATTCTTCTACAAGATAAAAGCCAATGAGAAAAATAAAGAGTACTAATTTTGGCTATATTTAGCCATATGAAATAGTTAATCAGAGAGAAGAATGGTATGAACATTTTAATTGAAGATGAATCACAAGAACTGTAGATGGAGCAGTAAGCTGAAAGTTTCAAGTGAAATAACCAAGTAGTTACCAAAGAACTTTATCTTGACTAACAAAGGTAAAAGACAAGATCGTCCATTCCTAACGTCGATTAGTAAAAGATTTGAAAAGTCATAAAAGGTTATCTTCTACCTTAGAGGAGATTATTACATGAACTCAACGGGCTTTAGTAACTCAAAGGGATTTTTTCCTTCGTGGCTGACTCTTTGAAAAAAGAAAAAGCAAGCTGGCCAAGACTTTGAAAATCAACAGGACCATATTCGCACATCATAACTCAGCTTGCTCAAATGACCATGTATCTCTCCTTGAGTATGTAACAAATCATACCTTTCGAAAAATGATATATCTAAAAACAACTTCGCGCTTGTTCAGCTGTTGCAAAGAGCTCTATATCATACCATGATCAGCCTCAATTAAATAGACTCGACAGTTCTACTTTTTACTCGTTTCATATATTTGTTATTTTTTCTTAATATATAAGTAATATGATTTATTTAAGTTTTATAGATGGAGAAGCTTGTTTTTACCCGTGGGGGTGTATCGGTGTATTACAGATGTCCAAACTGTGGCAAAGTTTATTATTCGGCGGCAAAGCTTGAAGGTGAGATGTTAAACTGTGAAGAATGTAATGCAAAGGTGACACCTGTTGAAAACTACGAGCCAAAGACCTTGCAAAATAACAACAAGAACGAAAAAGTTAGACAATGTGATTAGACTGCATGAATGTTGGACGAAGGTGAAAAGGGAAAATAGCCTCGTGCGCTCAACTGCCACTTTTCTCAGCTTGAACAAAAATGAAAAGGAGTAGAAATTGTGCATTTGTTAAACAAGAAGAAACATGATATAATAAATGCAGATATAGTCTTTGTATTATAAAGATATCTCACATAGCTTTTTCTATGGTATTCCTTTTACAACAATTTTGGCATGGGGGTAAATATTATAAGGTTAGAAGTCATTTTCAAAACGGCGACCTGTTCTATACCTATCAATTATCATTATCAACTGTGCAGTTTTGTATACAAGAGACTCAAGCACAAAGACAGCGATTTTGAAAGTTTTTTGCACGAACAAGGCTTCAAGGGGTTCAAGATGTTTACCTTTTCACAGTTGTTCTTCAACAAATCCGCTGTACGAGACAGTTCGATCCTCATATGGCCTGCTGGTGGTAGATGGTATGTGTCCTCGGTAAGTGAAGATTTTCTCATGTATTTTTTCTCTTCTCTTATAGAGATCCCACAGATAGAAATACAGGGGACCATCTTTCCCATCGAACAGGTAAGTCTTCTCCCGGAGATCGAATTTAAGGAAGAAATGGAGTTTTTCATGTTGTCGCCATTGGTAGTCAGCATTCCTGTCGATAGAAACGCGAAACTCTATCACAAATATCTGTTTCCAGGGGATGAACAGTTTGAAAAAGTTTTGAACAAGAACCTAATAAAGAAATACGAAGCCTTTTACGGAGAGAAGATTGATGGCTCCATTTCAATAGAACCAGATTGGGAATACATAAAGAGACGATCGAAAATTACGAAGCTTGTTGATATTAATGGAATAAAGATAAAGGGCTCTATCTTCCCATTCAAGGCAAGGGGAGATATCAGATTACTGAAGATTGGTTATGAAGTAGGTTTTGGTGAAAGAAACAGCCTTGGCTTTGGGATGGTTAAGACCTTAAGGGATGAGTTTTCACAAAAAGGTTCAAAAGAACTTTTCAAAGCTGATTAGGACGTGATTTTGATGGTCACAGGAAGTGTTTTGCTTAGTTACACAGTATGTGACAGAGAAGCCTGGTTAATAGCTCACAACATAGAACCAAACCAGAACAATCCATTTATAGAAATTGGCCGACTCATTCATACGGAAAGTTACAAAAACCATCAAATTAGAGAGATTTCTTTACCAGGCATAAAAATCGATATGATTTACGAACAAGGACAAGTCGTTGTCGTTGGAGAGATAAAGAAATCATCAAAATTTCTCAAGGGAGCAAGGTTGCAGTTACTTTATTATCTCAGTGAAATCAAAAAAAGAAACGTCGACGCCGTAGGAAGGATACTCATTCCAAAAGAGAAAAAGCAGATAAATGTCATCCTTGATGAACAGTCTGCAAATGAACTAAGGGAAGCTATCAAGAACGTTGAAAAGATCATAGTTTTGCCCAAACCACCCCAGAGAAAGCGAACAGGATTTTGTTCTAAATGTGGTTACGAAGAGTTCTGTTGGTCGTGAGGTGTTAATCGTGTCGGAACCAATATACATCTTTTCTGATGGCATATTGAGTCGCAAAGATAACACTATTGTTCTGGAAACAAATGAGGGAAAAAGGCACATTCCAGTAGAAAATGTATCGGAGATAAAAATCTTTTCAGAGGTCGATCTGAATAAAAGACTTCTGGAGTTTCTAACAGAAAAGAATATAATATTGCATTTCTTTAATCACTTTGGTTATTACGTTGGAAGCTACTATCCAAGAGAGTTTCTCAACTCAGGATTGGTGATACTAAAACAAGCGGAAAATTACTTGGAAGAAAAGAAAAGACTTTTCCTTGCCAGAGCCTTTGTAGAAGGTTCTCTCATGAACATGATAAACACGTTAAAAAAATACAATGAAAATGATAGGTTTTCACCAAAGATAGACGTTATCAGAAACCATATCGATAAATTAATAATGTGCTCCGACGTAGATCAGTTGATGGCACTCGAAGGTAACGCTCGAGAAGTCTACTATAGTTGCTTTGACGAAATAATTAAGACTGACGATTTCATTTTTGACTCCAGAACCAAAAGACCACCAGAAAATGAACTGAATGCATTGATAAGCTTTGGCAACAGCCTGTTGTACACGACAGTCCTTTCAGAGATATATAAAACCCATCTTGATCCCAGAATAGGTTATTTACACACCACAAATAGTAGAAGGTTCACACTAAATCTTGATATAGCAGAAATTTTCAAACCCATCATAGTCGACAGACTCATATTCACACTCATCAACAGAAGACAGATTAAACTATCGGATTTTCACCAAATTACAGGTGGAATATCAATGAAAGAGAATGCAAAAAAGGTCTTTGTCCAATCCTTTGAAGATCGGCTTAAAGATACGATTCAGCACAAACAACTAAAGAGACAGGTTTCATATCGATCTCTGATACGTATGGAAGCTTACAAGTTAGAAAAACACATCCTTGAAGACGAAGAATACGAACCCTTCATTGGGTGAATAAGCATGTACCTGGTACTAACCTACGACGTAGAGGAAGAAAGAGTTACAAAGGTACTCAAGATATGTAGAAGGTACCTCTATTGGGTACAAAATTCCGTGCTGGAAGGGGAAATCACAGTAGCAAAATTAGAAAAGCTAAGATATGAGCTTCAGAGAACGATTGAAAAATCAAAAGATTCAGTCAGGTTTTACATAATCAAAGATAGATCCTTGTTCGACCTTGAAATACTTGGTCAGGATAAAAACAGCGTAGGAATTATTTACTAAAAAAAAGGGTAATCAAGTCATCTATACAAATCATCTGAGCAGATATTACAATAAATTCATGAAAGGGGGATTGCTCGTGCTAATAAAGATCATTGAAATTGGGCATTTAATGAAACCACCAGAATACTATCTCAACTTCGCTCAGAAGGTAAATACCGAGCAAGGTGTTGCCATATTGATCGACTTGGATTCACTGAGTTACATTGGAGTACACGTCATCGAAACACCTCATAACTCGAAGCTACTTCTGTACTGCGATCAAAAAGGAAACGTGTCGGGTAAATCACCAACGGTGAACCTGAGCTTGAAAAACCGGAATAAACCAGAAGAACTGAGGCAAGACATTGAAAAAGCCTTTGAAAACAAATTGAAAAAGTTTTTTAACCATGAGAAATTAAAGGGTATTGAAAAAATCTTACAAGAGAATTCAGAAAAGATCATTGAAGATGTTGAAAAAGTCTTGAATGAACTGGATGCTAAAAGCGCTTATCTAACAATTTTGATGGTTCAAAATAATAAAGAACTCAAACCTGCCGAGTATGAACCACTCAAGGAGGTCTTCGTTGAAAGGTCATTAGAAAAGGCTTTAGAGAGCCAAGAAATTGGCACATGCAGTTTTTGCGGTGAACTAAAAAATGTATCAGCTACTGTGAATGAGGTGTTCAAGTTTGCAACCTTCGACAAACCGGGCTTTACACCCAGTTTAAAGAAGGCTGATGCGGTTAAGGTTTTACCAATCTGTGAAGCATGTAAGGTTGATCTTCAAAATGGTCAAAAAATAGTAACAGAAGATCTCTCCTTTAATTTCCTTGGTAACAAACTCTGGGTAATACCATCATTGCTAATGAAAAATGACGATATCTTGAGAAAAGTATTAGAAAAAATCAAACAAACGGCGAACGAATTAAAGGATTTTGCGAACAAGGAAAAGATCATCGAACAAGCCCTCTCTGATGAAGATCAGATAGTCCAATATGATTTTTTGTTCATGAGTTTAAACCAGAGCCAGCAGAGGATTGAACTACATTTGGCAGAAGTTTCACCAACAAGACTCAGAGAGATTGTTGAAGCTTCCAAAAAAGTTTTAGAAAAACTAAATATAGAAAATCTCCCAGAGCCCAACCTTGGTTCACTGTGGAATCTTTACGAAAAACCATCAGCCAAATCGCAGGAGCGGAAAGACTATATGGCTTTGGTAAGATCGATTTTCCATGAGCAATCATACAGTTTACAAAGATTTTTGTGGTACTGCATGAGAAAAATACGTAAAACCGTTCAAAATGAAACTTTCAACGAAGATTACAGAAGATTGGTATATCTAAGTTTCGCTAGTATCTTGTATTTGAACCAAATCGGAGTTTTCCATCTCAAAAAGGAGGAAGTTAGTATGAATGGCGACGAATTCAGCAGTTTCTTTGAACGGTACCCCGAGTTTTTTAACTCACCATGGAAAAAAGCCGTTTTTCTCACGGGAGTTCTCGCAGAAAAGGTACTATATCTACAGTACCAAAAAAGAAAAGCAAGGCCATTTTTCAAGAAGTTCAAAGGGCTTAAGATGAACATGAAAGACCTGCAAGGTTTGCTCTCAGAGATCCGTAATAAGCTCGAACAGTACGACGGGTACAACCCAAGGGCCGACCTTATCATGAAAGCCGCTTCTAAGTACTATCTTGAATCTGGCAATCCCAAGGTTAGTATCGATGAACTGAACTTTGTTTTCACGCTCGGTTTGGCTTATCGAAACAAAGAAACTTCCCAGGATAAGGAGGTAGAGGAAAATGAAGAACAGATCTGAAATCTTGTTTCTGTATGATGTGAAATGGGCAAATCCAAACGGCGATCCTTTAGATGAAAACAAACCAAGGATCGACGAAGAGACTGAAAGATGCATCGTTACAGACGTCAGGTTGAAAAGAACTATAAGAGACGAATGGCAATCGTGGGGAGAAACTATTTGGGTTTCTGGAGAAGCGGTGACTCCTGACGAAAGACGTAAAGCACTCGAGATTCAGAACAAAGAAGATGCTCTAAAGTGCCTCGACGTTCGTCTCTTTGGTGCTGTGATTCCAATTTCAAATAAAGGTGACACGTCTTACACAGGACCGGTACAAGGTGAACCACCTAGAGAGAAGAAAGCAAGAACAAAAGGAGACACATCATACACAGGACCGGTACAGTTCAGACCTGGCCTCTCACTCCATGCAGTCAAGGTTGTCTTTCAGCAAGGTACAGCGGCTTTCACAAGCCAACAAGCAGCTCAACAGAGAAGTTTTAGAGAGGAATATTTGATACCCTATGCACTGATAGCCTTCTATGGTATTGCGAACCAAAATGCTGCAAAAATAACAAGTGCAACCGAGGAAGATCTGCAAAAATTGCTCAAGGCCATGTGGGATGGCACGAAAAATCTTATCACAAGGTCGAAGATGGAACACAACCCCAGATTGCTCCTTAGGGTGTGTTACAAAGAGGGAGAAAACTACCACATAGGAGAGCTCGATTCGTACATAAAACTTCAAACAGAGATCGAAGAAAAAGGTATCAGAGACATCTCGGAAGTCAAATTAGAAATTGGTCCATTATTGGAAAAACTGCAAGAGAACCAAGCAAAAATTGAAAAGATCGAACTCAAGCAGGATAAAAGATTAAAACTTGTTGAAAGAAATGGTTCTGAATTTGATCTCAATGAAAAACTGAAAAGTATGAATTTTCAGGTGAATCTGCTATGAGAGTTCTGGCCTTTGATGTCTTTGGTAGGTATGCCTTGTTCCGAAGGAGCTATACAACTACCAGTTCGACATCATACCCTTTTCCACCAAGGACTGCAATCTGTGGTTTGTTGGGAGCTATTCTGGGAATACAGAATGATACGACCAGTAGCAGTAAACACCTGAGGGTCTTTGACGATGCACACATTGCCGTCAGAGCAATGAGACCTATAAAGAAGATCAATTTAGGTGTAAATTACGTTGAAACCAAATCTGGCAGGCACTCCAGGACTCAAATTTTATTGGAACTTGTGAAAGATCCCATGTATAGAATCTACATATCAGACTTCGAAAGATTCGATCAACTCAAATATCACTTGGAAAACAAAATCAGCATTTTTACTCCTTATCTTGGTCAAGCACAATTCATCGTTGATTGGCGCTACATAGGTTGTTTTGAAGCGTTATCTATAGGATTACCCGCTGAATTGCACTCAGTTATGCCAATTACAGATTCAACAAAGATACAACCACAGCAAGGACAGATACTCATCAGGGAACAGATGGTTTTAAACATGGACGACGAAAGGCGCCCAACCAGGATAGCTTCATACTGGATTGAAAAGAACGCAAAACCTATAAAAGTACTTGAATATCCAAAGCCACTCTTTAAGGTAGATGGTCTTGGTGACAACATATGCTGGATGGACTAAAGAGGACTTCGAAAGAGAACCGACGATAGTCGGTTCTCTTTCTCTCGATCAAATATGACCAACGAGTTGAAGTCCCATCCCGACAGGCTTTTAGTTGATCATATTTCGGGAACAGCGAAAAGAGCAATAGAAAAAGCCAAGACTATTAACTGGCAACCCTTTGGACTAGACACTGAAAAGGCTATAGAATTAGTTAAACTTTGTGCCATATGCCATGATTTTGCTAAGGCAAGCAAAGATTTTCAGGATTATATCAACGATCCACATAAGAGTAAAACGATTACTCACGCCCCCCTTTCCTCTATAGTCACGTTTCGTGTTCTTCAAAACAACGGTTTTGATGTTAAACTATCCACTTTTGGCTATTTTGTTGTAAAGAATCATCATGGAAATCTTGTAAATTTCGAACCAGGCGATAATAAAGAAAACATAAAACGACTTGAAGCACAATTCCAATCAATTCCGAAATCCTTCCTAAAATGGTTTGAGCTGCAGACCAAAACTTGCATATCATCAGTTGAAGAGCTGAGTGAAGACCTTGAGAAAAAATTTTCAAAATTCTATTTTATTAACTCTTACTTCAGTTGGAAAGATTATGTACTAATACATACACTCCTTTCGATTTTGGTGAGTTCCGATCACGAAGATGCTGCCCTCAAAGATCTCTATGTGGAGATTGGTCAAAAATTATCTATGGATCTTGTTGAAAAGTATATTAAAAAGATCCCAAAAGACAATCCTCTTTATAATTTGAGGAAAGAATTTCACGATGAAGTCAATAAATCAATAAAAAGAATCAACGAAAGGATCTTGTCATTAACAGCACCAACAGGTATCGGAAAAACATTAGCAAATATAAAGATTGCTCTCGCAAGGCAAAATAGCAAATCAGTGATCGTATATGCACTACCTTTTATAAATATAATTGATCAAACCTTCGAAATCTTAGAAAAAATCCTCCAAATAGCAAAAATAGAACACGATGCAACAACCATTTTGCCATACCATCATTTGTCAGATCCTCAGTACAAAGTTTATGAACAACCCTCAATACAACGTGTCTTGATTGAAAATTGGCACTCCCAAATTGTTGTAACAACATTTGTATCTCTTTTTGAGTCACTTTTGACAAACAGAAGGGTTCCCTTTTTTTACAAACTTCTCAGTGCTGTCATAATCCTTGATGAAGTTCAAAGTATACCCCATGAGTACTGGGAACCGATATCGCAAATCATGGCAACACTAACAGATTTTGGTGCAACCGTTATTCTCTCTACCGCAACACAACCCATGATTTTAAAGAACACACGAAGCATTGTCCAGAAGGATTACAGTAAATATGTTAACCGCACTAGAGTTTTTTTCCACGGTGACATAGATTGGGAAACATTTCTTGAGATCATACAAAATTATGCTTTTGAGTCTATCAAAGAAAAACAAAGATTACTGATCGTATTGAATACAATTAGGGAATCAAAAGACGTATTTCGTTACCTTTGCGAGAAACTGAACTTCAAGAATCTGTACTATCTGTCATCCAATGTCATACCCAAACATAGAAAGGAGAGAATAAAAGCGCTAAAAGAGCTCAAGGATGAATCGGCAATTTGTGTTAGCACTCAGGTAATCGAAGCAGGAGTAGATATATCTTTCGACAAAGTTGTGCGCGATGAAGCACCATTAGATAGTATAATCCAGGTAGCGGGAAGATGTAACCGGACGAGCAAAAATCAAATGGGTGAGGTTCACATTTATAGAGTGCTAGATCAACAGGAAGGAAACAGAAAAAGGAGCTTTTCATCTTATATTTACGATTCAGTATTGTTAGATTCCACAAGAGAATTATCTCTTAGAAAACGAAGTTTTGAGGAAAGAGAGTTTCCAAAACTGGTTTCAGAATATTTTGAAAAAATTAAGAGCCGTGTTAACACCGACAAATCTGAAATTCTTAAGTCAATTGAAGGCTTAAAATTCGAAGAAATCGGCACCAACTTTCGTTTAATACAAAAAGGCTTTGAAGAAGTAACAATCTTTGTTGAATACGATGACTTTGCTGTTAAGCTTAGAGAAAACTTGAACAAAACAATAAAGGATCAAAATATGGAAAAATTTCAAAAACTCGCTAAAATAAAAAAGTTGCTTCATCAGATGGCTCTATATATGATCGATGTGCCTATGCACAAAGAAAAGGATCTAGAGGGAGCGCTCACGGTCGAAAACGGTTTCTTGATTATAACAAAAGATATTCTTAAATACTGGTATAACGAAACAATAGGGTTTGAGAGGAATGAATTGACAATGATTATTTGAAAACCCTATATCTTCTCATTAGTCGTGTACGTAACTTTCATGTCATATGAATTTAATATTCATTTGTGAAACCTACATACTTCAAAAAAATTTCCGCTATTAAAGATGATTTTTGAATCCATTTTTAATATACAAAAACTTTGTTCAATAATAAATAGTAGAACCTAACGTAGAACTGTAATTGCTTTATTCGAGACAATTTCCAACAATCGTGAAAAAACAGCACAATTAAGAAACTATGTTAACATCAAAAACCATTAACTGATAATTCTATGAAAACCTCTGATAAAACAAAAATGCCAGGGGTTTTGCAATTACAATTAAGGACCTGACTCTGCGATCAAAAGTAATACCAGATGCTCTGAAAATTCTGCTGACGTGCGCAAAACGTAAAAATTCAGCCTTGACAAATACGATACAAAAGATAGAATTAAATTAAAAAACAACGGGTTTCAATCGAATCTAAGAGGAATGGAAACAAA
>CALKJI010000007.1 GCA_937995655.1 uncultured Pseudothermotoga sp. | reverse complement strand
GTAGAACAAGGAGGATCAAGTTAAACGATGGAGTGAAGTTGGATCTTGGTGGCATCACCAAAGGCTATGCACTTGATAGAGCATATCAGATAGCCAAAGAGATAGATCCAAAGTGCACAGGATTTGTGGAAGCGGGGGGAGATATCAGAATCTTAGGACCAAAATTTGGTTCTAGACCATGGGTTATTGGGGTGAGAGATCCTCGCAAATCAGATCAAGCAGTGACCTATATTTATCTAACCGATGGAGCTGTAGCAACCTCTGGAGATTATGAGAGGTATTTCATCGTTGATGGTTTACGGTATCATCATATTTTCGATCCCAGGACTGGTTATCCTGCAACGGGAGCGCAGTCAGTGACTGTTATCGCAAAGGATGCAACAACAGCAGATGTTTTATCTACAGCTGGTTTTGTAATGGCTCAAGAATGGGAATATGTTGTTTTAGAATACTCAAGGTTTGGCGGGAGTGTACTTTTGATCAGTGAAGATGGTACAAGCCACAAATCGCCATCCTTTTTAACCTATGAAAGAACAAAATAAAGTTTTCAAGTTATCCGATTTTGTTGTTGTTGCTATCATAGTCGTGGTATTTTTACTATTCTGGCTTTTGAACCGTCAGGATGATTTATCAGGTTATGTTGAGATTTACAAGGACGGTAAATTGATTGTTGTGTTGAAAGAAGAAGGGAGATATGAACTTAAGAGTGAAGGAAGGCACATTATGGATGTTGTTTTTGAAAACAGGAGGGTCTATGTGAGAGACAGTGATTGTCCCCTTAAGATTTGTGAGAGGACGGGTAAGGTTGGGCCAAATGGTGTCGTAGTATGCATTCCTAATAAAGTTGTAGTGAAATTTGTAGGCAAGAGCGACGTGGATGTGATGACTTGGTGAGAAGTAGAAGGATCGCCTTGAATTCTCTTTTCATCTCCTTGGGCATAGCGGTATATGTCTTAGAAAGTTTCATACCATTTCCTTTTCCAAATGGGAAGTGGGGATTTTCAAATTTTGTGGTGCTCCTATCGATAGTTCTCTTTGGTGCGAAACAGGGTTTGATCGTTGCCGTTGGAAAAAGTTTTGTCGGATCGTTGGTTACAGGTCATTTTTTGGATGTGGTCTTTTTCATGAGTGTCCTTGGGTCGACTTCAGCGGCTGTCATTGAAGCCATAGTGCTGAAAACTAAAATCTTTGGTTTATTGGGTGTGAGTATCTTTGGCAGCGTCACCAACAATGCTGTACAAGCCTTTGTAGGAGCGCTTTTTGTGGGTAGCAAGGCAATTTTTTGGATTTTACCCTATATGCTGGTACTCGGTTTACCTGGTGCCTTTGCTAATGCATATATAGCCGGAAAGGTGATAGACCGTGTTCAAAAGGTTGATCTTGGCGTCTTCGTCTCCACGCAGACGGAAAATTCTGAAGATACTGTTCGAAGAGTTCGAAATAATGCCTCCTCAAGTCCAAGAGGAAAGCGACGATGATGCGATACAAACAGTAGAAAAATTGGCACTCTTGAAAGCGTTGAATGTTTTCGAAAGAGCCCCTGATGCGGTAGTAATCGGTGCTGATACAGTTGTCGAGGTTGATGGAACTATCCTTGGAAAGCCGAAAAACCTTTGTGATGCCAAGGAACAGCTTTGCAAATTGCTTGGAAAATGGCATCTTGTTCATACATCCGTTGCAGTTGTGAGTTTGGGTGAGATCTGGCTCAAGACACAGACCACGCAGGTAAAATTTAGAGATGTGCCAAAGGAAGTTGTAGAATACTATGCGCAAAACTATTCTTCAGGCAAAGCCGGATCTTATGGTTTGCAAGACTTTGCTGGGGTATTCATCGAACGGATTGTTGGAGATCCATATGTGGTGATAGGTTTACCCATAGCCGACCTATGGGAATATTTCTATAAAAAAGGGTGGTGGAGTTCTGAAACCAAGAGAACGAATGATGAAGGTTGGTTCTGAGGGGTTATCTGAACAGGAACTGATAGCCATACTTTTAAGGACAGGTACTAAAGGAAAGGATGTATTCCAACTTGCCGATGAACTGTATGATAAATTTGATAAATCACTCAAAACGTTGTCCAATGCTGAATTGGAAGAAATTGCTTCTGTGAGCGGAGTTGGACTTGCAAAGGCAACTTCTTTGAAGGCTGCCCTTGAACTGGGAAAAAGATTGTATCAAGAGTTATCCAGTGCACGTATTACTTTAGAGAAGCCGGAATCTGTCTTTGAGTACTGTCACGATATGAGGTTCTTTGAAAAAGAGGTATTGCGTGTTATCATTGTTGATAGTAAACTCTTTGTTGTTTTTCACAGAGATATTACGCAAGGAACCAATAATCAGACTTTATTTCATCCCACTGATATTTTCAGGATCGCTGTCAGATCGAACGCAGTTGCATTGATTCTTGTTCATAATCATCCGTCTGGAGATCCAACACCGAGCGAAGAAGATAAAAGAGCAACCCAATTGATACTCGATGCAGCCAATATACTTGGTATCAGATTGATAGACCATCTGATAGTGGGTAGGGAAAGTTACTATAGTTTCAGAGCACACGGTTTATTGGAGGACAGTGTGAATGGAAGAAGAGAAGGACGAAAGGATTTTGAACCTACTGAGACTAAAAATGGAATTAGAAAAAGATCTTGAAAAAAAAGGGGTGAGACCCAAGGAACAACCCAAGAAAGACCTCACTCCATCAAGATCTAAGATAGTCTTAGAGGAAGAGTTGAATATACCTGTTCAAGATATACACTCCATCTATGATGTGAATTATTTTACTTATGGCGAGAATGATTCTCTTATAGTGCGCTCCATCCAAAAGAAAATTGGTCAGATCGAGGATAGAGTACAAAGGGTTTTTTTGGAACGGTTGAAATCATTTATAGAAGGTGATTTTTCACAATGGAGCTGTCCAGAAGAAAAGAGTGTTTACTTTGATGCACTGAATTTGACAAGAGAGTTGTATGCAACTCGTAAACCACCTGTGGAACCTGTGAAGAATTTGTTGAAAGAATATCCAACCTCGCTTGTTGCATTACTGTCGATTGCTGAAGTTTTGCTCTTTGCCGGTAGATTTCGTGACGCTGCAAGGCTTTTCAGATCGGTCTTTAATATATCGAAAGACCCTTATATTGGACTTGTACTCGAAGCTTACGACACCGGGCAGGTGAGTAATACTATCTTTGCAAACTGTGTATCACAAGGCGGCTATAAACTTTTGATATTGTTGATTTCTTCATTGACAGAGGATGTAGAAAGAGCCATTAAGATGGCAGATCTTTTGGATAGAAGGTCTTATTCCTGTGCCAAATATGCTGCCTGTAAGGCAAAGATGTTAAAGAGTGATGAATATACATTTTGTCCAAGAATAAATATTCTCAACCAAGCCATTGATTATGCAAATAAGGGATCTTTCGACAAAGATTTGATTGAGGCTCTGTCTAGTTTTGACCCACAAGCGTTGTTATTACCTTTGAGTGAAGCGGTTGCCAAGAAAAATTTTGATGGTATAAGAGAATATCTAAACAGATTGATTAATTCATCGGAATCCATTGTATTAGTTCCTGTAAGTAGGACCAACTTACCTGTTTGCCTGAGAGGCATTTTTGGTCGATGGACGCTAAACAAAAATCTGGTGTCTGTCGATGATCCTGAAGAAGGTGGAAGGAAGCTTATTGAGTTAATAGCCCGCTTTGGTGATGTTCAAATTGTCTTCAAAGATATGGAATTTCTCAGATTGTATTATGGCGAACGTCATTGTAGAAATCTCTATAGGAGGGTGTAGTATGTTGAGCAGAAAAGAGGCCTTAGAACTTGTAAAGAAAAATATCAAATCAAAGAACCTTGTCAAACATTGTCTTGCCGTTGAGGTTGTCATGAAGGCTCTAGCTCGAAAGTTGGGTGAAGATGAGGAGCTTTGGGGACTCACAGGTTTACTGCATGATCTGGATTATGACTATACCAAGGATGATCCTGAAAGTCATGGATTCAAGACTGTTGAATTACTCAAAGATTACGACCTTCCAAAATCTGTTTCAGATGCCATATTGGCTCATTGCGAGAAAAAAGAAATTGTCACAAAGATGGAGAAAGCCATCTATGCCGCCGATCCCGTGACAGGGTTTATTGTGGCTGCAGCGTTGATAACACCCGAAAAATCCCTTTCGGTGATCGACACAGATTTTTTAGTTCGCAGATTCAAGGAAAAACTCTTTGCCAAGGGGGCAAGTAGAGAACAAATGAAGAGTTGCGAGCAACTTGGTCTATCTCTTGAAGAATTTTTGACTTTGTCCTTAGACGCCATGAAAACGATAAGTAATGAACTGGGTTTGTGAGGTGTTTTTCATGAGCAGTATAGAGTATGCCATTGAAGAGAAGATAGTGAAATACAAAAAGGAGTACTCATTCCAAATTAAAGACAGAGTAGTAACTATAGATGAACTGAGACAATCTATCGAGCATACCTTACTCAAACCTATTGCTACTTTGGAGGAAATATCATTACTGTGTGATGAGGCTCTTAGATACGGTTTCTACGGTGTCTGTGTAAATCCCTCTTTTGTTGAACATGCAGTTAAAAGACTGGATGGTTCTAAGGTAAAGGTAGTGAGTGTGGTCGGATTTCCACTCGGTGCCACTACACAGTTCATCAAAGCAAGAGAAGCAGCGCATCTGATCGAACTCGGTGCAGACGAGATAGATATGGTAATCCATATAGGAATGCTGAAATCAAAGGAATGGATGTACGTTTATGAAGACATCAGCTCGGTAGTGGAAGCTTCTGGTGATAGACCGGTGAAGGTTATAATTGAGACATGTTACCTGAGTGAGGAGGAGAAAATAGCTGCTTGCGTACTGAGCGAATTAGCGAAAGCAAAATTTGTAAAGACTTCCACGGGTTTTGGAACAGCTGGAGCAACACCTCAAGATGTTCATCTTATGAAGTGGTGCTCTGACAAGCTTTTAGTTAAGGCATCTGGTGGTGTTAGAACTTTTTCCCAAGCCGTTGAATTGATAAAGGCCGGTGCCAGTAGAATAGGTACGAGTTCGTCAGTTAAGATACTTTCAGAGGGGGTGTATGGATGAATTTTGCGAAAATCTCAATAAGAGAGTTTGTTGAAAAGGTTTCAGACAAGAGTCCAACACCGGGCGGCGGCGCAGTTAGTGCAGTGGTTGGTGCTTTAGCAGCTTCTTTGGTGGAGATGGTTGCGAATTTGACACTCTCAAGACCAGATTATTCAGATTGGCATGCCGAGATGGAAAGAGTTATTAGTTTGATGCAAGAAAAACGTGTTTTGCTGCTCGATTATATAGATCTTGATGTAAAAGCTTTTGACCAGGTCATGAGTGCCTATAAATTGCCAAAGGAGACGGCCGAGGAAAAGGAGAAGAGAAGCTTAGCAATACAAGAGGCATTGAAACAAGCGGCGCGCATACCTTACGAGACCTGTCGGCATGTAAAAGAGATTTTGAAGGTGTCGGTGATCGTTGCGGAGTGGGGTAATATAAATGCTATTTCTGATGCTCTCAGCGCAGCAGAGCTTGCAGCAAGTGCCTTTTATTCTGCCAAAGCCAATGTTTTGATAAATTTAAAATCCATTAAGGATGATGGATTTAAAGAAAATCTTTTGCATGAAATGAAAACCTTTACGGGTGAAGTGGAAGGAGCGCTCAAGAGTGTTAGAGAAATCACAGCACAGAGAGCAAGTATTAGGATTTGAGATAAAATTTCGTAATGGAATGGCACGGGTTGGTGCAATTCATACAGCACATGGTGTCTTCGACACTCCTATTTTTATGCCCGTTGGAACTAATGGAAACGTTAAATTAATGCGTGCTGACCAGTTGAAGCAAATAGGAGTGGGCATTCTTTTGGGAAATTCCTATCATTTGGCTGTTAAACCTGGACTGGACGTTATAAAACTTCATGGTGGCTTGCATAACTTTATGGGCTGGAAGGGTGGTATACTTACTGATAGTGGGGGATTTCAGGTCTTTAGTCTTAGAGAGTTGCGACAGATAAACGACGATGGAGTGCTGATAAGATCACCAGTTGACGGTTCTAAAATGTTCTTGACACCAGAACTTTCGATGGAGATACAGAAGGTCTTAGGTTCAGATATTGTCATGGTTCTTGACCACTGTCCTGGACCCAAGGAGAGTTATGAAGAAGCCCTTAGGTCTTTGAAACGTACTCAGCAATGGGCAGATAGATGTTTGAAATATGGTGTGAAGGAAGGACAGATGTTATTTGCAATAGCGCAAGGGGGGATGTACGAAGATCTTCGACGACTGAGTGCGCAGGGACTTTCTGAGCTCCCCTTCGATGGTTTTGCAGTAGGTGGGTTGAGTCTGGGAGAAGAGTTTGAAAAGACTTTGTATTTAACAAATGTCACGGTCGAGTCTCTACCTTCAGAAAAGCCAAGGTATTTTATGGGTGGTGGGTCCCCAGAGCTAATAGTTCATTTGGTTGAGATCGGTGTTGATATGTTTGATAGTGTCTTCCCAACGAGACTTGCGAGACATGGTACGGCATTGACCTTCAAAGGTAGGTTGAACATCAAGTCTGCGAAATTTAAGAACGATTTAGATCCAATAGAAGGAGAATGTGACTGCGTAGCTTGCAGAAATTATTCAAGGTCATACGTGCATCACTTGCTAGATCGTGGAGAGGTCCTGGGCGGGATTTTGCTTACAAATCATAATTTACGTTTCATGATGAGATTTATGGAGCGGTTGAGGCAGTCAATTTTTGATGGAACTTTCCTTGATCTGAAGAAGGAGGTGGTTGACTCATATGCCAAAAGTGAAAGTGATAAGTTTTGTTATGATTCTGCTGACAGTACTTTGTCTGGGTGACATCATTGATTTCGCAGGAGACGGGCGTTATGTTGGTCCAACTGGTCCATGGGCTTTTCGAGTCAATCCTGCAGGTATAGTGGAAAATGAAATACGCCAACTTCTCATATCCAACACCCTTAGATTTGGAATAAACAACGTCCGCAGTTTCTCTGTTTCATTGATTCAACCATCAAAAGACTCTTTAGCAGGTGTTTTGAGCCTTTCGAGTGACTTCAGTGATTTTGGTAAAGAAAGGCTTGGTTTCTTGTACGGAATAGCGGGTAGATCGGGGAATGTTGATCTTGGGTTGAATATAGGATTGGAAAGAATTAAAGAAAGTTCTTTAGAGAAATACTCTGTCTTCATAGATGTTGGTGTGAGGGGAAGGTTTGTAGAGGGTGGTTATGGCTATTACAGTTTAGCAGTGAAGAAATTCAGAGTGTGGTCCTCAGACCCCGATTTGATGAACAGGGCAGATATTGGAGCTGGAATCTCATTAGAGTTCAATCAAATGAAGTTTTCTTTTGATGCTATGTATGTTTCAAACCAATTTTGGAACTTTTCTCCCGGAGCCCAGTTAGTTCTTTTGCCTGTGAATTTATATTTCACAATACCATTTTTCTATAAACCTGAAGGTTCCAAGAGCAGTCTGTCAATTGATTTTGGTGGTAGCGTTCAGATAGGAGATTTCAGTATCGGTGTATCAGTTTATTATCCTTTTTCAAAACAGATCGGCTCTGATCTATTCAACGAGCTAAGCTATGACTGGCATATAGATTTTCGTGTCGGTGTAAAATGGTGAGCAGAGTCAAAGTATTGAATGCTGATGATATTAAGAGATCACTGATGAGAATGGCTCATGAGATTGTTGAAAAAAATCACGGTATCGACCAAGTTGTCTTTATTGGTATCATGACACGTGGTACATTCTTGGCAAGAAGACTTGCCGATTTTGTGGGGCTAATAGAGGGTAGGAAGTTACCGGTTGGTGAACTTGATGTTGGTCCATACAGAGATGACGAGAAGCGTACGAGCAAAGATAGAACAAAACTCGATTTTTCTATAGACGATAAGACGGTCGTGTTAGTTGATGATGTGCTTTTCACAGGTCGCACGGTTCGAGCTGCACTTGATGCCCTTTCAGATCGAGGAAGGCCCCGTTGTGTTCAGTTGGCTGTACTTGTAGACAGAGGTCATAGAGAATTACCAATAAGGCCCGATTTTGTGGGCAAAAATCTTCCCACCTCTAAGAATCGTGAAAGAATTAATGTTGCTCTCAAAGAGATAGACGGCGAAGATGCCGTTTACATAGTTCATTTGGAGGAATAATTGTGGTGTATGAAAGATATGCAAAAGCCATTGAGAAAGTTCTCACTGGCATTGTTCAACGTGAACACTACGATGTGGACATAAGTGAGATTTGGGTGGAGACCTCTATCCCTCAAGATTTGATAGTTGAAATCATCGAGAACTTTCCCCTGCAATTACCCGAAGCACTTCATTCCATAACCTCGGGCAGGAACATCATCTGGAAGCGTAAAGACAGTTGATTTTCCATGGTGTACGAGGTTGCCATTTCCAAAGTCCCGCTCAGAAAGACCTTCTTATACTCCTTTGAGGATAGTCTTGAATTGGGTGAACGCGTACTTGTTGATTTTAATAACAGAAATGCCATTGCGTATGTAGTGGGTTTGGTAGATTCCGAATTCGATGTTAAGGTCATAAAAGAAAGAATAGATGGTTCAAGTTTTCTTTCTGTTCATGATGTTGAGATGATCAAATGGTCATCTGAGCAATTCTATTCGCCCATGGGACAACTGTTTGATTTGATGATACCGTCCTTTGTTGATGAATATGCAGAAGTTTTTGTTGAACCAATATCAGATCTGTTAGGTTTGCAACCTCTGAAACTGAAGGATTTTCTTTCCACCTACGGGGAAAAGACTCTCGATACCTATTTGAAAAAAGGCTATGTGAGATTACACAAAGTTACCGCGATAAAAACTCCAAGGCCAAGAGTGAAAGAACTTTTTGCAACTTTGAATCTACCACTCGACAAAGCATTGCATATAGCTAAGTGGCCTTATGAATATGATGTCATTAATTACCTTTTTTCAAAAGAAGGGGCTAAGGTTGATCAACTTATAGAAGCAACTGGAATAAGCATAGAGCTGCTCAGAAAGATGGAAAGAAAAGGTTTGATAGCTTTCACGAGTACCCCCACTTTAGGTAATCTTGGTATGGAAGGTAATGATTCATCTCTAGCTCCTGATTTGGGGAATGAAGAATGGCTGGTTGTCAAGGGGTCCGTTGAAAGAAGGTTCAAAGTTATCCTGAATGCTTTAAAGAGTACGATTGAAAAAGGCAAATCTGTATTGTATCTTGTCCCTCTTTGGTCACAGGTCCCCTATCTAACAGGAATGATTCAAAGATACCTTGGTGTGGGGGTTTGTATCTACCACGGGGGAATTTCGAAATCTCAAAAGGCATTGACGTGGTTCAGTGCGCTCAAAGGAGAACCTAAGGTATTCGTCGGTACGCGGTTAGGTGTCTTCTTACCAATAAGAAATCTTGGTCTTGTGGTTATAGAAAGTGATGAAGATGAGAGCTATTATCAGTTCGATGAGCCAGTCTACGACGCTGTCCGGATGGCGAGAAGAAAGGCTCTTTCTATGGGCATACCCATCGTTTTTTCCTCTGCAACGGGACGAATAGATGACTATTTCAATGTTGATAGATCAAGAATTTTCACAATTCCAGATGATTCAAAGAACATTTCTATCGTTGATATGAGAAAGCAAACCAGTTTTGTTTCACAGAAGCTACTTGAAAGGATTAAAGATAACCTGGAGGAGGACAGAGGAGTTGTCATCGCTGTTAGAAGGAAGGGCTATGCTCCGTTCATCACCTGTGCGATTTGTGGGTATACAAAGATATGCCCAAGGTGTGATGTGGCGATGTCTTTTCATAAGTCTGCTAACATATATAAGTGTCACCAGTGTGGCTACAGTGAGCCAGCTGACGATCTATGTCCAAGATGTGGAGCTCGCGCGCTATTTCCGAGGGGTTATGGAACAGAGAGGATAGAAAAGATCTTCAGATATCACTTTCCATCGGCACGAATTGTCAGAATTGACAGCGATGAGATGAATTATTCGATGATACTTCATCAACTTGTTGAGTTTGAAAGAGGCCAGATAGATATCCTCATAGGTACACGTGTAGTACTGCATGGTTTTAGACTTTCAAGGATCGGACTGTTGGCTTTTCTTGACCTTGATGGTTTGTTATTCCAACCAGACTATAATTCCAGGGTTCATCTTTTTCAACAACTGTGTCAGGGAAGTGAAATGGTCAAGAACGGAGAAATCGTTATTCAGAGTTCAGAGATCGAGAGTGAAGTTATACAACATCTGTTTACCTTTGATACAGAAGGATTTTACCTCAAAGAGTTAAAAAAGAGAAAGGATTTGGATTATCCACCATTCAGCGATTTGGTTCAAACGGTTCTTGAGAGTGAAGATGCATCGATAGGATGGGAGATAATAAGTTCCTGTGTAAGTTCGTTGAGTGATGAGAAGATTCTTGGACCTGTTGAGCATCCCGTTTTTAAGATGAAAGGTAAGTACAGGTTCCATTTTTTGATCAAAACTAACCAGCTCAAGAAAACGATGTTGAGACTGGATGATGCCTTCATGAGGCTTGGAAAAAAAGGTTGGAGGGTCTTTGTGAATCCTCCTCATCTGTATTAAGGGGGCTGAGATCATGGTAAGCCTCATACTTGCAGCAGGAATGAGCACCAGGATGAAATCAAAGTACCCAAAGGTTATTCACCCTTTGTGTGGTAAACCCATGATTCTATGGGTTCTCGAAGCTGTGCTTGGAGTGGCAAGCAGAGTTTGTGTTATTGTTGGACACCAGGCTGAAATGGTCAAAGAGGTTCTTCCCAGCGATGTGAATGTAGCTTATCAAAAGGAGCAACTTGGTACGGCACACGCGGTTATGAGCGCAAAAGACGCTATAGATCCAGAAGATGATGTACTCATTCTTTATGGAGACATGCCACTGGTAAGGAAGGAGACACTCGAGCGAATCATAGAAGCACATCACAGTGATGATTATGATGTGACGATTGTTTCAGTTGATATGATCGATCCCACAGGATACGGAAGAATCATCAAGGACGTCAGTGGCAGATTCGTAAAGATAGTTGAAGAATTGGATGCTTCTGAAGAAGAAAAAAAGACCAAGGAGGTAAACACTGGTGTTTATGTCTTTAGGGGTAAGAAGTTGTTGGAGGTACTCCCGAAGGTGAGTTGTGAGAACCAAAAGAAGGAATACTATCTTACAGATGCAGTAGGTTTGCTCGAAAGGGTCAATGTCTATAAAGCTGAGAGTTACGAAGATTTCTCAGGTATAAACAATCGAATTCAGTTGGCAGAGGTTGAAAGAATACAAAGAAAACGTATACTTGAAAAATTCATGCTTGAAGGTGTAACAATTGTTGACCCACTGACCACATATATAGACGCCAATGTTAAGATCGGTAGGGATACTGTCATATATCCGATGAGTTTCATAGAGGGTGAGACTATCATCGGTGAAGATTGTGTCATAGGTCCTATGACTCGTATAGTAAACTGTGTAATAGAGAGCCAAGTTAGTGTGACAAGGTCAGAGTGTGTAGGTGCTCATATCATGAGTAACGTTTCAGTAGGTCCATTCAGTAGACTGAGAGAGGGTACCGTATTACACCAAAACGTCAAGGTCGGAAATTTTGTAGAAGTGAAAAACTCGAAGATAGGTGCAAATACTAAAGCTCAGCACTTGACATATCTTGGGGATTCTCAAATCGGTGAAAATGTGAATGTGGGGGCCGGTACGATAACATGTAATTTCGATGGTAAAAGGAAGAATCAGACAGTGATAGAAGATGAAGTCTTCATCGGAAGCAACACAGCGTTAGTTGCGCCCGTACGGGTTAAGAAAGGCTCATTTGTTGCAGCTGGTTCAACGATAACTCAAGATGTACCAGAATGGAGTCTGGCAATAGCAAGGGCGAAGCAAGAAAACAAGCTGGGTTGGGTTCTGAGGAAAAAACAGAAGGAGGAAAGCTGATGCCATTTCAGCGCAATGACTTGAAGTTTTTTTCAGGTAATTCGAATCCTGAGCTTGCCAAACGTGTCGCCGATTATCTGGGATTAAGGCTTGGAGACTGCCAGGTCTCTCGTTTCTCCGATGGAGAGATCAATGTCAAGATAAATGAGACAGTCAGAGGACACGATGTTTTCATCTTGCAGTCTTTTTCACCCCCTGTGAACGAAAACGTCATGGAGCTTTTGATCATGATTGATGCTTTCAAGCGAGCATCGGCAAACAGTATAGCCGTTGTGATACCCTATTACGGTTACGCACGCCAAGACAGAAAAGCCAAGGGAAGGGATCCCATAACTGCTAAGTTGCTGGCAAATCTTATAACTGTCGCTGGTGCAACGAGAGTTCTCACAGTTGATCTGCATGCCGAACAGATTCAAGGATTCT
This sequence comes from uncultured Pseudothermotoga sp., assembly GCA_937995655.1. GTDB lineage: Bacteria > Thermotogota > Thermotogae > Thermotogales > DSM-5069 > Pseudothermotoga_B. The sequence goes on along the minus strand of CALKJI010000007.1, from coordinate 90,255 downwards.
TTGATATACCATTGGATAATCTGTACAGTTTTCCAGTTTTCAGTGAAGAGATATTAAAACTCTATAGAGACGAAAAGAGCGATTTAGTTGTCGTTGCACCTGATGTTGGTGCCGTTCGTAGAGCAAGTAAATTTGCAGAGAAGTTGGGCGTACCTTTGGCGATACTGGACAAACGTAGACCTTCAGATAACGTAGCCGAAGTTGTAAACGTCATAGGTGATGTGAAGGACAAGATAACGCTCATGTTTGACGATATAATTGATACGGGTGGAACACTTGTCCAGGGTGTAGAGATCTTGAAAAAATCTGGTGCAAGGCGTATACTTGCATGTGCAACTCATGGTGTTCTTTCGGGTAATGCAATAGAAAAGATTCAAAAAAGTGATATTGATAAGGTTTATATAACTGATACAGTGTATCACAAAGATTTACCTGAGAAATTCTGTGTGTTCAGCATAGCTTCTTTGCTGGGAGAAGCAATTATAAGAATAAGGAAAAATCTTTCGGTGAGTATATTGTTCAGATGAGGAGGGACAAAAGGTTATGCAACTTACAGCAAATTTGAGAACCGAACATGGAAAGAGAGTCATCAGAAGACTTAGAGGTAAGGGTAATATACCTGCTGTCATCTATGGACCAGAGACAAAGCCTATAAGCATTACACTAAACAGATTCGAAGTAGAAAAGGCCTTTCACAAGATTTCCGAAGCTCTGCCTCTGAAACTTGAATTGAACATGGGTGATCATGTTGAAACGGTTGAGGTTTTCATCAAGAACGTGCAGGTTGACAAGGTTACAGACCAAATAGTTCATATTGATTTTTACAAACCTGCCAAAGGTCACACAATGAAGATAAGTATTCCAGTTCGTGTTGTTGGAAAGGCTGAGGGAGTCGAAAAAGGTGGAATAATGGAAGTCATACACAATGAACTACCCGTTGAGACTCTGCCTTCGGTTGTCATTGAATATATTGAAATAGATGTGACAAAACTTGGACTTGGAGAGTCTATCCACGTGAGGGATCTTAAAGTCCCAGAAGGTATGAAGGTTTTGCTTAATCCACAAGAGGCTGTGATCACAATTGTAGTGCCTCGTGGCCTTGCGGCAGAAGAGGAATTCAAACCAGCAGAAACCACTGCTGAGCCAGAAGTCATAAAGAAGGGCAAGAAAGGAGAAGAGGAAACTGAAGAAGAAAAGTGAAACTAATTTTTGGTTTGGGTAATCCTGGTCCACGTTATGCTTCAAACAGGCATAACGTGGGTTTTATGTTTGTTGATAGATACAGTACTTTGAAAAAATGTTCACAGTGGCATAGGTCTTCCTCATATACCTTCAGTTCTTGCGAACAGATTTCCTTGATAAAACCATTAACTTATATGAATCTGAGTGGCAAGGCTGTGAGGGAGGCTCTCGTTGATTTTGGATGTACAGTGAATGATATAATCATCGTGTACGACGATGTTGATCTTGCGCTAGGAAAGATTCGGATAAGACCAAAAGGAAGCTCAGGTGGTCACAAGGGTTTGCAATCAATAATCGATGCTATCAACACCAATAACTTTGTTAGGTTAAGGATTGGCATCGGACCTAAACCCGAGGATATAGACTTAGTAGATTTTGTCTTACAAGACTTCAACCAAATGGAATCGACCATATTAGACCGCGTTTTAGATGTTGCAATTAGTGCTGTTGAGTTGATCATCAATGAAGGTGTTAACAAAGCAATGTCTGTTTTCAATTCCTATGAGGTGATTTTGTGAGATGCGACTCTTGCGGAGGTTCAGATGCGAAACTGTATAAGTTTATATCCGATGGAGTGGTCAAAGAAGTAATCTATTGCGATCGTTGTCTGATAAATCAGCTGATGGATGCACCTAACCTGTCAAAAGAGGGTTTAAAGTATCTTGCCGGGCACATTGAACTTGTTCAAGACACCGATTTGGGTGAGATATCCCTAGATGGTTTCTCGTCTAACGATCTAGTTTTTTCTGTTGCTCCGGTGGCTGTTCTTAAGATCCTTTTTGGCAAGAGTGAGATATCTCAAGAAGATTTGCAGGAAGCTGCAAAGCGTAGGATATATATTCTGCAGTATCGTTTGGAAAAGGCTCTTAAGAAGGAAGATTATAGGACAGCGAACAAGATCAAAAAGCAAATAAACGAAATAAGAGAGCGTATCTTGGAGAAATAGTCCATGGTGAAAATACTGATTTTTCTTTTGGCTTTTCTTCTGTGTTGGCTATTTCTTGCACAAGTGTTCCAAGGAAAGTTGATTCTATCGAGCAACATATTCAAATTTGGAAGATTTGAACTTCGCTATTATTCTGTCTTTATTCTTCTGGGAATAAGCATCTCCTATTACCTAGCTAGAAGAAGGGCAAAAAAAGAGAATATCTTTTTAGAACAGCTCGATGAGCTCATTTTTTATGCTGTGATTTTTGGAATATTAGGGGCACGACTTTTCTACGTCATTTTTAACTGGAGGTATTATCAGAAGAATCCTCTTGAGATTTTGATGTTGTGGCACGGTGGGTTAGCAATACAAGGAGCCATTATATTTGCCATCGGTACCTTTGTTTTGTACGCAAGGCTGAAGAAAAATGTCAGTTTCAGTACATTCCAAGTTCTGGATCTTGGCGCAGCATACCTTCCATTGGGGCAGGCAATAGGTAGATGGGGGAATCTTTTCAATTATGAAGCCTTCGGTGAACCAACAAATTTGCCATGGAAGATGTATGTGCCAGCCAAATTTCGTCCTTTTGGATATTCAGAGTTTGAGTATTTTCATCCAACCTTTTTGTACGAATGCATCTGGAATCTTTGTGTTTTTCTTATACTGACAGGTTTTATGAAGAAATACCGAAGGAACTTCGGTGAGATTTTTTCATTGTATCTGTGTCTTTATTCTCTTGGAAGAATCTGTATAGAGAGATTGAGACTTGATAGCCTCTATTGGGGAAGTTTGAGAACAGCGCAGTTGTTCAGTGCAATTATGATATTAATAGGTTTTGGTCTGTTTTCATACAGACGGAGGGAGCTAAATTGACCTATGCCATAGGTGACATTCATGGGTGTATAGATTCTTTGAATAGTCTAATCGATAAGTTACCGCTTTCTAAAAATGATAAGCTGATATTTCTAGGTGATTACATAGACCGAGGGCCTGACAGCAAAGCAGTCGTTGAAAAATTGATAACCCTTGGTCAGATTTATGATTGTGTCTTTCTCAGAGGCAATCATGAATGGATGATGCTGAATTACATACTCGATGGCAAAGATTTTGAGCTTTGGATGATGAATGGGGCGCGTGAAACTATAAGGAGTTATACCCATATGAGCAAGATTCCTGTTGATCATCTTGAATTCTTCAAAAACACTACTTACTATCATATTGAGGGTAAGTATTTCTTTGTTCACGCAGGTGTCAGGCCATATCTTTCGTTGGAAAAGCAGGACAACTTTGATCTTTTATGGATCAGGGAGGAATTCATCTACAGTGAAAATCCGCTGGAGGGCTTTAAAGTGGTCTTTGGACACACACCTTTTCGTGATGTGTTTATTTCAAAGGACAAAATAGGAATAGATACAGGTTGTGTCTATGGTGGAAAATTAACGGCTTTCAGGGTCGATGATGGGAAGATTTTCCAAGTTCATTGCGGTGGTGATTAGTGTGAAAGCGGTATACCCAGGGTCCTTTGATCCCATAACCTACGGACATTTGGACATAATCGAACGAGCGCTCAAAATCTTTGATGAGTTATGGGTTGTCGTAATGGTTAATCCACGTAAGAAACCCATTTTTACGGCTCAAGAGAGAATGAAGATGATATCCCAACTGGTTGGTGGTAAAAGAAATGTCCATGTGGATTACCACGAAGGACTTTTGGTAGATTATCTGAAGAAACAAGAAATCAAAGTTTTGATCAGGGGATTGAGGGCCGTTACAGATTTTCAGTATGAACTCGAGATGGCAATAGCAAACAAGCATTTGTGTGGTGAACTTGAAACAGTTTTTCTCATGACGGATGAGAAGTTTTCTTTTCTGTCGTCCAGTTTGGTTAGGGAAGTTGCAGCAATGGGTGGGGATGTGAGCTTGTGGGTTCCACCAAACGTCGCTGAAGCTTTAAGAAAGTTGAAGTTGGATGCTGTGATATAATATGGCTCGGCTAATCTGTCAAATCCAAAAGGAGGTTTTCCTATGCAGATAAGTGCTGAAATGGTTAAAAAGCTCAGGGACATGACTGGTGCAGGAGTCATGGAGTGTAAGACGGCTTTGAATGAAGCCCAGGGAGATTTTGAAAAAGCAGTTGAGATACTCAGAAAACGCGGTGCGGCTGTCGCGCAGAAAAAAGCTGGCAGAGTAACTAAAGAAGGAGTAGTGACTTCTTATATTCACTTCAACGATAAAATAGGTGTTTTGCTTGAACTGGGTTGCGAAACAGATTTTGTTGCAAGGATGCCAGAGTTCAAGGAACTTGCCTATAATCTTGCCAAACATGTTGCTGCGATGAATCCTGTTTATGTAACAAGAGAGGAGATTCCTGCAGAAGTTCTTGAGAAAGAAAAAGAGATTTACTTGGCTCAGTTGAAGGATTCAAACAAGCCACAAGCTGTTCTTGAAAAGATCGTTCAAGGAAAGCTCGAGAAATTTTATGAAGAAGTTTGTTTGTATGATCAGAAATACATATTTGATGATACAAAGACAGTCAAGCAAGTCATTGATGAATTGATAGGCAAGATAAGAGAAAATATCAGGGTCACCAGATTCGTCAGAATGCAGATTGGAGTAGAATAAAAATGGCGCCTTCGGGGCGCCTTAAATCTTGTATAATGCTTGGCTTAGATCTTCTATCAAATCATCCAAATCCTCTACACCTACAGAAATTCTTACCCCACCTTTTGAAATTTGTGCCTTTTTGAGTTGTTCATCATTCAAAGAGGCATGTGAGGTCAAAGATGGAATAGTTACTAAAGACTCCACTCCGGCGAGTGAAGTTGCTTGCTTGAATATCTTAAGATTTTCAACGAATCGCAAGGCATTCTCTTGCGTGAGAAAATCGCAGTAGACAACTGCACCGAAGCCGGGACAGCCTTCATAACAACTGGGGATTTGTTTGTAAAGACTTGGGTACCTGACATCGACTACTTTATCGTGGCTTGACAGGAACTCCGCGATCTGTTTTGCATTATGATTGTGTTTTTCCATCCTCAAAGCGAGAGTTTTTACGGACCGTGCAACTAAGTAAGCCTCAAAGGGATTGGGATTGAACCCTAAGGTGTACATCTTTTGCCAGATCTTGTTGATTAGGTTTTCGTCTTTACTTGTTGCGAATCCTAAGATGACATCTGAATGGCCATTGATATACTTGGTAACGCTGTGTATCTCCAAATCTGCACCAAACTCTAGTGATCTAAAGTTGTATGGGGACAGGAAAGTATTGTCTACAAAAAGTAAGGCTCCATTTTCGTGAGCAATCCTCGCCAGATACTCCACATCTGTGAGCTTCAACAAAGGATTAGTTAGCGACTCAACATAAACTACCTTTGCCCCGTCCAATGAAAGTTTTGATATCTCATCTACTGAAAAAAAATCACATTGAATGCCTAATGTTGGTAGAACTTTTTCGATCAAACTGTGTGTGCCACCGTAGAGTTCCGTAAGAAAAATTGCTCTGTCATTCTCTGAAAGAACTGACAAGAGCGAGCACGTAATCGCACCCATACCAGATGAGAACAAGACACCTTCCTTGGCTCCACACAAGTTTGCCAATTTTTGTTCTACAGCCCTCACAGTTGGATTTGAGATTCTTGAATAGATATAGCTATCACGATTGTCTACTTTGTACTTAGATGGATTCATTAGAAAATTGGCAGTTTGGAAGATGGGAGTAGTTATTGAATCAAGTTGGTGAATTTCGCCTATATGAATTGATCTTGTGGAGAAACCTTTCAAAATACCACTTCCTTCCCTCGTAAGTCTTCAACGAGGCTGCAATGTATATAAGATTGATTGTAGAAATATCGATCCAGATAACGTTCTAAGAAGATTACGGGTAGCGTATCTTCCGGTGTTCGCGGGATGATCGAGTGATCATCCACTAATGAAGGTAGGGTTGAGGCGAGCTGATTGAAGGTTTCGAAAATTTCGTACTTTGTCTGCTCAAATCTATCTTCTTCGACAACTGTCTCTATGCGTACAAGACCCTTCAGACCAGGAATACTTACCAGTTTGAGGTAAGACATAACTCTTAGGAGGGTTTGGTTCCCAACGAGTCTTGTGACGATACACTTGGATCTTTGTGCTTTTTTCATGGAACCATAGGTTTTGAAGACTTCTAAGTTTACAAAGGCTTTTTGCACATTTTTAACCAATCCAACAGGACCTCGTGAAACCTTGAAAGAAGGCGTTGCAAAGTCAATGCTTCCGTCTTTTATTGTCAGGAAGTCTTGGATGTATTTGCATATTTCATCGCGTTCAAGTTGCTGCATGTAAGAATCTAATGCAGATTTTGCATCGTTACCAACTGCGACATTACAGTGTAGTCTACCAATTTTCACTATGTTTTCCTGCAGCTTGATCATTTCTGCCAGCACTCTCGGTATTGCGAGAACCAACCTCGATTCTGGTCCTCGCTCGGGTGAGAAGAGTGTTGTACATCTTCCGTCTTTAAAGCTAACAGCACCTGTAACTATTTGACTCAGAAGCATTACATAACCAAAGACACTTATGGATTCAAATGTTCTCCTTCTACTATCTACAAAGATCATTGTTTGACAGGGTTCAACGTTTTTTACCACATCTTCTTCCATAATTGATGCTGAATCAGCGTAGTCGATATCTGGTGGTAGCATGACACCTTCGCTCTTAACGATCTCGATCCTTGGGTTCAGTCCCTCGATCAATTCTGACAAATTTATCATAAAAAGATCTCCCCATATAGTTCTCCCTGGGTTGTATAGATCGATATTCTCAGATTTTGCGAAAACTCTAGCAAGGCGCATGTTGGTGGAAAATTCATCTTTGGAAGACTTGGGCTTCCTGGATTGAGGATGATCTTGGATTTTACTATTTCAAGTCTTGGGATGTGAGTATGTCCATAAGCTAAGAGGTTGGCATCGTATCTTTCAATTAGTTGTACAATGTCATTATCTTTGATGTTCTCGCCATGAATCAAAATCATTTTAATATCTTCAATGGTCATACACATGATCTTTGGCATATCTTCCTTTCCTAAAACCAGTAGATCTACGTCGGCATCGCAATTTCCCCTCACATAAGATATATTTGTCTTTGTCTTTAAGAGATTGGCAAGCTCTGCTGGATTGTAGCCATCTGGCAACGGATTTCTCGGACCATGGTAGAGGACATCTCCAAGGTGTAAGATTTCATCAACTGGTTCGAACAATCTCTCTATCTTTTTCCAACTTGCGACAGAACCATGTGTGTCTGAGACGATCAGTACTTTGAACAGAATGGATCACCTTCTTTTGAAGTAAAAAGTTCCTGTGATCGCCGTTAGAAAAAAGACTGTCATTGAGATCGAAGTCATGACGATTAATTCACTCGCTCCGACAAAGCTATAAATCTGAGTTTTTCTCAATGTATAATTTGCCGAGAATAGTGGAAAATATTTCGCAACGATTTGAATGGCTCGAGGCATGGAACTTATGGGCACTATCATTCCACTCAGGAAGAAAGAAACGACCACCATACTTAAGCCAAAAAGACTTGCTGTCTGTGTGTTCGGAGCCAAATAAGATAACAAAACACCTGTACAGGCATGAAAGAAGGAGTTCAAGATAATCAGTGAGACAAGTAAACCAACGGGAAGCTGGACCTTTAGTACTATGAACAAGACCAATGCAATAGAGGATTCTATAATACCCAAGATCGTGTAAGAAAGAATCTTTGAAGAGGTGTAAGATAGTTGATTCAAGTTGTTTGAAAGGTAGATGTCTATCAGACCGTTTTCTCTCTCGGCGACTATTGAACCGCAGGATAATGCAATTACCACAAAGGCAGCCGACAGAAAGATGGCGATAGGCGTCAATAAAGATTTGAAGCTGAGCAGTTCTTCTTTTTCGCTCATTATCAATTTTGGTGCAGGATATCCAGGCGAAGCAAACAAGTACCTGATCACTTGCGGATCAAAGAAAGGACTTCCTTGAAGATCTTCAAACATTGACCTGAAAAGCTGGTACATAATCGATGACAGCTGAAGATCTACTGGACTTGGTATGAAATTGATGACAGTCTGTTTTGCAGCATACAAATTCTTTGAAAAGTCTTTGGGTATAACCACGATGGCATTGTATTCACCATTCAAGAGCCTATTTTCGTAATCACTGCCGGCATATGATATAGTTCCTCCTTTGAAAAGAGACATTATTATTCCTACTGTGAATCGTGAAAGGGGATCCGTATCCTGATTGACTATGCCAATTCGAGCGCGAAATAAACTGTAACTGTTGAATAAGATGGTGGTAAGCAGTATCACGAGTAGTGGTATCATGATGATTGTAAAGATCGACAAGCGATTCTTGAAGATACGTTTTAGATCGGTCATCACTAATCTTAGAACTATCATCATTTGTGTTTTCCACCTCGTTTTTCGAAAATCTCGATGATCTCTTTGTGGATTTCTCCGATTGCTCTTTCTCCGTCTATTATTACTATTCTTTCGGTATACTTTCTTGCTAAATCAAGGTAGGCATCTCTCACCATTTTGAGAAATTCATATCCTTCAGACTCAATTCTATCAAAGTTCTTCTTTCTTTTGATTGAAGTTTCCACTGTGATGTCGATGTAAAATGTTAGATCGGGTTTCAAACCACCAGTTGCAAAATCATTCAGCTTTTCGACCTCTCGGAGTCCTATATTCCTTGCTACACCTTGATAAGCAACACTTGAATCTATGAAACGATCTGCCACAACGATCTTTCTTTCTAAAAGAGCTGGTGAGATAACTTCAGATACAAGTTGGGCTCTACTTGCCAAGAATAATAAAAGCTCTGCTCTTGGAGAAATTGATATGTTCTTTCTTTCTAAAAGCAATTCTCTAATTGCTTCACCGACTTTTGTAGCTCCTGGTTCTCGCACATAAATACACGGGATATTCTTTTCTTCGAGGTACTTCAGAAAGAGTTTTGCCTGTGTCCCCTTACCACTGCCATCGATACCTTCGAAGGATATGAGCATTTTTCGCCTCCTTTTCAATCAGTAATCTGAAACTCTTGGAAATCTTCTTCATTCACTTGATTGCATTCAACGTTTGTAACAACAGCCGAAATTGGTCCACGACTCACCTGATTAACAAATTCTCTGAGAACACTCTCGTCTCCTTCTGCGTGGATCTCTACAGAACCATCCTCGGCATTCCTGACGTAGCCCTTAACGCCCATCTTTCTAGCAACTTTGTAGGTAAAATATCTAAACCCGACGCCTTGCACATGACCGAAGATCTTTATGAAAAGTGCTGGCATAAGTTAACCACCCCGGTGGTATAATTTCTGAAAAACATAATACATCGAAAAATGCAAAATGTATAGGAGGTGTAATTTTGAATCTACAGGAAGGGCTCACCTTTGATGATGTTCTTTTGGTGCCGCAGTACAGTGAAATCCTGCCATACCAAACTGATGTAAAAACAAGGTTAGTGAGAGATATCTGGCTCAATATACCACTCATCAGCGCGGCTATGGACACAGTCACCGAAGCAGAACTTGCAAAGGCACTTGCCCGTGAAGGAGGAGTGGGAGTTATTCACAAGAATATGTCCATTGAGGAACAGGCACATCAAGTCTCGATCGTAAAAAGAACTGAGAATGGTGTGATTTACGATCCAGTCACCATTCATGCCGATGAAAGTATAGAAAGGGCGCTACAGCTCATGTCAACTTATCGCATAGGTGGCTTACCGGTTGTAGATGATGAGGGTCATTTACTTGGTTTGATCACCAACAGGGACATTAGATTCGAAAAGAACTATGCTAGACCCGTTAAGGATTTAATGACACCAATGTCAAAACTCATAGTGGCAGAACCATCGATCAGTCTCGATGAAGCTAAGCAGATCTTGCATGCACACAAAATCGAAAAACTCCCTTTGGTAGACTCTCAAAAGCGTTTGGTGGGTTTGATAACGATAAAAGACATCATGAGTGTTGTTGAACATCCCTTGGCAGCTCGTGATTCAAAGGGAAGGTTGATAGTTGGTGCCGCAGTAGGTACAGCCGATGATACTTTACAAAGAGTACAAGCCCTCAAGGATGCTCAAGTAGATTTTGTTGTGGTTGATACGGCACATGGTCATTCCAAAAGGGTTCTGGAAACAGTTCAAAAGATAAGAACAGATTTTCCAGATCTTCCTGTCATAGCAGGAAATGTTGCAACACAGGAGGGTGCTTTGGCGTTGATCGAAGCTGGTGCAGATTGTGTGAAGGTGGGAATAGGTCCAGGTTCCATATGTACCACTCGTGTGGTTGCAGGTATCGGCGTGCCACAACTAACAGCTGTCATGGATTGTGCGAAAATTTGCGCACTTCGTGGGATCACTTTGATCGCTGATGGTGGTGTAAGGTATTCTGGGGATATTGTCAAGGCACTCGCCGCCGGTGCAGACTCAGTAATGATAGGTAGCATCTTTGCGGGAACAGAAGAGGCACCAGGGGATGCCATCCTATATCAAGGAAGAAAGTACAAGGCTTATAGAGGAATGGGTAGTGAAGCAGCAATGAAAAAAGGTAGTGCCGATAGATACTTTCAAAATGAGAATTTCAAATTTGTTCCAGAAGGGGTTGAAGGAATGGTACCCTATAAGGGTACTGTTAAAGACGTGGTTCATCAACTCGTTGGAGGTTTGAAGGCAGGAATGGGTTATGTTGGCGCAAAAGATTTACAAGAACTCAGAAATAAGGCAGTCTTTATGCGGATAACTCAAGCTGGTGTTCGCGAGAGTCATCCACACGACATAATTATTACAAGAGAACCATCCAACTACTGGTCATCTTCTAATCAATAAAAAGGGCGTCCGGCGCCCTTATTCTCTTTTGACCAACTGAGTCAAATCACCTATTTCCATGAAAAGCTTATCGATGTTTTTCAAAAAACCAAGTCTGTTCCTCCTTATGTCTTCGCGATGGGACATTACAAAGACTTCATCGAAATAATCATCTATGGAGGGTTTTAGCGAAATCAGTGAATTCACTGCTCTTTCATAATCAAGTTCCTTTAGACTCTCTAAAACAACGGACTTTGCGTGAATGAATTGGTTCAGCAAGGATCTTTCGGCTTCTTTTTCAAAGAGTGCACCATCGAAGGCTGTGTCTGTGTAATTTTTTGTAATATTGTGAACCCTTTCAAAACCAATGCATAATTTGTTGAAATCTTCGGTATCCGCCATCTTTGATATTGCCTTGGCAGAAAGGAATCCTCGAAGTGGTTTTCTCCATAGGTGGTTAACGGCTCTGGAGATGTCGTATGTGAATCCTTCGTTGATCAAAAAGGCGTAGTATCTTGCAATCATGAAATCTTCAATACTTTGACTGCTGCATTGCATATTCAAAAGCTTTAGTACCATATTTATTAGATCTTCAAGATCTATATCCCATCCTTGGAAGACGATGGCACGAAAAATTGTATCGACTTTGCTTCTTAAACCAAAAGGATCTTTTGAGCCACTTGGAACGTTACCAACTGCCAAATTCCCAACGATGGTATCGATCCTGTCAGAAATACCAATGATAGTACCGATTTTCGTTTGCAATTGCTCCGCATATTGTTCTTCTATGGCATAAGCAACCTCGCTGTCTTCTTGACTCAAGATTGCATAGATCCTTCCCATGATTCCCTGGAGTTCTGGAAATTCATAAACAACATGGGAAGCAATGTCGGCTTTGGATAGGATAGCTGCTCGTTGAACCTTCTGTATCAAGTTTTCCAGACCGACTTTCTCAGCAATGTATACAGAAATTTTTTCGATTCGCTTTACTTTGTCAAAGAGGGTGCCAAGTTCCTTTTGAAAAACCATTTCCTGTAGTTTACTGTTGAAATCCTCAAGTTTGTGTTTTTTGTCTATTTGGAAATAATAGTGGGCATCCTCAAGCCGTGCATTGACGACATTTTGATATCCTTGGATGATTTTGGAAAAATCTCCTTCGGGCCTGTCAACAAAAGCGATGAAAGAAGTTGTCATTTTGCCGTCTTTGAATGTTGTAAAGGCGCTTAGATGATGCTTTATAGTAACAATTATGAGTTCAGGGGGTAAGTTGAGATATTCCTGTTTGAAACTGCCAACTATCGCAACTGGCCATTCTGTTATCTTTGAGATTTTCTCAATCATTTCCTTCTCTTTTTCACATTTGAACATTTTTTGTTTCTCAAGTTCGTCAAGTTGCTTTTCTATCTTCTCTATCCTCTCTTTTTCATCGACCAGCACGAAGTTTTCCCTGAGGACATCTATGTAATCCTGGGGGCCTTTGATCTCTATTTTTCTTCCCATATATGGATGTGAATAGGTCATATTTGATGATTCTACACCGAACAGTTCCAATGGGAGAATCTCGCTGTTGTAAATACACAAAATCCACTTCACAGGTCTAATGAATTCATATTTTCCATCTGCCCACTTCATCGGTTTGGTAAATTTTAATGATGAAACTATCTTTTTGAAGATCTCTGGTAGGACCTCTCGTGACTTCTTTCCCTCAATCTTCTTTTTGAGGTAGACATAACCTTCCTGAACAAATATCTCATCTTCAGACGCTTGGTTGGTTGTCAAAAAGCCTATCAAAGCTTTTGTTGGTTTACCATCGCAAAAAGCAACATGTTGAGATGGACCTTTCTTAACAATAGTCATGTCTTGCTGTTTTTCAGAAAGATTCTGTATCCATATGCTGATCCTTCGGTTTGTGACAAAACAAAGCAAGTTTTCATAATCGATCTTGGCTTCTTGTAGTGAGTTCTGCGATAGGTCTTTCAGTTGCTGTTTTATCTGGTCCATCTCACTAGCGGGTAATTCTTCAACACCTATTTCAAAAAGTGCATTATTTGTCATCTTGACGACCTCCCAAAAAGGCTTCTGCACAGCGTTTTGCCATGGATCTTATTGACCTGATGTACTGTTGTCTTTGAGCCACACTTATGGCATTTCTTGCGTCAAGCAGATTGAAGGTATGTGAACACTTTATCATATAATCGTATGCCACAAGATAATTGCCACTGTTGATTTGGCTTTCGAACTCTGAAGAATAAATATCATACAGCTGAAAAAGGCTCTGGGGGTTTGATAATTCGAAATTGTACTTAGAGAATTGTCTTTCGTTCTCTAAATAGATTTTATCGTAAGAGATTTTTTCATTCCACATCACGTCAAAGATGTTACTTTTCCCCTGTAGATACATTGCTATTCTCTCAACACCATAAGTTATTTCAAGTGGGATCGATTTCAAAGGTATACCACCGATCTGTTGAAAATAGGTAAACTGTGTAATTTCCATACCATCAAGCCAAACTTCCCAACCAACCCCCCAAGCTCCAAGTGTGGGAGATTCCCAGTTATCCTCGATGAATCTAACATCGTGTTCACTCAGATCTATACTCAGTGCTCGCAAGGAGTCAAGATAAAGCTTCTGAGAATCTGCCGGTGATGGTTTTATGATGACTTGGTATTGAAAATATCTTTGAAGGCGATTGGGGTTCTCGCCGTATCTTCCATCGGCCGGTCTGCGACTCGGTTGAACGAATGCTACCTTCCATTCACCCTCACGCAGTGATCCAAAAAAGGTGGCAGGATGAAAGGTTCCAGCCCCAACCTCCATATCGTAGGGTTGATCTATCATGCATCCCACATCTGCCCAGTATCTGTTGAGCCTTTCTATAACTTCTTGCAAATACATGAAAACACCTCCGTTTCATGCTCATTATACGACTTTGCGCAATCTCTTTCAAGGGTTCCTGCTGTTAGTATAATGGTTAATTTTGATATACTAAAAACGTGAATATCCTATAAAAGGGGGAAATCTTCATGATACTGAGAGTGAATCTTTCTACCAGAAAGGTAACAAAAGAGGAGATCGACGAGAAGATTTTGGACGACTTTTTAGGTGCAAGAGGTCTTGCAACTAAAATCATCTGGGACGAGGTGAAGGATGTCAACCCTTTATCCAGTGAAAACAAACTCGTAGTAGCTGCAGGCCCCTTCAATGGTCTTAGAACACCAAGTGGTGGAAAACTCGTTTTAGCCTCCAAAAGTCCCTTAACGGGTGGATACGGTGATGGAAATATTGGCACGATGGCATCTGTCCACATAAGAAAAGCAGGTTACATGGCGATAATCGTAGAAGGAGCCTCTGATAAACCTGTTTATCTTTATGTCGAAGATGACCATGTGAGTATTTTGAGTGCAGAAGGGTTGTGGGGGTTAAGCACCTTTGAGACTGAAAGAAAATTGAAACAAGTTCATGGAGATCATGTTGGAGTCTTGAGTATAGGTCCGGCAGGTGAAAATTTAGTCAAATTTGCGGTGGTCATATCACAGGAAGGTCGTTCTGGTGGAAGGCCTGGTATGGGCGCAGTCATGGGAAGCAAGAAGCTCAAAGCAATTGTCTTGAAAGGCACAAAAGATGTTGAAGTGAAAGACAAGAAGGCCTTTGAAGAATACACAAAAGAAGTTTATAAAACTATTCCCAAGTTGCCGGCCTACGATTTCTGGATGAGGCAAGGGACACTTGCCACACTCGAATGGGCTAATAAGAATCGTGCACTACCTACAAGAAACTTTTCGCAAGTGAGGTTTGAATATGCCAGATGTGTTGATGGATATTCTATGGAGGCAATGAAGGTGACAAAGAGAGGATGTCCCAATTGCAACATGATCTGTGGAAATGTTGTCCTTGACATGGAAGGCAAGGAGACCGAGCTTGATTACGAAAATGTTGGCATGTTGGGACCTAACACAGGTATGCCGGCACTGAACAAAGTGGCGGTTTTGAACAGATTGGCCGATGAACTGGGTATGGATACTATTTCGCTGGGCGTAGTGTTGAGCTTTGCGATGGAGGCACATGAAAAAGGCAAAATAAAGGACGCACCCGGTTTTGGAGAATACGAGAAGGCCGTAGAACTGACTAAAAAGATTGCTTATCGTGATGGTGAGCTGGCTGATTTGCTCGCAGAAGGTGTCAAAGTAGCAGCAGAAAGATTCAATCTTGAAGACATTTCGATGCATGTGAAGGGACTTGAGGTGTCTGCTTACAACTGCTATATATACCCAGCCATGGCTCTTGCCTATGGAACGAGTGCCATTGGTGCACACCACAAAGAAGCGTGGATTATTGCATGGGAAATAGGGACTTCGCCGTTAGAAGAAGGTGCGACATCCAAGTACGTGATGACCTATTCACCAGAAAAAGCGGCCAAAGTGATTGAACAACAACGCATAAGGGGCGGCATGTTTGAGATGTTGACTGCCTGCCGCTTGCCATGGGTCGAACTTGGATTGGACCTTGAGTGGTATGCAAAAATTTTGAGTGCGATCACTGGAAAGGAATGGACATTATCAAGAATTTTTGAGGCGGCAGATAGGGTCTATTCTTTGATAAGATGCTACTGGGTGAGAGAGTTCAAGGGCAACTGGAACAGACTTATGGACTATCCACCAAAGAGATGGTTCGATCAAGATGTGGATGGAATGAAACTTGAGGAAGATAAGTATGATCAATTACTCACTGAATATTACAGACTGAGAGGTTGGGATGAAAGAGGCATACCCACGATTGAAACATTGAAAAGGCAAAAACTTGATTTTGTTCTGGATGATTTGAAGGGTATTCTCAGTTAATTTTTTCCAAGACGATACAATCGCTTAATCTTATTTGAGGACAAATGTTGTATCTTCAATATGCTGTTCCTTGACAATCAAATTGTAAGAGAATATAATTGACAACGATGTGGTGCCAGCGTAGCTCAACCGGCAGAGCGGC
The DNA here is from genome assembly GCA_937995655.1 of uncultured Pseudothermotoga sp. Taxonomy (GTDB): domain Bacteria; phylum Thermotogota; class Thermotogae; order Thermotogales; family DSM-5069; genus Pseudothermotoga_B. The sequence continues at coordinate 74,277 of CALKJI010000007.1, read as the reverse complement.
TGATTTGTAATCAGCAGGTCGGGGGTTCGAGTCCCTTCGCTGGCTCCAACAAACGGGTGGTGAGGTGCCCGAGTGGCCAAAGGGGGCGGACTGTAAATCCGCTGGCGGAACGCCTTCGGAGGTTCGAATCCTCCCCTCACCACCATTTCTTACGAACAAGAGGTGTGAAAAAATGAGGAATAAGATATCGCTTAAATGTTCAGTCTGTGGTACAAAGAATTATTACACTGATAAAAGCAAGAATGACAAAGACAAATTGAGCCTCAGAAAGTATTGTCCTAAGTGTGATAAACATACTATTCACAACGAATCTAAGTGAGGCAAAGGGCCGTAGCTCAATTGGGTAGAGCACCGGTCTCCAAAATCGGGGGTTGCAGGTTCGAGTCCTGCCGGCCCTGCCAATTTTTTGTATCCTGGAGGGATACAGATGGAGAAGATCAAGAAGTTTTTCAAAGAGATCTTTGCTGAGGCAAAGAAGACACATTGGCCTAACAGGAATGAATTGCTCACATCCACTTCTGTGGTCATTTTGATACTTGCAGTGATGGGTGTTTATTTCTTTTTGCTTGATATGTTCTTCTCGGGGAGCATCAGAGCATTACTGAGGGTCCTAGGTATCGGGTGATAGATGTGAAGAAAAAATGGTTCATTCTGAGAACCATGGCGGGTTTTGAACAAACGGCAAAAGAGAACCTGGAAGCGAAGATAAAGTCAACAGGGGCTAATCGTTTTTTTGGTAGAGTGCTGGTACCGGAAGAAACGATCCTCGATGCAACCGCCAAGTCTATAAAACGCTATACAATCTCTTTGAACGCGAAGATAGTTGTGAAAAACGGTTCAGATGTTCAAAAGGGTGACCTACTTGCCGAGGAACCAGCAATTCATGTTAGGCATAGTGGGACGATAGTTAATATTAGAAACTATAGAAAAATCGTTGTTGAAACAATAGATAGAAAATATTCCAAGACTTACTTCCTACCGGAGGGTTCAAAACTTGAAACTGGTATAAAGACCGGTGCTCGAATAAAACAAGGTATGCCTCTGACGAAGGACTTTGAGTACATCTGTGAACTCGATGGGAAGATAGTTGAAAATGAGAGAGTAAAACATGTGGAGATTCAAAGAGAAGACGGAGAAATAGATGTGTACCATATTCCTTTGGAGGTCTTTGATTCACAAAGGGTCAGTAAAGGCAAGAGGGTTAAGAACGGAGAGCTTCTTGCGGAAGGTAGAAAAATTCTAGCCGATACAAGCGGTCGTGTTGAGATAGTTGATCTTGGCACGAGAAAAGAGATCAGAATAGCTAAAACTCATAAAAGAAGATTATTTCCAGGTTATATTTTCGTCGAGATGATGATGAATGATGAAACATGGCAGTTTGCAAGGACTGTGCCAAATATCATAGATTTTGTGTCATCTGGTGGACAACCATTGGAACTGAAGACAAAAGAAGCCCGCGCGATTCTGAGACTTGCAGGTTTGGAAACTTACGAAGAAAAAGCAAAGCCTGTCAAGGTTGAGTTTGGTTTCCGCATTGGTGATGTTGTAAAAATAACGTCGGGACCATTTGAAGATTTTGCCGGTGTGGTTAAAGAGATAGATCCAGAGAAAGGCGAACTGCGTGTTGCAGTTACGATATTTGGAAGAGAAACCCCAGTGACCGTTAGAACTTCAGAGGTAGAGAAGATTCAGTAAGTGGGAGGGAGTTTTCCCAGACCACCAAAGGAGGGAAATGAATGGCTAAGAAGGTTGTGGCTGAGGTCAAGTTGCAGCTTCCTGCCGGTAAGGCTACTCCTGCTCCTCCTGTAGGTCCTGCTTTAGGTCAGCGAGGAGTCAATATAATGGAGTTTTGTAAAAGATTCAATGCTGAAACTGCCGACAAGGCTGGAATGATCTTACCGGTTATCATAACAGTTTATGAAGATAGGTCTTTTAGCTTTGTCGTCAAAACACCACCCGCATCGTTTTTGTTGAAGAAGGCGGCGGGGCTCGAAAAAGGTTCTGGTGAGGCGAAACGAAAGAATGTTGGAAAGGTCACCAGAAAGCAAGTAGAGGAAATTGCAAAGATAAAGATGCCCGATTTAACGGCCAACGATCTTGAAGCGGCAGTGAAGATAGTTGAAGGTACTGCAAGAAGCATGGGAATTGAAGTCGTAGACTGACTCAGAAGGGAGGAGGCGTATGCCGAAACACTCCAAAAGGTATGAGGAGATAAGAAAGAAAATTGATAGAGCAAGACTTTATAAGATAGACGAAGCTCTTGACTTGGTGAAACAAACAGCAACCGCAAAGTTTGATGAAACGATCGAATTGCATATGTCAACGAACATAGATACAAAGAGGCCAGAACAACAGGTTCGTAGTACCGTTGTACTCCCGCATGGAACTGGTAAAACTGTGAGAGTATTGGTCTTTGCAAAAGGTGATAAAGCTGAACAAGCAAAAAATGCTGGGGCAGACTATGTTGGTGGCGATGAATTGGTTGAAAAGATAACCAATGAAAACTTCACTGATTTTGATGTTGCTATAGCAACACCAGATATGATGAAATCAATAGGTAAACTGGGAAAAATTCTGGGTCCACGTGGCTTGATGCCATCACCAAAATCAGGTACTGTAACCGATGATGTAGAATCAGCGGTTAAAGAGTTTAAAATGGGCAGAGTAGAGGTTCGAAGTGATAAAACCGGTTGTTTGCATGTTCCAATCGGAAAACGGTCTTTCGATACTTCGAAACTGAAAGAAAATCTGATCGCTGCATACAAACAAATAATGGCTCTGAGACCAGCAGGTGTCAAAGGTCAGTTCATAAAGAAAGTTGTAGTCACTTCCACTATGGGAGTTGGAATAAAGGTTGATCAGCTAGATCTTGAGGCTGCACAATGAAATGATGTAAAGTGAATAATGTTGCCGAAGAAAGTAGGTTCTTAGAAGAGGTACTCCCCGCCTACCGAGGCAAGATTTTGGATCGCTCATCTTGTGGCGTGGGGTCTCTTCTTGGTTAAGAGACCTTTTTTGTTGTGAAAGGAGGTGCAAAATTGATAACAAAAGAGCAAAAACAGCAGATACTGAAAAAGCTCAAGGAGGAATTCAGCGACTCTTCGCTAATATTGTTCGTGAACTACACGGGTTTTAATGTAGCAACGATGCGAGAAGTCAGACGCAGAATTTATTCAAAGTATCAGAGAGCAGCCCATTTCACCGTAGCCAAAAATACTTTGATAGGTAAAGCCCTGTCCGAGGTTGGTTACGATCCAAATGAGTTCGAAAAGGTCCTGGCTGGACCAACAGCAGTTCTATATGTTCGCTCTGGTGATCCTGTAGATGGGATAAAGGTTGTTACTTCATTTGCCAAAGAAAGAAAGCTGGAAGGTATTTTCAAAGGTGCTTACCTTGAACGGAAATGGTTCGAAGGCGATCAAGTGAATGATTTGGCGAATCTTCCAACAAGACAGGAACTGTATGCCATGGTACTTGGAAGGATGCAAGCACCTATTACTAATTTAGTCTATGTGTTGAGTGGAACGATCAGAAAACTCATGTACGTTTTGAATGCTGTCAAAGAGAAAAAATCACAATGACGGAGGTGTGGTAAAATGACTGTAGAACAGATTGTTGAGGCAATTGAAAAGTTAACAGTTGCTGAGCTTGCTCAGCTTGTTAAGGCTCTTGAAGAAAAGTTTGGTGTCACGGCAGCCGCTCCTGTTGCTGTTGCCGCTGTTGCAGCTCCAGCTGCAGCTGGTGCTCCACAGGCTCAAGCTGAAGAAAAAACAGAGTTTGATGTTATACTAAAGAGCTTTGGTGCTAACAAAATAGGAGTTATTAAGGTAATAAGGGAAATAACAGGACTTGGTTTAAAAGAAGCAAAAGATTTGGTTGAAAAAGCAGGAAGTCCAGATGCTATTGTTAAGAGTGGTGTGCCAAAGAACGAAGCAGAAGATATTAAAAAGAAACTTGAAGAGGCCGGAGCAGAGGTTACTTTGAAGTAATGTGAATAGCTTTTCTTGATGGAAAAAAATATGTATCAAACCTATACCAGCGTAGCTGGTATAGGTTGTTCTGTGTTAACATATTTTGGTGTCTCTGCTACTCTGTAGTTTTCATGTCTTTTTTGCTCCTGAGGAGATTCTACCACAAAATGGGGTGATTTGATGCGAACCGTTCGATATGGAAGAAGGGAAAGACTCACCTTCGGTCGCATACAAGATGCAGTAAAGGTGCCTAACCTCATATCGATGCAGATCGATTCTTACAAAGATTTTTTAGAGCACGGTATAATGGAGGTCCTCAAGAAATTCTCTCCAATCAGTTCTCAACCGCACAAAGGAGATTTGAAGCGTGGTGAAAAAGGCCTCCTTTTGGAATTCATCTCTACAAAAATTGGAGAACCAAACGCACCAGTTGAAGAGTGCAAACAAAAAGGATTAACTCACACGGTTCCTGTTTACGCGACAGTAAGAATCACCGATGTTAATAGTGGAGAGATGCGCCAAGATGAGGCATTTCTTGGTTCCATACCCTACATGACTCAAAACGGTACCTTCATCATCAACGGTGCTGAGAGAGTGATAGTAAGCCAATTGGTGAGAGCACCCGGTGTTTATTTCGTGGACGAGATACCAAAAACACAGCTTATAGCGCCCATATACGTTGCACATTTCTTGCCAGTGAGAGGTGCCTGGTTGGAAATACTATATCACACATCAGAAAACATGTTTTACGCAAGAATCGATCGTAAGAGACGAATAAATCTGTTCCTGCTTTTCAAAGCCCTTGGGTATGAAAGCGACTTGGAGATTCTCGAACTTTTCCCTGAGGTGATAGACGCCGACGATGAATACACTATGGAAAAGGCAGTAGGTTCGATCATTCTGAATGACGTTATTATCGATGGGGAAAAGATCGTTGAAAAAGGTGGAATTCTCACTAAATCAGCTGCTAAGACTATCTTAGAATCGAAACTCTCAACCATAGTGAGGGCTCATCCAGCTGCTCAGAAGACTCTTGAAAAGATGATCGATGCCTACGGTGAAGTAGATTCCGATAAAGCCCATATGGAGATATTCAGGAAGTTGAAGCCAGGTGAAATTCCAAGAGTCAACGCAGCAAGAGCCTATTTGGCGGGATTATATTTCAATACCGAGAGATTTGAGTTGTCCGATGTAGGACGTTACAAAATAAACAAAAGATTGAACCAAGCTTATAAGAAGTATCTTGTACAAATCGAAGGCATCTCAGAAGAAGAAGCTGAGACGAAAAATTATGAATCGCAAGATCCTGTTCTCACCACCCTTGATATTGTTCTGGCTACGAGATATTTGTTAGATGTGAGTAGAAACCCTGAGATAATGGACACCAAGGATCACCTTGGTAACAAAAGGGTGAGGACCGTCGGTGAATTGATAAAACTCGAATTTGAGAGAGCCTTTTCACGTGCACAAAGACTGATACAAGAACGTTTGACTCTTTACAATTCTCTGGACAAGATATCCGTTCAGAGTCTGATAAATGTAAAGACCATAATTGCGAGTATCAATCAATTTTTCGCTACCAGCCCACTTTCACAATTCATGGAACAGGTGAATCCTTTGGCAGAGTTGACACACAAACGACGTCTGACCGCTGTAGGACCAGGTGGACTGAAACGTGAGCGTGCAAGGTTTGAAGTGAGAGATGTTCATCATTCTCATTATGGAAGAATGTGTCCGATTGAGACTCCTGAAGGCGCGAATATAGGTCTTATAACATCCTTGGCAGTGTATGCAAATCTTGACAAATTTGGCTTTTTGACAACGCCATACAGAAAGGTTGTCAACGGTCGTGTAGTAGATGAGATCGCCTATCTCACGGCAGACGAAGAGGAACACTACAGTATTGCTCCTTGTACTGTAAAGTTGGATAAAGATGGAAGAATTGTTGATGAGAAAGTGCCAGTTAGATTCATGGAGAGAGTCCAGTATGTCGATAGAGAAAAGGTCCAGTTCATGGATGTTTCGACAAAACAAATCGTCAGTGTTTCCACAGCACTCATACCATTCCTTGAACACGATGATGCTAACAGAGCTTTGATGGGTTCCAACATGCAAAGACAGGCAGTGCCACTTGTGAAACCAGAGGCACCATTTGTGGCCACCGGTATCGAGTACGATGCAGCTCTGTATTCTGGTTACGTTATTCTAGCAAAACACGATGGAATAGTTAAGAAAGTTGATGCCAGAAAGATAGTTATCGAGAGAACAAATAAAGATGGTAAACCTGTTGTTAGAGATGGCAAGCCAGTTCTGGACGAATATCATTTGATGAAATTTATACGCACTAACCAGGATACTACGGTGAACCAACGTCCAGTAGTGAGCGTAGGAGATTTGGTCAAAGCTGGTGATGTGATTGCCGATGGCCCAGCAACCGATATGGGAGAGCTTGCCCTGGGTAAGAATGTGCTTGTTGCCTTCATGCCCTGGGAAGGTTACAACTTTGAAGATGCCATACTTGTCAGTGAGGAATTGCTAGAGGAGGATACATTCACATCGGTACACATAGAGGTTTATGAAACTCAGGCACGTGATACAAGACTTGGTCCTGAAGAAATAACAGTGGATATTCCAAACGTGAGCAAAGAAGCTTTGAGAAACCTTGACGAGAATGGAATTGTTAGAATAGGTGCTTATGTAGGGCCACAGGACATTCTTGTTGGTAAGGTTACACCCAAAGGTGAGGGTGAGACGACTCCAGAAGAAAAGATCATAAGATCCGTCTTTGGCGAACGCGGTAAGGATGTGAAAGATACATCGCTTAGATTACCTCATGGAACCGATGGTAGGGTTATAGATGTAAAGGTCTTCGATAAAGAAGATGTCTCCGACCTAGGAGCTGGCGTCAACAAACTTGTGAAAGTCTATGTCGCCTGCAGGAAGACCCTCGAAGTTGGAGATAAATTGGCGGGTAGACACGGAAATAAAGGTGTCGTTTCAAAGATTTTGCCCAAGGAAGATATGCCATTCTTGCCAGATGGCACACCTGTTCAGATAGTTCTCAGCCCTCTTGGTGTTCCATCGAGGATGAATGTGGGGCAGATTCTTGAAACGCATCTTGGGTGGCTGGCGAAATTGACAAACAATTGGTTTGCAACACCGGTTTTCGATGGAGCCAAGGAAAATGAGATTCTTCCTTGGCTTTATGAGGAAAGGCGTGTTCTCGGTCTTGAAGAAGGAGACAACGATCAAGAAAGTTCAGGGAAGGTCATACTCAGAGATGGAAGAACGGGTGAGCCATTTGCAGAACCGGTAGTTGTTGGGTGCATTTACATGATGAAACTCATTCACATCGCAAAGGACAAAATACATGCTCGCTCCACCGGTCCTTATTCTTTGATACATCAGCAACCTCTTGGTGGAAAAGCTCAATTTGGTGGCCAGAGGTTCGGTGAAATGGAAGTTTGGGCACTGGAAGCGCACGGTGCTGCACACACGCTCAATGAGATGTTAACGATCAAATCTGATGACATCAAGGGTAGGAATGAAGTTTATAAGGCGATCCTCAAAGGCAAGAATATACCTGAACCCGGTATACCCGAAAGTTTTCGCGTGTTGATCAAGGAGCTCAGAGGACTCGCACTGGATGTAAGAGTCTACGACGAAAGTGGCAATGAAGTCGATATCGACCGGGTTTGATAAGGTTGCCGAGGAGGGAAAATGAATGGCGATATCTACTTTTAAGAGAAAAATTGCATCGGTAAAGGTCGGTGTGGCTTCTCCTGAAACGATAAGAAGTTGGTCCAGTGGGGAAGTTAAGAAGCCTGAGACTATAAACTACAGATCATTCAAGCCAGAGCGTGATGGATTGTTCTGTGAGAAGATCTTTGGACCTACGAAGGATTATGAATGTGTCTGTGGAAAGTACAAGGGAAAGAAATATGAGGGAACTGTATGTGAAAGGTGCGGTGTGAGGGTAGAATCAAAAGAAGCACGTAGAAAAAGAATGGGACACATAGAACTAGCAGCTCCTGTTGTTCATATTTGGTATCTAAAGAGCAGCCCAAGCGTGCTTTCTACGTTGCTCAACATACCTGCACGAGACCTTGAAAATATCATATACCACGGCAGCAGAAGGATCATCGAACGCACTTATGTGATAGTTGATCCCAAAAAGACTCAGTTTGCTGCCGGAGATGTGTTATATGAGACTGAGTATGAAATTTATAAAAAGGCCCTCGATTTTGAAGCCGAGATAGCAGTTACCATAAAAAACCCAAAATCACCAGTTATATCTGATGTCGATGGTGAGATCAAGATAAAAACTGAAAAAAGTAATGCCGGAAGAGAAATCACTTGGATAATCGTGCGAAATACTCAACGAGTTCCCATCCAACTTCAACCGGGCATGACCTTGCTTGTGAAAAACGACCAGGTTGTTGAAAAGGGCACTCTCTTGGTTGCTCAAAAGCAGATTTCACCTTTCTACGCGCCCTTCGATGGAACCGTTGAGATAGATGAACTGGCTTCTACAATGACTATCAAACCGCTTGCAACGAGCAAGGAACAACCGATCAATATAACCATTCCATACTGTGTCAAGGTGCTTGTCAAAGATGGCAGCAAAGTAAAGGCAGCCGACGAACTTTTGAGTGCTGGTACGATTCAGTCTATTCAAAGTCCAAGTTCTGGTAAGGTTGTATTTGGTAAAGAGTTGAATGTCAGACCGATGGAAGACGGTACTTACGAAGTCCTCTCGGCTGGTACTTTGTATGTTGAACAAGTTATTCAAGAAAAACAATATCCAATCTTTGAAGGCGCGCTGGCATATGTCAATGATGGTGACACAGTCAAAGCTGGCGATTATCTGGCAGATAGATTTCTTTTCGAAGATGAAGTGCTGTCTGCCCACGAATACAAGATCTTTGAAGAACACTATCCTGACCAGTTCACGGTTGAAGCTGAGGTTGAGAACGATAGACCCATAGTAGCCATAACGGAAATCGATGAGGAACTCTCAAAACAAACTGGCTTGAACGTTGGTTCAATCATAACTGAAAGCGAGTACGAGGCTTACAGAGAGCTATACCCCGGCAAGATAGAGGCTCATTATGGTGCGACGGCGGTAAAAAAGTTACTTGAAAAGATCGATTTGGAAAAACTCAGAGCACAGATTGAATCAGAGCTATCTCAACTGCCCAAGAGTAGTGGTAGAGCACTGAAATTGTTGAAAAGATTGAAGATCGTGAAAGATTTGATTAAATCCAACGCAAGGCCAGAGTGGATGGTCTTGGAAGCTATTCCTGTCATCCCTCCTGAGCTCAGGCCAATGATTCAGATAGATGGTGGCAGGTTTGCTACTACGGATTTGAACGATCTTTATAGAAGAGTGATAAATAGAAATAACAGACTAAGGAGACTATTAGAACTAAATGCACCAGATATCATCATAAGAAATGAAAAGAGAATGCTACAAGAAGCCGTTGACAGCCTCATATACAATGGAAGAATTGGCAAGGCTGTTGCCGATAGAAACGGTAGAGCACTAAAGTCTTTGACAGACCTTGTGAAAGGTAAAAAAGGAAGGTTCAGACGAAATCTTTTGGGAAAACGAGTAGACTATTCTGGTAGGGCCGTCATAGTTGTTGGACCTGAACTGAAGATACATCAGTGTGGTCTTCCTAAGAAGATGGCTATGGAATTGTTCAGACCCTTTGTCTTATCAAAGCTCCTGGAAGAAGGTGGCGAATCAAGCAAGACGGCTCGCAAGATGAAGAAGGCAATCATAGAAAAAGAGATGCCAGAAGCATGGGATATACTCGAAGAGGTTATAAAAGGTCATCCGGTTTTACTCAACCGGGCTCCCACACTGCATAGAATGTCTATTCAAGCCTTCGAGCCAAAACTAATAGAAGGTAACGCTATCCAGCTGCATCCACTTGTATGTCCACCATTCAACGCTGACTTCGATGGTGATCAGATGGCAGTACATGTACCGCTTTCTGCCGCAGCACAAGCCGAAGCAAAGTACTTGATGCTTTCAAGATACAACATAATATCGCCGGCACATGGAAAGCCAATATCGATGCCAGGAAAAGATATTATCGTTGGAGTATACTATCTGACAGCTATTGGAAAGGGTTTCAAGGATATAAAACCAGAGAATATAAAATACCGTTTTGGATCAACAGAAGAGGCTGTGTTAGCTTATTCTCTGGGTTATGTTAAACTCCACACGCCGGTACTGGCAAAGGTGAGAGTTGCTGATACAGAAAAAGTGGTTAAGACAACAGTTGGAAGGATCATTCTAAACGAGATCATTCCACCAGATCTAAGGGACTATGAACGTACCTTCGGTAAGAAAGAGATCAAGAATGTCATATACGATACCTTTAAGCGACATGGTATCGATGCTACTGCCGATTTACTTGACAATATGAAAGACCTCGGTTTTCATTATGCTACTGTATCCGGACTTACCATCTCTCTGAAGGATTTGATAGTATCACGAAAGAAGAGCGAAATAATTGAACAAGCCAGACAGAGAGTGGAATATATTGAAAGTCAATATAACGAAGGATTTCTAAACTTTGAAGAAAGGTACAAAGAAATAATAAAGGTTTGGAACAAGGCTACGGAAGATGTTCAGATTGCCACTTATGATGCCCTTGGTGAGAATCCATTCAACCCAGTTTACATGATGGTCAATTCAGGTGCGAGAGGTAACATCGACCAAGTCAAACAGCTCGCCGGAATGCGTGGTTTGATGGCTGATCCATCTGGTAAGACTATTGAAATACCGATTATTTCAAACTTCCGTGAAGGTTTAACCAGTATGGAATTTTTCATTTCAACACATGGTGCCAGGAAAGGTGCCGCCGACACAGCTTTGAGAACTTCATCGGCAGGTTATCTGACACGCCGATTGGTGGACGTTTCTCAGAGTGTAGTGATAACAACGACTGACTGTGGTACAGAAAATGGCATAAAGGCCATAGAGCTTGTGAGTGATGATCTGACGGTGCAGAAGTTGAAGGATTTTCTCTTTGGAAGAATTTTGGCAAAGGATGTTCTCGACCCGCTGACTGGAGAAGTAGTAGTGAACCCAAAGACTATGAAAGAGTACGTTAGAAATACCATGCTTTCCGATGATGATGCAGAATTTCTTGCAAATTACTCGGTGTCGGTACCGGTCTGTGTTGAACAAACATTGGATTTACAGAGTCTCCACTTACCTCATTGTTATACTGAACTGGCAGAGGAAGTTAGAACCGACGGTACTTACCTGGAGGTTGGAACGGAACTCACGTGGGACATTATCAGAGCTGCCAGAAATGCGGGTAAGAAATCATTGAAGATAAAGATCTACCCAGTTGTGGGGACTGTTTCACAACAGACTTTGGATGACAATAAAGGAGAAAAGCAACTGGTTGTTTATCAAGAGGAGATAGATGAAACAACTGCGAAGTTGCTTGAAGAAAACGGTATAGGTCATGTTAAAGTGAGACCAAACATCTATGTGCGCTCAGTGCTGACTTGTGAAGCCGAAAAAGGTGTCTGCGCCATGTGCTATGGTATGGATCTATCTAATCATAGAGTTGTGCAGGTAGGAGAGGCTGTAGGTATAATCGCTGCACAGTCTATAGGTGAACCTGGGACCCAGCTCACCATGAGGACATTCCATACAGGTGGCATAGCAACGACAGCAGACATAACACAGGGTCTACCAAGGGCAGAAGAACTATTCGAAGCGAGGAAAAAACTCAAGGAACCTGAAGGAGTTTTTGCAATGGAAGCTGGTTTCGTGAAGGACATCAAGGATGCGGAAGGTAAGCAGAAGATCTATATTGAAGACTACCTTGGTGGCATACATGAATACGAAATTCCCGAGAAGACGAAGGTCAAGGTCAGGCTCGGGCAAAAAGTGTTGCCTGGTACGATGCTGACAACAGGAACCATAAGACTCAGAAAGTTGATGGATACACTTGGAGTTGAATCGACGGCAATGTACTTGCTAAAAGAAACCCAAAAGGTTTATGTAGAGCAGGGTGTTGAAATACACAATAAGCACTTTGAAGTTATTATAAAGCAAATGCTTGGGAGAGTTGAGGTCATCGATCCTGGTGATACAGATTACTTACCGGGTCAACTTTTGACTATCGCTGAAGCTGAAAGAATAAATGAAGAAATCCTTAAAGCAAACGCAAATGTTCAGAGCAACAAGAATTTTGTACTCGGTAAGATCCTTGCCAGGAAGATAGTTGCAAAGATCAATGACCAAATCGAGGAAATAGCAGCAGAAGGAACAGAGTTGACCGATGAAGCACTTGAGGAGGCTATCCAAGCAGGAGTAAAGGAAGTTTGTATCTATGACGAAGGTAAGCCAGTATTCTATCAGATTGCTCCAAAAGAACCTATGAGGTATAGAAGAAGACTTTTGAGGATAACAAAAGCCTCTTTGGAACAAAAAGGGTGGCTCGGTGCGGCATCGTTCCAACAGACACCACAGGTTTTAACAGAAGCTGCTGTTGAAGGTAATACTGATTTCTTGGAAGGTTTAAAGGAAAATGTCATCGTCGGTCAACTCATACCAGCAGGCACCGGTTTAGAAACCTTTGCAAACATCCAAATAGAAGAGACTCCAAGAGCGGCAGAGGCCGAAAAGATGGCATAAAAAAGAGGGGCAAAGGCCCCTCTTTTTATTCACCTTTATTCGAAGATGTAACACCAAGTCCAGATACCGCTGTTTTGAAACTTGAACTTTTTCTTTGCTTTACAAGCGAAGAATTTTTCTAGATCTTGTCTAGGGGTTATGAGGCATATTTTAGAGTTTGGGAACAAGTCAGTTATTTTTGAAAGATTTCTGTAGAATTTTGAGTCACCTTCCTTCAACCTGATTCCAAATGGCGGGTTGGTGAGAACGTGCAATTTTTCTTTGAATGGTCTTAAATCTTCAAAAGCTTTGGTGTGAAAGAGCAAGTTTTTTCTCACACCTGCTCTCTTGGCATTCTCATCTGCGATTTTGAGTATCTGTTGGTCTTTATCAAAACCTATAGAGATTATCTTATCTTTCAGAACCACCTTTTCATGAAAATCAAGATGGTAATCACCGAATATTGGCCATTCTTGAAATGCAAAGACCCTCTTGTTGTTTAACAACCTTAATGCTATCCTTGCAGCCTCTATAGGTATTGTGCCACTTCCACAAAAAGGGTCTATCAAAGGCGTCTCATTGTCCCAATGGCTCAATAGAATCAATGCTGCAGCAATCGTTTCACGCAATGGTGCCATCGAGGTTTTGATTCTGTATCCCCTTTTGTTCAATGCATCCTTGCCTGTCGTATCGATCATTATGGAAACAAGATCATTTTTCAAATAGACATAAAGGGGATATTCTGTTCCATCGCCCTTGCCAGTTGATTTGATTTTGTCATAGATCGCCTTCTTGACGACAGATGCAATTGCGCCTGTTGCAGAAAGTTTCGAATTTCTCACCTTCACTTTTTCAACCACAAGGTTTGCTCTCTGATGAACTATTTGTTGCCATTGAGCACTCTGAGTGCCATCGTACAGGTCGTCAAAATTATGAGCTTGAAAAGACACCATGTGTATCAAAATTCTATCGGCACTGTTGAGCTTCAAGTTCAGCAAAGGAACATCTTGCAGCTGTCCATGAAAGTGTATGTGTCCCGCTGTAACCATCTTTATTTTGAAACCAAGTCTTTTCAGTTCGATACACACAGCACCTTCAAGTCCACAAGTGCACAGAGCAACAAACTCCACCTCAACACCTCTGTGGTTGATTGTAACAAATATTGCCTACTTAGTCTAAGGAAAAAGATGAGCATTATCGAGATGAAGGCTTAGGGAAATGGAAAAGTTCAAAAGATCACTTTTGGTAGGTTCTTTAAAGGATTAATACTCTGAATCAAAAGGCTTTGTATTTGAGCTGCTCATGGGACAACACATTGCTAGTTCAACCTTATATTGTTTTAGAGTTTTATTCAAGAGTCTGAAAATAGAACGCTCATCAAAATGACATTGGTTAGCCTTGATAAGATTAGGCATGATAAGATTCTTGTGGGAGGTGAATTTTTTGTTAGAAAGCAAAATTGTCGAGCGGCTGATAAACAAAGGTATCAACAATGGTGCTGATTTTGTAGAGATCTTCGCCGAAGACAGATGCGGTACAGAGATGACTATGATCGATGGAAGAGTAGAGGTTGCAAGTAGCGGCCGTGAGTTTGGAGTGGGTTTAAGAATTTTCAAGAATGGACAGCAAGTCTATGCGTACACAAATGATCTTTCTGAGAAGCAGCTTTCTATGATACTCGATAGATTGATAGATGCACTTGAAATCAAAGGTAGCGAGAAAAGATCGATCAACATGATGAACAAGGATGTAAAAAACTCGCATTTAGTCTTCTTCTATCCTCAAGAAATTTCAAAATCTGAAAAGGCAAAGATCATGAAAAAGGCACATGAAGGGGCAAAGAACTATTCAAATCTCATAAGCCAAGTTGTCGTAAGATACTGGGATTATGATCAGAGGATCTTTATAGCCAACTCAGATGGTTTGATAGCACAAGATCGACGTGTTCGAACAAGGTTGATGGTCAGTGCTGTTGCAACAAAAGATTCAGAGCAGGAATCAGGTTTTTTTGGGCCAGGAGCAGCGATGGGAATAGAGCTTTTCAACTTGCTGGATCCTTACGATGTAGGGGCTGAAGCCGCAAGAATAGCCGATAGAATGGTTAGGGCAGAATACGCGCCTGCTGGGAAGATGCCCGTTGTCATCTCGAATGCCTTTGGTGGAGTCATATTCCACGAGGCTTGTGGCCATGCGCTTGAGGCGACCTCCGTTGCGAAGGGCGCGTCTGTCTTCGCAGGAAAACTAGGCCAGAAGATTGCCTCCGATTGTGTATCTGCTGTAGATGACGGTACGATACCAAATGCTTGGGGATCAAACAATATTGATGACGAAGGAACTCCAACACAAAGAAACCTACTCATAGAGAACGGTGTTCTTAAAACATACCTGGTCGATCGTTTCCATTCCAAAAAGATGGGCATAGAATCTAACGGATGCGGTCGAAGACAAAATTACAGATTTGCCCCAACCTCGAGAATGAGTAACACTTTCATACTGCCCGGAAAGTATCTGCCAGAAGAGATAATCGCTGCAACGGATTATGGATTGTATGCAAAAACCATGGGCGGAGGATCGGTCCATCCTGCCACGGGCGAATTCAACTTTGCCGTCGCTGAAGGTTATCTGATAGAAAAAGGTAAGATAACAAAACCTGTTCGGGGTGCGACACTCATAGGCAAAGGAGCAGATGTAATTCAAAGGATCGATATGGTTGGAAATGACCTATCACGTGGACAGGGAATGTGTGGATCGATCTCTGGCAGCGTGCCAGCAGATGTCGGACAGCCCACGATCAGGGTGACTGAACTGATAGTTGGGGGGCGAAGCAGATGAGAATAGAAGATTTTAAAGACAAAGTTTTTTCATATGCCAAGAAGAAAGGTTTTGATGAATGCGAACTTCGATTCAATAGGGAGAGGGAATTTGGAGTCGTTGTGAGTAAACAGAATATTGATAACTACAATGATGCAGATTCTTTAAGGGTTACATTCAAGGGTTTGAAGGATTCAAAGGCTGCTTTTTCTTCATGTGAGATCGTTGATGAGGATTCTGTAGAATTTTTAGTAAACAGTGCCTATGAGAATTTTTTGGTAACCGATACGTTGGAAGAAGACTCTATACACGATGGTTCTGGCGAATACTCTGATCCGAGGCACTTTGAAGACGAATTTGAAAAGATACCTGTAAAGAGCAAGATAGATTTTGCAAAGATCATGGAGCAAAAGGCAATGAACTTTGATAAACGTATAGCTATGGTGATGATGAGTGTATATTCCCATGAAAGATACGAAATATCCATATTCAACACAAAGGGATTGTCCCTCTCAGAGAGTGCCGGTCTTGGTGTCGCTTATCTGTATCTTGTTGCTTCGGACGGAAAAACACCAAAAAGAGGTTTGAAGGTCAGGTTTGGATCAAGACCCAACGACATCGATCCAGACAGGATTGTCACCGAAGCCGCTCAGGAGGCGATCTCTCAACTCGGCGCTGAAAGTATCCCATCGGGTAAATACAGAGCAATTCTCAGACGCAATGTCTTTTCAGAGTTGCTGTTTGCCTTCATGCCCATCTTTTCTGCTGAATTGGTACAAAAAGGTTTATCACCATTGAAAGGTAAGCTCAATTCAAAGATTGCCAGTGAAAAACTCACCATCATCGATGACCCATTTTTTGAAAAGGCACCGATAAAGAGGTCCTTTGACAACGAAGGAGTACCTACAAAGGAGAAGTCCTTCATCGACCAGGGTGTGTTAACGACATATTTTCATTCTCTCAAATCTGCAAAGAGGGATGGTATCGAACCCACTGGCAATGTTTTTACCTACAAATGTGTACCGTTGAATGTAGTTGTCCCAGCTGGTCAAAAGAGTTACCAAGATCTGATTAAACAACTTGACAGGGGCGTGATAGTAACCGCGCTCGATGGACTACATTCTGGTGTTAGAACTGTATCTGGTGAATTTTCTGTGAGCGCTTTGGGATACTACGTTGAAAATGGTGCGATCGTCAAGCCCGTAGAACAGATCACTATTTCGGGAAATATCCTAGAAGTGCTCAAAAGTATTGAAGATATAGGTGATGACTGCGATTTGGTTTCGGGTTCTTCTTATGTCCCATCGGTCTTGGTTGAATATATCGACGTAGCGGGAAGTGGGTCTTGATTGACTCTTGACAAATATTTTTTGTCATAGTATGATTATGCAAACAAAGTAAAAGGGTGGCGCAATGGTGAGTAGTTTTTATGGCAAGCTTCGACCGTCAATAGTTGAAATAAAGCACCATACGAGGTACGGCCCGGTTTATTCCCCGGGTGGTACTTCGTTGGTTGCCACCTGATAGGCTTAAGGGACTAAAAACCGGGCTGTGAAAAACAGCCCGGTTTTTTTATTATACGGAGGTGGTTTAGGTGAAAAGGTCTTTAGTGGTGATTTTCTTGGTTCTAGTTACGGCATTGAGCTTTGCTTCGTTGATCGAAGATATTCAAAAAAGAGGTGTTTTGAGGATCGGTCAGGACGAAGGTTACATGCCGTTGTATGGCACAAACGAAAAAGGGGAGCGCGTCGGGCTTGAGATTGAACTGATCAAAAAGATGGCCGAGATCCTTGGAGTAAAGGTAGAATACGTCATCGTCAACTGGGATGGTGTCATACCGGCACTCCTTTCTGGGAAGTTTGACATGATCTTTTCCGGTATGACAATCACGCCCGAACGCGCTCTAAAGGTGAATTTTTCTATACCTTACTTGACTGTTGGACAGGCTATATTATACAACAAAGCCGTTTTCAAAACACCACCAACCTATCAGGAACTTTCTCAAAAACAGTTAACCATAGCGGTTCAGTTAGGCACTACAGGTGAATTCACAGCAAGGAGAATGTTCCCTAAGGCAAAGATATTAACCTTTTCGACAATGGATGAAGCAGCTTTTCAGGTTGTGTCAAAACGCGCCGACATCATGGTGAATGATTCAATCTATGTGAAGTTCTTTACACAGAAATACGACACGATTGGGATGGTGCAAGAATTGTTGAGCCTTGAGGATCTGGGGATTGCCATAAGAAAAGGGGACATGGAGACTTTGAGGTGGCTTGACACCTTCGTGCAGTGGGTTAAAACCACTGGTTTGATCGATGAACTCTACAAAAAGTGGCTTGGCGCCGAATGAGGGCTCCTGCCCTCATTCTTGGGGGTATGTGGATGAAAAAGCTCTATGCGATATTTTTTACGATAATAGTTTTGGCTGCGATATATTTTTCCATGGCTCAGATTTATCCTTTCAATTGGTCGATTGTCTATAGGTATCGTGTCGTGTTTTTGAAGGGATTACTTACCACAATGAACTTGAGTGGTTTTTCGCTACTCATTTCATTTGCAATTGGTATTGTCTTTGCTTTGATGAGAAGATCTTCAGGAATTTTAAAGGAATTTGCCCTACTCTACATCTTCTTTTTCAGAAACACGCCACTTCTTGTTGTGATACTTTTGACTTACTATGGCCTTGGTAGTGTAATACCTTTTGACAGATTTTGGGCTGCCGTCTTTGGTTTATCGGCTTTTGAGGGTGCATATCTTGCAGAGATAATTCGTTCTGGCCTTGATGCTGTGGATAAAGGAGAACTAGAAGCAGGTTTTTCTCTTGGTTTAACCAGGGCAGAAGTGTTCCTGTACATTCACTTTCCTCAGGCTCTTAGGATCTCACTACCTGCATTGATAGGCCAATCGATCAGTCTTGTAAAGGACAGTTCTTTGGCGTCGGTCATAGCACTGGCTGAATTGACGATGACAGGTAGACAGGTTGGAACGCAAACTTTGGCATCTTTTGAAAGTTATCTGACTATAGCAATTTTCTATGTTGCAGTCACAAGTGTCCTTTCAGTTTTCGGAAATTGGTTAGAGAGGAGGCTTGCCATACCATGAGCCTATTGCAAGTGGTCGATATTCACAAAAGGTATGGAAAAACAGAGGTTTTGAGAGGTGTCTCTTTTGAAGTAGAACAGGGTGAGATAGTTGTCATAATGGGACCTTCTGGTGCTGGTAAATCAACGTTGCTCAGAACGATAAATTATCTGGTACCTCCCGATGAAGGTGAAGTATTTTTCAAGGACCAAAGAGTTGTAGATGACCAGTCGATTCTGAGGCAGATAAGATCACAGATTGGTTTTGTATTTCAACATTTCAATCTCTTCAGCCATATGACAGCCTTGGAAAATGTTGTGCTCGGTTTGATGAAGGTCAAGAGACTTCCCAGGGACAAGGCCTATCAAATAGCGCAAGAATCTCTTGAAATAGTTGGATTGACCGAGAAGGCGCAGAGTTATCCATCCCAACTTTCAGGGGGTCAAAAACAAAGGGTCGCGATTGCACGTGCCCTTGCGATGAAACCAGAGCTCATACTCTTTGATGAGCCAACATCAGCCCTCGATCCAACCTTGGTTGGGGAAGTTCATCAAGTGATGAAAAAATTGGCGTCGCAAGGTCATACGATGATAGTGGTAACACACGAGATCAACTTTGCAAAAAGCGTGGCTTCAAGGGTATTGTATATGGAAAACGGCATCATAGTCGAGGATTCAGACCCTGATGGCTTTTTCACACAGCCGGCGTCAGAAAATGCAAGAAATTTCATGACAACTGTTTATTTTTGAGATCTAATAACTCTTTCAATCCAATATTCTTGATGCCTAAAACTTTATGCTGACTAATTAGCTTGGGCAGTTCCTCGTATTCGACAAGGAGGGAAGCTTTCCCATTCGAATCTGATAAAGTATGGCTCCCCAAGAGTAACTGATCCTGTATCTGAACCACGTAAAATTTTCCAACGGGGAGCTCCTTAACATGCCCACTGAAAAGTACTCTACCTTGATCCAGAATGATCACATAATCTGCGAGAGCTAAAACTTCTTCCTCATCGTGTGTGCTTAGCAGTACAATCTTTCCTTCTTCCTTCATCTGAACGAGTAATTTCCACAAAACTTCTTTTGATTCACGATCAATGCTATTTGTGGGTTCATCAAGTATCAACAACCTTGGATTGCTCATCAGGGCGATGGCAACCATCAGTCTTTGTTGTATTCCTTTTGAAAGAGTTCTGACAGGATTATTTGTGAATGGTATACAAAACTGTTCTATCACCTGTTTTGGATTTACTTTGACCTTTTTCAAGTAAGAAAAATGTTTTATGTTATCGATGGCACTGAGTTCTCTCAGCAGAAAAGGGTTTTCTGGCACAAAGCTGAGTATTCTTCTAATCTTTTTGGGTTCTTTTACTATATCGATCTGATCGATTTTTATATCACCAAAATCGGGTTTGAGAATGGTGGCAAAAATTTTTAGTAAAGTAGTCTTTCCCGCAGAGTTAGCTCCCAAAATTGCTACACAACTTTCTTTAGATTCAAATGTGATACCCTCAAGTACTCTTTTACCTGAAAAAGATTTGCTGATATTTTTACAAATTATCTTCATGTTCTATACAATCCTTATGGGCATAACTATGTAAAGGTATCCTTCCACGTTGAGTGGGTTTATCTGTAGTGGACTGGTGCTGTCTACAAAGTTGAATTCCACTTCATCTGTATGGACATGTCTCAAGGCTTCCATCAAAAACAGAGGGTTAAATGCGGCAATTATGTCTTCACCTTCTTTTCTAATAGAAATCTCTTCGCTTACCTCACCGGAATCTGGGCTTCTACTGCTCAGGGACAGAACGTCTTCTGCTATTTCAACTCTGACCGATTCACTTCCCCTCTTTGCTATGACCATTGTTCTTCTGAGTGCTTCAATCAGGTCATCTTTCGAGAAGATCACCTTGCTCTTAAAAGCTTTGGGCAAGACTTTCTTATAATCTGGAAAATCTATTTCCACTACTCTCATAACTGTTTCAATATTCGAAGTACTCAAGGATAAACGTTTTCCGTCGTAACGGATGGTTATCCTTGTTTCAGAACAACTCTGGATTATGTTTTGCAACTCCTTCATACTCTTAAGTGATATCAAAAAACTGGATTCACTCTGTGTTGAAAGTCTTTCCTCTGCAAGAGCCAAACGAAAACCATCAGATGCAACTAGTCTGAGGAAACCCTTACCAATCTCCCAAAAAACACCGTTCAAATTCCGCATGAATTCGTCTTTAGCAGCGCAAAAAACTACCCGATCAATCATCTCTGAGAGCGTCTTGGCCTCTATGTCCAGTGCGTAGCCTTCCGATGGCAGCGAGATTTCCGGGAACTCTGCTGGGTCCATGGTGGGAACTCTAAACTTACTACGTCCACATTCGACAGCTAACAAACCTGAAGAAAAACTCAACTGAACCTTTCCTTCACTGGGAAGAGTTCTCACGATTTCGTACAAAATCTTTGCGTCTACGGCAAACCTTCCTTCGCCGTCAGGTTCACATTGTACACGAGCCTTCACACCAGTTTCAAGATCTGTGGCATGTAGATATGTTCCATCGTGTGAAACATCAAACAGAACGCACGACATTATAGGTTTGATAGTCTTAGAGGGAACAGTTTTTGAAACGATAGAGATCTTATTAGAAAGTTCATTTGCCTCTACGGCAACTTTCATTCTCATCCCTCCTGAGAGTCAGCACGGAGTATATCAAAAATTTCATATCCATAGGATTTGACCATTTTGAAAACCTTCTCTTCGTACCAGGGCTTTTCAAAAAGGTTCACATATATTCTACTGAGTTTCAATTTTTTCATCGTATATATATTATCAAATTTTTGTGGGTTTGCGAAAAACGAAAAGGGATTGGATAGACAAAATTTCGTCTGTCTGAATTTTCTTACAGTCTCCTCTAAAAGCACGCCTGGAACAAAGATCCATTCGTATTTATCCTGGTTTGGGATTGTGTTGTTCAGTAAAGATGGGCTCAGTTTCTCTAATATACCGGTGCTCCTCAAGCCGCAGACATTGGTGCAATTTCTGAACACTTCTGTTACAGATTGGGGTGCCAATGGAATTTGAAAGGCTCTCAGAACGCGTTCTATAGATCTCTGAAGTTCTGCTTCTGCTTGCTGCTGTACACCGATCACAAAGATAATACTTGCGTTATCTATGAATCCAGCATGCACAAGCCTATCTAAAGCTCCATCAACTATGAGTGTTTCGAAATACTCTCTCTTGGTGGCTAATTCAATAGCTCTGGGTGTCGCACCTGCGATAATCACATGTGTTGGAAGCACACATTGGGCCAAAACAACTGTGCCAGCCAAAAGATTTTCATCAATTGCTTCAATTACTGAGAAATGTGAGGCATCAAGAAATCTTTCGCAGGTTATGACAAAATCATTTTGCTTGAGCTTGACTAAAGGTTTGGGCGATCCGGTAATATTGTCGGTCTCTTCTCCATCAAAACCGATGCTCGTGACACAGACATTGTTCATCTGTTGTAGAAGATGTTTGACCACAGTTGTTTTACCAACATTTTTTTCGTTACCAACAACGTAGATTACTTTTCCCAATCTTTCAACCTCCGAATTCTATCGCTTTCTTCAGGGAGCAGGTATCTACGCTTTCCGCTTAGCAACGATGCAATACCGTCCTCACTTTTCCTTTCTTCCTCGATATAATTGTTTTCACATTCACTTTTGTAGTCTTGTGGTTCATGGTACACAAAGATTCCTCCCTCGTAGTTTCTCATCACTACCTTTCCCTCACCCATTGAGATCAAATACTGAGGTTCGATTGGAATCTTACCTCCACCACCAGGTGCATCGATCACATAGGTAGGTACAGCGAAGCCAGAGGTATGGCCTCTGAGATATTCTATGATTTCTATGCCTTTTGAAACGGTCGTCCTGAAGTGCGACAGTCCCTTGGAAAGATCACACTGATATATGTAATATGGTCTCACTCTGTTCTTCACTAGCTCATGCACCAACTTTTTCATAATTTGGGGACAGTCGTTGATTCCTTTGAGTAAAACACTTTGATTTCCAAGTGGAATTCCACTGTCTGCAAGCATTGCCAGTGCTTTGGTTGATTGTTCAGTGAATTCTTTCGGGTGGTTGAAATGTGTGTTTATCCATATTGGATGGTATTTTCTCAGCATTTTCACAAGTTCCTCAGTGATTCTCATAGGTAGTACTACGGGGACACGGGTACCTATTCTTATGATCTCGACATGGTCTATTTCTCTGATCTTAGAGATTATGCTCTCAAGTTTTTCTGTTGAAAGAGTTAAAGGGTCTCCTCCCGATAGTAGGACATCTCTGATCTTCCTATTGTCTTTAATATACTCGATAGCTTTGTTCAAATATTCCTCAGGGAGGGGAGCATCGGTTTCGCCAGCAAATCTTCTTCTAGTACAATGCCGACAATACATGGAACATTGGTCTGTTACCAACAAAAGGACGCGATCTGGATACCTATGTGTTAATCCTTTCACTGGCGAATCAACGTCTTCATGTAGAGGATCGGTCATCTCTTCGCTGGAAATTTTCAGTTCCTTAGCGGTCGGAATGGCTTGCATTCTCACCGGGCATTTTGGATCATCTGGGTCCATCAAAGTTGCATAGTAAGGTGTTATAGCCATCCTTAAGAACTTTAGACAATGTCTGACACCTTCTCTTTCTTGTTCAGTTAGGTTCACAACCTTTTGTAATGTCTCAAGATCCATTATTCTGTTGCTCAGTTGCCAGTGCCAGTCATTCCATTCTTCTTGTGTAACATTATTCCAAATGGGGATTTGCCTATAATCTCTCATCTTTGAAACCTCCTCAGATAAGTTTTTCACCTGTCAGCATCTTCTCTATCTCTGATCTGCTGATCAGAACAACCTTTTTGACAAAGGTTTTCCTACAGATCTCCTGAGCCAAATTTTTTACTGCCTGTGGAATCTCGGCGTTAGTGATGATACCAATTCTATCGACACCGTACAACGCAGCCGCCATTAAGGCTTCTTCAAGTGCTTTTGGTGATATGGAGTTGCTGTAGTACTTGGCTTGGAATATGTAAGTAGCCTTGCCGTTCTTGACTATCAGATCGACTCCAAAATCGTGAGAGCCTTTGGTTACTACAGCCCTATAACCCAGACTGTTGAAAAGATCTGCCATGAACTGTTCGAAAGTCCATCCATCTTTAAAGCCGTTTGCCCACCTTGTTCGCAAATCTGACAACCTGGGTGATCTTCCCTTAAGGCTCAGGAGCAGTAAACTGATTATGACGATAGCTATCGTTATTTCCATCAACATCTTACAAGCTCCCGTGTGACCAATTTTATTCCATGAAGCTTTTGATATTTAGAAAGCAAACGAAGCGCTTTCTTAGCATGAGGAGTGATTTGATCACAGTATAGATCCACTTGATGAATATTCGATAACAGTGCCATGATCACTGCTTTTCTTAGATCATCGAATGTGAGTTGGTTTTCATTCACAAGAACCACTCGCTTTTGTATCAACTTTTTGTAGACGGCCATCCAGCTTTTGCCATAGTAAGTATGAGCTAAGCAGGTCCAGCCATCTTCCTGTAATTTTTTTTGTACCTGTAGTTTTGGTATTCTCTTACTTTTCATTGATTGCTTTGCGATTCTGATCAATACGAAACTCAAGATAATGAAGATCGTCAGTTTCACTAAAAACAACCTTATCACTCCATTACCATTACACATTGTACAACTTTGAATGGTAAAATTCCATTGGAGGTGCAAAAGCTGCCAAGGGTTGCTTTCATTATTCTGCTTTCGGCTCTATTCATGAGTATTTTAATAATTGTAATTGGCTTTATGATACCAGGTCAGATGTTGGTGCAGGTTCTGTACAAAAGAGTTGAGAAAAATCCATATTGCCTGCTTGTTGTAGGAACGGATGCTGTTATAGAAAAAACGGTCCGAACCGATGCTATCATGATAGTAATTATCGACCACCAACTGGGAAAGATTTTGATAACCAATGTTCCAAGAGACCTATTAATCGGCAAAAACAAGATAAATTCTCTGTACGAGAAGTTTGGCATGAAGGGCCTTCAGGAAACGCTGAAACAGTTATTGAGCATCGAATTTGACGGTTATGCCATCATAGATTACAGTGTCTTCAAGTATCTTGGTGACAAGCTTGGTCCCATTGAAATACAGGTGAAAGAACCCATGAAGTATGTCGACACAGTTCAGAATCTTCACATAGATTTTCAGCCAGGGGTCTATCAAATGAAGGGGCATGAATTACTTGGTTACATAAGATATCGTCGAGAAGCAATGGGTGACCTTGCAAGGATAGAAAGGCAGAAAGAGGTTCTCATAAAACTGGCTGAAAAGGCAAGAAATCTTGACGTTTTTCAAATTGCTTCTATATTCTCAAGCTTGCGAAAGAGTGTCTCTATGAATGTGGACATAGGTGAACTGATATATCTGTTTTTGAGATTGAAAAAGAATATGAGTATTGGTTTTGCTTCCTTTCCTTATCTGATCAACAAGGACGGCGATGTAGTAATTGATGCACAAAAACTTTCTGATTACAAAAACGTTATCGCATCCTTGAATATGCCACAAACAAAATCGACACCGAAAATTCTTCTACTCAATTGTTCGCCCGATAAATCACGAGGATTTCTTATACGTTCTCAAGACCTTTGGAACCAGAAAGTAGATCTCTTGCCAAGTCAAATTGTCTGGGAAGAAGTGGGGGTAAGTTCTGACAGGAACATAGTCATAATACTCGACAAAGGGAAACAAGAACAAGTGAAATCGATCATAGAAAAGGTATATCCTAATTATGGTTTTGTCTTCAAACTGTCTTCAGAAAGTGATGTTTTCGAACAGTATTTGTTCATCATAAAAAAGATGGCTGAAAATAGAATTTATCCAACCTTTCCATATGATGCCATTGTGCTGGTGACTAAGTGATGAGGCAGCTTCACTCTTGGGACTTGACGGTGCAAGAGGCTAAGGAGCAGCAATTGAAGTTGAGAGAGTTATTAAAACAAGTACCGTTGGTAAATGCCAACTTAGTAGCCGGTGTGGACCTATCCTTTCCAAGAGCTGACCAAGGGTATGTTGTAATAGTAGTTATCGATATGAGAACTATGCAGATGGTCGAATGTGTAGCAGAAAGTTCACCCATTTCCTTTCCCTACGTTCCGGGATTACTTGCTTTCAGAGAAGGTCCTGCCTTTCTCAAAGCTTGGGAGAAATTGCAGTCAAAGCCAGACGTAGTCATGTTTGATGGCCAGGGAATTGCCCATCCACGACATATGGGTATAGCAGCCCATATGGGCCTTTTTTTGGAACTTCCCACGATAGGTGTTGCAAAGTCTCATCTCTATGGTAGATACACAGACCCGGGTGATGATCGAGGAAATTATGAATATCTGTATGACGACCAGGGTGAGATCATAGGTGCTGTTCTCAGAACTCAGAGAATGTCAAAACCTGTATTTGTGTCACCTGGGCACATGATCGATCTCAGATCATCTATTGATCTTGTTATGAGGTGTTGTACCTCTTATAGATTACCAGAGCCTACGAGAATTGCACATTTGATTTCACAGAAAGGGCGAACTAAAAGTGATAAACTTTCTTTTTAGGAGGTGTCCAAGATGTGGCAGTATTTCATGCCAACAAAGATTTTCTTTTCACAGAAGGTTGTTGAGAAAAATAAGGAGGTCTTTAAAAATTTCGGTAAAATGGCTCTTATTGTAACTGGAAAGACCTCATCGAGACTCAACGGCTCTTTGGATGATATTGAGAATGTGCTCAAATCATTATCTATAGAATTCTATACCTATGACAAGATAGAGGAGAATCCTACTTTTGAACAAATTCGTCAAGCCGTGAAAGAGCTTGAATCTTACAGTTTTGATTTTGTTGTTGGCGTAGGTGGTGGAAGCCCTCTTGATTCAGCGAAAGCCATAGCTGTTTTATTGAAGAACAGATCGCTCCCTGTGGAAGATTTGTACGATGCCAGTAAGTATAACTCGTCTCTTCCCATAATAGCTGTTCCAACCACATCGGGAACAGGAAGCGAAGTTACTCAGTACTCAGTTCTGACCGATGATACAGGTTTCAAAAGAGGATTTGCACACGATTTGATCTTCCCTACCGTTGCCTTGATAGATCCCTTGTACACTATGAGCATGAGTGTCTCTTTAACGAGATCAACGGGCCTTGATGCTCTCTGCCATGCGGTCGAGGGTTTTCTTTCCAAAAGAGCCACTCTTATATCCGATCTATATGCACTTGAATCGATGAGACTTATAAAGCAAAACTTGCCTAGAGCCCTTGAAAATCAAAACGATTTTGAAGCGAGGGCAGCTATGTCCTTTGCTTCTTGTTTAGCTGGTATGGTGATTAGTCAGACTAGTACAACCCTCGCACATGTGCTTGGATATCCTTTGAGCACTTTCAAAGGAATCAGGCATGGAGATGCCACAGCTGCATTTCTTGATGTGGTTGTCCAAAAAGCACAGAGTGAGGTTCCCCAGAAGGTTGACAAAATAAGGGAGATCTTCGGTGATATAAGAAAGTTCATTGAAGTAGCAGGTTTAGAAATAAAATTGCAGATGACTGATGAAGAACTCGAGAAATGGACCAAGAGGGTATTGACGGCTAAGCATATGCAGTGGACACGCGGCACATTCGATGAATTTAGTATCAGAAAACTTTATGAGAGGATGAGAGCAAATTAGTGCACGAGTCATTTTGAACAAAACCAGAAGGAATTATCATCCTTGGATATATTTTACGGAGATACTCAAAATAGATGGAGAATTTGAAGAGGGACAAATCGTAGATATTTTTCTTCAGGATGGGAAGTTCTTTGGACGTGGTTATATAAACACAAGATCAAAGATAAGTGTTCGTCTTTTGACAACTCAACCAAAAACTGCTCAGCAGATTGTTGAAGAGAGGATCGAGCAAGCTCTCAAAAGGCGTGAATACATATTTAGATCTGAGGAAGCCTGCCGTTTGATCTACAGTGAATCGGATTGGCTCGCTGGTTTGATTGTTGATAAATATGGTCCTTACTTGGTTCTTCAGGTTAATACCCTTGGCATGGATAAACTTAAAGATCTAATTGTGAAGGCGCTCATAACAAAAATGAATATCACTGGAATCTATGAAAAGTCCGATTCATCTGTGAGATCGAAAGAAGGACTGAGCCCAATATGCGAATGGCTCTATGGTACGGGACCGGAGGTGATCTTTTATCATTCCGATGGTCTGACACTCGCTGCAGATTTGAAAGGCCAAAAGACAGGTGCTTTCTTAGATCAAAGATTCAATGCTAAGGCTACTCAGCCTTATGCATACGACAAGGTATGTGTTGATGCCTTCTCATACACCGGTAATTTTTCATTGCACTTACTCAAGTACGGTGCCAAACATGTGAAACTTGTTGATTATTCAGAGCGTTCCCTAGAAATAGCCAGGCAGTTGATGAAATTGAATGGTTTTGATGGAAAATACGAACTGATAAATGAAAATGCTTTCGATTGGCTCAAAGAGGAATCCTGCCAAGAAAAATATGACTTAGTCGTGCTTGATCCACCTTCTTTTGCAAAGTCTGCAACTTCAAAAACCTCTGCCCAGCGTGGTCATAAAGAGATCAATCTTAGAGCGATGAAGATGTTGAAAAAGCCAGGAATTTTGATCAGTTCCTGTTGTACGCAAGTTTTATCAGAGCAGGAGTTCGAACAAGTTTTACAAGATGCTGCCGATGATTGTAAGGTTCAAAACTGTATACTTTATAGAGGATCTCAACCAGCAGACCATCCTATTTTGCTCGATGTATCTGAAACGAGGTATCTGAAATTTTACATAATGCAAATTTGGAGGCGGGCATGATGAATATCTCTCTTAGGGCTCAGCAAGCACCAGCAAGTCCCATAAGAAGGTTGGTACCCTTTGCAGAAGAGGCTGCCAAGAAAGGTAAAAAGATTTATTATTTGAACATTGGTCAACCCGACATCCCGACACCCAGCATATATTTCGAGTACGCAGAGAAATACAAGCCAAAGGTTGTTGCTTACACACACTCTGCTGGGCTTTTGGAACTCAGAGAAGCCTTCACAAAGTACTATGAAAGGTTCAATGTAAATGTCACGCCATCAGAAATAATCGTAACCAACGGTGGAAGTGAGGCTGTTTTGTTTGCTATGGCAGTCGTTGCAGATTCAGATGACGAAATCTTAGTGTTGGAGCCATTTTACGCTAATTATGCTGGTTTTGCAGCACAACTTGGTATAAAATTGGTCCCCGTCAGAACCTATCCTGAGGATGGCTACGCTGTACCTGCTAAGGAATCATTCCTTGAAAAGATAGGTCCAAAGACAAAAGCCATAATCTTTTCCAACCCCTGTAATCCAACTGGTGCTGTTTATGATGAAAAACAACTTCAGACTATCGCAGATGTAGCTTTAGAAAAGAATTTGTGTGTAATTTCCGATGAAGTCTATAGGGAATTTGCTTTCGATGGTTACAAAGCCATATCCATGATGACCTTTGACAAGATTATCGACAGGACCATCGTTGTGGATAGTATTTCTAAAAGATACAGTTCATGCGGCGCACGAATAGGTACTTATCTGACAAAAAATAAGGAATTTTATCAAGCTGCTTTGAAGTTTGCTCAAGCAAGATTGTGCCCTGCTATGACATCCCAGTACGCAACGATCGGACTTCTCAAACTTGATGATAGCTATATAGAGCAGATTAAGAAAGAATATGAAAACAGAAGAGATGCGGTCTATGATGAACTCAAAAAGATTGACGGCGCCGTTTTCAAGAAACCTCATGGTGCCTTCTATGTGTCTGTGAAGTTGCCCATAGATAATTCAGAAAAGTTCGTTAAATTCATGCTCTCTGATTTCCAAGTAGATGGGAAGACGACCATGGTAGCCCCACTGGATGGATTTTATGTAACACCCAACGTGGGCTTGAACGAAATCAGGATCGCCTATGTACTTGATCAGGAAAAACTTCGTGATGCTGTCAGAATAATGGCACTTGGCTTGAAAGCATATATAGAGAAGAGATAAAATGACACAAATGCTAAAATATGGCGCCCTGTTTGCCATAGCTACTTTTATTTCTCGAGTAACTGGTTTACTAAGAGACATCTTGCTTGCCCACAAGTTTGGTGCAGGTATTGAATTTGATGCCTATGTTGTTGCCATTTCCTTTCCATTCCTACTTCGTCGTGCCTTTGCTGAAGGTGCAATGACTTCAGCCTTCGTACCACTTTACAACGAGAAAGGCAAGAGCAATCAATTTGCTTCTTCTGTCATCACAGTACTTGGAATCGTAACCATCTCGCTCACCCTTTTGATTGAGATCTTTCCCCAAATCGTTCCTATTCTACTGTCGAGTGGTGCCAACGATGAAGCTAAGATTCTAACTTCGTCACTTGCAAGGATAAGTATACCCTTTGTGATATTTATCTTTTTGTGGGCTGTTTTATATGCTATACAAAATTCTAATAACATTTTCTTTGTTCCTGCCCTCTCTCCCACATTGATGAACGTAGGTGTTATTCTGGGTACACTCTTTGCAGATCTCTTGAATACAAAGATACTCGGTCCCACCTTTGGTTTTACGTTCGGTGGTCTGTTGATGTTCATCTCTCTGGTACCTGGGTCAAGAAGAATTGGGTTTAGATACAGACCTTCTGTCAAAGGTATTGGGGAGTTTCTAAGGTTATTCTTCCCCGCACTTCTGGCTATGACGGTTTCGGAATTCAACGTCTTGATAGATATCAATGTTGCTTCTTTACTTGGACCTGGCAACGTTTCGGCGATGCAGTATGCAAACAGGTTTTATCAACTGCCATTTGGTGTTTTTGGGGTTGCCATGGCGACCGTGGTTTTACCAATGATGGTGAATGAATCTGAAAAATTTGAAAAACACTTGTTTGATTCTATCAAGTTGTCTTTGTTCCTCACAGTGCCCTCCATGGCCGGATTAATGTTGCTCAGCAAAAGACTCATAGTTCTCATATATCAACATGGTGCTTTTACTTATCAAGATACTCTCAGAACAAGTGTTGTACTATTCTTTTATTCCATAGGCCTTCCACTGTATTCAATCATGGCTGTTCTTTCAAGGGCTTGCCATGCAAGAAAAGACATGAAAACACCATTCAAGGCTACAGTTATCTCCTTTGTAGTCAATGGTGTATTAGATTTTTTGCTGGGTTTGACCCTCGGTGTGGCAGGAATAGCCATGGCAACATCCGTTGCAGGTTTTTTTGGTATGGTCTATCTGGTGTATAAAATAAAGCCAAGATTCGATTTGATCCATCTAACAAAGGTACTTTTGGCTTCTACCGTTATGGTTTTTATCCTATCTATTTTCTCCCTTTATAACCAGTCACGCCTTTTTACAATCTTGCTGGTGCTCTTGGGCGTAGCAATCTACGTCTTCATGTGTAAGCTGCTCAAACTCTCAGAGCTCAAAGAACTCTTCAGATTGATTCGCAAATGAAACTGGCATAACCAACTACCTGCGTCTTATCTTTTGTGACGTCACCACTCGTTGCATGCTTCAGCAGTCTTGGTTTTGCAAAGTGTTTCATGAATAACAAAGATGCAACTGATGAAAGGCCACACATCGTTATCTTCTGTTTTGCTACCACCGTGTAGAGGCCAAAGGGGTCCTTTTCAGCTATCTTTTCTATTGCCATTTCATCCTTTTGTTTAGTTATTTCATCACTTTCATAATGGTTGAGATCTGTAGAAAAAACGAACAGAACAGATGAGAATCGTTGAGCCAGTTCATCTAGACCGGATGCTATTTTCTGACAAACATTGGCAAAGACAGGAAAGACACATATGGGAAGTATTTCAAACTCCCCAAACAGGTATTGCAGAAATGGTAGCTGTACCTCGAGCGAGTGTTCATTCATGTGTGCTTGGTAGTCTATAAGGGCTTCATCACAGCTTTTCAAAAATACCTGTGCTGCATCTTTAGAGATTTTTGTAGAGCCCAAGGGAGTGAACCATTCCCCTTCATCCCAAATGCCGATCTGTGAGCCAAGCCCTGTATGATTGGGTCCAACCAAAACTACAAGCTCTGGTTTCCCAAATTTTGTGATCTGGGCATAGGCATGGGCAGCAACAGGTCCACTGTAAATATAACCTGCATGTGGCACGATTATGGCAAAGTTTTTTTCAAGTAACTTATCGGGTTTGTTTGGAATGTAACCAGGGCCAAGTTTTGATAGAAAACATTCTTTGATAGTTGATTCCAGCCTTAAGGCCGATCCTGGGTAGAAGCTTCCTGCTACCACAGGCAAACGTTTCATCTTTCTATCACCTTCGCATTGATAAAGATTATCAGTTCACGCTTGTCCGTTTCGTCTGTCTTAGTTCTGAACAGTTGTCCAATGAATGGTAAGTCTCCAAGGAAAGGTATCTTTGATTCTGTTTGGGTCTTCATTTCCCTAATCAGTCCACCTATGACCAAGGTATCGCCATTCTTCAGGATGACATGTGTTTGGGCTTCACGTGTACTCTCGCCAGGTATATTTATGTTCGGATAGTAAGTTACCTTACTCACTTTTGTGAAAACTGTAAGTTCGATCGTCTCGTCATTTCTTACATACGGTGTTATTTTTAATTCTATGCCTGTATCTAAGAAGTTTACGGTGACATTGCCTTGGGCATCGACTGTTTGGTATGGTATTCTGTCTCCAATCAATATTCTTGCCTCTTTTCCACTGCTTGTGACAACCCTTGGGCTTGCCAGTAAATTATCCAGATTATTTGAATCACTGAGGTTTGCAGTCATAGAGACAGTAGCACCTGGTATGAGCGACAGCAACTTTTGGTAATCGAATAGACTTATAACATTCGTTGTAATACTGAGTGTTCCGTTGTTTAGATTGATCGCCGTATTGGTTCCGGCCAAACCAATCCCAAAGGAGAAAGATCTTTCAAGACTGTCGAGTAGTGATCTGTCGATCAATCGCGCTTCGATTTCCACTTGTTTTAGAGGTTTTGACACATCTACTATCAGGCTTTCGATCTGTTCTTTTGCTTGGGTACTTAAGTTTGTAATTATGATCAAACCTTTGAGATCATCTACATAAACCTTTGCACCGTAAAATTCAGCCAAAGCTTTTACTCTGTCTAAGTTGTGAGGCAGGTTATAGATGAATCTTTGTTCTGGTGTTCGATCAACGGCGATCTCGACCTTTGGCTTTATGAAGACCGTGACACTGTCTGTCTCAACGAAGGAATAGCCGTACTGTTCTTGAATCAACTTTTTGAACTGTTCCCAGCTTATGGAATAAAGATTCATTGTTATGTTTTCGTTAGGAACGCTCACAAAGACCAGTGATACCTTTAATATATCGGCAACGGATGATATTACCTCTTTAAGGGGTTTATCATCACAGATTATTGAGACTGTTCCATCGTCGTTCTTCTTTATTTGAATAGGCTGACTTTCTGCCTTCAGCGCTTGGATCTTTCGTTGGAGTTTTTCAGAAAATTTTTCATATTCTGCGACAGCTTTTTCAGCATCTGAAGGAATCCCAACAATCACAACGATGCCCAATTTTGGATATGCCTTTATCATTGCTGTATTACCAATAGATTGGAGAAAACTTTGCAACTCGTCGGTGGGAACTTCTTGTTTGTACTCAAGAACTCGTGCTATCAAATCTGGTTTTGACTCGTCGGGTTTTACCTTAGGTACAGTGGCCTGAATCTGATCTAACAGAATTTGTGCCTTTTCTATTGTTTCTTTTTCACCGTGCAATATCATCGTTTGATTTGCCGTGTAGATATTTACTCGGGTTATTCTGCTCAATATTTCCGATACGTCTTTGGCTTGATAACCTTCTGGCACCTGTACTATGACATATGTCTCTTCTTTTTGCAGTGATTTTCTAATGCCCTCCAGGAACTTTTGTGCCTCTTGGACTTTGGACTCTTCACCGGTTATTACATAGAAGAAATCTGTTGCCTCAAGGTCTACTTCATAGAGTCTTGAAAGTACCAATTTGGCATCTTCAAATTTGAATCTTTCCACCACGGGTAAGAGTTTTACTATTCTTTGACGCACTGTAGGTCTGGTTGAGGAATGGATCTTTCTTAATTCCTCTACAGCCAGCTGTAGGTCATTTTGATTGTAGGAACTGATTATAATCCTTCCAAGAGATCTCAAGTTTGCTTCGATCCGAACGTCGAATGTACTCTCAATGAGTACTTTGACTTCAGCGTACACTGGGTCATCAAAAGCGACATCCACGGTCCTTACCAGTCTGTCTTTGACAAAGGTTTTGAGAAAAGTTTTTGCCTTGTTCAGATCTTCTTCTGATCCTGTGATCTTGAGTATATTTTGAACGTTTGTACTTTCAATTCCATATATCTGGTTCAATATTTGTGATATCTGTGCTGCAGTTTGTTCATCACTCAAAAAGAAGATTTCCGGTCGTTTCAAGGTGTAGTAGAAACGTGTCAATTCAGCTGTAATAGCTTTGATGCCATCTCTAATTTGCGACGGTGCTATAACGAATAAACCTTCCTGTAGATCAATGAATCTTGACGTTGGAATACCAAAAACAGTACTTACAGCAGAAATCACCTTTTCTTGAATTGGTTTTGGAATACTCAGTGGTTCGATCTGAGCACGATCATTAAAGCCTAAGTCATATAAGAT
The DNA here is from genome assembly GCA_937995655.1 of uncultured Pseudothermotoga sp. Lineage (GTDB taxonomy): Bacteria > Thermotogota > Thermotogae > Thermotogales > DSM-5069 > Pseudothermotoga_B. Next base: position 40,046 of record CALKJI010000007.1, on the reverse strand, counting down.
TGATTCTGCAAGCTGTAGTTGAAACTCTGGTCCTTTGACTTCCAGGGTACCAAAAGGTAGTTCAACTACTTGAAAGCCCATATTTTGAAGTGTTTTTGATGCTTCCTGAGGGTAAATTACCTTGAACTGTCTTGATTGGATCTGAATTTCCACTGTTTTTGTTGCTTGATCGGTTGGCAGTTCCAGTTTCGTCTTTTTGAACCTTTCTTCCAACTGTAAAACATAGTTTATAACCGTTTGGACAGTTTTCGAATCACCTGTAATTATGAACTTATCAAGACCCTGGAGCAGATTGAATTCAAAGGTATAGACATTTTTAAGTGAACTGAGAAGCTTTGAAACATCTTCTACCGGCACAGTAACGGTTATCTCTCTTGTTACGGAAGGAGGAGCAACAGAGAGTATTTTAGAGATCAGTTCTTGTTCATACAGATCTCCATATACGAACAGTAAAGCTTTATTGGGTAGATAAGTCATTACCGTTGCTGGAGAAAGGATCTTTTCTATCCTTTGGACTATATCTTCACTCACTTCATAGATACCCCAAAATTGGGCAAACCTTTGTGAAATCTCTTTCTTTGTTCCTATGTGGAGTGTACCGTCGGGCATATAGCTGTAAGCTAACGGTTCAGTACCTATTCTAACGGTGAGAAGCAGATTTCTTAGAGCTTCTTCGGGCGTTATATTTGAAAGCTTCAAGGCTAATTTGGCTGTCTTGACCGTATCTGACAAGACAACGTTCAGATTGAGTTCTTCGGCCAGGAACTTTACGGCGGTTTCGAGGCTACTACCCTCAGTTAGAACAAGGTCAATACGCTTATCAGAAGCTTTAAAGGTCACCTTCAAAGTTTTCCCAGAAATCTCTATAAAAGGCTCTTTGGGTATAACCAATTGGAACAAGATCAGTGAACCTTGATACGTACCGATGGCCCTCAGTGAGTCGACTGGTCCATAGGCTACGGGCAAGAAGAAGGGAGAATTACTCAGGCTCACGTTCTTAAGGTGAACTGAAACAAGAGAACCGGCGGCATTTTTCTCTATGAAGATGTTATCTTTGACCAAGTTTATATCAGTATCGATCCGAAAGATCACCTGCCCTTCCTGAAAGATCGGGCTTATACTCGTTATTTGTGCGCCGCACAAAATTGCTGTAATCAGTACCAGCGTTAAAAACAAGATTTTCTTCATAAATGTCCCCCCTCACTTTATTGTCAGTAGGTTTCCTGTTTGCAGATCAAGAACTGCCAGCGCGAAACTTGTCACGTGCAAAATCAAATATCTACCATCGAGAACATCATCTGGTGATCTTTTGAGAATTTGGCCTTGAATGCTCAAAAGGACAAATCTTTCATTCTCACCCTTTGCATAACCCACAAACCTGTAGTCAGTCAGAGGTTCAATTAAAGAAAGCATATCAACATTCAATCTTTCTTTGTCGAAATTGAGCAAATAAGGCTCGAAGGGATTAACACTTTGCACGGTCTGCTGGTATTTTTGTGATATATTTTTCAAATCTTCGGGTCCTAACCTCCTTCTAAGCGGTGGAATCTGTTGGTACGTCTGGGCAATCGTAGAAGGTTTAGTTGTTTTGCCGTAGAAGAATAGAAAATATATAGCCGCACCCCACACACCAATTAATATGATCAATAGAAAAACAATTCTCTTATTCACTCTAACATCACACCCGCAAGGACGATCTTAAAGGTCACGGTCTTTTTACCATTAATGCCAAAAACTTCTACTGGTACCTTTAGATTGTTTGTGACAACCAGCGATTTGATGCTCACGTTTGCTGAATTCAAGATCTTACATAACATATCTGAGAAAATTTGTGATGAACTCTCTCCTTGTATTGTGTATGTTCCATCCTTTTGCGCCGAGAAACTCAAACCGAGCTCCTGGGCTAGATCCTTGATTTCGCTCAATTTTATTCTTGGCTCTATTGTTTTCTCAAGTCCATCGACGTAATCTCTTTTTGCCATGACATTCTTGTCGTACTCGAAAAGCCTGACAAGTTCGGCGTCTATCTTCTTAGAGAGTGTGTTGAATCTGAGGTAGTCATAAACATCAAAATAACCTGCAAAACCTATGAAGATTAAGATGGCTAGCAGGATCCCAACTTTGCGTGGCACGATCATCGCCTACCTTGAATAGTGATCTTTGCAAGTTGCATTGATATGAAACTCATAGGAGTGTTGTACTCTACAAGTTTATCCACCTTGTAACCGAGTTCAATCATTTTCTGAGCGATTTTCTCAGTCGTTGGTTGGCTTTCAGGTACATATAGCTCGTAGGTTGTAAGGAACAACTGACCGTCGAAGTTCATCTGTGAAAGCATCATCCAGTTTTTCGGGTTCTTGCTCCAAAGATTCAATACTTCCTTTATGTGAGCATTGCTACTTGAATAATTCAAAATATGTGTTTCGAGTAGGTCTATCCTTTCTTGCAGTTTCTTGCTCATGGCGTACAGAAGCTGGTTTTGATCGATCACATTTTTTAGTTGGTCTTTCATCGTGGAAGTCTTCAGTTCAATTTTATATTTTTGTACTACATAGCTGTGTTCAGATTTTAGAGAATCTATGACAGATTTTTTATAGAATTCACTTGTGAATCTGATCGCAAAGACTGGAGCCAGAAGCGCTGCCAGCAGTATAAAAAAGGATGAAAGTTTCAGAATTTGCCTTTTATACCTGTACAAATTTATTTTTTCCAAATTCAGCACCACCCCTCACAAGCATGCCCATTACACCGAGGCCCACTTCGGTACATTTTACAGACAGCTTTGCACTCTGAGACTTACCCTGGAATGACTCAAACTGATCAAATACTTTGACGTAGTATTCGTTCAGCGCTGGTGGGTCACATAAGACATAGAAACTTGACACATCTCTTATAGAGGTATTTGGCAGAACACTATTCAGTAGAAATATCGTTTCTCTTTCCACAGTGTAAGGTAGATCGGCAAGAAGCGAGCTCAGCAAATATGTAATACTTGTTGAGCTCAGTGCATCCGCATTCTTGTGTATCTCTTCCTGTGAAATACCGGTTTCTTCTGTAAGAATCTGTATCAGTTCCCATGTTGAATACGCAAAAGTCCTGATCGCTACGGGAATCTTGGCTACGAATATCACCGTTGCACCATAATCTGGGGTGAAGAGAAACAAAACAGATGTAGATGTAGTTGGCAAATCTATTAGTTCGAGATACTTGAATAAATCTGGCAAAACAACATCTGGTTCCAAGAAACCACTTTGAGTAATTGTAGATACAATGTCATTTATGTCCCTTTGTCGTGCAACTACAACAAGCATTTTATTCAAGGTGTTTCTAATTGATTCTACAACAATTTCATTAGCCGGTAGATTCAGCAGTCTTGAGACTTCGGTCCTTGCATAATTTTTATCTTCTTGAGATCTCAGGCCAACTGGTACTTCTATAGTATAGAACAAAAGGTTTTCATTAGGGAAGTTCACACAGACTATATCTTCGGCATCTGGTTGAATTTGCTTGGCAAGCATTGCCAGTATCTGAGATGAATTTTCATTCTCTTTGATATTCCTATAAAAACTCTGAATTAGGGAAAGGATGCCTCTTGACTTTTTACCTCTTGCCAATGACACATAATGGCTGGTCATATCTATCGCTGTGATCATTTTGTGAAATATCTGCATTCCATCACCTCTTAATATTCACCTTTGTTACCACAGGTGGAAAGGTAATAATCCAGTTACTTGACTGAACAGTTCCAGCTCTAAGAACACTGTTGGGTGCTATAGATATAGCCAAGCCATCTTTCCCTTCTACTCTTATGTAGTCATTCGTTTCAATCACAAGTGTCTTTGGGTCTCTAGAATTTGCTATTGGAATCGCTCTGATTCTTAGACCTTTTCCGTACTGTCCAACCGTTACTGTACCTGGTATTTCACCACTAACCCAATCTAAAGCCTTGTAGATCGTACATTTAACATAGTAAGGTTGAATTTCGTCATTTATCTTATCTATCCAGGAAAAACCAAAAACAATACAGCACAAAAAACTAACCATCACAAGAATTTTAAACAACAGTTCTAACAACAAAAGCCTTCACCTTCCAATTGTTTGCTGCAGCTGGAAGATGGTACTGTACATCGTGAAGGCCATGAAAGCTATAAAACCGCCTACTCCGGCGATCAGCATCGGTTCGATCAATGAGACCAATTTTTTTACGCCAACTCTCACTTGATCTTCGTAAAAATCTGCGACCTTTGCCAGGACTTCTTCAAGTTTTCCCGTTTCTTCCCCTGTACCAACTAATTCGTAAACAAGCTGAGGAAAAATTCCTGCTTCTATCATTGCTTGCCTTAAGCTCGCACCTTCTTTGATTCTTTCGCTCACCTGTTTGCTTTTCTTTATGACTTTTGGGCTGTTTGAGGCCGCGGCAGCCATTTCTACAGCTTTTGTTAACAGAACACCACTACCCGTTAAAACTGAAAGGGTTCTACAAAAACGTTCAATGCTCATCATATTTCGCAATTTAGCAGCAGGCGGGAACAAACTTGAGAGGAATTCTCTTACATAAGCTGAATATCTTGTTTTCATGAAAATCATTAATCCAAAAACCACAAAAATAGCTGTAATCAATGAACTAAGCCAATTAGTGCTCAAGAATGCGTTGACATTCATGAGAAATCTTATGATGCCAGAGACTGGTATACTTCCAAAGGCACCTATCAACCTTGGTAATATATAAAAGGATATTATGAATATTACACCTATTGCAAACACTAAAACGAATATTGGATAAGCCATGGCCGACTTGACTTCATCTTGCAATTTCTTGGAGGATTCATAAAAATCAGCAGCCTTTTCAAGTGATTTGTCTAAAATACCACCTTCTTCACCCGCAGATACCAAGTTTATGAAGATCGAGTCAAAGACCTTCTCGTTCCTCAAAGCTTCAGAGAAGCTTGAACCAGTTTCCAGTGAAACAACAAGATGATTTATGATCTTGCGAAATCTGCTTGAAAAGACTACTTGATTAGAAAGAATTGCCAAAGCATCTTTGATTCGGACACCTGCACCTACCATCGTCGAAAGCTGTCTTGAAAAGATAACCAGTTCAGCAAGTGATAAGCCAAAGAAGACATTCTCTCTCCTTGAACCTACTTGCTCTACATTCAATACAGCATACTGTCTTTTCTTCAACAAATCTATGAGTTGTGATTGGCTATCGGCCTCTAAAACGCCCTTGACCCTTTTACCTGTCTTGTCAACAGCAGTGTATTTATAAAAAGCCATTCATTCACCCTCTTGTTATAGAGTATATCACTTTGTGAAACATAGAGCACAGCGCAAGGATACTTTTCCAAGGTCTTTATGAAAAAATTCACACAAGCTTGATTTCGTAATATCTATTATATTTCATATACCATAGTTTATGTGATTTCAGAAAAATTTTATAAAAATCTTGTGTTCAGTATTATTCATGACAAAGTTGTCTTGTACAAGTCATTTTTCAAAAGGAGTCGTGTATAATCTCTTTTTGAAGCTCGGCTAACAAAACAATCTTAAATTATAAGAATTTTATCGAAATGTGAGACAGGCTACGGTTGCATCTGTGAAAGATTGCATCATAGACAATTTTACTGTCGCATCTTATTGGTCCATCAGGGCCTTCGCTGAATTTTTTATCCAACGATCGAAGGCCAGCAAAAGGCAAACCCTTGAGTTGTAGCTGCACAAGCCTGTGCTAAAATTGTTGATGGAATGTGATTGGAAAAAACTTGTGGCTTTTATATCTATAAACTTTTTGGCGCGCTCCTGAAATTAGAAGAATTTGTTTTGAGCGTTTTCAATCACATAGGGTGCTCGCTCAAGGTATGAACCGATTTTCAATCTTTCTGGTGTTGCAATACAAAGATTATGATTTTAGCTCGATACAGACGGTTTGAAAGGATGGTCAGAATGGCACAAGAAGCGCTCAGGAAAAATGCAACTGAGATAGTCAATCAAGTGATCAATTATGTTCTACCTGATAATGCAGTCAAAAGAGTTCTCAAAGAGATTTGTCTAGATGAGAATGTCGTGATAATCGCTATAGGGAAGGCAGCATGGAGAATGGCCAAGAGTGCAAAAGATTTTCTGGGTGAAAGGGTTACCAAAGGTATAGTCATTACCAAATACGGACACAGTGAAGGAAAAATAGAAGGATTAGAGATCTATGAAGCAGGACATCCCATACCTGACGAAAACACAATCATTGCTACACAAAGGGTTCTACAGATGGTGAGTGAGATGGACAAAAAGAATACTGTGTTGTTCTTGGTTTCAGGCGGTGGTTCTGCACTCTTTGAAAAACCAAAGGGTAAGATCACGCTTGGGCAGCTCCAAAATCTGACAGACCAGCTTTTAAAAAGTGGTGCAACTATTGTGGAAATCAACACAGTCAGAAAGCATCTTTCATCTGTGAAGGGTGGAAGGTTTGCACAAAGTGTTTACCCAGCAAGGATAGTTTCGCTTGTTCTATCAGATGTTTTAGGTGATAGACTAGACAGTATCGCTTCTGGACCTGCCTGGCCAGATTCCAGTACCAGTGAGGATGCTTTAAAGATAATTGAAAAATACAAGATAGATGTCGATGACTCGATTTTAAAGGAACTTTCTGAAGAAACTCCCAAGAGACTGGAAAACGTTGAAAGCTATTTGATAGGAAGTGTGAAGGTTGCATGTGAAAGGGCATATCAATTGGCAACACAGTTTGGATATAACGCACTCATAATTACAACAACGCTTTCTTGCGAAGCAAGAGAGGCTGGCAAGTTTATATCATCTATAGTCAAAGAAATTGTCGAAAATAATAGACCGATCTCTAAGCCAGCAGCCCTGATACTGGGTGGAGAGACGGTGGTACACGTAACGGGAAGTGGAAAAGGTGGAAGGAATCAAGAGCTGGCACTCTCTGCTGCCACCGAGATAGATGGACTTGAAGATGTCGTTATCTGCTCTGTTGGTACCGATGGTACCGATGGACCAACCGATGCAGCGGGCGGCATAATCGATGGTACATCCTGTGCAAGAATGAAAGCTCTGGGCATTGATCCTGTGAAAATGCTTTTAAACAACGATTCTTACAATGCACTCAAGGCAGTGGGTGATCTTGTGGTGACTGGACCAACGGGGACCAACGTCAACGATTTGATCCTAGCCCTGATTGATCGTTGAGTCTTTGACCCAAAACAAATCCTGCCATTTTCTAATTATTTTCTAATCTCAAAGAATAAGAATTCCTTAAAGTGCGCCGTCCATCGAGGGGATGGGTCGCTTTTTTCTTCAAATTCACTTTGGGTAAGGTGTGTTCGTTCACCTTACTCTTCTTGTCATTCCTAACTAACATGTAACATTTGCAATCGAAACGAACGGTATCTTTGAAGGCAAGGACTGTCTAGCCCTTTTGTCTTTGTTTTTTAAACGTCTCAGTGGTCTTTGTCATCGCTTTGATCAATAAAAAGACTACGGAAGCAACTATCAAAAAATCGATACCCCAGCAGATTGCTTTCTATTGAAACCGCTCTATTGACTCGATTTTTGTCGCTTTCAGTGCTGGTTGAAAGGTCAAGGGCATTAGAAGATCATTCACAAATGAACTCACAAACTGGTTCAGTTTTCCTCCGATGATAATAGCTACCGCAAGGCCCAAGACGTCGTACTGTTTCAAGAAATCAGCAGATTGAAGGTCTTCCCCGTGGTGCAATCCCCCTTGAATACATTAGAGTTGCTGATTCAATGCTTCTTTAGCCAGATACATGTCTTGTGAGACTAACTTTGCATAGACTTTGACTCTCTCTTTGAAGTCAACTGTACTCATCATTCCCCGACCAGTGTAAATTTTCGTCAGCTTCGATGGTAACTCAAGTTTTTCAAAATCAAAGCCGAGCTTTTCTTTTAGAAGATATTTCATCCCATGAATTATACGTGAGGTCTTAGTAAGCCACTGGAGGTCTACGTCGTATCCAAGAAGTCTCAAACCTTTTTCAACAACATTTGGTGTGTATGAGCCCCTTGCAAAAAGACAGGTGACCAGAGAGTTAGTTACCATTCTCCAGAGAGACTCTTCATACATCATCTTGACTTCCTTCTCTATATCCTGTTGTCTTCCCAAGAATTTTTGATCGATGCTGTACCCGGCACAATCAAGGTGAGAATGTCTCACACCAACGGCATAACCAACGAAAGCGTCGGGCCCCGTCATGTAACCTGGTGCTTCGTTTTTATTGAAATGCATTGCCAGATCCTGCGCTCCATATTTTTGTGCACAATGATAGACGCCTTTTTCAAGATCTTTATAAAATTCATTCTCTCCAGAGGCTATTTTTTCGAGCACCTTCAAATAGGTTTGGCTATCACCAAAACTCAGGGCAAGACCACCAGTATCTGAGATGCTAATCACACCTCTTTGAAATGCCTCTGTAGCCCATGCTAAAACCACACCAATGCTTATAGCGTCCCAACCCTGTCTTTCGATGAACTGTAGCAATTTTAGTACATCTGCCGCATTTGCTATACTCAAATTAGATCCCACAGAGTAGATCAACTCATGGTCATAGGAAACCTTTATCGTTTTGTACATATGTGGATCTGCAAAGAGCTCTCTGAGAGTTGCAATGTGTATACAACCTATGGGACAGTGTGCACATGAAATTTGCTGGGCAAGGAAGTTTTCCGCGAAGTATTCCCCACTTATTCTTTCAGCACTTTCAAAAAACCCTTGAGAGAAATTGCGTGTGGGTAAGCTGTTTATTTTTGACAAAGGTAAAACATTTGCTGAGGTCCCAAGATCTCTGTATTTGTAAGTATTTTCAGAATATGCCAGATCCTTAAAGAGTTCGTTGTAAAGGCTCAGGTAATCTTTCTTATTCTGTATGGTTTCATACCTGTTACCTGAAATCACAACGGCTTTGAGGTTCTTCGATCCAAAGATAGCCCCCAGACCCAGTCTTCCAAAGTGCCTTGAAGAATCCACAGTGACAGATGCGATGGGTGAAAGCCTTTCTCCAGCGGGACCTATACGGAGAATACTCTTTTTACCCTTTCGATTGTCTTCCTTTTCACGCAAAATTCTTTCAACTGAGAGGGCACTCCTTCCCCACAAAGATCGACAGGGAACCAAGTTTACTTTCTCATTGTCTATGGACAGATAAAGGGGTTTTTCTGCCTTTCCCGTTATTTTTACAACGTGAAAACCACTGGCAAAGATAGCCATTGCCAATCTCCCACCAGCGTGGGATTCACCAAGATCTCCTGTTAAAGGGGATTTAAAGATTGCCACTGTTTTTGATGCACTGGGGAAATAACTGTTGAAGGGCCCTATACCAAGAAAGATCGGTGCCTGTGGTGATAGAGGGTCCAGCTGGCTGCTTAGTTCTCTGAGGGCAAGATAGGTTAAAACTCCTGTACCGCCAATGAACTTGGAAAAGAGTCCAGATATGTCTTTGACTTTCGTTTCACCTGTACTCAAATCTATCTCAAGCATTCTGTACATTGATCATCACCTCCTGCATCTCTAAGACATTTGTTGGACAATACATCACGCAGATTCCGCAGTGCAGACAAGGTAATGGCATTCTTGTTTCTTCATCCCATTGGAGTGCATTTGCACTGCAGGCTCTAACACATTTCATACAGTGAATGCACTTTTCTTTTTCTAGGTCAACACCATAACCTCTCTTAGATGGTTTAAGTGCACCAGTTGGGCAAGCTTCAGCACATTCTGGATCGATACAAGCTTGGCAGACTCTCACTGAAAAGGCTCCTTCAATTCCTGGATAATTCTTCACTCTCATCGCAGACTTTTCTATGCCTATTATGTTATGCCACGATCTAGTACATGCGTACATACAAGAATAACAACCAATACATCTTTCTCTGTCTTTAACGACGAGTTTCCTTTTCATGATCTACCCTCCCATCAAAGAGAAAAACTTCGGCCCAGGAGAATAATTTCTTTCACTTCAACTATATCATTGAAGTTCCCTTCACTGTACAATTATCTTTGAAGGTCAAAGAATCAACGGTTTTGGTATAAATGAAGTAGAAGAACAAAGGAGGTTTGTTATGCCGTCTGAATCTTCAAGATGGTTTTTTCTTTACTCATTCGGTTTGTTTTTTATTCTATTTGGCTTATTTTCCGGAGGTTTATGGCATCCTATTGAACTGTGTAAGAATTTGGTAAAGATAGTGATCGTGCCAGATTATCTTCTGACAGATTATATTGAAATAGGAGGTCTTTCAGGCGCTTTTGTCAACTCCGGTCTTTTGATGGTCCTTTTCTCTTGGATACTTCAGTTTCTCAGACTTCCAATCACAGGACTGTCTTTTGCCAGTGTACTCACCGTTGGTGGATTTGCGCTCTTTGGTAAGAATGTCTTCAATGTCTGGCCCATACTGATAGGTGTTTTTCTTTACTCGAAATACAAACGTGAACCATTTGCACGATATGTGTATGTGTCATACTTTGGTACAGCCATAGCACCCCTTGTGACTCAGCTTGCATTCTTTTTCCCTGTGAGTGGAATAAGACAGGTGATTCTATCTTATTTTATTGCTATCATCATTGGTTTCTTTTTGACAGACCTTGCTGCTCATTTTCTAACAACACATAAAGGCTACAATTTGTACAATGTGGGTTTCACATGTGGTATGGTTGGAATGGTTGCGGCGGCATTCATGAGGAGTTACGGATATGAAATACCCTCTAGAAAAGTTTGGTCTACTGGGAACAACCTTGTGCTGTCGATCTTTATGTTCCTTATCTTTTTCTTTCTGACATATTATGGTTGGAGAATGAATGATAGATCCTTCAAAGGTTACGGAAAGTTGATAAAACATTCTGGCAAGCTTGTCAGCGATTTCGTTATCTTGGAAGGTTTTCCCGTGACGCTCCTAAACATGGGAATTCTTGGCTTTCTGACAACTTTGTACGTACTGTTAACTGGTAGTCAACTGAACGGCCCGACGATAGGCGGGATCATGACTGTAGTAGGTTTTGCGGCTTTTGGTAAGCATCTCAAAAATGTTATACCTATATTGATTGGAGTAACTATCAGCGCCATAACAAACAAATATGCTTTGAACGAGCCAAATAATGTTTTGGCTGCACTCTTTGGGACAACGCTTGCTCCTGTGGCCGGTGAATTTGGGCCCGTATGGGGCGTAATAGCAGGTTTTGTGCATACTGCAGTTGTGAACAATGTTGGCTTTTTGCATGGGGGGCTCAATCTTTACAACAATGGCTTTGCAGGTGGGCTGGTTGCGATGTTCTTGGTTCCATTGATCCGGGTCTTTTACAGGGAGGCAAAATGAAGGATGCCAAGAAAAATCGAAATTGTTACAAAACTATCAACACAATTGATTAGGTTTCTCCTTTCGAGGTCGGCTGAGAGGATGAACATAGACATACGCAGCTTGGAAAATGAAATCTTTGTTGTGATAGAGTCTAAGATCGCACTGAGCGAGCAAGATTTACATTTGCTTAACAGTTATCTTAAAGTCGAGAGTCATGAAGAGATGGCATACTATTATCTGCCACTTGCCGGTGAATACGGTTCAGATGAAGATTTAATGTTGATCTCCATGTTGGTGAACTCGGTACAGATCAACTACAGCAAGAACGATAGCCTTTTGAGAATAAGTTTTGTTGTGCGTTCTAAGTGATCTTGAACTTTTATGAAAGATTTGTATATGATATAATATATCGTCCAAAATCTTATACAGGAGGTGTCTGTAGGATGCGAAGGTCAGTTTTGATTCTTTTACTGGTGTTTGCCGTGACTCTGAGTTTTGCGGCTCTAGGCTTTAAGGTAGGAGTCGTAACGGGTACAGTATCTCAAGGTGAGGACGAGTACCGTGGCGCGGAGAACGTTATAAGAAAGTACGGTAAAGAGATCATTCATGTCACCTACCCAGACAAGTTCATGCAAGAACAAGAAACGACGATCGCAAGAATAGTCGAGCTTGCTTATGACCCAACTGTTAAGGCGATAGTGATCTGTCAAGGTGTGCCAGGAACGGTGGCAGCCATGAGGAGAGTCAAGGAATTCAGGCCAGATATGATCTTTGTGGTTGGTGTTCCCCATGAGGATCCCGAAGTTGTCGGCCCCATCGCTGATGCAGTTTTAGAAACCGATACACCCGGACGTGGTGTCACGATCGTTGATATAGCTTACAAGATGGGCGCGAAGAGATTAATTCATTATTCATTCCCAAGACACATGAGCTACAAATTGCTTGCAGAGAGACGCGACATCATGGAAAAACGCTCTAAGGAACTTGGGATAGAGTTCATCTTTGTTTCAGCTCCAGACCCACTTGGAGAACAAGGGTTGACTGGTGCACAACAGTTCATCCTTGAGGATGTACCAAGACAGATTGCAAAGTATGGAAAAGATACAGCCTTCTTCTCAACAAACTGTGGAATGCAGGAGCCTCTGCAGAAGGCTATCTTACGCCATGGTGGCATATACGCAGAACCATGCTGCCCATCACCAACACATGGATTCCCAGGATCTCTTGGTATATCTATTCCACCCGAAAAGAAGGGTGACATCAACTACATTCTGAAGGTTGTCAATGACAAGATAATTGAGCTCGGTGGAGCTGGCAGATTTGCAACCTGGCCAATACCCATGAATATGGTCTTTGTTGAAGCCGGTGTGGATTTGGCAATCGAGCTTGTTAAGAAGACTGTGAAAGCAAATGATATGGCAGGTGTAAAGGCCGTTATTGACAGAGTTATTTCTCAGAAAGTCTCTGGATTTGGTTTGAAATCCATAAGCAAATATCCCAATGCAGGTAATTATTATCTTGTCATATGTGATTCCGTCATTTTTGGAGTAACTCAGTTCTGATGAAATTATGAATCTGTGAATTTCTCTTATTAAGATGTCGGCTTTAAGGCCGACATCTTTTCCATTTACGGGAGGAATGTGCGTGGAAAAAGCTCTTGAAATGAGGAACATCAGCAAATCTTTTTACGGTAACCAGGTTCTCAAAAATGTGAGTATTGATCTAATGCCAGGTGAAGTTCACGGGCTCGTTGGAGAAAACGGTGCCGGCAAGTCAACCTTGATGAACATCCTTTTTGGAATGCCAGTGATTCATTCAACTGGTGGTTTTGAAGGCGAGATATTTGTTGGAGGGCAGAAAGTTGAGATTGATTCTCCAAGAAAAGCTATGGAACTTGGAATTGGCATGGTTCATCAAGAGTTCATGTTGCTCCCCGGTTTTACCATAACAGAGAACATAAAATTGAATAGAGAGATCACAAAAAGTAATTTTGTCAGTAAATTGCTTGGAAAGTCCCTCGAAACTCTTGATTTTTCAAAGATGAGAAGGGATGCAAAAGAAGCACTTGCTTCTATTGGTATGACCGTTGATGAGTATCTACCCGTGGCAGGTTTACCAGTTGGTCACAAGCAATTCATAGAAATCGCCAGAGAGATAGACAAGAAGAATCTAAAATTACTTGTTCTGGACGAGCCAACAGCCGTTTTGTCCGAAACGGAGGCTGAAAAACTTCTCGACGCCATTAGATTTCTCTCTTCAAAGGGCATATCGGTCCTTTTCATTTCCCACAGACTCATCGAGGTGCTGAAGGTTTCAAACAGAATTACCATCTTGAGAGATGGAGCAATCGTTGATCAGGGACCGGCTTCATCATTCACGATATCTGAGATTGCCGAAAAGATGGTTGGAAGAAAGATAGATATGGTTGGACTGCCCCCAAGAAAAACTGAGCCTTCAGATAAGGACATTATAATGTCCATAAGGGGTTTGAAAGTAGCTATGCCCGGTGAGAGTGTGAAGGATTTCAGCATAGATATTCGAAGGGGAGAGATCTTGGGTATAGGAGGTTTGGCTGGTCATGGAAAACTTGGTATAGCAAACGGTATAGCAGGTATCTTTCCAGCTTCTGGCGAAATCACTTTGGATGGGAAGCCCTACAGGTTGAACAATCCCGCTTATGCCTTAAACAATGGCATAGTGTATCTTTCTGAAGACAGGAGGGGTGTCGGCCTTCTGTTGAATGAATCAATAGAGATGAATATAGCAGCAACGGCAATAGAAGCTTTTGACCAATTTACTAAAAGATTCTTTTTGTTCAAAATTTACGATACGAAGTCTATCAGGAATCACGCCCTTGAGATGATCAAAGAGCTTGATATAAGATGTAAATCTCCCACACAGCCAGTGAGAAGATTGAGTGGCGGTAACCAGCAAAAAGTGTGCTTGGCTCGAGCCTTCACTTTAAAGCCAAGGATTCTCTTCGTATCAGAACCTACAAGGGGTATAGACGTAGGGGCAAAGAAGCTCGTATTAGATCATCTAGTGAAGATGAACAGAGATCATAGCATCACGATAGTCATGACTTCCAGCGAACTTGCCGAACTCAGGACGATCTGTGACAGGATAGCCATTGTAGCGGAGGGTAGGTTGGCTGCAATTTTACCACCAAATGCGACAGATGCGGAATTTGGTCTTGCAATGGCTGGAGAGTTGCAGGAGGTGAAGGCCAGTGAATAAACTCTTTGATCTCCTAAAGCGTGTTGATATACCAACTTTGATAATCTTTGTTTTCTTAATAAGTCTATTTATTCTTGCGGCTTTCACAAAGGTTTCTATACCATCCTTACTCAGTGATTCACTCAAAAGAATAGGGATGAATGGTGTTCTGGTACTCGCAATGGTACCAACGATAAGATCTGGTATTGGACCAAACTTTGGACTTCCAATTGGAATAATAGGGGGGCTCATAGGAGCTCTTGTGAGCATGCAGCTTGGTCTGGTCGGTTATTTTGGGTTTTGGGTTTCTGTACTATTGGCAATTGTTCTGTGTACAGCTATTGGCATCCTGTATGGCTGGTTGCTCGAAAGGGTCCGCGGGCAAGAGATGATGGTGGGAACTTACATGGGTTACTCGATAGTTGCATTCATGTCCATCATGTGGTTGTTGTTACCTTTCTCTAATCCTGACATGGTCTGGGCAATTGGTGGTAGAGGGTTAAGGTACACCTTGACACTCCAGGACTACTTTGGATATGTCTTGAACAACTTTCTCAAGTTCAAAGTAGGTAGGTTGGAAGTGCCAACAGGGTTGTTGCTCTTCTTTGTTGGTGCGTGTTTAGTTGTATACATTTTTTTCAAAACAAGAATGGGCCTTGCCATCGATTTAACCGGGCAAAATGAGCGCTATGCGATAAGTTCGGGTGTGAACACCAAACGTGCCAGACTGATAGCCGTGGTTTTATCAACAATCATAGGTGGAGTCGGAATAATCGTTTATGCACAGAGTTATGGGTTTTTGCAGTTGTACCAAGCTCCTTTGTTCATGACCTTCCCAGCTGTTGCCTCTATTCTCATAGGTGGAGCTTCTATAAGGAGGGCTTCGATAACCAACGTTGTTGTTGGTACAATCGCCTTTCAGACGCTTTTGACGATAGCTCTACCTGTTTTAAGCCAAGTTACAAGAGGAGATATAACCGAAGTTATGAGGCTGATAGTGAGTAACGGAATGATTCTGTACGCGCTCACCAGGGCTCCGAAGGAGGCGAACTGAGATGGAGAAGTTCAAAAGAATACTTGTTTCCAACGCTGTACCGATAGCCTTCTTGGCTCTTTCCATCTCTGCTGTTTTAGTAGCAAGGATACCCCCATTGTTCTTGGTGAGCGAGATAGTTCGAAGGCTAAGCAGAAATACCTTCTTGGTTTTGTCACTCTTGATTCCAATTGTAGCAGGAATGGGACTGAACTTTGGTATAGTGCTCGGTGCTATGGCAGGGCAGGCAGCGATGTTTTTCGTTGTGGATTGGAAGATCAAGGACATACCTGGTGTCATTGTGGCAATGATCCTTGGCTCAGTAATTGCGACCTTGCTGGGGTGGCTGGCAGGGCTTGTGCTTAACAGAGCTAAGGGGAGAGAAATGATCACATCCATGATCCTTGGTTTCTTTGCAAACGGTGTTTACCAGTTGATCTTTCTGTTCTTCATAGGCTCGATAATACCCTTCAAAACAAGGCAGTTTTTGCTACCTGAAGGTGTGGGTCTGAGAAATACCGTTGATCTTTATGGGAGTATTGCTTCGGCTTTGAACAAAGTATGGATTGTTCGAATAGGTACGGTAAGGGTCTTTGTGGTGCCGATCCTCATAACAGTTGGTCTTTGTTTTCTCATTTACTTTTTGTTTAAGACAAAACTTGGTCAAGACATCAGAGCAGTTGGTCAAGATATGCACATAGCTGAGGTTGCAGGAATAAAAGTCAATAAAATTAGGATAATAGCTGTAATCATGTCAACGGTTCTTGCTGCAATAGGCCAGATTATCTATCTTCAAGATATCAGTACGATAAACACTTACAACAGTCATGAACAGGTTGGTCTTTTCTCTATCGCTGCATTACTCGTTGGTGGTGCCTCGACGAGAAGGGCCTCTATTTGGAACGCAATAATAGGCGTTTTGCTGTTCCACACTCTCTTTGTTGTTGCACCCAGTGCCGGTAATAAATTGTTTGGCCAACCACAGGTAGGGGAATTCTTCAGAGAGTTTCTCGCCTATGCAGTCATTGCTTTTGCGCTCGCCATGCATGGCTGGAGTGCAAAGAAAGGAAAACATTGAAAAGGGGCTATAAGCCCCTTTTATTTTTCTTCCTTCATACTGAAGCCTTCCATGAAAGTTTTTTGAAAGATGAGCAACATTATCAGAGGTGGCAACATAGCCATTATTGTTCCTGCCATAATGATATTCCAATCAGCAGCTTGAGCTTCAGAGGCTAAGAGTATCTTTATACCTATCTGTACAACCCTCATCTCTTTTGTTGTGGTTATTATGAGTGGCCAGAGATATTCATTCCATATGTAGTTGAACTCTATCAGGAACAGGGCACCCATGTTGGTTTTCGAAAGTGGGACAAGGATATGCCAGAGAAATCTGAGTGGACCAGCTCCGTCGATCCTTGCTGCATCGGCTAGTGAAGTTGGGACGGTGAGAAAGAGTTGTCTAAAAAGAAGTGTTCCAGTGGCACTGGCAAAGAATGGTACCGTTAGGGCATAGTAGGTGTTTACCCATCCAAAGGTTTTCATCATATCATATGTTGGGAGCAGCCTTACTGGAAGTGGCAGCATGTGGGTTATCAAAATCAATCCAAAAAACAGATATTTACCTTTGAAATTTCCAAAATAGGTGAAGGCAAAGGCTGCAAGGATGGAAAAGCATATCTTTGCCACGGCTACAATTGTTGCACTGAAGGCACTGTTGAACATCAATCTTCCCATTCCAGCGTTTCTCCATGCTTCTTTCATGTTTTCGAGCAGATGGGAGCTTGGTATAAATCTTGGGGGATAGCTGTAAGATTGTGCCGAATTCAAAGTTGCCATCACAAAGGTATAATAGATGGGAAACATCACTACTAGTGTCAATATTGTAAGTGTTGTATAAACCTGGATTTTCTGACTTTTGTAAGCTCTCACAGGTATCACCTATCCGTAGAAGACTTTTTGTTGAGTGTATTTGAACTGTAAGATCGTCAATATTGTAACGAAGACGAACAAGACAACAGACTGAGCCGAAGCAAAACCAATATCTATTGCTATGAAACCATCTCTGTACAACTTGTAGACTAATATTTCTGTGGCGTTCCCCGGACCACCTTTTGTCATGATATCTATCAAACCAAATACCTCAAAAAAAGCATAGAGCATATTCATTATGAGTAAGAAAAAGGTCGTTGGTGAGAGTAAAGGTAACGTTACTTTAAAAAATCGCTTAATCCCATTAGCTCCATCGATAGATGCGGCTTCTAAGAGCTCATCTGGAACGGTTTGTAAACCTGCAAGGTAGAATATAACGTTGTAACCCATCATCTTCCAAACAGCTGCAATGATGACGATAGCCAGGGCAAGGTTTGAATCGTTCATCCAGTTCATTGTCCTAGCGGTTAGTAGTCTTATCAAATAAACTACAGGGCCCGTTGCGGGATTGAACATTAGGGCCCAAACTGTTCCTGCAATGGCAGGTGAAATGGCGTAGGTCCATATGAAAAAGGTTCTATAAATGCTCATCCCTCTGAGCCTTTGGTTGAGCAATGCGGCGACAATTACACAGAAGACAAGACCTATAACCACCACAGAACCCGCAAAGATAAGCGTTCTGACCAAACTGTTCACATAGGCGGAAGACGTGAAAAGTCTTGAAAAATTTCCAAAACCTACAAAGATACGCCTATCCCCAAATGGAGAAACTCTGAAGAAACTTTGGTATATGGAACGGATCGTTGGTATCAGAAAGAAGATCAAGATAACTGTTATGGAAGGAAGTAACAAAAAATAAGGCATGAATCTATTTGGGAATTTAGTATTCACCAAGATCACCGTCCATTTTCAAATCAAGAATGGGGGAATATCTCCCCCATAATATCATTTACCGTACAGAGAAATGTAGTCTTTCAAAATTTGGTTACACTGTTTGGCTGCATCGTCCAGTATAGCCTTTGCTGTTTTTTCGATATCAGGTCCCTTATACTGTAAAGCCTTTTCAAAGGCAGAATCGACAACGTCCCTTATTGCAACAAAGTTGCCAAGTCTCACCCCTTGAGATTCAGGTCTGTTGATTCCGCTGAGAATTTGGAGGAAAGCCGTTAGATGGTTTGGACGGACCGAAAACCACCCTTCATCGAGTAGTCCCTTCAAAGCGCTGTTGCTGGTTGGGAAGTAGCCCGTAGATTTGTGCCATTTTTGTGAAACTTCAGGTTTTGCTACAAATTTAAGGAATTCCCAAACGGCTTTATATTCTTCTTTTGATTTACCTTTCATGACCCAAAGGGTTGCACCGCCTATGACTGAATTGCCTTTTGGATACCCAGGAATTCTTGGCAAGAAGGTCGTGCCAACCTTGAAACTGGCTTTACTCTCTATCGAACCCACTGATGATGTAGATTGAATTAGCATGGCAACTTGCCCTGCCAAGAATGCGTTGTTGGCATTGTATTCTCTACCACCATAAACGAGTACGCCGCTCTGCGCCCATCTGATCCATTCGCTGAAGACCTTGACACCGAAGTCTTTGTTGAAATAAACTTCGCTTGCCTTTGCTTTTCTTCCGTTTTCATTGTTTGCGTAAAACTGTGCATGGAGTGCATGCATTTGTTCGAAGACCCACGCAGGCCAACCAAAGGCGATGCCGCCCAAGGCAGCTTTTGATTCCACTATCTTCTTTCCGTATTCAAAAACTTCGTCAAAGGTTGTAGGTGGCTTATTTGGGTCCAGACCTGCCTTTTGGAAAATATCTTTGTTGTAATACAAAATAGCCGTTGAGGAATTGAATGGCATGGAGTAAAGTTTTCCATCCACAGAGTAATAGTTGAGAATAGGTACTACGATATCTCCCCAGTCAAAACCAGGTTCTGCCAATTCAAAAACGGGAACGATAGCGCCACTATCGAGCATCGTTTGGAGTCCCACTTCATACACTTGAACGATGTGCGGATGCGTATTGTTTCTGAATGCGGCGATAGCTTTGGTGAGTGTTTCAGCATATGTACCTGTGAAGACAGGAACTACCTCAACCTCTGACTGGCTTGCATTGAAGTCTTTGACGATGGCTTCAAGAGCTGTAAGATTTGCTCCACTCATGGCGTGCCAAAGAGTGATCGTCGTTTTTGCGGGAACTATGAGACTAAGGACGGTCATAAACAGGACAACCAAGATCAGACGTTTCATAACCTCACCTCCTCTTCTAAGTTACCAAAATTATTTTACAACTTTTGATATTAATCAACCATTAAGCTATATAAAGTAGTTTTAGAGAGTTCCAGATGATAGATCAGTAGTCAAAAACGCACATAAACCTTGGACTTTAGGGAACCTTGTGGCTGAGTTACTTCAACTTTGTGGCAAGAGGCTTTCTAATAGAACATGATTGAAGAGTTCACTATTGATTTTTAGTTTAGACTTTTCAAAAGATGTTGTAACATTATAGGTGATCTTTTCAACACAATTAGGGGGAAGAAAATTGAAGGTAGAAGTCTTGGATGGATTTGATTGCATAGGTGGTAACAAGATCCTGGTGATCGATAATTCTAACGACGGTTTCCTGCTAGACTTTGGTTTGAATTTTTCAAAGTGGTCCTTGTACTTTGAAGAGTATTTGAAGCCAAGAACTGGTAAAATTCTACACGATCTTCTCAAACTGGAATTATTACCGAGGATCGATATCTATAGAAAAGATCTCGAGCCACCTGAGTTTGAAAAAGATAAGCACATACATTTCTTGTTTCTGAGTCATGGCCACGAGGATCATACCGGTTTTAACGGGTTAGTGAGTGAAGAAATACCCATATTGACCACAAACGAAACTCTGGCAATCCTTGAGACAAATGCTCAAATCAAGCAACAAGTGTGGAACGAGTTGTATTTGCGAAAGAGGCAAAGATCTCAAGATGATGATATCTACAGGCCCGATGTGCTAAAAGCCGAAAAAAAGTCATTCATCAAAAGGAAGATCTGTGTAAAAAATCGCTCGGAAACTTCTTGGTCCCTAGATCCAGAGTATTTTATCCATTTAGATATCAAGGAACTCTGGAAAGATCAGTTGTATGTATTACCTGTTTATCATTCAGTCATCGGAGCAGCCGGTCTGGTTGCAAAGGTTGACGATTGGTGGGTTGTCTACACTGGAGATTTTAGAACGGGTCCCGATACAAAAGAAGAAAGTTTCTGGGCAGAAAGCTTGGGAGAAAGTAGACTCGAACTCTCAATGAGAACCAACAGTTTTTTCCAATTTCTGAAAGACAAACATCCCCTGTTGTTGATCACCGAAGGAACGAATGTGGCTCGAGAGGACCATTGGCAAGGTAGCGAAAAAGATGTTTATCAGAGGGCCCTTGAACTTGTTCAAAAGACCAACAAGCTTGTGATAGTTGATTTTTCTGTAAAACACCTTGAAAGGATGATGAGTTTTTTAAAGATTGCCCTAAATACCAACAGGCTGCTCGTTTTGATGCCAAAGGATTATGCCTATCTTGTCAAAATGGGCGAAGTAGAACCTATATGGAGATTATCTGACGATGAGACAAAACATATTAGGGTTTTTCACACGGCCAAGTCGTCTTTTGTGGGGCTCGAGAGAGATATCATGGAACAGGCAAAGATCAGTGGAATTTTGTTGTCACCAGATTCCATCAATTTGCGCCCGTCAAACTATATGGTTTCGGCAGGATACTGGGATTTTCACAACATACTCGATCTGGATGAGGAAGTTTTAAAGGGTTCTATATACATTCATTCATCGAGCGAAGCTTATTCAGAGGAACAACAGATGGATTTTTTGAGGTTTGCTAACTGGACAAGGAAGTTCT
The DNA here is from genome assembly GCA_937995655.1 of uncultured Pseudothermotoga sp. Lineage (GTDB taxonomy): Bacteria > Thermotogota > Thermotogae > Thermotogales > DSM-5069 > Pseudothermotoga_B. The sequence continues at coordinate 18,665 of CALKJI010000007.1, read as the reverse complement.
CTATACAGACACATGGTTTTGAGATTACCGAAGATGGTAAAGTCCTATTTAATAAACAATTTCACGCCTCTGGGCATGTGGGAGCTGAAAAACTTGAGCAATTGATAAATGATCTTAATCCAGAGTTCATATTGCCTGTTCACACAACGGACAGAGGATGGTTTGTCAAGCGTTGGGGACAAAAGGTGATTACACAGCAACTCTTTTATTTGTGAAATTCTTCATAAACAAAACGGGGCACAAGCTGAAATTTTTTAGAAATGAAAATGAGGTAAAATAAAAACAACAGTGGAGGTGATTTTTCTGAAGTTTTATATCACTACGCCCATATACTATGTGAACTCTGACCCCCATGTTGGTAGTGCTTACACGACCATAATTGCTGACATCATAGCAAGGTACAAACGTATGATGGGGTACGATGTTTTTTTCTTGACTGGTACAGATGAACATGGCCAGAAGATCTTACAGGCAGCAACCAATGCCGGAAAAGACCCGCAGAGTTTTTGTGACGAGCTTGCGGGCAGATTCAAAAAACTATGGAAAAAACTTGGAATCACGAACGATGGTTTCATAAGAACGACAGACCAAGATCATATGAAGGTAGTGCAGTATTTTGTCAAAAAGATGATGGAAAATGGAGATTTATACAAGGGTGAGTATAAAGGTTGGTACTGTGTGCCCTGTGAAAGTTATTGGAACGAAGAGGAGATAGGAGCTGAAAGACTTTGTCCTTCCTGTGGAAGAGAATTGAAGTATATAACTGAGGAAAACTATTTTTTCAGGCTTTCAAAGTATACAGATGCGCTTTTAGAACATTACAGAAATCATCCTGAGTTTGTTCAGCCAGATTTTCGAAGAAACGAGATGCTAAAGATCCTTGAAGGTGGCTTAAAAGATTTGAGTATCACTAGGACAACCTTCAAGTGGGGAGTCCCTATGCCAGACGATCCAGAACATGTTATATATGTCTGGGTTGATGCATTGATAAATTATATTTCAGCGATAGGTTATCCTTTTGATACGGAGAAATTCAACAGATACTGGCCTGCCGATTTACACTTGATAGGTAAAGAGATCAACCGCTTTCATTCCATTGTTTGGCCAGCCATGCTTATCTCTGTTGGATTACCTTTACCCAAGACCGTTTTTGCTCACGGTTGGCTAACGGTCGACGGTCAGAAGATCTCCAAATCTTTGGGCAATGCTATAGATCCAAGTTATTTCGTTGAAAAGTACGGTAACGATGTTCTTAGATTTTATCTTTTGAGAGATATCAACTTTGGTAAAGATGGAGATTTCTCTGAAAAAAATCTTGTGAACAGATTGAATTCAGATCTTGCGAATGATTATGGCAATCTTTTGCACAGAACACTGGCCATGCTGGAAAAACATTATTCATCGGTCTTACCAGAGCCAAAAGAGCATGATGAAATAGATGAAAGATTCAAAGAAGATGTCATGCAGCGTGTAAAAGAATATGAAAAGTTGATGGAAGAATACTCTTTGACACAAGCGGTGGAGAAAATTTTGGAGATTCTAATGCTTTCGAACAAATACTTCGATGAGAAAAGACCATGGATTTTGGCAAAACAGAAGGACTTTTCAAGGCTCTCTACGGTCCTGTACAACACCTGTGAAGCCCTGATGAAGGTGGCTGTGATGTTTTCACCAATAATGCCAGATTCTTCTAGGGAAGTTTTGTTAAGAGTTGGCTTTGATTGGGGACCTTCCAAAGAACTTCTCGATAGATGGGGTATTTTGAAACCCTCTGTGAGAATAGTCCATGGGAAACCTTTGTTTGAAAAGAAGGAATTTGCCACTGAGAAAAAGGAGAGTGAACCGAGAATGGATGATCTCATCGAGCTTGATGAATTCAAAAAGGTTAAACTGAGAACGGCAAAGGTGCTTTCGGCTGAGAGGGTACCAAAATCTGATAAGTTGCTCAAACTCATTGTTGATGTAGGCGACCTTGGTCAAAGGCAAATCGTAGCAGGTATTGCGAAATATTATGAGCCAGAAAGTCTTGTTGGCAAAACTATCATCGTAGTTGTAAATCTCAAGCCGGCGAAGTTGATGGGAGTCGAATCACAGGGGATGTTACTTGCGGCGAAGGATAGTACTAACCTGAGAGTTTTAACGGTAGATGGAGATATCGCTCCTGGCGCGACGATCTCATAGGAGGGTCTGAGAGTGGCAGATGTTCTTCCAAAAAATATAGAAGAAGAACTTGTAGAACTTTACATGAATTATTCAATGAGCGTCATCATAGGACGCGCTATTCCCGATGTGCGTGACGGATTAAAACCAGTTCAGCGCAGAATTCTTTACGCTATGTATGAACTTGGTTTGACTCATAATGCTCAATCTAAAAAATGTGCAAGGATAGTTGGTGAGGTTTTGGGGAAGTATCATCCTCATGGCGATGCTTCTGTTTATGATGCACTTGTGAGGCTTGCTCAACCCTTCACGATGAGATATCCTTTGGTGATAGGTCAGGGAAATTTTGGCTCCATAGACAGAGATCCCCCTGCAGCCATGAGATACACCGAGGCAAAGCTCTCAGAGCTTGCAGAAGAGATATTGCAAGACCTCGATAAAGAAACCGTACCAATGATGAAGAACTTTGATGATTCACTTGATGAGCCAGTTGTTTTGCCATCGAAGGTGCCAAATCTTTTGATCAACGGGGCAAGTGGAATAGCCGTCGGTATGGCAACGAGCATACCACCACACAATATAAAAGAAGTTATAAATGCTACCCAGAGGCTAATAAGAAACCCAAACATGACTATCTCTGAATTGCTTGAAGAGATCAAAGGTCCAGATTTTCCAACAGGCGCGGTGGTTGTCAACGCCAACGAATTGCCCGAGATCTATGCCACTGGGAAGGGCAGAATTGTACTCAGGGCTAAGGTTGAGTTTGAAGAGGGTAAGAAATACGACAACTTGGTGATAACTGAGATCCCGTACAATGTCAGTAAAGCGGCACTCATAGAAGAAATAGCTGCCTATGCCCAGAGGAATCCCAAGATAACGATAAAGAATATCAGAGATGAATCAGATAAAAGAGGTACAAGAATCGTTATAGAATTCCCGAAAAATGCTAAATACAATATCATATTGAATAACTTGTACAAACATACATCTTTACAGACATCTTTTGGTGTTCAGATGCTCGTGATTGATAACCGAAGACCAAAGTTAATGAATCTGGTCCAATTACTCAAGGCTTTCATAAAACATAGATACGATGTTATCAAAGCAAGGTCTCAGTTTGAGCTGAATCTTTATTCAAGGAGAGCACACCTTTTGGAAGGTATTATGAAGGCCGCTCGTGCAGTTGGTGTAGTAGTGGATATAATTCGATCGAGCAAAGATACCGATGAAGCTTCGAAGAATTTGATTGAAACGCTTTCCATAACACAAGAGCAGGCAAAGGCTATCCTCGACATGAGACTTGGTAGATTGACGAGCCTTGAGATTGAAAAACTTCAGAGTGAATATTCGCAGCTAGTCAAAAAGATCGAAGATGTTAAAGACATTCTTACGCGTGATGAAAGAGTCTACGATGTGATGTATCAGGAACTTGAGGAACTTAAGAAAAAATATGCAGATGATAGAAAGACAAAGATCGAGAATGCTTTAGAAGAATTAGAGTACATGCCTGAAGATCTCATACCAAATGAAGAGATAGTGATCACGCTCACTGAAAAGGGTTATCTGAAGTCTACAAATCTGAAAGATTATCGCAGTCAAAGGAGAGGTGGAAAGGGAATCGTTGGTGTTAGGACCACCGAAGATGATGAAATACTCACTGTTTGTACGAGTAGAACGCACTCTCAAACACTGTTTGTCACCTCAAAGGGCAAGGCATACATACTGAAAAACTATGAGATAGAAATTACAGGACGCGACAGTAAGGGAAAACCGGTGAAAGTTTATCTGAACCTTGAAGAAGATGAATCTGTTTTGACAATGATATCTTTCGATGAATGGCTGGGTGATCTGGTCTTAGTAACCAAGAATGGTAAAATAAAGAGGACGCCCCTGAAAGAGTTTGAGAATGTTACCAGTCGTGGTATCCGAGCTATAACCTTCGAAGACAGTGACATGGTTGTTGCAGCGACACTATCTAGCAATGAAGACGATCATATAATTCTTGCAACCAAGCACGGAATGTCGATTAGGTTCCAGCTCAAGGAAGTAAGGCAGATGGGCAGGGGGGCAATGGGCGTCACGGGTATTAGGTTAAGAGAAGGCGACCAAGTAGTTGGTATGGTGAATATTTCAGATCAAAATTGCGAAATTCTCACCATAACGGCAAGGGGTTTTGGAAAGCGTTCTCCATTGAGTGAATATAGGATACAAAGCCGAGGCGGTATCGGCATAAAAACGATGCCTGGCGTAGAAAAAGCCGGCGAGCTATGCGGCATAGATGTAATAACCGATCCTGATTCCGATGTGATAGTTATGACTAAAAATGGTCAGTCCATAAGATTCAAGGCCTCGACGGTAAGCTTGTTGAGTAGAATGGCTAAAGGAGTTAAGATCGTTGAACTGTCAGAGTCAGATGAAGTTTCACATTTTGCGGTGGTAGAACCATGTACAGAGAGTTAGATCATACTGCAGATCTGAGATATGAATTGATCTGCCATGACATGGAGTCACTCTTCAGTGATCTAATTCAGATTTTGATGGATAACTACAAGCCGGTACTTGGAAAAACACCGGTTCTTGAGAAAGAGTATCCAATCAAAGAGATGGAAGACTTAGTTTTTGACACAGTCAATGACTGGATATATATGATAGATGCAAAAAAACTTTTCGTGCACAGTTGCAGAATTGACAATACCTTAAAATGTGATTTTGTCACTTTTTCAAAGCTTCAAGGTATCGAGTTAAAGGCTCTCACATATCACGAATTGAAAATCACACAAAAAGAAGGTAAGATAATCCTGAAGGTGGTGTTTGACACATGAAAGAATTGACAGAAAGGCAAAAGAGAGTGCTCGATTTTGTCCTTTCTTATTTAGATAAACACGGGTATCCTCCAAGTGTTAGGGATGTTGCCAGGGCTTTTCGCATAACTCCAAGAGGCGCCATGATCCATCTTGATGCTTTAGAAAGGAAAGGTTACATCACAAGAGGCAGAAAGGCAAGGAGTATAAAGGTCCTGGGTAGATCTGAATCGGTTAGATTGCCTGTCATTGGTAATATCGCTGCCGGGACTGCCATTGAGGCAGTGGAAAATCCAAACGAACTTGTTGAAGTACCAATCAGCATGGTGAAGAGTGGCTTTGAACATTTTCTATTGAGAGTGAAGGGCGACAGCATGATAGAAGAACACATCATAGATAAGGATTATGTAGTCGTCAGAAAGCAAGAGCTTATTGAAAACGGTGACATAGCCGCAGTCCTGATAGACAACAACGAAACCACTTTGAAAAGGGTTTATCTGCAAGAGGAAAAAGTGATTCTTCAACCCGCAAATTACAAACTAAAGCCAGTAGAGATTGATTCATCACGGGTGAAGATCGTCGGGAAAGTGGTGGGAGTGATAAGAGTTTATGAATAACAAACTTTACAGTACGACTAATATAAAGAACGTTTGGATAATTCGTCCCAACGGAGAACTTGATATGAGTAATGCTTTAGACTTTAAAGAAGACATCAAAACAAATTTCGTACAACAAGGCAAGGTGAATATCATCCTTGATCTATCTCAAGTCGATTACATTGACAGTACGGCACTTGGTGTTTTGATAAGCCTTCAAAGATCGTGCAGGATGAGTGGTGGTACCCTGGTGCTCTGTGGGCTTGAAAGCAACTTGAAAAGAATTTTCAAGATGACGATGCTCGATTCAGTTTTCTCGATGCGTGAGTCCATTGAAGAGGCCTTGAAAGTCTTTTTTGGAGAGTGATTGTAATTGAAAATTGCCCTTGGCTCGGATCACGCTGGATTCAAGCTCAAGGAAGCCCTCAAGGGCTTTTTAATATCGAAAGATTTCAAGGTTCTCGATGAGGGAACATATTCTGAAGATTCCGTTGACTATCCAGATTTTGCAAAGAAGGTAGCAAATGATATAAAAAGTAAAAACGCTGATTTTGGAATATTGATTTGTGGTACTGGAATCGGAATGAGTATAGCGGCAAACAGGATAAAAGGTATACGTGCCGCACTCTGTTGGTTTCCTGAGATGGCAAGGCTTGCAAGATTGCACAACGATGCGAATGTACTTGTGCTCCCCGGTAGGCTCATAAGCAGTGAGCTTGCACAATGGATAACAGAAGTGTTCTTGAGTGAGAGATTTGAAGGAGGAAGGCATGAAAAGCGCGTGAAAAAAATTGAGGAGATGGACAAATGAAAATAGTCTATGATTCCTTCCATTCAACTTACAGACCAACCAAGGAGATCGACAATGGTAGGTTCATAGAGAATCCTGAAAAACCAGACAGAATAGATACTATAAAAGAAGCACTGATACTTCATGGTTTTGATAATCTTGTTCCGCCGAGTAGGTTCCCCATAAATTATCTTTACATGGTACACGAGGAAGCATATGTGGAGTGGTTGAAAACAAAATCGGCATCAGTGGCAGAGAATGAGGAATACATACTAGAGGTCTTTGGCTATGATATGTGTTTTGATACAGGAACGCCCATTCTTCACAACACCTTTGATGTTGCCAAAAGGGCCGTTGATGTGACCTTGACGGCAGCATCGATTATAGAATCAGATGTTAATGTCGTATATGCTTTGGTTAGGCCACCGGGGCATCATGCTACACGGAATTTATGCGGAGGCTATTGTTATTTCAACAATGCAGCCATTGCGGCAAGTTATCTCATCAAGAGAGGGACCGAAAGGATAGTCATACTGGATCTTGATTTTCATCACGGTAATGGGACCCAACAGATCTTTTACAACGTTGATTTTGTTTACTATATATCGATTCATGGTGATCCAAAGATTTTCTATCCTTGGATCAGCGGTAAAGAGAGTGAGATTGGAGAAGGAGCAGGTGAAGGCTTCAATTTGAACCTACCTTTGCCACCACGTGCAGATTGGAAAGAGTATTCTGAAGCACTTTCTTATGCCATTAGAGAGATAAGGGATTACTATCCTGATGTGCTCATACTCTCTCTTGGGTTTGACACCCATAAAGATGATCCATTTGGTAAGTTCAATTTAGAAGATGAAGATTATGCAAAAGTTGCAAAACAGATTTCAAAGTTGAAGTTGCCAACACTGGTCATTCAAGAAGGAGGATACAATCCGAGGGCAAATGCCTCTGCTGCCGTCGAATTCTTCTGTAATCTTGGATGATCACAGCTTACTGAAAAGATCGATATTGCGTTCATGCAGTTCCTTGTAGACTTGGAAACATCTTTCGTATTCGTCGTGTCTGGCCATCAAAGGGGTAAATACCTTTGAAATCTTTACAAGCTTTTTACTCAGTTCTGTGAAACTTTCTCCCGTCAAAGCCGACTTTGAGATTATTGCGCAACCGAGCAGTTCTGAATCGAAAACCTCTGGTACTTCAATTTCTTTTCCTAAGACGTCTGCCTTTATCTGGTTCCATAGTTCATTCATGGCTTGGCCGCCTGTTGCCCTGATGGTCTTTATCTTGTATCCACACGACTCCATTATCTGAACAATGTTTTTCATGGCATAGGCAACACCTTCAATTACAGAGACTAAAAGAGATCTCCAATCATCCTTCAGCGTCAATCCAAAGAATACTCCTTTGAGGTCTTTGTTCCAATATGGACTTCTTTCACCGTTCAAATGTGGCAAGAAAATCACGTTCGTTGGCCTTTTCACAGCGATCAACTGGGATAGTTCCACCAATCTTGTTCTGGTCACATTTCGTGACAGCCATTCGTAGGACTTGCCTGTCGTTGTCATGACAGCGCTTACTTTCCAATGGTCCTTTATGAAAAAGGGCACCGTTATTAGACCTTGACAACAAAATCTTTCCCTACTGCAAAGTGTCAATCCCTGAGATGTGCCGCCTCGATCGCAGAGCATCCCATCTTCCAAAACACCTGTACCGACAAGGGCCATGGCAAAATCTACAGATCCGGCGACGATTTTAACTTGGTCGTTCAGTCCCAAGGTTTTGGAAACTTCTTTACTGATCTTACCGATTATGCTTCCTGCTGGTACCAACTCCGGTATGTGGAAGGTCTTATCCAAATCATAAATTTCTAAAGTTTTCTTGTCCCACGGAAGATATCCTTCAAATGGAAAGGTTGCGTTCACTATGGAACCTGTCAATTTCAGAACTATATAATCACTAGGCTGAATCAGATAAGCTTGATCAATATCTTTTTCAATTGAAAGGAGATGGGAGATCACCGTAGCGATTTGCTCATCGATTCCTCTCTCGATTATAGAATTGATATATTCATATCCTCTTTTGTCAAGCCAAGTGATAGCTTTTCTGACCGTTCTACCATCTTTGTCAACGAGTACAGTCGTTGGTCCCTGGCCCGTTGTGCAAATTGAGACAATCTTTTTTCTCAAATTTTGGTCCATAGTGTGAAAACCCTGTGCAACGATCTTCCACCACTTTTCAGGGTCAATCTCGTGTGTGTTGTTTGCTTTAGATTCAGTGCACCTTCGTTGAAAATCAAAGACTGTGTCAAAATTTTCATCGAAGACTGCTACTTTGACATTGGTTGTGCCAATGTCTATGGCTGCAAAGAGTTCAGAATACACCTTTATCTCCCCTTCTTTTGTGAGCCAATATCTGTTCGAAGCTTCTGTAATGTTCTTCCAATTTCCCTTTGTCCAGTTCATACATCTTCAAAATTACAAAATCTACAATGAGTAGTTGTAAGTACCGTGTCAAAAAGCCACCTTCTGAGAAAACCTCGGTCTTGACATATGTAGGTAGTAATATATCACAGGCTTGGGCAATTCTAGAGGCGGGAGAGGCTATGGCTATGACCTTCGCACCGGAACCTCTCGAGTAATTCATGGAATCAAGGAGATCGGTTGAAGAATGACTGCTAGAGATGGCTACAGCACATCCCTTCTTGCCAAGATGTGCAGCAGATATGCTTTGCAAAAAGGGATTATCAAAGAAATTTACTTGAAACCCAAATTCCTTCAGTTTCAGAAAAAGATCCTTCCCGGCTATGGCATCAAAACCATAAGCGAGGATCTCAACGATACTGCTCGATAGAATGATCTGTGCGGCATCTCTTATGTGATCTTCATTCACAATTTGAATCGATTCTTTGAGCTCTGAAAAGACAAAGTCAAAGAAGTTCTTGTTTATTTGACCTATTCTTGATGGATCTGGTCTCATAGTCTGCAACAAATTTATCTCCTGGGCAATCGCAATTTTCAAAGTCTTGAAACCAGAGAAACCAAGCCTTTTGCAAAGCTCGACGATCGTTGAAGGAGAAGTTTTACACAAACGAGCAAATTCAACTATGCTCAACTGCAGTACCTTTGTGGGTTGTTCTATGATGAGTTTTGCTATTCGTCCTTGTGAGTCGCTGAGAGTTGGCAACATATCCTTCATGCTTTGAAAGATACTCACCACATTCATATCCTTACCCCTTTTCTTAGGTAACCATAGAATAATATAACAACAACTGTGAGAACATAAGGAAGACTCATCAATAGTTCAGCTGGAATCTTCGAGAATGGTTGAAGAAAATCTGAAAGAAAGCTGAACGATCCAAAGATCAAGCATGTAAGAACAACCTTGAAGACATTTTCCCTACCAATTATGATTGCCACCAGGGCCAACCATCCTCTGTTGTTGCTCATACCAGCTACAAAGGACCTCATGGACAATGACAAGATAGCACCGGCAAATCCCGAAAAAATTCCACAAAGGAGAAAGCTTGTAACTATCATTTTGTCAACATCTATACCAAGGTTTCTGGCAACAGATGGATTTTTTCCACAAGCTCTCATGCGATACCCTAATGTAGTCTTGCTGATCAGTACATAACACAGGAAGGTGAGTAGAAAAGTCAAATACTCCAAGATGTTGTATCCACTAAGTACCTTGCCAAAGGAGGGAAGACTGTCAATGAATGGCAGTTTTATTTTTTTCAAAATCGGTGAATTTTGAGATACAATGGTACCTTTTGAACCAAAAAGAAAGGTCATGAGAAAACTGGTCAATCCACTTGCAAAGAGGTTGATCGCCAATCCGGCAAGGAAGATATTTGCCTTCAAATTGTTTGCAAGGACGATCAACATTGCATAGATGCAGCTCACTAAAATCGATACCAATAAGGCTATGGAAAGGCTTCTTGTTTTTTCTGCAACATATATAGCTACAAAGGCCGAGGTAAGCATCATGCCCTCAAGAGCTACATTGAGCTTTCCAACCAGATTTGTGAACATCCCTCCCAAGGCTGCCAAGATAATTGGAACAGATGAAGAGATCACCGAATGTACAAAATCAGCTGCCATGAATTTTTTCCTTCTTTCTGACTATGAACTGTACGAGCCTTTCTGCTGTGATTAAATAAAATATAGTGGCTTGAAGGATCTTGGAGATCTCTGGCGTTATATCTGCCATGATGGAACTGATCTGTGTTCCCATTTCAAGGTACGAGAACAACAATGCAGCTGGTATAACAAATATTGGATTATTTCTTGCGATCAACGCGACAGCTATGCCGTTAAAACCATAACCGAAGGAGAAACCTCTTATCATACGCCCATGCACACCCAAAACATCTATCATGCCGCCAAGCCCAGCCATTCCACCGCTTAAGAACAGTGCTGAAAGCCAGACTCTATAGACCTTTATGCCCCCATATCGGGCAAATTCATAGTTAGAACCTGTTACTTTGATTTGATACCCAAAGGTTGTGAAGTTCATTAAAAGATAGGTCAAAAACACAGCCGTAACCGCTATGAAGATACCACTGTGTAGGTTCGAAGGAGGCAATATCTTTGAAAACATGATAGATTCCTTCACGTACTTTGTTGCCGAAAGACCAGCCAACGGGTCTCTCAGAGGGTTGTTCAAAAAGTAATCTGTGATGTGAATCAAAGCAAGACTTATCAAAAAGGAAGAGAGTAGCTCATCTACCTTTAAAACGATCTTCAAAAGACCGCACAGAGCTCCTATGAGGGCTCCAACGCTGAAGGCTATCAACATAGCCAAAAGAGTCGAAGTATCTGTCAGATTGATGGCTACAAAGGTTCCCCAGAGCGTACCAAAGTACAGCTGTCCTTCCAGCCCAAGATTGAATGTCCCAGCACAAAAGGCTATCACGGCGGCAAGTCCAGTGAAAATCAGCGGTATGGAACCACTGAGCATGTTTCCAAAAAAATAGCCGTTGCTCAAAGGACCGAGGTAGAACCATCTCATTGCTAGCGATGGATTTTTGCTTGTGAACACAATTATTACAGAACCACACACAAAGGCTACTATTGTTGTAAAGAGAAACACTCTAAGCCAGTTCTGCTCTACTCTCATTGGACAAAATCGCCTCTATCAATTTATTCTTTGTCAAGGAAGGATCTTTTTCATATTGTGCAACCAACTTTCCCTTCGACATTATGAGTATTCTGTCACAGATCTTCAGTATCTCATCAAGATCACTTGAGTACATAAGAATCGATGATCCTTCTTCACACAGTTTCAAAAACTTTTTGTGTACGAAATTCACCGATCTCAAATCCAGTCCAGACGTAGGATCACAGGCAATCAACAATCTTGGCATTGATCTTACTTCTCTTGCTATGACGACCCGTTGCATATTTCCACCTGATAGAGTCTCAACTGGCTGCCAAGGGGAAAAGACTTTGATTTCAAATTCTTCTATGAGCTTATTAGACCACTCTCCGATCTCCTTGTACTTTAGCCAACCAAGGCAGGAAAGTTCTTTATACTTGTTAATGATCAAGTTTTCTGCCACAGGGAGCTTTGTCGAAAGACCAACCTGTGTCTTTTTCTGAGGAATATAACCCACACCAAGCTTTCTTCGCTCAGCCATATCTTTTTCTGTTATATCCTTTCCATGGAAGGTGATTTTGCCGTTTAATGTTTTCCTCATACCGGCGATAGCCTCAGTCAATTCCACAGCACCAGATGAATTAAAACCTATCAGCCCCAATATCTCACCCTCTTTGATTTCGAAGGAAATCGGTCCAACGATTTGCCTTTCGCTTTTGAAGACGAGGTTTTCAACCTGTAGTACCTTCTTTGAACCATAGCCAGTAAATTGCTTACGGACGATCTCTGTTTCACCAGCCATCATGAGAGTGAGTTCGCTCAAGGAAGGTCTACTTCCCTTTGAAGAGTACACAGTGACACCGTTTCTCAAAATTGTTATTTTGTCTGACACAGCAAGGGCATCCTGGGCGTTGTGTGTGATGAAGATGATGGTTTTTCCAGATTCTTTCAGTTTCTTCATCACTTTGAAAAACTGCTCAGATTCCAATTCATTGAGGTAAGAAGTGGGTTCATCAAAGATCAAAATCTCTGCACCAAGGTACAGTACCCTCAGTATCTCTACCTTCTGTCTCTCGGCAACGGGCAAATCAGCTGCTTTCTTTTGTAGATCGACGAAGATACCGTTTTGCTCCATGACATTGTTGATCATCTGCTTGGCTTTCGTGGAATCGAAAAACAGAAGGTACTTTGGAGGCATCTTTTGTAAGATGATGTTTTCCAAAGCCGTGAAATCTTCTATCAAGTTCAGATTCTGATGAACCATGGCTATGCCATACTTTAATGCGTCGCGATGGTTTCTTATACTTACTTGTTTAGCTTTCAAAAATATCTTTCCACTGTCCATTCTTTCTAATCCACACAAAATCTTCATCAAAGTTGTTTTACCTGCACCGTTTTCTCCAAGTAATGCGTGGATTGTACCCCTTTCCACACAAAGGTTGGCACCTTTCAATGCTATGGTATGACTAATGGGAAAGGTTTTGTAAATTTCCCTCATTTCTATGTGTGGGCTCATTTCACTCACCAAGAACATTGACTGCCCCTTGCCTTAACCTTTCAAACAGATCGAGCATCCTTTGCCTAATTTCCTCTGGCACGTTCTGTAGATAATAAGGATCTTCGAAGGTGAAACCGATGACACCTTCCTTTATTCCCCATCGTTCACTCTGTCCAAAGGGTAATTTACCTTGATAGGCTCTTGTGAGAACGTTATGAATAGCTATATCTGCTTTTTTCAACGCACAAGCCAAGATCACATCTGGTGCCAGATCTATGATATTCGCGTCAACACCGACTATATACTTACCAAATTCTTTGGCTTTCTGAATAGCCCCTATTCCTGTACCACCAGCAACCAAAAAGATCACATCCACTCCTTGTGCGAACTGAATTTGAGCCAATTGGGCACCTTTGTTTGGATCGGCCCAACTTCCTGCTACGGAGAACAGAACTTGGATCTTTTCATCGACAGCCTTTGCGCCATTTTCATAGGCAGGCTTCATCTTCTCGGTCATGGCTGGATAGATATCGCCTGCAATCATTCCGATTTTTAAGTCTGGGTTGACTCCAGGGAGTTTGCTCTTTGTTACAAGGCCCGCGAAGTAACCTGCAAGATATGTCATTTCTTCGTCCCTGAAGCCCAGTGAATAAAGATTGGGAAGATTGGCAGCTATACCATCTATGAGTGCGAATTTTTGACTTGGGAACATTTTGGCAGCCTTTTCAACGCTCTTTGGCATTCCTTCGGTGAAGGTAACTATCAAGTCATAGGACTTGGTCGACGCGAGGCTGATCAACAAGGGTTCCCATTTTGATGAGTTATAACCACCTTCGACGATTTTCACATCAAAACCAAGTTCTTTTGATGCCCTCATGGCACCTTCAACCATCATTTCGTATATGGCATTCCCACCAACTTCGCCAGTTATTAAAAGCGCCACACTGTAGCCGGCGACGATCACTGAAAAAATGGCTCCAAAAATTACAAAAAACCTTTTCATTTTATAATCACCCCTGTTGTAAAATTGATTATGTAGGTGTAAGGGAGATAGTCAAAATTATTTCGCTAGCTATCGAAATTATTTTACCACATTTCAATAGGCTGTCAAATCCTTTGGTTTTTCTTCATCTTTTTGTCTTTCAAAATCAAATTATTTTTTATCTTTTATGGTATCATGTAGTTACAAGACTGCTTTGAGGAGCTGATATTATGCAAAAAGAGGATTTTGAGGTTTTCGTTTTGACCGACGAGAACAACGTTGACCATCATTTTGTATTGTTGGCCGAAATCGAAGATTCCGGTAAGAAGTACTGGGTTTGCGAGGAAATAATGGTCGACGAGAGAGGTGAAATCACAGACTTTGGTGAAATCTATCCATTCCGTGTCAAAGAGGGCGAAAATGGAGATCTCTTCGTTGATTCAATAGAGACTGAAGAAGAGTTCGAAAGAGTCTCAACGGCTTGGAATGAGCTTTTAGAAAAGGATGGCACTTTGAGAAACATGATCGATTTTGAAGAACACAGTCATGAGCATGATGGAGAGGAACAGGATCATGAAGATGACCAAGAGGAGGACAACTGATAACTTTGCAAAAAAGTTATTCTGTTGAATCGATTTACAAAGATTTGAAAGCCAAGATTGAAAGTGGGTACTATTTAACAAACAACAAACTGCCAGAGGAGAAACAGTTGACAACCATTTATGGTGCGGGGAAGCAAGCTGTACGAATGGCTATAGAGAGGCTTGTGAAAGAAGGTGCCGTTAAAAGAATCAAAGGTCGCGGTACCTTCGTTGTTCTAAGGCCAAAAAGACACCTGCAGGGATTTGTCGACGATCGCTGGAACTTTGAGTTTCTTCGAAAGAACTTGAGCAAGATTCCAAAGGAACAGGATTATTTCAACAGGAACTTACCTGTTTTATGCTTTGAAATAATATGGTACAAAGATGAGAACCCTGTATGTTTTGAAAGATCTTTCGTAGATCCTATCAAAACTCCGATGGCTCTTAAGCTTTTGCAATCACAAGATGAGATCCATCCAATAGATTTTTGTGCTCAAACTCTGCATTCTGGTACAATCGACGAGAACTTCGAACTTGTGAAAACTCCAAAGATTGTATTGAGACACTTGAATCTTGTTGATCAAGACTTTGTAATTCGGCGCGCCCTACTCCTATCGAGCCATGTTGGTGAACTATTGGCATTTTCACTGCTTTATTATCATCCATCCGTTCAAATCACTCAAAGACACAGAATTTGAGAAAACCCTTCCCCATCTAGCATGATTTTTTTGTTTACAATACTGTCACGCAACTGAATTGAACCAAACTGTGAACCTAATCGTCTAAAAAGCGGAACGTGTATAGAACCCCCCACCCTCCTTTTGACACATAGATCAACTTTATAAAGGTTCACTCAGGGCGATCAAAGGATCGCCCTTTATTTCTTATCTATGCTAGGCGGTCTGCAAAGTGAAAGTTAACGGCACAACTAGAGGTTTCACTTGACATTTATAGGGTTGTTGGGCTTTCTTACATGGCAAAATCTTTCGGTGTTATATTATTTTGGTATATGATACTATAAACAAAGAAGGAGGTGTCTTGGTGAAAACCGTCATGATGATAGTTCATTCATTGATCAGCGCAGGGTTGATCTACATGGTACTTCAGCAGATGAGCAAATTTGCAGAGCTTGGTGGTGCCTTCGGTTCAGGGTCATTACACACGATCTTTGGTAGAAAAAAAGGTCTTGATACATCGGGTAAGATCACCCTTTGGCTGTCCATAGCCTTTTTCATAAGCAGCGTTTTGACGGCCTTTTTCATGTCGAGGTGATGTAATGCAACCAAAGGAACAACTTGAGATTTTGAAGAAAAATGTGGTAGATTTTGTAAATGACGAAGATCTCTTGAGAAAACTCCAGACCAAGCGGAGACTTCGCGTGAAATTAGGTGTTGATCCGTCAAGACCAGATCTTCACCTTGGTCATGCAGTTGTATTGTTCAAACTCAGGCAGTTTCAAGATCTTGGCCATCAAGTGGTCTTGATAATAGGAGACTTCACCGCCCAAATAGGTGATCCATCGGGAAGGGACTCAACCCGTCCCATGTTGTCGGAACAAGAGGTAAAGGAAAACGCAAGATCATACCAAGAACAAGCCTTTAGGATATTAGACAAAGAAAGAACAGAGGTTCGTTTCAACGGTGAATGGCTTTCAAAGATGACCTTTAAAGACGTAATAAAACTTGCCTCAAAGTACACCGTTGCAAGGATGCTTGAAAGGGATGATTTTTCAAGGAGATATTCTTCCAACATCCCAATCTCCATATCTGAATTTCTCTATCCGCTGGCACAAGCCTACGATTCAGTTGCAATTGGTGCCGATGTAGAGCTCGGTGGTACAGATCAGTACTTCAATCTCTTGGTGGGAAGAAAGATTCAAGAAGAAATGGGCCAAGAACCTCAGGTTGTTATGACCATGCCCATCATTGAAGGAACCGATGGTAAGATGAAGATGAGTAAGAGCTATGGAAATTACATAGCCTTCAACGACACACCCTTTGAGATGTACGGGAAACTTATGTCTATACCAGATGAATTGATAATCAAATACATGAAACTTTTGACGAACCTACCTCAAGAAGAGATAGACCAGTACGAAAGATTGATGCAAAACAACTCTGTAAACCCCAGGGATGTTAAGATGAAACTGGCCTTTGAGATAACCACTTTCTTCCACGGATTAGAACGTGCAAAGGAAGCCGAAGATGAATTTGTAAAGATCTTTAGAAAAAAGCAGTTACCAAGTGAAATGCCTGTCGTCGTACTTGACAAAGAGGAGGTCGAATTGGTAGAATTACTCATGAAGTTGCAAGTCGTAGCAAGTAAAAGTGAAGCAAGAAGATTGATAATTCAAGGTGGAGTAAAATTAGACGATGTAAAGATAACAGATATCTATGCTAAAATCTCTGTAGAAAAAGAAAAAATTCTAAAGGTTGGTAAAAGACAGTTCTTCAAACTCACAAGGCAGTAAACTTATTCGTACTCTTGATTTTTGATTCTGATTGATGCTATAATCTATCTTGATCCTTGTTTTGGTCTTTGACAAGTGGGGGGAATGAGGTTCCCACCGTCGAAAATAATATGAAGGGAGGTTGGAGCTATGAAGAAACTCGTACTATCAGTCTTGGCGCTCTTTGTAGCAGTTGGGGTACTTGCTGCGGGGATGTTCCCTGATGTTCCCAAAACACACTGGGCTTACCCATACGTTGAACACTTAAAAAATAAGGGTATTGTCATTGGTTATCCTGATGGTACCTTCAAAGGTGAACGGAATATCACCCGCTATGAAGAAGCAGCAATGATCAGCAGATTGATTGGCTTGATCGAAACTGAAATAGTTGCCCCACATATTTCCGATGTCCTCAGAGTGCTCGATGCAATCAGCTTAAAACTTGGAGCAACGGTGCAGAAAGTGGATGAGCTTGAAAAGAAAATCAACGCCATGAGTACAACCCCCGGTGAAATCGCTTCACTTAGATCGCAGGTTTCAGACCTGGCCAAGACTGTAGAGATGCTCAAACAAACGGTGAACATACACGACAAAGATGTCATCAAATTGTACGAATCCATTGCAAACATGCAGAAAAGCACAGAGATGAAGCTTGCAGAACTCAGTAATGCCAACGCAGCAACCCTCGACAGGGTGGCAGCACTGGAAGCAACAGCTAGCCAACTCAACTCAAAGATCACAGCCATGCAAAAGAAGCTCTTTACACTCGAGCCTATGAAAAATGTCCTGCGAGATCTTACAAGCAAGGTTTCTGCACAGGGTGAAAGGATCGGTGCGGCAGAGGCAAAGTTAGGCGATCTGAGCGCAGCACTTGACAACGCAGTGATGACGCTTGGTTATCTTTCCATAAAACTGGACAGAACTCAAGAGAATCTGACCAAGCTCACAGACAGAGTAGCGGCACTCGAGGAAAAGGCAAAGGGCATCGAGGCCAACACAAAGGCCATCGAAGCACTCAGAAAAGATTCTGCTGACAGATTTGCTGCACTTGAAAAGGTACTTTCTAATCTTGAATCAAACTTTGGAGATTTTGTTGCAATGCATGAAGAACAGATCAACTACATCCTTGATGAGCTCGACATGGTCAATACACAGATCGAAGAACTCCGTGAAGGTCTTTTCACACTCAGGGAGGATACAAAGGCACAGTTTGCTCAAAGTACAACCTCTATTGAAAATCTCAAAAACGAACTCAACAAAAAGATCGGTGAACTTGAAAAGGCAAACATGGCCCTCACAGGTGCTGTGGTTGGCTCAATAATAGTTGCGATAACAGCTTTGATCTTGGGAGTAATTTATTGATCTTCCCCTATTGGGGTAAAATCAACACTATATTCTTAAAGGTGAAGGAGGGTGTAAAGGTATGAAAAAACTTCTGGTAGTTTTACTGGCCTTGGTAACAGTCGCATCTTTTGCAGCAGTTAACTTGAGCGGATCTCTTAGCGTTACCACAAGCATCACCTACAACGCATCGACCAGCGCCCTTAGTTGGTCTGTAGCACCAAGTGCTTCTTGGGGAGCTTCTGCAAGTGGTAGCGATGGTACAACAGGATTTACGGTGACCTTTGACAGTACTTTTACTGTTTTAAGTGGTTATGTGTGGTACAAACCATACATCAGTGATCCTCTCACAGTGGAGCTGAGGGCT
>CALKJI010000006.1 GCA_937995655.1 uncultured Pseudothermotoga sp. | reverse complement strand
TGTCTATATGGCCTTTGGCGATGCTGCTTACCTGCAAATACCAGTATCATTACAGATTCCAAAATACATGCAGATCGAGGTTACAAACGGAGACAATCCATTTGTGCATGAATTTGAATTTCCACAGGCACCTTGATGAGTACATGATTCAAAAAGAGGAGCCTTGCGCTCCTCTTTTTATCTTTTTTAATGAAACAAGGTACCTGATAGGAAAATCGATTTTTAAAGGTTCTCTTTGTAAGAACTGGTTCCTCAAATTGGGAAGGAACAAGTATAAAGGATGCTTGGAAAATGTCATGAAAGTAGACCTATGGCTTTTGTACGTTCCTTTCACACCCGACGGGTCAGCACTGTCCAATATATATAATACGGTTTTCTGCCAAAACCAAAGATCGCTGACCTCGGATCTAAGGAGAACTTTATTCAGAAAGACCTATTTTTGTTCAATTCATCGCGCTGAGAAGACTTTGTTTTGTCTAACTTTCAAAGTGCCTTTACAAACCACTCAGCCAACTTTGATAGAGTTCTCTGTAGTATTCCTTAAGCATAGGATCTGGTTCATACTCTGCTACATTCTCGGCTCTCTCTCCCAACGATGCTAAATCACCTTGACTCAATGCGTAGAGTACTGTACCAACTGCGGCTCCCTGACGGCTACTCTGAAGGGTTATTTTGTAATCAAAGATGGCACAGACCATCTTCATCCACACATCTGCTTGGGTCAAGCCACCTGTAGCCACAACCTTTTCAAGGGTCTTGGGTAACCTTTTGACAACATCGAAAGCCCGTTTCAAGTTGAATGCTATACCTTCAAGTACTGCTTTTGCAATCTGTTCTTCCGTAGTTGTACTTTTAAGCCTATCAAACTTTGCCGATGGCGTAGGATCGAATTTGGGGAACCTCTTGCCAAAAATGAATGGATAGAAAAGAATCGCATTCTCTAGATCAAGTTCGTATAGTATCTTCTCAACGTTTTTCACAACTGTGCTGTGATCATACCTTGAAAAAACCTTTACATACCAGTCAAAGACATAACCACCGTTCTTGATGGCTGCACCTGTTATGTAGTAATTCTCGTCCAAAACATAACACCAAATACCAGGAGCAGGGTAATCTTCTGGGGGAGTTTTCACGATCGCCCTGATCGCAGCACTGCTCCCAACGGACAGTGTTAAAGAATCTTCAACTCCTGCACCGGCACCTATACTCGAGGCTGCAGCATCTGACAGGCTCACTATTACAGGAATACCTTCCTTTAAACCCAACCTATCTGCGATCGATCTCTCTAACTTCAGTGTCTCTTTTACAGAAACAAGTTGTGGAAATTTCTCCCTATCAAGGTTCGCCAAGTCTTTTAGCTCATCATAGCACCATTGTTTCTTGTGTATATCAAGACAACCACTACCAGAAGCAACAGATATATCGCTCACTAGTTTACCAGTCAATTTGTAGACAATGTAATCTTTTTGGGAAACTATCTTAAAAGCCTCTTTGAGTCTCTCAGCGTCGTTTTCATACAACCATAGAATCTTATAAAATGGATAGACTGTATCGGGTGGACAACCTGTTTTTCTGTGAAGATAGGTTGATAATCTCTCATCTTTTGATATCTTTTTCACTTGTTCAACTGATCTTTCATCTAACCATGGAATGATATTACCAAATGGCTCCAAATTCTTATCCAGCAGCAACAGAGTATGCAATGCTGAATCTAAAACGATTCCGTCAATGTCTTTAAAAAAATCTCCAACCTCTTTCAAAGCATCAAAAACTGCTTTTTCTACATCTTTAGGATCTTGTTCAAACATTCTTGGTCCCTTGGAAAAGGGCTGATAAACTTTGCTCACGTCCATCTCAATTTCTTTTTTGATTGAGTTATACACTACCACCTTTACTGCAGTTGTACCTAAATCTACGCCCACATAGACTCCCATATCTTGTAAGCACCTCCGTTACTGTGAAAAGCCTTGTTGTAAGAGTCTATCAATTACCTCGGGATTAGCAATATGCTTTGGCAATCTCTTGTTGAAAAAATCTATGACCGACTGTGCAGCCATCATGTTCATTTTGTAGATTGCCTCGTAAGTATGGGCCCCGATATGGGGGGTAAGGATCAAGTTAGGACAGTCGTAGAGTATGGAGTTCTCTGGCAGAGGTTCAAATTCAAAGGCGTCGAGAGCAGCACCGGCGATCTGATTCTTTTTGAGTGCTTCCACAAGAGCCGTCTCGTCAATTATGCCGCCACGAGACGTGTTGATCAAGAAGGCTGTTTTTTTCATCATGGCCAATTCTCTTTCACCAATCAGTCTTCTTGTGGATTGATTCAACGGTAGGTGCAAAGAGACAAAGTCACTCCTTTTCAGTAAATTCTCCAAATCAACTTGTTCAACGGAATATTGACCCATCACTTCTTTTGAGATGTACGGATCGCAAGCCAAGACTTCCATTCCAAGACAGAGTGCCCGTTTTGCTACTTCTTTGCCTATTGCCCCAAAACCGATTATTCCAAGCGTCTTTTTGAAAAGTTCTATGCCAATCGATGGTGAAAATTTCTTTCTTTGGTACAAATCGTTGTGAACATTCACCAGTTTTCTGGATAAGAGGAAGATTAAACCTATCGCGAGTTCAGCAACGGAAATTGTGTTTGCATTGAGTGTGATCGTTACAGGTATTCCCATCTGCGTGGCAACTCTCAGATCAACATTATCCACACCAACACCATTTCGAGCTATGATCTTCAAAGAAGAACTCTGTATTGCATCACCACTCAGTTTAACAGTCCCCAAGATTATTGCATCAAACCCTTTCAAAAGATCAACATCTAAAGTCTCACTGTATTCCAAGTGAAATCCATTACTTTTGAGCAAATCAATGGGCTCTGATGAATATTTACCAAAGGTTCGTGTAACAATCAATACTGCCTTCACAGGATCCCCTCCTGAAAAATGACTCAATATTTCAGTTCTGAAACTGCCAATCGGCTCCTGTTAAGACTTTCTATCGCCTTGGGGTCACTTGCAGCAAGCATTGTATAGATAGTATCCAGAATAACAAGTTGAACAATGCGAGAGGTCATGGCATCTGTTCTGATACGAGTTTCTCTGGTGTTCGTTGCAAGGACGACGGTGGAAACCTTTGCCAAACTCGACTTTCTGTTTCCAGTCACCGCAACGACAGGCATGCCCAATCCGATGGCCTTCTTTGCAAGCGCAACCATCGACTTAGTTTCACCCGAATGGGAGACTGCCACCAACAGATCGTTGGGGGTACAGTTTGAAAGTATTGTCGCCATGATGTGTTCATCGTTGGAAAAAAGACAGTTCTTTCCGATTCTTGTGAATTTGTGAAAGCCATCAAAGGCAACGGCTGCAGATGCGGCAAAACCAAAGAAAAGTACTCTCTGAGCCTTTTTGAAAAGTTCTGTTGCCTTTTCGATCGATTTGATATCCAAACTGTCAAGTGTATCCAATATTGCTTTGACCGTTGCCTTAAAGATCTTTTGGGTAATCGTTTTCGGATCATCCTTTTCTGAGACATCTTCGTACACAATTTCCATAGGTGCTTTTGAAAGATCCTGAGCTAACAGCACTTTAAACTGCTGAAACCCACTCAGATTCAATTTTCTGTAAAATTTGACAACCGAGGCTTCACTTTTCACATTTGCAAGTCGACTCAGATCACTTATGGAGCATTCCAGTACTCTTCTCGGATCTTTCAATATCACATCCGCTACTCTGCGCTCTGCATCTGTTAGGGAATCATAAATTTCTCTCAGTGTTTGCAGTATGTCCATGACTTCACCTCCTACTGTTGGTTCGATGAAAAGTATATCTCAAAAGCATATGCATTTCTTCAACTACTTTCATAATATGAAACTAAATCATCGTCGATCCTCCATCGATGTTTATAAAACTACCTGTCATGAAAGACGCCTCATCGGAGGCTGCAAAGAGTATTGCAAAGGCTATTTCCTCTTCCCTTCCCAGTCTTTTCATAGGAATTCTTGAAATCATTCTTCTCATAGTCTCTTCTGGATCTGTGGATGCTTTGACTCTCTCTGCCAATCCTTGCGAATATGTTGTTCCAGGACAAATTGCATTGACCCTTATGCCATAGTCTACATAATCAACGGCTAAAGATCTTGTTAATCCGAGCAAAGCAGCCTTTGAAAGGCTGTACACACATCTTCTTGGAATACCGATCTGTCCTGCCTCTGAAGCGATATTTACAATGACACCAGATTTCTGTTTTTTCATTTCTTCAATGGCGTACTTGGATAGTAAAAATGGCCCCTTAACGTTTATTTCAACTGTCTTTGCGAAATCTTCTTCTGAAGTCTCTTCTATATTTCCATATGGAACTATTCCAGCATTGTTAACCAATATATCTATCCTTCCGAACACCTCAACGGTTTTCTTCACTATCCTTTCCGCGTCCTTTGCAACATCTCCACCAACAAAGACAGCTTCCCTACCTGCTTGTTTTATCATCTGAACTGTTTCCGTTCCCCTTTGTTCGCATATATCATTCACCGCCACTCTGGCACCTCTTTCAGAAAACATCAGAGCAGCTTTGCGCCCTATTCCGGAACCAGCACCTGTTATCAAAACGACTTTACCTGTAAAGTTCATCTAAAAAACCTCCTTTATTTGAACAAAAGATTTGGCAAGAACAAAACAAGTTGTGGGAAAACCATTATCACAATGATCACAGCAACTGTAGCCACAAAAAATGGTAAAGATGCCTTCGTGTATTCCTCTACAGAAGCACCAAGAATTGAACATCCCGCATACATCGAAGCACCGACAGGTGGTGTTTGATTTCCCATAGCTGCCGCAACTATGAAAACCAAGCCAAAGTGTACTGGGTCTAATCCTACCTTTCGTGCGACGGGTAATAAAACAGACGTAAGCATCAAGATCAATGCTGTGGCATCGATGAATAGACCAGCAAATACCAAGAATAAAACTATCATGAGCATTAACAAATATGGATTGGTAGTGATATTCAGCAAAAATTCTGCAAGTTTTTCAGGAGTTTTTTCCCAAACCAATCCGTAACCAAAGATCTGAGACATAGCAATTATGTACATCACACTTCCTACATCACTCAGAGAATCATCGAGTGTTTGCATGAAAAATGATTTGATACTCATCTCCCTATGTACAAAAAATCCAAGTACAAGACCATAGATAACGGCAAATGAACCCACTTCAGATGGCGTGAATATACCAGTTCTCAAACCCAATAACAATAGAACAGGAAAGATCACCGCCCAGATGCTACTACCAAGTGCCTTTATTACTTCCGACGCCGGGCTATGTTTTTCCTTTTCTGGTTTGAGACCAAGGTTTTTCGCACTTATCGCTATCGCAAACATGTAAGCAACCATCAAGAGAAGTCCAGGAACAATACCTGCGGCAAAAAGTCTACCTATGGAGACTTGTCCGATCGTACCATATATGATGAAGGCTATTCCAGGCGGTATTATTGGCGTAATCAGGGATGTCCACACATTCGTAGCGACGGCAAAACCTTTGGGATACCCTCTTTTGAGCATTTCTGGTCCAAGCATTCGTGTTTCCATAGCTGCATCTGCGATACTTGAACCGGAAACCCCTCCCATCAATGTCGATAAAATAGCTGAAACTTGGCCAAGACCACCTCTTTTGTGACCTATTAAAGACGATGCAAAACTCATCAATCTGCTGGTAACACCCGCATGATTCATGATATTACCGGCCAATATGAAAAGCGGTATTGCGAGTAACGTGAAATTCAATACCTGCGAGAGACTAACCTGTATAGGTATAGTGATTGGTAGGTAAGGATGTTGCAAGAACCATACAAAACCACTTATTCCTATAGCGAAGGCAACGGGCATACCCATTAACAAGAAAACTGCAAATATTATGAGAACAAGAGTCATTTTATTCTGCCTCCTTCAATTGGACATCATTGCGAGACTTTGTGAACTCCGATACTATCTTTACGATGGTTGTTCTAAGCATGAGAATTGCACCGATTGGCACACTCACATTCACCCATGAGTAGCTGAAATTCGGTATACCAGCGAATGTTCTGAACCTCGTTGTATAGGTCAGTCGAAACCCCCAGATTATCAAATATACCAAGAAAGCGGAAATTATGAGATAATTTATGAACCTAATGATCTTCTGGACCTTGGGTGGAAATCTTTTGACCAAAAGATCAACAGACATCATCTTGTTGTTTCTCCAAGCAATATCAACTGCAAAGAAACAAGCCCAACCAAACATAAAGGTACTCATATCGACAGCCCAATTCATAGGGTGTCTGAAAAATCTTGATATGCCCGACGTAAAAATCAGAACGACCATTGCAACTATGAGAACTTTCGCGGTTGTTTTTTCAAAAATTAGAAGATATTGGTCAAGTTTTTTCATCGGTATCACCCCTATAAAAAGATAGGTCAAAAGCCCAACTCCCATTGGAGTTGGGCTTAAAATCATAAAATCGTCATTTTCCTTCCAACGCTTTCAGTTCCTGAACAAGCTGGTTTCTTGCATCAACAAGTTTGAGAACTTCATAAGCCTTTTCTCCTGCTTTCATGAATGCATCTATATCCGGATCTGTAATAACTTGCATACCTTTGCTCACCACTTCTTGTTTGAATTTCTCATTCAACTCCTTCATGATCTTCAAAGAGGTTTCAATGCCAGCTTTGTCGCACTCTTCTATGAGTATCTTCTGGTATTCTGGTGGTAGACTGTTGAACCATTTTGTGCTGACAACTTCGAAATTAATCAATAGAATGTGTCCTGTTTCAGAAGCATACTTGAGGACCTCATAGAGTTTTCCACCGTATATGTTTGCGTAGACCAATTCAGCGCCGTCGACTGCCTTGGTTTGGATACCGGTGTAGATCTCTCCAAAGTTCATGGCCACAGGTTGTGCACCAAGTGCACGAACAGATTCCTGCCAAATGGGTGTGCCCGGCGTCCTAATCCTGAGTCCTTTAAGATCTTCTGGTTTTCGAATTGGTTTGTTAGTGAAGAAATGTCTGTATCCCTGAATCCACATGTAAGAAAGTACCTTAAAGCCGTACTTTTCTTCTAGTTCTTTCAACCACTTTTGCATCGTTGGTGTCTGTTTTAGTTTTGTAAGAATGTCCAGAGCTTGCTCGGGTGTTGTTGCACCTAAGTAATTCACAAAATATGGCGCATTCATAACAGCGATAGGCGCAACATACATTCCCATTCTGGCGGAATCTGTGTTCTGACCGATGTTTGCACCTGCTCTGATTTGTTCGAGAATGTCTTCTTCAACACCCAACTGTGCACTGTGATAAACCTCAATTTTGACCTCTCCATTTGTCCTTTCTTCTACAGCTT
Organism: uncultured Pseudothermotoga sp.; assembly: GCA_937995655.1. Taxonomy (GTDB): domain Bacteria; phylum Thermotogota; class Thermotogae; order Thermotogales; family DSM-5069; genus Pseudothermotoga_B. Next base: position 222,855 of record CALKJI010000006.1, on the reverse strand, counting down.
TAGCCCATTTGAGGAACCCTTCGTGGTATGGTTCGGTGGGAGCAAGAACGTGGTTAAACCTCAGAACATACTTTGGAGCTGCTAAAAGCGATGAGGCGACAACGCACAAAACTGCCAAGAATATTACCGTGAATCTACCTTTACCCATGATGAGTTCACCCCCTGTGAAAAAATTATATTACTATTATAGTATTAAGTGCTATCTGAAAAAAAATTATACAACAAAACCAACCGTGAGTCAACAGAGTGGAGGCTATTCTAACAGGAAAGTAGTATTGACCAATCGATCGACGAGGTGTGGCTAAAGAATCTCCTTTAGAAACTTCAGCACCTTTTGTGCTATGGTCTTTTTGAATATGTAAGATGATTTGTGTCCAGATGGAACAATTAACTTCTTAGCCTTTGGTAATTTTTCAAAGAGTGACTGTGAACTTATGAAGGGTATAACTTTATCAAAGAGCCCCTGAAAGAAGAGTACAGGTTGATCCACAAACTGTGCATAACTCAGTGGATCATAGTGGAAACAGGCAGGAAAAAGTGAAAATATATCGTCTATTTCCTTCAACACTCCTATTCTTTGCATGTCCCGAGATCTATTTTTGATACAGCTCAACTCATCGACGCAGTTATATTCGTTGCTATATTTGGCATAGTTTTCCCTGAGCTGTTCTGTGTAAGGTGAGTACCAATTTATCCATCTGTAGTCGGCTCCAGAAAAAGCAAGCACACTGCCTTTCAACCTCTTGTCTAAGGCAAGACACATGGTGGCAATCATGCCACCGAAACTGTAACTCATTATCGAGACCGGTAGGCTTGGAAACTCTGCAATATAGTCAATCGTTCTTCTCACATCTTTTACAGCTTTGTGAAAAACCTTTGAACAGTGAAGAGGCAAGGGAGAGAAGAAAGGCTCCAGCGTACCATTGGGGTTTGGATCTTTTCTCATGATAGGGAAGAATCGTGAAAAAGGTCTCTAGACCATGCTCTTTAAAATACTCTCCAAACCAAAGTAGGTATGGTATGTTTCCGTTGCCAATGCCATGGAGGAAGATCAACTTTGTCCAAGAATTCTTTGGTTTAAAATGATAAACGTAGACCCTCTTAGATTCTGGTATCTGTGGTTCATAGACATTATCGAAACTTATCAAGGAAAAATCTTCAAACTCTTTCTGTTCAACATTCAGAGGTAAGCTCTTATCATATTCGTAAATCTTCACGTCTTCACGCAAATCTCCTTTTCACACCGAAGGTGTCCTCTATATCTCTAACGGTCTTTTCAAAGATGGTATTTATCTCTTCATCGGTCAGAGATCGATCAAAAGCTCTGTAAATGACGTAAAATGTGACACTCACTACGCCCTCAGGTAGGTCTTTGCCTTTGTATACATCGCTCACCCCAACCTTCTCAACATATTCACTCGATCTGGCAAAGAATGAAAGTATCTGCCCCGAAGCAAAACCAACGGGTATCAGGATAGAAATATCTCTTCTAACCGCTGGAAAGCTGGGAATTTCCTTTGGTTGTCTACAGATCTTGCTCTTTTCAAAGATCCTCTCAAGATCTAACTCCATGTAGTATATTTCACCCTTTATGTCATAAACCTGGTTGAACTTGCTGTTCAACATCCCTATTACTCCTATCTCTTCACCTTCCAGAAGTATCTTTCCCGATCTGCCAGCGGTAAGCCAGTCAATCTGCTCGGGTACAACTTGTAAATCTACAGAGAGATGGCTGGAGAGTTCATCAAGAACACCTTTCATATTCAGTAAGGATGCTGAACGATTATCTGTGTAATCTTCTTCATTCAGCTGTCCCATCATAACGATGCCGATTTTTTCTCGTTCAACAGGCACGCCGTTGTTCAAACTATAAGTTTTTGCTATCTCAAAGATTTTCACATCTTTGATCTGCCGCTTGACGTTATAGGACAGAGCATCTATCAAACCAAAGATCAGTGATGGTCTTAGACAATCCATATCCTCGGTCATTGGATTTTTCAACTTGAGCGAATCAATATTCATTAGGTCCTTAACGACTGAAGAAGAAGCAAAGGAAAGATTAACGGTCTCATCAAAACCACTACCAATGAGAATCTGCCGGATCGTTTTTCTGAAGAGACTCAAATCGCTCCATCCTTTGCCAGATGCTGTGATCTTGGGTGCTTGCGGATCTATTTTCTCATACCCATAAATCCTTCCGACTTCTTCGATTATGTCTTCTTCGATCGATATATCATTTCTGAAAGTTGGAATCTGAGTCTTCCAACCATCTTTCGTAATATGGACATTCATTTCAAGAGATTCCAAGATTTCTTTTACCCTCTGATCTTGCACAGTTGTACCAAGAACTGCGTGAAGTCTTGATCTTCTAAGGAAGACTTGCTTAGGTGATATTCGCTGAGGATAGATGTCGACAAAACCCTTCGTGGCTTTCCCGTGAGCGATTTTCTCAACGAAGTGCATCAGTCTTTTCATAACAAAGATCGCATCGTTTGGATCAACGCCTCTTTCAAAGCGATAAGAAGCATCTGATTTTATGTTCAAAGATTTTGAACTCTTTCTGATTCTCACTGGGTTGAAATATGCAACTTCAAGAGCTATTTTTTCAGTACAATCCGTGACACCACTGTTCATGGCTCCCATGATCCCACCTATTGCAATGATTTTTTTCCTATCTGCGATAAGTGTTTCTATGCCTTTCAGAGTGTATTGTTTTTCGTCTAACAGTGTCACTTGTTCACCTTCTTGCGCCTTTCTGACGATAATGTGTCCGTCTGTGATCTGTGAATAGTCAAAGATATGAACAGGATGACCGGTCTCCAGCATCACATAGTTTGATATATCAACCACATTGTTTATGGGTCTGATTCCTGCATTCATCAATCTTCTACGCAACCAGATGGGGCTATGATTGATCTTCACAGACTCCATGTATCCAGCACAATACCTTGGACAACCATCGAGATCTTCAACAGAAACCTTCAGAAAATCGTTAACATCCTCGTTCCTTTGCTCGAAATCTATCTCTGGCATCTGCAACGGTGCTCCACACAGAGCCGCAAGTTCACGGGCAATACCAATGATGCCAAGACAATCGGGTCTGTTTGGAGTGATCTCTACTTCCAAAACCCTGTCATCTATCTTCCAATATCTTATTAGATCAGTACCAATTGGAATTTCTTCTTCTATTTGATAGACATATTCAGATTTTGTTTCTAATCCAAGTTCTTCTAAAGAACACATAACAACTTCAGAAAGGATACCTTTTATTGAAGCCGGCTCCACAATAGAACCATTGGAAAGAACAGTACCGGGCATGGCGATAGCCACTCTTGAATTTTCTCCCACCGTCAAATCAGAGGTGACGGTCCTATAGGTGTTAGCTCCGTCGAATACTTCTAAGACATGCAATTTTTCAGAATTGGGATGGGGTTGCACCTTTTTTACAATCGCACAGACGACCTTCCCTTTTATAGCCGGGACAACTATGTTCTTTACACTAATCCCCGCCATGGTCAATCTGTTCGCTATTTCTTCCTCCGTCCAGTCGGTTTGAACATATTCTCTGAGCCATTCTAAAGGTACGAGCACGATCTATCCCTCCATCAGAAGTTTTCCAAAAATCTTTTATCGTTTCTAACGAAATCTCTCATGTCTTTAATGTTGTATTTGAGCATCGTTATTCTTTCAACACCCATACCAAAGGCAAAACCTGTCCATTTTTCTGGGTCGTAGCCAACATTCCTGAAAACATTCGGGTGTACCATACCAGCACCTAATATTTCAAGCCAGCCACTGTAACCGCATGCTTGACAACCCTTGCCTCCACAGACACCACAGGAGACATCTACTTCAAAACTTGGTTCTGTGAATGGGAAGAAACTTGGTCTCAATCTGATACGTCTTTGTTTGCCAAAGATCTCTTGAGCAAACTTTTCAAGTGTATATTTCAAATGTGCCACAGAAACATTTTCATCTACGTATAGGCCTTCCACTTGAGTAAACATCGGAAGGTGTGTTGCATCATAATCTCTTCTATAAACTCTACCGGGCGATATGATTGCAATCGGTGGTTGCTCAGATAGCATAGTCCTTATCTGAACAGGTGATGTATGAGTGCGCAAAAGAAGATCATCTAGATAGAAGGAATCATGCTCATCTCTTGCTGGATGCCACTCAGGAGTATTCAATGCGTCAAAGTTGTGCCAGCTATCCTCTATCTCTGGACCTTCCACAACCTTAAAACCCATCGATACAAATATGATCTCTATCTCCTCGAGTGTTTTCATTATGGGATGCCTGTGACCAACACGTCTTCTGGCTCCTGGAAGTGTTACATCAACCCACATTTTTGCAGACAATTTTTCAGCTTCTACCCTTTGAAGTGACTCCCTTTTCGCCTCGATAGCTCTTTGAACTTCTTGTTTGAGTTCATTCAAGATCTTCCCTGCTTTTGGACGTTCTTGAGCAGGTAAGGTCCCTATGGTTTTGACCTGTTCTGTGATAGTTCCTTTCTTACCAAGTAATGCTACTCTCAATTTCTCCAGTTGTTCCAAATCATTCGCGTTCTCAATTTTTTGCAGAGCATCCTTTTTCAGCTGTTCGAACATCTTGTACACCTCCAGACATGTATTCAGCCAATGCGTCATTCCATTTTAGAAAACGACCTGATACTAAAAAACCGAATTCTTCACCCATTTGTACCTGCAAATTGACGGCTCTCAGTAGACTCCTCTGTTTAGGAGTATAGAAGATTTTGTCTGGTTTTAAATAGGAAACAACCTTTTTCATGAGATCTATTTTGACAAGTTCACCAAATCTTGGATGATAAGGCCCGGCAACGATATTTTTCTCAAGGTCACTTGGGATGAATAGACCTATTCTGATTACTCTTACACCACGCGACTGGAGTATTCCAACCATTTTCGAACAAATATCAATGGCTCGGTCAATTTCAAGTGGCTCATATTCTCCTGATGCATAAAATTGTGAAAGGATAGAATCTCTCAAAACCAATGTTGGATGAATCCTGCATGTTTTTGCACCCGATTGTACAACTCTGTAGGCACTATAAAGATCTTTCTGCTCATCATCGGCAGGTAAACCAATCATGAGATGCAAACCAAAATCCATCTGTGTATCCTTCAGTATCTTACAAGCATTTTCTATATCGCGAACAGTGTGACCTCTATATGATCTTTTTAGGACTTCATCATCGAATGACTGAACACCCATTTCTATGAAGGTCACATTGTGAGCTTTGAGAAACTCGATCTTTCTTTCATCTATCTGGTCTGGTCTTGTGGAGATTCTGATGCCAACGCATGCTCCGTCCATGACATATTTGTTTGCCCAATCAAGATAAAGTAACTGCAAGGTTTCATCTAAACCTGTAAAGGTTCCTCCATAAAAGGCTATCTCGAACTGCCCCAAGCTGAGTCGATAATCTTTTGCCAGTTCATCCAACTGGGAAAGATCAGGAACCTTTGGAGAACCTGTTGTCGATCTCTGGTCACAAAACACACATTTGTTTATACAACCCATTTGAGGTAAAAAGATCGGCAAAATTTTCATTGGTTCCCTTCTCCCTCAAGTTTCTCAATGGCTTTCTTAGCGGCGTTCTTTTCGGCTTCCTTTATCGAGAATCCTTCACCTGTGGCAATCACTTTTCTATTCAATCTGAGTTCAACGGTGAACTTTTTCATGTGAGATGGTCCTTGCTCGTCAACCAAGACATACTCTGGTAGTTGTTTGAACCTTTCTTGAGTTATTTCTTGCAAAAAGGTTTTGTAGTCAAAAACAATTTTTCCTTCTAATACCTGTTTGGCATATTTGGCAAAGTGAGCCAGGAGGCATTTTTTCAAAGACTGCATACCACCATCGATGTATAGCGCCGCGGCCACCGCTTCGAGTGTATCGGCAAGTATCGAATCTCTATCACGGCCTCCTGTGATTTCTTCTCCGTGGCCAAGGAAAAGATATTGCCCCAAGTTGATGTCTCTGGCTATTTGTGCAAGGGCTTCTTCGCTTGCCACTGCGGCCTTTACCTTTGCCATAACACCCTCTGAGGCATCAGAGAAATTTGTATATAAATACTCAGCGATGAGCAAATCAATCGCAGCATCACCAAGAAACTCTAACCTCTCATTGGAAAAGACATCTTTTCTGCCACGTTGGTTCTGTTCATGTGCATATGACGAATGACACAAAGCGTTGTAGATGAGTTCTGGCTCCAAAAATCTATGACCAATTGCTTCCATAAAAGCTATTACAGTCGCTGTTTCTTCCTTATTCACTCGATCATCTGACCCAGTTTCTCAACGATCTTGGATGTACTGAGTCCATAAATCTCATACAAAGCTTCATAGGGCCCGGAAATGGCATGTTCTTCAACGGCAACCTGTTCAAATCTAGATGGAATTATTCCCTTAACGAGGAAAAATTTTGCTAAGAGAGCTGCCAAGCCCAATGGTGCAGCATGGTCTTCTAAAACCAGGACCTTTCTTGCATGTGCATATTCTCTGAGTACTGATTCATCAAGATCGAATGGGCAGGATACATTCAAAACGGCAACCTTTTCTTTGAAATTGTCAGCAGCCTTGACTGCATTCTCCACAATCGAACCACATGTAATCACCGTCACCTTATCTCCTCTTCTGAGAATATCTATCTTCCCATAAACAAAATGATAATCATCACCAAAGAATATCTTTCCGTTCTCGTCCAAGATTGGAGCCATTTTCGCTCTGCCCATGGCTATCAAATAGTTTCCATACACACCTGCGACATACCTCACTACTCGATCTGTTTGGTTAGGATCTGCTGGAACTACGACTTTGTATCCCAGCCAGTTTGCGGGAGCAGAGATGTAATCAAGGCCATGGTGCGTTTTACCATCCTCACCAACGTTTAGACCACAATGGGTTACAACAACTTTCAGATTAGTGTGGTTTATTGCGTTCAACCTGTGTTGATTGTATGTTTCACTAACCCCAAAAACTCCAAAGTCAGCAAAGAATGTTATGACACCATCGGCAGAAAGAGCACCAGCGACTGCCGCAGCATTGTGTTCTTGCACACCAAGTTCAAAAAACATGGCTGGAACATGTTTCTGAACCTCATCCAATTTGACCGAGGTGGCAAGGTCACAATCAACGGCTACAATAGGGGTTTCGCTATCTTTGTTGGCCTTTACCAGATCAAGCAAAGCCTTCCCAAAAGCACCACGATTATCCATTTTATCAGTGTAAGTTCTGCTGGGCGGAATCTTTATCTGGACTGGATACTCCATGTGAAACGGCTTGTGCTTTTCTTTGCCAAGTTGCTGGCGCATTTTGATATACCTTTCCACATCATTTTCTATTCCAAGCTCATTCAATGCCTTTTCTAATTGCTCTTTAGATAACGGTTTCCCATGAAAAGAGACATCGTTCTCCATGAAAGAAACACCTTTTCCCATAATAGTATGTGCGATGATGGCAACAGGGTTCACCTTATCATCCACTGCTTGTTTGAGTGCATTCAACAGTTGTTCCATATCGTGGCCATCGACTTCGAGCACTCTCCAGCCATCAGCTTCGTAATTTGCCCTTATGTTAACAGGCATTATGTCTCTCGCCCTTCCAGATATCTGAGCATCGTTATAGTCTATGACAACGGTTATATTACTCAAGCCATACTTTCTTGCAACTCTGCGTGCCTCTCCCACTTGGCCCTTTGCTTGCTCTGCATCACTCATGGTAACAAAGACATGATAATCTTGTTCCTTTATTTTGCAAGCAAGAGCAAAACCAACACCTGCAGAGAGTCCTTGTCCAAGGTTTCCCGTAGTCCATTCGACACCTGGTATTCCACGTGTTACATGACCTTCAAAGATACTGGCATGATGTCTAAAACCTGCTATAACTTCCTCTGTGTCCACAAAGCCAAGTCTACCGAGGACAGAATAAACACCCGGCGATGTATGGCCATGGCTAACAACAATTCGATCACGCAGAGGATCGTATGGATTTTTTGGATCTATATTTGCGAAAGAAAAAATACTCAAGAAAATTTCAAGTGATGACATCGACCCACCTGGATGACCCGAGTTGGCAACATAAGTCATTTTGAGAATGTCGCCACGACATAGTCGAGCGATCTCCTTGAGTCGTCTAATTTCTTCCTTGCTGAACTCTTTCATTTGCTATTTCCCTCCTCAATTCTACTTAGTCAATTTGGATATCACAAAGAAGATCAATGATAAAACTGCACTGAACAATAGGCATGTCATGATGGGAAAGTATAACACATACCTTTCTTTCTTTATGATTATGTCACCCGGCAAACGCCCAAGTGGTGTGAAGCGTCCAATCAAGTAGGTAAGCACTCCTATCACTACCAAGACAATTCCTATCACTATCAATAATTTACTTATCTGAAGCACCCTTATCACCTCTGAAGTATGAAAAAGGTAGATAAACCATCTCGCCTTCTTCGGAGATGACAAGCACCGTTTTCTTGAAGACATCCGTGGATTGTACTTTGTAACTTTTCCCGTTGTAAAGCACGTTTTCCCCTTCTTCGGGAATACCTTTGAGCTCTTCTTCATAGAAACCGTATTCGTACATCAAACAACACAAAAGTCTTCTGCATGCACCAGATATCTTTGCAGTGTTGATCATCAATTGCTGACATTTTGCGTGCTTGAGGGTGATACTATCAAACTCCCGTAGGAAGGTACTGCAACAAGTTGGCAACCCACACAATCCCAAACTACCTATGAATTTAAGCTCATCTCGTACGCCAACCTGTCTCAGTTCTATACGAGTCTTGAAGATTCTGGCAAGGTCTTTTACGAGTTCTCTGAAATCTACCCTAGTTTCTGAACTGAAGAAAAAGACTAATCTTGATCTGTCAAACATGTAACGTGCGTGAAGTAGTTTCATTGGAAGATTGTGCTCTTTTATCTTTTCTGCACAAACATTGAATGCTTCTTTGGCATCCCTCAAATTCTCTTGGTGCACCTTCAAATCTTCATCTGTCAGCTTCTTAATGATTGGCTTAAGCTCGGTTCCTATTTCTTCTATTCCCATTTCCCTTGGACCCTTTATGATCTTTCCAACATCTGGTCCAAACTCAGTCATAACAAGGACAAGATCACCTGGCTTTATATCTTCACCATTCTCTGCATAGTAGCTCAGTTTTCCCTTTGGTAATACCTCAACTGCATAAACAACAGCCGTCATCTCCAAATCCATCACCTCTTTGCTGATCTTCTAATTAATATGAGTAAGTTCAACAATACCAGTGGGCCATTGAAGTTCATAAGTCTGTTTACCAATATAGAATCGAGCCATTTGAAAATCGATAAATCACTACATCCTTTTAACTCAAGGATCATCTGATAGATCCTACACATAAAGACTACCATGCTGTTCAAATCTATCTTTTTCGATCTTTCCATTATATTCAAGTATAACTGTACCAGTTCTTTTTGACTGAAGCTCGAAAGTTTTGAGTACAGATCATCGAGCATCAGTGTTGCCTTCAATTTTTGCGAAGCAGACAGTTCATTTTCCGTAAAGAGCATTAAAAATTCCGATTCTTCAAAGTTGGTGGACAAAGAAAATTCTTCCACATTTTGTAAATAGTTGAATACATCAAAGTCATTGCTGCACAGTTTGAGAACTAAATCGGCCTTGGGATTATTTATAAGTCTCTTTCTCAGAATCTCAAAGGCGCTTTTATCAACAGATATGCTCAGTGCCTTCACTCTGCTTCTGATAGTTGGTAACAGATCGGTGAATCTCGTAGTTGTCAAGGTTATAACACAGTATGAAGGTGGTTCTTCTAAAATCTTCAACATAGAGTTTGCTGCTTCTTGCAAAATCCTCTCTGCTCTGTGGATGAAAACCACTTTATGGCTGTTGCTTGGGGCACTGTACAAGAAATCTATCATATAACGTATGTCCTCAATACCAGGTTCAGTTAAGATCAAATACTCCTTTGTGATCTTTTCAACAACCTTCAAAGAGATCCACTGCAACAAGAATCCATCACGCGAGTACAAACATATTGACGATCCAACGTTTGTAACAATGAACCTATGAACTTTACCAATTAGATCGTCCATATCACTCACCTGTACAGATCCATGAGCAAACCATATATTTCTTGAACTCTTGCAGCGAGCATAATAGCACCCTTTTCAGCTTCCATCAAATCTTTTGCAATCTGTTCGAGTCTTTGATCGATCTCTTGACCCACGACATGAAGATCAATATCTTTTGAAATCTGTCTTCCCACCTTATATAACCTCTTCTCAATCACTTTTAGAAATTCCTTTATACTCTCACGATAATTTTTGAAATTCTCCTGAGTAGGTGATCTGACAAGTTCATTACCAGCACTGATCACTTTCTTGATTAGCTGTTCCAACAATTCATCCAGTTTATCTTCTTCCACGTCTTCTAGAATTTCAAAAAAGCTAGATCTCGAGACTTCACCGGGCGATTTCGATCTTATTTGTTTTTTCTTTTTAACTTCGGAACTCTTAAAATTTCCATCTTCCAGAGGATTTATCCTCACTCTTATCCTCCTTATGGAAACAATTTCTTGATATTTTCAATATATGGGTCTTTCAAAATACCTTTTTCCGTGATGATGGCGCTCACCAAATTGTGTTCCGTCACATCGAAAGCAGGATTGTAGACCTTAACACCCTGGGCTGCTATTCTCTTTCCGTCTATGTGTGTGACTTCTTCATGCGAACGCTCTTCTATCGGAATCTGTGTACCGTCCTTTATTCTTATATCTATCGTAGATGTGGGTGCAGCAACATAGAAAGGTATACCATTTCTGTCCGCAAGAACTGCAACTGAGTAAGTGCCTATTTTGTTTGCTACATCGCCGTTTGCAGCTATTCTATCAGCTCCAACGATTACTGCATCAACTTTACCTTGTTTCATAACCCAGCCAGCCATGTTGTCTGTTATGAGTATCGTCTCGACTCCCAGTTGTACCAACTCCCAGGCGGTCAAACGGGCTCCCTGCAAGTATGGTCTTGTTTCATCCACATAGACTCTGATTCTCTTACCATTTTCAACCGCTGCCCTTATAACTCCAACCGCCGTACCATAGTCCACAGTCGCAAGAGCACCGGCATTGCAATGTGTCAAGACTGTGTCGCCGTCTTTCAAAAGTGTCTGTCCATACTTTCCAATGGCTTTGTTAGTCTCTATGTCTTCTTTCGCTATCCTCACAGCCTCTTCTTCAAGAATCCACAGTAATCGTTCATCATAGATACATTGCTGGATCTTTCTGTTCATACGCTCTAATGCCCAAAAAAGATTAACTGCCGTTGGACGAGTTGAAGCGAGGGTTTTGTAAACCAAACCCATAGATTCAATGAATTCTTCGTTTTTAAGATGTGAGAATTGTCTTGCCCCGAGTACAAAACCAAATGCTGCAACTGCTCCTATTGCAGGAGCACCTCGGACGATCATCTCTTTGATCGCCCGAGCCACTTCTCGATAATCCCTGCACTCAACATACTCAACAACATGTGGTAGCTTTCTCTGATCTACGAGTATGAGAGAATCACCTGTCCATTCGAGAGTCATGGTCTTAAGATTCATTGATTTGATTGTCCTCCCTCTGCCAAAAGATAGATCTTTATCGTACTGGAATTCTTGAACGGTATAAACTGCTGTATGATCCAATCTTGCCAAGATTGTTGAGCCTTTTGTTGATTCAAATAACTGTAGATATCCTTTGCGACTTCTTCAAAGGCCTCGTAACCTTTTGGCCTCTTGTCCAGGATGCGATAGATTTCCCATCCACCAACGCTCTGAAGTGGACCCAATGTAGCACCCTTTGGACTTGCAAAGATCTTTTCTTCTATATCCGTTGCAATTAACCCACTGTTGCGCTCAACCCATCCAAGATCGCCCGCCTTACCTTTGGTGAGAGGATCAATGGACACATCGCTAGCAATCTGGGAAAAGTCTTCACCGGATCTTATACGTTCAAGAACCTTATCAGCCTTTTCCTTCGTATCCACAATGATGCGTAGAAGCTTCGCCGCCTCTTCAACTGCAAAATACTCTTTATTTTCCTCGTAAAACCGCTTTGCCTCTTCTTCGGTAACAGTGACGGAAGAAGTTACCTGTTGCTGTATTAAAGTAACTGCTTGCTGGACAGAAAAAATCCATCTCAGTCTGTCTTTGAAGGACTCAAGATCGCCCAAACCTGATTGTTTCAGATACCAGTCAAGATCCGTTTCGGTCATACCGTACTGAGTAAGTGTCTTGTTCAATTCATCTGAAACCATCTTTTCTATTTGTTCCTTCGAAATCGTTATGTTCATCTTTTCAGCAATTTGCTTGATCAATACCTGATCGATGAGATTGTTTAATACTTCTCTTTTGTATCTAAGCAACAGATTCATACCTTCTGCCGTACCAGTGAGAACCTCGTAGAATCTGTCATCGATCGACTGAATCTGAATCAACAATCTATTCAGATTAGCCTCTCTGTCCAGTTCAGCCATGGTAATGGGTACACCATTCACCTCTGCAACAACAGTTGTTGCCGTTTGAGTTTCCTGAGCAAACAAAAGAGCTGTTAAAATCACTGCACAAAGCACCAAGATCTTCTTCATTTTGATTCTCCTCCCTTCACTTCTTCCCAAAGTGCATCTAATTGAGCAAGAGAAAGTTTTTTCATATCAAGTCCCCTTGCTCTGACAAAATCCTCAACTACTTGAAATCTTCTAATGAATTTTTCAGTCGCTTTTCTTAAAGCAACTTCTGGGTCTAAATCTAAAAAACGAGCAACGTTGACTATTGCAAAGAGTAGATCACCTAGTTCTTCTTCCAGCTTTTGCTTTTCATCTTTCTGAATCACTTCTCTCAACTCTCGAGTTTCTTCATCAATCTTTTCCAAAGCACCAGAAACATCAGGCCAATCGAAACCAACAGCAGCTGCATTTTCTTGAATTCTCCGAGCAAGACTCAATGCCGGAAGCGCATAGTTAACCTTACCAATGCTGGAAGATTTTTCTTCTCCCTTCTCCTGAGACTTAATCTTTTCCCATTGTTGATAAGAATACCCAGGGCTGTCCCCAAAGACATGCGGGTGTCTCCTAACGAGCTTTTCATTCAGATACCTTAAGACATCATTGATTTGAAAAGCTCCTCTTTCTGAGGCAATCTGACTGTGAAAAACCACCTGAAGTAGTAAATCTCCCAGCTCCTCTTTCATTTTTTCTTCGTCTAGTTCATCTATAGCCTCAATCAATTCAAAGGCCTCTTCGATTAAATAAGATTTAAGACTCTCATGAGTCTGTTGTCTGTCCCATTCACATCCTTCCTTAGATCTGAGTTTACTCATTATACTGACCAATTCTTCAAAGCTCTGCCCAATCTGCGACAAGTCATACCCTCCTTTTCAATGATACTATTTCTACTCTGTCAGAACAATCTTCAGCACGATCTGCAATGTCGGCAATACTTCTGACAAGTTCTTTGAGTTGGAATTTGTGCCCGTTTGAAATATCCATTCTGTAAATTTGTTTTATCAGAGACCTTTCGATACCATCGACTTCATGTTCTTTTTGCTCAACTAGTAAGACCTGTTCCTCTATTTTTTCAAGATCTTCGAACAAATACTTTATAGCTATTTTCAAGGCTTCATAAGTTTCGACACAAATGTCGAAAAGTTTCAACAATTGAGAATTAAGAATTTCTGGTATAACTGGGTGTTCAAGCTCTAAAATGTCTGCTACGAACTCCCCCTTGTTGCCAATCTTGTCTGCAGTCTCGATGATACCAAGTAGATCCCCTCTGAAATTTGGCAAGAAAGCTCCACTGTACATCAATGTTTCGGCCTCTCGCCTTGCAATGTCAGCTTGATGCTCATAATATCTCACTCTCTCAGCAGTCTGTTCAATGTCGTCAAAATCATGGTTCAAGTACTTTTCAATGAGCTTCCTGAGTTCTGAAAGTTCAACACTCATGATATCTAAATGTTCCAAAACCTTTTTTATTATCTCTTGTTCTTTCCTCCCGACGATCCAACCCATGTTACCCTCCCCTCAACAAGGAATAGAAAATTGCAGCAACAACGCCAGCAAGACAGGGCGTTAATGTAAGACCAAGGAGAATTCGAATCTTCGTTCTCTTGCTGCTTAAACGTTCACCTCTACTCATACCTGCACCTATCACGGCGCCTATAGTAGACTGCGTGGCAGAGACTGGGACACCAACTAAAGAAAATATGAAAACATTTGTTGCCACAGCGAAAGTTGCAACAAGGGACGAAAAATGGTCCAATAATATTATACTTTTTCCAATGACAAAAGTCATCCTCTTGCTGAATCCCAAAATACCGATACCTATGCAGATACCGCCCAAAAACTGCGCCAAGGACGAGTTCAAACCCCTTGCAACGAAAGCTCCAGTAACATTGGCAACGTTATTGGCTCCAAGTGAATATGCACCGTAACAGACTGCTATGAAACTTGCGTATTTCAAGAACAAATCTTGAATACTGATATTTTTCAAACCTTTGAAAATAGTTGCCAGTGATCGATATATTGTGAAAGCTAAGAGGCTTGCCAAAATGGGTGTGACAATCCAAATCAAGACTATCTTTGTCAAAGTGAACCATCTTGTCTTCTCAGGGCCAAAGATCAAAGCAATACCTGTGAGTGAACCGACAACAGCCTGAGACACCGAGGCTGGAGCCTTTAGCAACATCATTAAAACAACGGTTGTGCTTGCAGCCAATAAAGCTATCGAAATCTGGTACTGATCGAGCGTGGTCAAACCACTCAAAGTTTTAACACCTTCGCCGCCGCCAAAGATTGCACCAAGTATTACGAAGAAACTGCTGATCAAAATTGCCGTTCTTCGTTTGATCGAGCCCACGGCTACAAGGGGCCCGAAGATACTAGCACCATCGTTTGCACCCAGTACAAGTCCGAGTATGACACCAGGGCCCAGATATAACACGGCCATCACTCACCTCTACAAATTTGCATTGAATTTTATTATACAACCACAGGAGGATGAGTAAACAACAATAAGGTACCTAAAACCTATTGACGTCGCAAGGTGCGTTTAGTATAATTAATTAAACTATATTGGAGGTAAAGAGGAATGATCTTCATCACCATTGGTGAAAGTCCCAGAGATGACGTGATACCAGAACTATTAACTATAATTGGTAAGAATCTTCCATATCGTGAAATAGGTCTCATAGATGGTATTGCCCCATCTGCTTATACACCATATAGCGCAGACGATTTGCTTGTCAGCAAAAAGAAAGATGGTACCATTGCCCATGTATCACACAGGTGGGTTCGTGAAAGACTGTCAAAAATGAAATTCGATGAACTCACTGTTCTACTTTGTACAGCAGAATTTGACAGCGACAAACTGATCTTACCTTATAAGGTGATCGATGGTTTTTTCCATGCATTACCGAGATTTCAATCTGCAACCATCGTGGTTCCAGAGAAAGATCAGTGTGAATATGCAAAGAAAAGATGGGCTAAGATAGCACAAGAGGTAAATTGCGTTTATTTTTCACCGTACGAGAAAAGAAAGATGGACTTGGATTTGACGAACCAACAGCTAACTTATTTGGATTGTATTGGTTTTACTTTAGAGCATGAAAAGTTGTTTCGAGAGCATACAAGAGGGTTTGTTCTAAGTGCAAGGAAGATTTTGGGAAACTATCTGAGAACTCTACTTTCTTAAGAGGGGGTGTTTCTTGTGAAAAGATGGTTTGCAGCGTTCCTCACTGTGGCATTTTTTGTGACAATCTTAGCTGCACCAAACTATGATTCAGTTATCAGGGTTGGATCAGATCAAAATCCAACGACTATGGACCCTGCAATGTATCAAGACCTTGCTTCAGCACAGGTCATGAGAAATGTTTTTGAAACCTTGGTTGCATACGACGCTGATGTCAAGGAAATCCATCCGCTCTTGGCAGAATCTTGGGAAGTCAGTCCAGATTTGAAGGAATGGATATTCAAACTGAGAAAGGGTGTCCACTTCCAAAAGGGTAGGTTCCAAGATGGTAGGGAAATGACCGCCGAAGATGTGAAGTACAGCTTTGAGAGAGAAATCTCCATATCGCCCATGGTAAGAATCTACATGGTAGATCGCGTCGAAGTCCTTGACAAATACACAGTGAAGATAATCCTCAAGTATCCATATGCACCATTCCTGACAGTTCTCACAGATATCGGAGCTGCTATTGTTCCCAAAGAAGAATGTGAAGGCTGGAAGGACCAATTTACACTCCATCCAGTGGGTACGGGACCATTCAAGATGGTGGAATGGGTGAAAGACAGTCACATGGTCTTTGAGAGAAATGAAAATTACTGGGGCGAGAAACCATATCTGAAACAAATCGTTTACAAATTCATACCAGACAAATCGGTCCTCACAGTCGCGCTTCTAAGTGGTGAAGTTGATATAACAAGCGATATCTTAGACCAAGATATTCCAAAAGTCAACGCTAGTGCAAACGCTGAAGCAAAGATGGTTGGTGGTTGCAACGTCTTTGCAGTTTATATGAACTCGATAAAAGGTCCCACCACCGACAAAAGAATCAGAGAAGCTTTCTTCCGGGGGATCGATGTAGAACAACTCGTAAAGGTGATCTTTCCGAATGGAACTGCTCAAGCGGCGTATGGTCCAATTCCAACTGGTTCTTGGGCGTACAATCCTAGCGTGAAGTCTTTCTATACTAGGTATGATCCCGAAAAAGCAAAGCAACTTCTGAGAGAAGCTGGATACGAAAACAAACCTGTAAAACTCACTATATATACACCAGAAGACCCCAACAGAAGAAAGGCTGCCGTAATAATTCAATCAATGCTGAAAAAAGTTGGTTTTGAAATCGAGGTACAATCGCTTGAATGGGGGGCCTTCACAGCAACTACTTCGAAGGGAAATGCTGATGCCTATACGATTGGATGGACTTGGTATCCCGACCCAGAGTTTTTCATCTTCTACATGTTCCATTCCTCAAGAAAAGGGACTTATGGGAACGGTGGTGCCTATAATAATCCAGAGGTAGACAAATACATTGAACTTGGTGAGTCCTCGGTGGATCAGAAACAGAGAACCGAGTATTACAGAAAGGCAGAAGAATTGATCATGAAAGATCTCTATTATTTCCCGCTGTGGCATAAATTAGTCGTCAACGGTGTAAACAAGAAAGTTCAGGGTTACAAACCCTCACCTGATATGATGATTCGTCTGTATGCACCGGGCACAAATGTATGGGTTGAGAAATGAACCAAGGGCGCGCTAGCGCTCTTGATTTTCGGAGTGGTTTGATGGCGAAATATATCTTGAAAAGGTTTGTTCAAGTCATACCTACCTTGTTCTTTGTGATACTCACAGTATTCCTCATAATGAAACTGATACCCGGTGATCCAGCCATGGTACTACTCGGTCCACAGGCAAGAGCAGAGGACATCGTTCGATTCAGACAGCAACTCGGCTTGGATAAACCGATCTTAGTACAGTTTGTAATTTATTTGAAAAGGGTTCTTACAGGAGATCTTGGGAGATCTCTCATTTATAGGCAGGATGTTCTAACGTTGATTCTGGAAAGATTGCCAACGACTGTCACATTGAGTTTGTCTGCACTGTTCATTGCCCTTGTGATAGGTATACCATTAGGCATCGTAGCAGCTATGAAACATAATTCGTTCGTTGATTTGTTGGTTACCATACTCGCCCTGATAGGTATCTCAATTCCCATATTTTGGTTTGGTATGATCTTGATCATCGTGTTCTCGCTAAAACTTGGTTGGCTACCAGCTGTTGGTTTGGGAGATATATCCAAAGGTTTATGGGATGTAGTGAGTCATTTTATTCTTCCATCACTAGCTCTAGGCATTCTTTCTACCGGAACAATTGCGCGTTTTACAAGATCAAGCATGCTCGAAGTTCTAAACCAAGATTATATTAGAACGGCCTACGCCAAAGGTTTGAAGAAAACTTTGATTCTTTATAGACACGCATTGAAAAATGCACTCATACCTGTAATAACAGTTATAGGTCTACAACTTGGGAATCTGCTTGCTGGTGCTGTACTCACAGAAACCGTTTTCGCTTTACCAGGACTTGGCAAGTTGATGGTCGATGGAATCTTCAGGCGCGATTATATGCTAGTTCAAGGAGAAGTTCTTTTTACAGCAATCGTTTATATCTTTGTCAACTTGATGGTTGATATAATCTATGCATTCATAAATCCAAAAATAAGACAGTTATACAGGAGTGTGTAGAATGAAATTCCTAAACAAGCAGGTCATCTTTGGACTTGTGATAATCTGTGTGAACATTTTCTCAGCAATCTTCGCACCAATAATAGCAACTCATCCTGTTGATGATATGGATTTTTTAAACATTTTCGCAAAACCAAATGAAGGCGGGCATATCTTAGGAACAGATGACTATGGCAGAGACATATTCTCGCGATTAGTGTACGGAAGCCGCGTATCGCTAATGGTCGGGATAGTTGCAGTGAGCATAGGAGCGTTGATCGGTACCTTTCTTGGCGTGATTTCTGGTTACTTTGGGGGCTTTGTTGATGCTTTAATCATGAGATTCGTCGACGCACTCTTGTCATTCCCATATGTACTGCTTGCTATAGCTATGATGGCCGTTCTGGGTGCTGGACTTTTCAATGCGATGTTGGCAATAGGAATTGTGATGGTACCAAGTTTTGCAAGAGTCATGAGAAGTGCTGTGATGAACATTAAGAACGAAGAATTTGTACTTGCTGCAAGATCAATGGGTGCTTCCGATCTATGGATAATCTTCCAACACATTCTGCCAAATATCACACCCGTTTTGATCGTTTACGCGTCACTGAACTTTGCTGGTGCTGTCATCAGTGAAGCAACATTGAGCTTTTTGGGTCTTGGAATCCAGCCACCAACTCCATCATGGGGAAGCATGCTTTCGGAAGCAAAAAATTACTTACAAACGGCACCACATATGGCTATCTTCCCTGGGCTTGCCATATTGATAACGTGTCTTGGCTTCAACATACTTGGTGATGGTTTGCGAGATTTATTGGATCCCAGACTGAAAAAATGAATAATGAAGAGGTGATCACGTTGAAAAACGAAATTTCTGAGGCAATTGATTTACTGAAAGATCAGCTGATAGATGTGGGAAAAAAGATCTTCGAATTTTCAGAGCTGTCTTACCAAGAATTCAAGTCTTCACAGCTGCTTGCGGATTTCTTACAAAGGAACGGGTTTTGTGTCCAAAGAAAGGTGAGGGATCTTGAAACGGCTTTTATTGCAACTGCAGGTAGTTCCAAACCAAAAATTGCCCTTTTAGCTGAGTACGATGCACTGCCAGCGATAGGTCATGCCTGTGGTCATAACATGATAGGTACGATGAGTTGTGGTGCTGCCGTTGGATTAAAAAAAGCCCTTGAAAAATTGCCTTTTACACTTACAGTTATTGGTTGTCCAGCAGAAGAACATGGTGCAGGAAAAAAAGATCTTATAAAATTTGGTGTTTTCAAAGACATAGATGTTGCAATGATGATACATCCTGCATCTATGAGTACTGGTTTTGACATAGCTTACGCTATACGTCGTTACAAAATAGAGTTCTTTGGCAAATCGGCACATGCTGCAGCAGATCCATCAAAAGGTGTCAATGCACTTGATGCAATGGTGCTCCTTTTCAGTTCAATAGGTTTGCTCAGACAGCAACTACCAGAAAAAGTTAGAATCCATGGAATAATCATCAACGGTGGACAGTCTTTTAACACGATTCCTGAATACACAAGTGCAGAAATTGGGCTCCGAGCTTTGAGAATTGAGGAAGTAGATCTCTTGGAACAAAAACTCAGAAATCTCGTACAAGGCGCTAGCACAATGACTGGTTGTACAAACAATATCACCGTTGAAGAAGAAATGCCTGAGGTTTATGTGAATGTTCCACTGGCAAAAGCCCTTGAAGAAAACTATAAACTTGTTGGTGAAAAGATTTCTACCAGGACTTACGAACAAGGTGTAGGTTCCACAGACATGGGAGCAGTGACACAAGTCGTTCCAGCAATTCATGCCTACATCAATATAACCCAGGACAAAATGATACCAACTCACACCAAGGAATTTGCCTTGGCAGCTAACTCAAATTATGGATATGAAGCCATGATAAGAGCCACTAAGGCACTTGCATTCACTGTCTTTGACCTTGTAAATGATTCAGATCTATTAGAACGTGTCAAAGAGTATTTCATCAACAGGAGGAGAGAGTTTTGAATACCCTTTTATCCGTTGAAGACTTAACGGTGGAATTCAAGGTTTCGAATGGGAAATTCAAAGCACCTGACGGTGTTTCTTTCAAAATCTTGGAAAATGAATGTGTCGGAATGGTGGGAGAGAGCGGATCTGGTAAGAGTGTTACTGCTCTTGCCATAATGGGACTTGTCCCGAAACCGCAAGGAAAGATCGTCAAAGGAAGGATAATCTTTGAAGGTAAAGATCTCTTAAAATTTAACAATCACCCACGGGGTACAAAAATCAGTATGGTCTTTCAAAATCCTTTGAACTCACTCAATCCCAACATGAAGATTGGAAAACAACTGTCAGAGGTACTCGAGCAGCATTACGGTATGTCCTACAAAGAGGCGATAGGTAAAGTCACAGCAATGATGAAACAACTTGGTATCCCAGAACCAGAGGAAATGATCGAAAGGTATCCTTTTGAATACAGTGGTGGTATGAGACAGAGAGCTATGATAGCGATGGCTATGTTATGCCATCCAAAGTTACTCATAGCGGATGAACCGACAACTGCTCTCGATGTAACGATACAGGCACAGATAATACAGTTGTTCAAGAAATTGAAGCTCGAATCAAAGACCTCGATTTTTTTCATAAGCCATGATCTGAGCGTTGTCTCTCAAATCGCAGATAGAGTCATTGTAATGTATGCAGGAAAGATATGCGAGATATCGAAAACTGAAGAGATCTTCGAAAAGCCCTTGCATCCGTACACAGCCGGTTTGATTTCTTCCATACCAGATATGAAAGAAAGGAAGACAAAACTCAGATCGATTGAAGGCAGCGTCCCAAGCCTGATCGATCCTCCTGCTGGATGTAGGTTTCACCCAAGATGTTCACAAAAGATGCCATTATGTATGGAAAAAGAACCAGATGACTTTTCGGTGAACGACAGAATAGTAAAATGTTGGCTTTATAAAGGAGTGTACCAATAGATGCTTTTGAAGGTTGAAAATCTATGCAAAGACTTTCCAGTAGAATTCAGTATCTTTGGAAAACCTAAAAAATTTTTGAAAGCTGTCCAAGAAGTCTCTTTTGAAATAGAAAAAGGTTCGGTCTTCAGTATAGTCGGCGAAAGTGGCTCAGGAAAGTCGACTATCGCTCGAATTTTGAGTGGGATCTATAGTGCCTCATCTGGAAAGATTATCTATGAAAACAAGGTCTTTGAGAAAAATATGAAAAGCAGTGATATTCAAATGGTTTTTCAGGATCCAGACAGTTCATTAGATCCACGAAAAACAGTGTCATTCATTGTCGAAGAAGGATTGCGCATCCACAAGATTCTAAGTAAAAAAGAACGTAAAAGATTAGTTCTCGATACTGTTAAGTCAGTCGGTCTAACAGAAGATGTGCTCAAGAAGTATCCTCACCAATTGAGTGGTGGGCAAAAACAAAGAGTCGCAATTGCAAGAGCTTTAATACTAAAACCGAAAGTGCTCATACTTGATGAACCTACTTCGGCACTGGATGTATCTGTGCAAGCACAGATTTTGAACTTGCTCATTGAACTCAAGGAAAAGTACGAACTGACTTACATACTCATTACCCATGATTTGAAGATAGTGAACCACCTTTCAGATCAAACAATGGTCATGTACTTGGGTCAGATCATGGAAATTGGAAAAACAGAATACGTAATACAAGACCCTCTACACCCTTATACGAAAGGACTCCTGGAATCTGTACCAAAAATTGGCACACAAAATCTCGCAAATTTCTCAATTAAAGGTGAGATACCAAGTCCACTGAATCAACCAAAAGGATGTGTTTTCAAAACAAGATGTCCTCTAGCTTTTGAAAAATGTTTTGAAAGCCCAAAGCTCACCGAAATTGGAGACAGAAAAATCAGATGTCATCTGTACGAAAAGGAGGTATGAGAATGTTATCACAGGTTCTCACCATAATGGAGTTACTGGATAACCCAAAGGTCGGTGGCAAAGAGATCTGTGAATTGTTTGAAGGTTATAAAGGTGTTGAAGTGGACTTTGAAAGGATTGTAACCTCAAGAGGAATGACAGATTTAGTAAGAATAACTATAGAAGGAGAAGATGAAAAAGCACCCGTCCTTGGAATAGTTGGACAACTTGGAGGCGTAGGGGCAAGGCCTCAGATGATAGGAATGGTGAGCGATGCCGATGGTGCGATTGCAGCTTTGGCAACAGCTTTGAAGTTAGCACAGATGAAGGATAAAGGTGAGATTTTAACGGGAAATGTGTACATAACAACTCACATCTGTCCAAACGCGCCGACAATTGACCACAAACCTGTCCCATTCATGGATTCGCCCATTGGTGTGAGAGAAGTTTTGAAACTTATGTTAAACAAACACGTGGACGCTGTTCTTTCTATAGACACAACTAAAGGAAATCGTATTGCCAAGAGAAAAGGTTTTGCAATTTCACCAACGGTATTGAAAGGTTATATAATAAAAGTGGCAGATGATTTATTAGATATATACGAAAGAGTTTGTGGAACTACGCCGTTTGTTTTACCGATAACAATTCAAGATATCACGCCTTATGGGAATGGCGTGTATCATCTTAATAGTATTATGCAACCTTGTACTGTCGTTGATGTGCCTGTGGTCGGAGTAGCCATAACAACAGAAACGTTGGTTGCAGGTTGCGCAACGGGTGCTTCTCATGAGATAGATATAGAACTCGCTTCTCGTTTTTGTGTCGAGGTTGCAAAATATTTTGGTAGAGGTCAAATAAATTTCTATGACAAAGAAGAGTTCGAGAGATTGCAGAAATTGTATGGAGATCTAACCTTTCTTGTATCAGGGAAGGAGTGAGATATATGAGTGGGGGCGAACTTGATAACATAGGTGGCAAGATAAGGTCTCTCAGACAGTCCAAACAAATGACAGTTAGGGAACTAGCAAAACTGGCCGATGTGACACCTGGCTTGATAAGCCAAATCGAGCATGGTAGAGTTTCACCTTCTTTGAGTACTCTCAAGAGAATTCTTGCAGCCCTTGGTGAAACTATTATTTCACTCGTCGAACAAGACATCGGTGAACAAGCACTCAAAGGAGTAGTCCGCAAGGAAGAAAGACGTAGAGTTTTTGTTTCGCAAGGTCTCACCTATGAACTCATTTCTTCAAAAAACAGGGCTTATTCAATGTTTATATCTTACCTTGAGCCAGGTTATGACAGTGGGGAAAACTTTTATTCACATGAGGGGATTGAATCTGGGTTAGTTATTCAGGGCTCAGTTGAAATCTCACTTGGTGACAAATCTGTTGTTTTGAATGAAGGTGATAGCATCACCTATCCATCTACAATTCCACATAAATGGAAAAATGTTGGCAAAGTGCCTGCAGTAGGAGTTTGGGTCGTCAGTCCACCAAGCTTTTAGGAAAAGTAGTAATTTCTGTAGAAAAGATATACCAGGAGTGAGAGAGTTGTTCAATGCTAATTTTCAGATAATAAAAACAGCAATGGATGTTGCTATGCTCAAACAAAATGTGCATGCTCAAAATATTGCCAACGCCGAGACACCAAGATACAAGAGAAAGTACGTGGTTTTCGAAGAACTCCTCAGAGAATACATGAAGTTACAGTTAACGGCTACGGACAAAGGCCATATCCAAAGTGTACGTGGACTGCCACAACCTAGAATTAAGGAAGAAAAGGCCTTATTTTACAGAAATGATGAAAATGGAGTAGATATAGACTTTGAAATTGCACAGATGACAGCCAACGGCTTAAGGTACGAGGTTCTCTCAAGACTAATGTCTAAGAACATAGAATACTACAATACAGTCCTAAGGAGTGCATGATACAATGAACGAGTTCTTAATAATGAATGTGAGTGCTTCTGGAATGACTGCCCAAAGACTCAGGATCGATACGATTTCAAGCAACATAGCTAACTCAGAAACCACAAGAACACAGGATGGCGGGCCTTACAGAAGACGTGTGCCTGTTTTTTCAGAATACTTGATGAAAGACGGGAAGTTAAAAAGCAGTGGAGTCAAAGTTGTGAGAATTGAAGAAGATCGATCACCCTTCAGATTGGTTTATGATCCGACACATCCCGACGCCGACGAAAACGGTTATGTCAGTCTCCCAAACGTCAATGTACTCAGAGAAATGGTAGACTTAATTAGTGCACAAAGATCTTATGACGCTAATGTTGCTGCCTTTAATGTAACAAAGGCAATGGTAAATAGTGCCCTTCAAATAGGGAGGGGATGATTAAATGGTTGATAGAATATCTAACATCGGACAGAATCTAAATCAGTTAAACCCAACTTCACAGAAAAAAAGCGAAGGAGACTTTGCAGACATACTCAAGAACGCTATAGAGAAGGTCAATCAAATACAAAAGAACGCAGAACAAATGTCTGCAGATTTTGCTCTTGGAAAGATCAGCAATATCCACGAAGTGATAATAGAAGCAGAGAAAGCGACAATTGCACTAAGGTTGACTAACGAAGTGAGGAATAGAATCGTTCAAGCTTATCAAGAGATAATGAGGATGCAGCTGTGATTCAAAGCTGCGTCAGGATTTCTTGTAAATGTTCCTGTAGGCTCTGAAGAGAGAGGTGTTTTTTCCCGATCTTGAAGTTTTTCTCTACAGTTTTTGACAGTTCCTCCGGACAAGAAAGTAGTTCACTCAACCTCATGGCTGCTTTTTGCAGCAGATTGGTTTCCACCTTATAAAATCCCTCAACTTCATCATAATAGGCATTATCACCAACAGAGATGAAATCAAAACCCAGCGGTGCAATATCGCTTTTGTAAACAGGATATTCATAAACAATGAGTGGTCTCTTTGCAAAGACTGCCTCTATGAGTTGATTGCCCCAACCTTCCAAGATCGAAGTGTAGGTCACAGCATCTGAGACAGCGTACATATCCCACAATGAATAATATTTCTTGTCACCAACAAACCTTGTCGATTTGACCTTTTCGAAGGCAAAATGAGTCTTATATGGCATCTGTTGGGCTTTCTTCATAAGCTTCTGAAAGTACTGCTGAGATTCTTGTTCAAAAAATCCAGCAACGACAAAATGAACTCTTTTGTTAGTCATATTTGAAAAGTGTTCTACAAAATCCATTGCTACTTCTATCGCCTTTCTTTGAACTATCCTGGTAGCTTGCAAAATCAAGATATCATGCTCACCTATACCAAGTGATACTTTGAAATCCTTGTTGTACTCGTCCATCTGCCAAATTGGTTGATCAAAATCAAAGACGTTTGGCACTACTCTGGAATCGATACCTTTTTTCTTCAAGAGTTCTTTCTGTGCAAGGCTGTTTATGGTAATGTGAAGAATGCTACCATCTTTTGGAGGAAAGTAATTGTCTAAGACCCTAATCACAAAGTTATTCTGAGCTTTTGAATACCTTTCTCTTTCCCAGTAAAAATCATGATGGTGTCCAATGATCTTTATTTTCTTTCGTTTCGCAAACTCTGTTATCGCCACTGCCGCTGGTAAGTTGAATCCAAGAGAGAGAATGTTGTTGATTATGAACAGATCCACAGGCGGGACCTTTGTTTGAAGTTCTCTCTCGATCTGAAAAACATATTCTTCAAAGACTTTGACAAAGGTTTCCTCATCAACTGAAGGTTTCTCAAAGGCATTTCTATGTATCCAAAAATTGATTTGACTATCCATCGAAAGGGAAGGTATCTCTATACCATCAACTTGAGTTAGTTGTCCCGCAATGTAAAAAACATCGTGTCCCATTCCTTCAAGCACTCTTTTCCATTTCTCCATCTCAAGTGATACACCATCGGTTTGGCCCGCTCTGAAATGCACCAGTGCGATCTTCATTCTTTTCCTCCTTCATACCTTTTGGGTTTTAGAACCTGTGAAAGATCTTCCAGGTATTCCTCTTTTTGGGTATAAATTTTTTTGAGTATCATCTGAAATAGAATCTCAATCACTGCAAACTCTCCAAGATTTCCTCTCAGAAATTCATGTTTTTCAAATCTTGCAACAGGACTGTACAGAACCAAATCTGCCACCGAAGCGAGGGGCGAGTTAATTCCTGCTGTTACTGCAATGGTCTTTGCACCAACGTCCTTTGCCACTTGTGTTGATTTGACAGTATCTCTTATATTCCCACTGTGACTCACAGATATGACAAGGTCATTCTTATTCAAACCTGTTGCAACTATGACTTGAGTATGTGGGTCATTGTAATAAAAAGATGGCAACCCTAAAAGCGATAAAAGCAAGCTTCCGTACTCGGCAGCAACCGCAGAAAGTCCCACACCAAAGAATATCGTCTTTTCAGACAGGACAACCCATTCGGTCGCTTTCTGCAGATCTTCTTTCTTTAGAGTATTTGTCAGACGATCTATAAGGGACCTCAGATGTCCTACGTATTCGTCAAAGGCATCTTCTGCTGTTATAGGAACAGACCTTGGTCCACTGGTTTGTTTTGTCAGCTCTATTTTGAAAGACTGATAACCATCGAACTTCATTTTTTTGATCAATCTGTGTATTGTTGTCTCGCTGACTCCGATGATTCTCGCAAATTCTGTTATAGAATAATGTATTACATCGTCAGGTCTTTCCAAAATATAAGATGCAACCTTTTTCTCCGCCTCACTCAATCTGTCATAGATACCAAGTAGATGATTAAGTATCAAAGAACCACCTCTTTGCAAGACGATCCTTTTGTTGATGAAAGATTTCAAGTTGTTCATTTATAATTTTTTCAGCCTCGATGCTGTCCATATCTCTTGTCCTTTCAACAAAATCAGCAACACGAGCAAAATAAAAAGGCAAAAGATCCAAAATGATCTCTTGGTCGTTCTTCTCTCTGTATTTTAGTGCAAAATCGTAAACCACTTCAACCCAATCTTGCGCGTTGATAGTACCCATTTTAAGAACTGATTCAGCTATCTCTTGACGAACCGTTATACCAACAAGCCGTTCTTTTAGAGTGTTCTTTGCTCGTTCTTTCAAACCATTCAGATCCACAACGATCTCTTCAACAAATTGAGAAGGTCGATCACCATAGATTTCAACACCTTCAAGCGTTGTGACAGACTTCCACCTACCTTGGTATTCGATCATCAAGTCAAAGAGCGTTTGAACAACTTGAATGAACATGCCTTGAAGATGTTTACCAGGATCTTTCACATCGTGTACTTTTGCACCCAGCGCAGCCTGTATAGGTAATCTTTCTGATTCGTTTATCGCCGTTGTGGTCATCCATATGTCGATACCAAACTTTGCGACGTTCGTCTGCCATACTCGTTCAGGTTTACCCAGATAGATCTCAATCAGCCTTTCTCCTACAGCAAAGTCACCTCCAATTGGTTGACGAATCTTCAATCCATATAGAGCAGAAGTGAGTGGATAGCAGATATTGTTGGTAATCGTACCATCGTATTTATGGCGAAGATAGAACGGGGTAACGTAGTCTGTTTTTTCTTCAAGGATAGGTCTCGCTAATCTTTCAACCCACCATGGTTCCACACTTCTAAGATCTGAATCTAGCATTATGAAAACCTTGGCTTTTGTCTTGTGTGCTATTTCAAACAGTGCCCTCACAGCACTACCCTTACCAGGTACACCTTTGTATCTGATCGAAATCTTTGGTAAGCCGAAGGTATCACTCTTTAGAAAAGCATCTACGGTGTTGTCAGTAGATCCCCCATCGGAATTGGCTATCAAACCTCTTAGGCCTAAGTCCTCGATCCCTCTTGCAGCAGTCTGAGCAACATGACCTATCGTATCTGGATTGTTAAAGCTTGGAATCCCGACGACAATATCATAGACCCCAAGGTCATCCGGTATGTCGTTGCAATATCTCATTTTACCCCTCCTCTGAGAGTTCTATTATGTGATCGTAAATCCTTCTTTGTGATCTTGCCTGATTCAACTTTCTCATCAAGCCTTTTGGTATCCTACCTTTGTTGAGCGATAGAGAAACTTTGAGTTCAAGCTGAGTTCTTCTCTTACTCAGAATCTTATGTTTGAGCAGATGATATTTTTTGGAGTTCTTTCTGAATCTCTTTAATTTACTTTCAAGCAATTCTATTTGTTTTTCAATGGCATCTATCTTTCTTCCCATAGAATCTATAGTCTTTTGGGAAATGGTTTTCTTGGATATGAAAGAAGGAAAGGCAGGGAAATCAAAGATCTTGAGATCCACATTGCTCTTTCGATGCCCTAGTTTTGTGTTGAGTAAAAACGAAGATATCTGTCCCGGTTCCAAAGTCTCTGTTAGCTCTGAATATGGATTGTAAATGACCAATCTACCATCTTCGATACAAACCCAAGGAAGATCGCTACGATAGAGGCTCAACGATCTTGACCTTCCCTTTTCCTTTTTCAATGAAATTCTCATCGGTGGATCATCAAAGAGAGTGAACCATTTGAAAAACTCTTTTGATTTGGTAGGAGAGCCCAAGTCACAGATTGCCAATTCAAAGCTCATCTTGCCTTCGCATTTTGCATCTGGAACATATATAAACGGCCCAGCATCGCCAGTACGACCTTTCACCTTACTCTTTGCAATCCACTCCACACTTCTGACCAGATCGATACTTATCTCACCTTTTTCACTGACTTCGTATTGATAAATACCTTTTCCCATAAGCGCAACTGTCTTATCACTTGATAGTGCTACAAATCCTTGAAATGGAAATTTCTTAACAGACCCAACTTCTCTTGCGGCAAGTAAAAGAGAGTTGAGTTCGTAACCTGCATCTAGATCAAATAAATCTCTATCTACTCTTTTTCTCTCAACTATTTCGAAAGGCATCTTTGCAAGAATTTTAGAATCACTGTCAAAGGTTTTTGTTACAAAGCTCAAAAGGTAATTCTTTCCACGAAGATCGGCCTTTATGTACCATTTGACCAATGGAGATTCATCAAAGACGATCTTTTCCTCTGTCTTTATTTGTACACCTCTTGTTTTCACGATTCTTTGGAGTCTAACTATCTTGTGCCTGTGACCGGCTTTTTCAACATAAATCTTCAGTAAATTTACTGAAAAATCAAGATCTTCCGCATCGGTAGAATAACTATCTCCTAACTCTCTTTCAAGCTTCAAGACGCCAGTAATAATTTCATTTACCTTCAAAGTTCCATCTTCACAAAACTTGGCCGTGTAATAGTCGTTCTCAAAAGAGAGAGACCTATCCATTGTTGGCTTATCAACCTCACTGAACTCGAAAAACCCTATGCCATTGCTTTTGAGTTTGTAACAAACTCTACTATCGCAGTGCCAGTGATTGTATTCAAAGGGCGAAAAAGACACAATATACTTTCCGCCTTTAAGATCGGTCCTTTGTAAAATTTCTTTCATCTCCTGGAAAAACAGCCCTTTGATCTTTATGTAGATATTCCTATACTCTCTCATCATTCGTTTGTGTATCTTATCTATCCCCACTCCACAGATGTTGTCATGAACGAGTGTCTTCAGGTAGCATCTATAAAGATCATCGATTCCCTTACCGTTCGAAAAACTCAAGAACTCCAAATATCTGAGCAATTTTCCGATGATATAAGCCTGTCTTTTAAGATAAACTCTTGTTGAAAGTGTACCAGGAAAGACACAAGCGTATTTTCCACTGATCATATCACCCTTCAAAAGGGGGAAATCTGCAGACTTTGAAAAGACTTTCTTCAAGAAATCTTCAGGTGTTGATAGTACAACCTTTTTACCGAGCAATTCTGTAGGGTCTTCTGGATTCACATCAAGGTCATAACCGTCCAGAAGAAGCAGATACCCTGACAACGAAAAGGGCTTTAGTTTTGTTGTCTCATGTTGCAATCTTTTTTCGGCAAGATCTTTTGTAAAAAAAATGCCATAGAAATTCCTGTAGCCTCCTATCAGGAAAACACATTTGATCTGCGATCCATCGCTTGATTTCCAAAAGAATTCAGTCACAGGTTTGTCAAAACTAACCCCTCTCCACAGGAATGCACCTTCGATATCATATCTCCTTAATAATTGGGGAAGTTGAGAAATGAAGCCAAAGTTGTCCACCATCCAAGATACTCGTGTGTTTACGCCGAATCTGTTCATATCTTGCTGACCAATCTGTAGGTTCTTCACAATGGCTGACTCTGGGGAAATTCTAAAATCTATCTGAGCGTAAAAAGGACCTATGATCAGATTACCTGATTTTACATAACTCCTCACTTTGTGCTCAACTTCAGGAGCTTCATTCAACAGGTCTTCTAAAATTAGAGTCTGTCCGTCGAGTACGTAGGTGTATTCTTTGTTCTTCTCAATCAAATTAAATAACCTCTTGAATAATTCCTTTAACCATTCATTTGTGATAGAGCTTGGGGCAAACCATTCTCTGTCCCAGTGAGTATGACATATGACATAAATCAAAGCTCGATCCTCTCTTCCGTGGATGGATTAAAAAGATGAATCCAGTTGAGATCAATATGTATCTGAATCTTTTGTCCTTCCTGAACAGACAGATCATACGGGATCTTAGCAACAATATTTTTATCAGCAGCTATAGAAAGATGAAGAACAGTCTCAGACATCAGCTTTTCAGCAAAATAGACAGTGCTCATGATTGGCAATGAGTTACTTGATTTTTCTAAATAGATATGTTCAGGTCTTATACCCATTATTATGGAACCCATCTTTGGATCTGCTTTCAAAGGTATCTTCAAACCAAAGTTCTCGGCGAAGAATTCATTATCATACGAAACAACCTTCATGGTCAAGAAATTCATCTGAGGGGATCCCACAAAACCTGCTACAAAGATTGTTTTGGGTTTTTTGTATATTTCTTCAGGGGTACCAAATTGAATAATCTTACCGGCATTCATAATGGCTATTTTGTCTCCCATCGTCATAGCTTCTGTCTGATCGTGCGTAACGTATAAAGTTGTTACTCTGACTTGTTCATGCAGTTTCTTGAGCTCACTTCTCATTTTCACTCTCAGAAGGGCATCGAGATTCGATAAAGGTTCATCCATCAACAGCACCTTTGGTCTGTGAACAATCGCACGCGCTACGGCCACTCTCTGTCTTTGACCACCAGAGAGTTGCGAGGGGAACCTGTCCAAAAGCTCGGTTATATGAAGCAAATCTGAAACCCATTTGACTCTTTCTTCTATTTCTTCCTTTGGCACTCTCTTAAGTTTCAATGGATAAGCTATGTTCTCTCTGACCTTCATGTGAGGCCAGACGGCATAACTTTGAAAGACCATCGCGACATTTCTGTCTTTTGGAGGAACATTACTCACATCTTCATCGTCGAAGAAAATCTTCCCATCGGTGACCTTTTCTAGTCCAGAGATACACCTCATAAGGGTTGTCTTACCACAACCAGAAGGACCAAGCAGAACGACAAATAGACCTTCTTCAATTGAAATATCAATGCCATCAAGAGCTTTGACGTTACCAAAGTATTTCTTCACGCCTTCTACAACCACTTTTGCCATTAGATCACCTACTTTAAGGAAATTCCCCACATAGATATCAAGTACTTTCTTATCAGGAATATAAAGATCAGGGCTGGTACAGCCATAATAGTCCCTGCAGCAAACTTGAAGTAATCCGGTGAAGCCATAGCAGTACCTAGTATATGAGCAGGCAAGGTCCGATTGGTTATCGCAAGCACAGAAGAAGCAAAGACTTCGTTCCAAGACATTATGAAGGCAAAGATTGCCGACGCCGCGAGTCCAGGCAGAGCAAGAGGCATTGTGATCCTTAGGAAAGCACCAAATCGAGAAAGTCCAAAGATCATACCTGCCTCTTCATACTCCACAAAGACTCCAGAAAAGATACTCGAGGTTATCAGTACAACAAAGGGTAAAACCATCGCCCCATGTGCGAGCGCAACTCCAAACATTGTGTCCGCAAGATTCAGTCTCAGATACATCGTCACAAGTGAAACGGCTATCACCACAAGCGGCACAGACCTTGTAAAAAGCATCACAAGTTTTATCATATTCTTTCCACGAAAGATGTATCTGGTGAGGGCATAACCTGCTGGGATACCGAGAGCGAAAGATACAGCTATTGCTACAAGGGCAACCTGTATGCTGACTAACATTGCCCTCCATCCACCAAGATTAACAAGTAACTTGTAAATGTGCTCAAGAGTGAGTCTTGATGGAAAGATCTTGTTCATGCTGTAGAAATCCGACGAGGGTGTTAAAGATGCAAGAAATATAAAAAATAACGGGCCCAATAACCACAAACTGACGGCTACAAAAGTCAAAACATAAAAGAATTTCTTCATGTTCTCACACCTTCCTCAAGGTGTTTCGAACGGATCGTACCTATATAGAACCATCCAACTATGAAAGTCAGTATCGCTATTATCAGTGCATAGGTACTTGCAATATTTCTATTGTTTCTGAAAACGTACCAATAATATGTTTCTCCTGCAAGAACAGTTATGTCTCTTCCGGCTAAGAGCCATACAACACCAAAAATTTGAAATGCAAAGAGTGTTCGAACAAGTAGTGCCGAGACAATTGAAGGCTTGAGCAAAGGTAGGGTGATTTTTATGAATTTCTTCCATGCTGAAAAACCAAATACATCTGCTGCCTCAAGATATTCAGCATTTATCGATTGCAAGCCGGCGAGCAAAATGACAAAGACCAAAGGTGTTGCTCTCCATATTTCCGTCAAGGCCACAACGAGAAACTCCCTTGACTTGAACATATAACCGAAAAAGTAGAGAGGCCTTTCTATCCAATTCAAGTTGAGCAATATCTTGTTCAGATAACCGTTCGGGGCAAAGATGGAATAACTTATCAAAGCAGCCGTGACATCACTCAGTGCAAGCGGTGTTGCTATTATGTACAACAGTACCTTATAACCCTTCCATTTTTTATTTATCAACAAAGCAAAGATTATCGCCAATATGAATTGTATGGGTATCACTGTTGCACCCAGTATCAATGTATTGAAAAAGGCATTCTGAAAATCCTTCGAGGAAAAAACATAAATGAAATTTTCCAGCCATCCTTTTGAACCGCTGAAGGCAAGTTGAAAGGTACCGACTATGGGATAGCCTATGAAAACGATAAGATACGCCATGGCTGGGAGTATCAGCAACATTGGTGTCACAGATTCTCTTCTCATAGATCCACTCTCCAAAGTCAAGAGGCAGGTGGTCCCTGCCACCTGCCTCAACAATTAAAATAAACTTGAATCAGGTTCTGGTAGTGGCGCTCCTGTTTCCCTAAAGAACTGTCTTATCTTTTCTCCGAGTTCTCCTATGACCTTTGCAGGATCTTCTTTGTTAAAAACTATTCTTGTAAAAGCCTGACGGTACGTTTCGTTGAACTCTCCACCTTTTGCTCCAAGACCTGGTATGAAACAAACAATCGAATCGGTCGCAGAGGACTGACTCACAACACCCTGCGCAAGTATCCTAAGACCACCTTCTGGAATTTGACCGGTTGCTTCTTGAACGACTGGGAAGAAACCAACGTTCTGAAGGATTGCCGTTTGAGCCTTTGGACTGGTCAAGAAATCAATCACCTTAACAGACTCACTCGTATCTGCACCCCTTGGAACCGACAAACCAACGAGAACTATGATATAACCTCTTCCCATAGGTCCTCTTGGAACTGGCACCACAACAAAATCATTGGGTCTTTCAACTATAGCCTGTTTGATTCTTGCTGTATGGTCCCAAGCAACCATAACTTCGCCTCTCAAAAGTGGTTGGTCCATATTGTCCCATGTCGTACAGGCTGGGTGAACGTATTTGAAGAGTTCTCTCAGATAGTTCCACATGTCTATTGCTTTCACACTGTCAAACTTCACAGCCTGAGCGCCCGTGTAAGAAGGATAAATATGACCATGCAAGAATCTATGCCACAGACCTTTGGGGCCTAGTGGGAAACCAAGTTGTGGTTGTTTTGTCTTTTCTTGCATATTCTTCGCCCATTCGAGAAGTGCATCGTATGTCCACTTTTCGGTTGCATTCATTATGTCCTGCTGTGTCAAACCCTTTGGTAGATAATCAAAGGCCTTCCTGTTAACAGCAACTGCAAAGGTCGCTTGTAACCAAGGGAAGAAAACCTTTTCCTTTCCTACGTACGTATACTTTTCAAAAGTTTGTACAAAAGACTTGTCCTGGAACTTTACATTGGAAAGATCTGCAAGAAGCCCTTTTGATCCCATAGTGTAAAGTCCGCCTTGAAGATCTGCGATCAGATTCAAAACTATTCTTCCTGCCTTCTGCTCAGCTTCGACCCTGCTCAATAGATCGGTGTATTCAAAGTTGAGAAACTCGATCTCAATGCCCGAACTTTTGGCATAATCACTCAACAGTCTGATCATAAACTCTCTTTCAGCAGCAGGTGTCATCTGAGTCGAACCGAAGTTAACCTTTGCGAAAGTCAATGCAACAAGCGCGACCAAAACAAAGCCAACTAACAACTTCCTCATACAAACACCCCCTTAGTTAGGTAAAAATTTTTTTCGTAATTGAAGTACTAATAGAAAATTTTCTACCATTCTTTTACCATATGTTACATACTTTGTCAAGAACCTTAACATAAAGATAGAAGAAAGGAACACTTTCAGGATAAGAAGGCGGGAACCTACCTAATCATTTCATGCAAGAATCTATGCACTGTTGCTGTGGCAACACCTTGTTCCCAATCGGCTTTGACAATGAGGAAAGGTACGTCATTTATGAACTCCCTGTTGAATGTACCTTTTATGTACTCCTTCAAGAGCTTTGCCATCTGTTCATTGACCATGCCTTCCCCAAGCAAGAAAACAGTTGAAGGTTTTAGAACGATCAAAAGGTTTCCAAGGATCGTACCAAGCATTTGGAAGGCTTTTCTGTAATGAGTTTCCACAAGGTGAAAGTCTTTAGCAGCAATCGATCTGATCTTTTCTATGATCTCCCTATATTTTTCTTCCTCATTTCGTGCAAAATCTTCAAAATCTATCTCTCGATTTGCGTAAGATTTGAGAACCGCATACTCCGAGGCATGATATTCAAGACAACCGGTTTGACCACAGTAGCATTTACCGTCGGTTGAAACAATTGCGTGACCGATTTCAAAGTGCTGGGCTTGTCCTTTTGTCCAGAAACTTGCTCCGATTCCTGTACCGTATGTAACAACAAGAAAATCCGACCTTTCGGCTTTTGGAATGTCATAACACAGTGCGTCTGTATCATTCATCAACACAAATCTCTTAATTTGGTAATCCCTTTGCACAATCTTTCCAAGATCAAGGTTGCCCACATTCATTAGATGTGAAACAACTATTTTACCACCCTCGACGATGCCAGAAGAACATATACCAATACCCAAAAGATTCTCACAAAGGAGATGTTCAAGAACATCTTTGAAAGCCTTTACATAACCATCGTTGTTTCTCAAATAGGAAAGAACCCTTACACCATGAACCTTCAATGGCCTCATTGCCGCGTCAAAGAGCGTACCACGTACCTCTTCTCTACCTATCTTGACACCAATCACTGACCATCCGCTTGGATTGATCTTAACTACTTGAGAGGGCCTACCTCTGCCTTGCAGAACCTCTTCACTATATACCAATTCCTCTTGTTCCAGTTCTCTGATAATATAACTTAGAGTACTCAAAGAAAGATTAGTCATGCGCGATATCTGTGTCCGGGATAGCTTTTTGTGATCGAAAATATTTCTTATAACATTGAGCTTGTTTCTTTTTCTCAAAGCTGGTGCCGGCAAAACTTTCACCTCGTAGAGGACAAAAATGCTTTCAAATAATTTGCCAGGTTAACTGTTATTATGAAATTGTCTATGACAATCTTTCTACCAACTTCACCCATCTTCTTTCTTAGTTCTTCCTTCCTGATTAATTCGATTATATACCCTGCCAGTTCGTCTTTTTCCTGTGCAAGATAACCACACTCACCGTGTTTGATCTGTATCTTCACGCCACCAACGGGCCTTGCAACTACAGGTACACCTTTGTAAAGGGCTTCGCTTATAACAAGACCGAAACCTTCTCTTGTTGCTGTATGAAGTGCCACAGTCGACATCCTTTGAATAGCGTTTACCTGACTGTTTCCCACACCATTCAGATTGGTGCAAAAGACTAAATCTTCATCCATACCGGCATACCTTGCAACCTTTTCAAAGAAAATCCAACCTTCAGGATCGTCTGAAGCCATAGCTGAAACAATCGCCAACTGGACCGATGGCTCCACCTCCTTCACCATTCTATACACATCTATGGCCGAGAAGAGGTCTTTCCATGGATCGAACCTGGCTACCACGGTGATCAAGGGTCTGTGCATATCTATCTTGAGCCTTTCAAAGGTCTGTTCAATGAATCTACTTTCGAGTTCAGTATTCTTTTCACTCAAAGGGTCAATACTCGGTGGAAAGGCTATACACCTTTGAGTGATATCTTTTGGAAAATATTCTTGAAGATGAAAGATCATCTTGTCATATTTTTCCAAATACTTCGCAAATCTATTCCATACGGCCTGGTTTGGTGTTGAAAGATCTATATGACACCTCCAGAACCATTTTGTCGAAGGTTTTGTCTTTGTGAAAAGTCTCATTGCAGCGGGCTGTGGATCGTGAATAACCACTATGTCTGCTTTTTCATCTATGATCTTTGCATTTTGTTCACAGACTTTTTCATAAAGTTTCCACTCGTCTTCAGATATTTCGATCTGTGCACCTTGGAGTGTGTTGTGAAATTTCTTCGTCACATTGAAGAATTCATTCGGTGCTTCTATGGCATACCACTGGGCATCAATACCAACAGACCTCATGAGGGGTACTAAACTATGCAAAATCTCGGCAACTCCTCCACCAAAGGCCGTTGCATTTACATGGATCACCCTTTTACCCTGGAGAGGTTCTGCAAGTTTCTTGATATTCTCAATTTCATCACCAATTATGGTCCTGTACTCATCAATCGATCTTTGCCTTAACTCAACTCTCATGATCACTCCTCCTTTTATTTCAAAGACCAACCGATCATGCCTTTGATGTAATATCTTTGCAATAACAGGTAGACCAATATAGGAACCATCATAACGATTATTGCCGCTGAGGAAAGAAGTCCCCAATCAACATGATAAACGCCTCTCATGAGTGGAATTCTCTGTGTCGCAAGAAGTTTATCCGGTGAATATATCAATATCAAGGCAAGGAAAAAGTCGCTCCAAACCCATGTGAACTGCAACGCAAAAGCTGAACCTATAGCTGGAAAAGCCATGGGTAGAACGATTTTAAAGAAAATGATTATGTCATTTGCACCATCCATTCTTGCAGCTTCTTCCATGGCTTTAGGTATCGTTACAAAAAAGTTCCTCATGAAAAAGGTAATCCAAGGTATACCCCAGGCTGTGTGAACAATGATCAGTCCAAGATAACTATCTATGAGATTCATGGCGTTGAGAAGTTGAAAGATGGGGACAGCGATAGTCTGTTGTGGAAGAGCTAAAGTAATAACTATGAGGACGAATAGTGGCACTTTCAGGACGAACTTGTATCTTGAAAATCCATAACCAGCCATGGTACCCAACAAAAGTGGAAATATCGTTGCAGGGACAGCTACCGTGAGTGAATTGATGATACCTTTTGACAAACCCGCCGTTGGATGATTCAAGGCTCCAACAAAATTTTTCAGGCTCGGGTTGAAGGATTCGAACCTCCACCACCCATTCAATAACTCTTCCAGGGGTCTTATGGCAGTCATGAAGACACCAAAGAAAGGAGTTATCCATATGAGAGCAACTAACCAACCTAAAAGAGTGAAAAAGGTTTTTCTCATGTTGGATCATCCTTCACCGATCTGAGAAGTGAAAGACCTACGCCGAGAGTCGAAAGAGTCAAAATGACGGCGACAACAGCAGAACGGTTGAAATCAATAGCCCTAAAGGCATAGATGTACATCTGCAGAGCAAGAACATTTGATGCTCCGCCAGGTCCTCCCATCGTCGCAACGTATACGATATCAAAGACCTTCAGTTCCCAAAGCAAAGTCATAGTGATAACAACAACTGTCACTGGTCTCAGAAGGGGTACGGTTATTTTGGTGAATATCTTCCATGGGTTAGCGCCATCCAGTTGAGCTGCCTCATAGTAGTCTCTTGGTATAGTTTCTAAACCGGCAGAGTATAGTATCACCGAAAAACCGGTCCAGAGCCAGACTGAACCAAAGATCAAAGATAACAAAGCACTGTCTGGATGTGCAGTCCAAGTTTTTGTCTGAATTCCAAAAAGACCTAGAAAACCGTTGACGACCCCAAGGTTTCTGTCAAATATGAAACTTATCATTACTCCGCCAACGATCATAGGCATGACCATACCAAGAAAGACTATAGATTTGATTACCGATCCACCCTTTACGTTCTTTAAGAGAACCGAGAGAGACAATCCCAAAATCATCGTGGTGGGCAAGTGAATAGCTATCCACAACAAATTGTGAACAAGGGCTCCCAGGGGAAAACCCCTGGAAAAGCCCCGTGCATCAAATATTTCTCTGCTTCTTAGGACGCTGACATAGTTTCTTATCGCGACGAAACGTCCTTCTGAGTCAAGAAAACTGAGCAAAACTGTTTTTACAACTGGATAGACTACAAAGACCAGCAGCAATACAACAGCCGGCAGAACAAAGAACAAAACATAGCGATTCTTGGTATTCATATCTTATTATCTTTTCTTTGGTGCCTTTTGTTGTAATATTTCTATAACATCGTTGAGTCTGTTAGGTTGCACCCAAAGTAGTTTCAGCTGATCCCAAAAGGCAGGTTGGAATTCTCCACCAATGGAGTCATCGAGATCTGGAAGGGCCGTTACACCCTGTATTATTTTGGCAACCTCTCTGTCAACGGCTGGGTAATTTGAAAGATCGATACCTACTGCTGTCGCTATGTGTCCACCTTGTTTCACCTGCACCGCTTGTCCTTGTGGTCCAGAGAGCCAAGCAATGAGCTTCTTGGCTTCTTCAGGATACTGAGTGTATTTGGGGACGAATGCGTAATCAGCACCAAAGACAACTCCTCTTGCTCCTGGCAAGGAGAAGACACCAAGATCACTTGAATTGTCCACCATACCCGTTATCCAACTTCCCATGAAGTACAATCCGTAGTCTCCGTTCCACCATTGCTTCAAGACCAGTGTCCACTCTGTGGGCTCTCCGAAGTATTTCTTGTTGAGCAGGAATGTCAATTTGTCGAAGGCATTCTTCACAGCATAGCTGTCCCATCTGGTGTTGCCCTCTATCAAATCTAGTTGTAGTTCCGGCCCACCAAAGGTTATCAAGAAGTGTTCCGTCACGTCTGAAAGGGGCCAACCAACACCGTCACCGCTGGCAATAGGCGCCTTGATTCCAGGTATGTTCTTTATTTTCTCAAGTAGTGCAACGAACTCCTCCCAAGTTTTTGGTGGTTGTAAGCCATGTTTTTCAAAAAAAGATTTTCTGTACCAAAAACCTGGTTTCACTTTACCAGTGTAAGCAACCCCGTAGAGTTCTTTGCCAACCATTACTGCATCAAGTGATCCTGGTAAGTATTTTGCCTGATCGATCACATTGGTCAGAGGTATTATATGCCCCTTTTGTCCATACTCTCTGATAAAACTCGCCCACATGAAGATGACATCACCAGGCGTCCTCCTTGCAACGAACTGTGCAGGTAAAAGATTCGCAAGATCTTCAGCTCTGTAAATTTTGTACTCAACTTTTATGCCTGTTTGCCTCTCGAACTCCCTGATGACTGGCATGAAACCTTCCATCTCTGCCCCTGCCCACGGACCAATGATGGTGAGTGTCACAGCGCTCAAGACAGCAGAAATTAACACCAAGGAAAGTACAATCCACCTTGACATATACACTCCCTCCCTTTCTGGCACGAAGCCAGAAATTTGTTGTAACATGAATTAATTCTATAGAAATAATACAGCAAGATATTTTACCTGTCAAGCCATAGAATTTTCAGTCTCATTTATCTGGTCGGGTCAATCTGATATTGGTTGAGTGAAAATTATATGAGTCTAGAAAAGATCACGGACAGATTGTAAAATTAAAACCCTTTGATAGAAAGACCAACAAGAAAACAGTCCTGTGAATGATCATCTGTTGAAGAAAATCGATATTAAATGCTTGAATATGTGGATAAAGCAGTAGCTGCACCTTCAACGTAACAGTGGATTTTAAACAAAAAACCCAAGGGAATGTTCATAGTTGCTAGATGATTTGTATTACACTAGCTATCGCTTGCCCAGATCGATTTCAAAAATCGATTCAACGGATGAAAATAAAAGTGCTGTTTCAATTGCTTCAATAAGAGCAAGAATTACCAAACATATTTTGCAGAGCCATCCTGCCGTTTATCTTTCTTCTTGAGCAAATAACAAAATTTGAACATTAGTTCCACCAAAAAATGCCAATACAATGATGATAGAAAAAATGAATCAATTCTGGCTTCTGGTCCGAGTGCAACTACTCAGATACCGTCAACAAGACTATACAGAGTTTAAACTATCAAAAAGGCTTCAGCAGTAAAGATCACTTCATGATAGCTTCCCCAAAATCAGATCGAAGCAAAAGGGAGGTTTGCATCTTTTTCTGAAAAAGTCATCAAAAAGAATCCCATGAACAGATGCCCTAAGCTCCAAGAATACTTTGCGTCTCTACACAGCTTTTACTGCTCACCACGATTGGGTACAACACATATGAAATGAGCAAGTTTGTCACCAATATTTATAAATTGATGCTCTTCATTCGGCTGTACAAAGATAAAAGCGCCTTTTTCGACTACTGTTTCCCCATCTGTTGACTTAACTTTTATTTTTCCGTCTACAACAAAAACCTCATGTTCCCAATCATGGGAATGATAAGGTGTACTGGCACCTGGTTTGAGCGTGAAGAGTCTCATTGCAAAGGTTGGAGAGTTGTCCTTCGGACCTATCAAAACTCTTTTCAACACCATCCCATTAAAAAAACTCTCGGGTTGTATATTTTTGTAAGTACCTATTTTCAAAAAACACACCTCCTTTATCATTTTACATCTTTTCGATGGAGATCTAATCTTCTCAACACAATTGATACATTTTTGAAGTTATCAAAGCTGAATCATCAACGGGCTCTTTGTGATTGGTTTCCTCATACAATGCTTCTTGTGAGAGAGTAAATTTTGCTTTTTTGTTAACTGATCTTCTGATTTTTTAACTGGAAGACAGGAAAGACACTCATCAGACAACTGATCTCCAAAAAAGGAAGTTTTTACAGCCCAAACCAACGATCGTGTTTATTCTCTTGAAATAGCTCTAAAAAGATGGCATTTACTACTTTTTTTTAAAATTTGACTTGTGTTAACGATAACGTTATCGTTAAAGTAGACCAGTGGAGTTAATCTCCATGGTCTCAAAAATTGCAAAGGGGGAGGTAAGATTATGAAGAAACTACTTCTGGTTTTGCTCATCGCAGCTTTGTTATCAGTCTCAGTCACAGCAAAAACAAAAATAACTGTCTGGACATTCTTCGGCGGCGGTGAAGGTTTCATAGTAACAGACCTGATCAAAAAGTTCAATGCTGAAAACCCAGATATCGAGGTCGTGGAACAAATCGTTGAATGGGGAGAGCTGTACAACAAATTGACAACAGCAGTTGTCGCAGGAGATCCGCCAGATGTATCCGTTATGCATCTTGCGCTTGTGCCTGATTTTGCATCCCGAGGCGCGTTGACGGCTCTGGACAAGTACGCTTCCAAAGATCTAATAGCAGACTACGTGCCTCCCATCATTTCGAAAGCATACTTCGCCGGTAAGCTTTATGCAATTCCCTTTGATACACATCCTCTGGTTTTTTATTACAACAAGAAACTCCTGAAACAAGCAGGGTTGGTTGATCAAAATGGACAACCACTCGTTCCAAAAACATGGGATGAAATGATCGAATATGCGAAAACTGTGAAAAGCAAGCTTGGTTTGGAGACTGCGCTGAGCGTCG
This sequence comes from uncultured Pseudothermotoga sp., assembly GCA_937995655.1. Lineage (GTDB taxonomy): Bacteria > Thermotogota > Thermotogae > Thermotogales > DSM-5069 > Pseudothermotoga_B. Next base: position 180,642 of record CALKJI010000006.1, on the reverse strand, counting down.
AACTTGGCCCAATGATTGGTGAAAGATTGTTTGTGGCTTACTACACACAACTTGGTGGTGAATTCTACGACCAGAAAACAAATACAATCAAGCTTGATATTGAGAAAGCTAAAAAGACTTATGAATTCATTAAGAATTTGTATGATTCCAATATCACAAAGTCAATGGACTACCCAACTGCTGAATCACTCTTTCAGAACGATCAAACGGTCTTCCATCTGAATGGTGTTTGGGTAATGGCAGTCTATCCGACACTTGGTCTGGAATTTGGTGTGACAAGCCTGCCATCAGTCGCTGGAAGCAAACCTTACACATGGGCTGACAGCCACACTTGGGTTATTCCCAAACAGGCAAAAGAGGATCCAAACAAAATCAAAGCAGCTGTCAAATTCATTGAATGGTTTGCAAGACATTCTGCCGATTGGGCAAATGCAGGACACCTCCCCGTTCTTAATAGTGTTCTCAAATCTGGCGAATTCCTACAATTACCGATGAGAAAAGATTACGCAGATGTTGCAAACTACGTCGTACCGGCACCCAGTGTGAAAGGATGGCTCGAAGTTAGGATTAAGATGTGGGAGCTCGGCCAAGCCGTTATACTTGGACAGGCTAAACCTGAAGATGCAGCGAAACAGTTGCAACAAGTAATCAAGGATGTGCTAGCTGATTAACTTTACCATGGAAAGGGGGCATGCCCCCTTTCCATACTAATAAGATTTGGAGGGATCTTATGATAATCCATAGCAAAAGAAGACGCACACTACTTGCTTATTTACTTTTTTTACCATTCGCCATTCTATTGATTATCTTCAAGTTAATACCATTTGCCAATTCGGTCAGGATGGTATTCTACAAATGGGATATCCTGGGTACACCTCAGTTCATAGGTCTTGCCAACTTTAGGCGTATGTTCTCTGATAAAGTTTTTGTCTCATCTCTTTGGCACACCTTTTATTTTGTCATTCTCACAGTCCCTCCAATCATGGTTCTATCTTTCTTGGTAGCTGTGTTGGCAAACAGCAAGATTTATACACAAGCAAAGGGTTTTATCAGATCCGCTTTCTATCTACCATACACCCTCACAATCTCAGTCGTCTGTTTGACCTGGACTTTGCTCTACAATCCTTATTTTGGACTAATTTCAAAGGCTACAAAATCTTTGGGCTTGAAAACTATCAATTGGCTCGTTGATCCTACCTGGGCTATGCCAGCTGTCGCCATCACCACCGTGTGGTGGACAATAGGTTTTTGTGTGATTCTATACATCGCTGGCTTACAGCAGATACCAGCCTCTTATTACGAAGCTGCGGAACTCGATGGTGCAACTGACTTTAAGAAGATGATCTTCATAACAATCCCACTTCTGAAAAGGGTGCATGTTTTGGTGATTGTAACTCAAATTATCGCTTCACTTCAAATCTTTGGCCAGGTCTACATCATGACGGCAGGAGGGCCAGCTGGAAAGACTCGAACGATCATGCAATACATATACGAACAAGGTTTCAGATACTTTAGAATGGGTTATGCACAAACCATGGCTTTCATTCTGTTTCTCATAATGCTTGTATTTTCTTATTTACAGTTGCGATTGATGACTTCCTCTTCAAAAGAGGAGTTGATATAAATGAGAGTAAAGAAATATCTCTTGACAGCTCTGGCGGTCCTACTGTCCATAGTCTATTTGCTTCCTCTTGCTTGGATGGTCTTGGCATCTTTTCAATCGCAGAAGGATATATTAGCTGGGAGATGGATACCCTCTGTGTGGCAAATGGATAATTACAGAACAATACTTCAGAGGGCAAAAATTAGCAACTGGTTCTTAAATAGCTTGATCTCTTCTTCTATAGGAACAGCTGGTATTGTCATAATATGCACACTGTCGGCATATGCAGTGAGCCGAATGGATTTCCCAGGAAGGAATTTGCTATATATATTCTCCTTGATGGGATTCATGATACCAAGTCAAGCAATTGCAATCCCTCTTTATCTGATGATAAGAAAATTTGGACTTGTGAACAACCTCCTTGGAATTGTATTGCCCGCTTTGCCTTCTTCAATGGCAGTTTTCATACTTTCACAATTCATGAAGGCCATACCAGCAGATTACGAAGAAGCTGCAAGACTGGACGGTGCGGGTGAACTGGATATCATGTTCAAAATCATCTTACCCATGTCCGTACCGGCTATCATAACGGTCGCTGTACTCCACTTCACTTGGATATGGAACGACTTCTTCTGGCCCTTGATTGTAATGACCAACGAAAAAATGTACACCTTACCAGTTGGATTGGTGGCGTTGGCTGGATCCGATGTGAATATACGTTACGGTCCCATAATGGCAGCAAATGTGATGGCATCGCTCCCGGTTATAGTGGTCTATCTTTTTATGCAAAGATACCTGACGCGTGGCGTAGTCTTAAGTGTGAGATGAAGGGGGCTTTGAAGCAATGAGAGTGAACTTGGATCACAACTGGAAACTGAGATATGAAAATGGTGTAGTTTTCGATAATATCTCGCTACCACACCAGTTTCCAATAACTGAGCAAAGCTATCCAAACCCACTTTGTTTTTCTGGTGTGTACGAAAGAAAGCTGCCGGAATTGAAGGGGCTATCAAAAAAGCATGTTTTATTGAAATTCCATGGAATTGACTTTTTCTCAAAGGTGTATGTCAACCAGAAATTAGTCTCAAGTCATGAGAATGGTTACGATCTTTTTGAGATTCAAATAGATGATTACCTCAATTTTGACGGGCAAGATCTACTACAGATCTTTGTTTCTGACCTTGATATAACCAAAAATCCACACACCGTCATGGGGAAGCAAGATTGGTACGGGAACGCTTGCGGAATAATTCAGAAGGTCGAACTCTGGGTTATGGACAAAGTTTTTATAAAGTCTGCTAGATTCTTTCCGCTCCCAGATTTGAAAACAATAGAGTGTAAAGTTGAGTTTTCAGACGACAAGGAACACGAATTTTCTCTGAGTGTTACAGATCCACTTGGGGTAGTGACCTTCAACGAAAAAATACACCGCTCAGAGTTCAACTTTGCTGTTGAGAATCCAAGACTTTGGTCTTTGGAATCCCCACAATTGTACACGGCTATAATTGATTTCAACGACGGTGATTCAAAAGATAGGTACCAAACCAGGTTCGGTATCAGGGTGATAAAGACAGATAGGGACAGGATATTGTTGAATGGTGATCCCCTTTATTTGTTTGGTGCACTTGATCAGAATTTTTATCCAATCACTCATTACACGTTGCCCAAAAAAAATGATCTCTTCTCAGAATTATTAAAGGCAAAAGAGATGGGACTGAATCTTCTCAGATTTCATGTGAAGGTCCCTGACGATCTTTATTTAGAACTTGCAGACGAACTTGGGCTCTTGGTGTGGATAGATCTACCATATGCAAGACAGCTGGACAAAAAATCAGAAGGATATTTAGAAGATTTACTTGAGAATCTTCTGAAGAGGCACGCGAACCATCCAAGTTTCGTGATACTAAGTTTGATAAACGAAAGTTGGGGAATAGATCTCTCGAATAAGGAGACAAGAGAATGGTTGAAAAATTTCTATGAAAGAGCCAAGACAATTGATTCTACGAGGTTGTACGTAGACAATTCTGCATGTGTGGGAAATTTTCATGTTCAATCCGATATCGACGATTTTCATTTCTACAATTCCTTTCCTTATCACAATGAACAATGGGATGAGAAGATAAAAATCTTTGCCACCAACGAGTTTAAAAGTTTTCTCGAAACCAAAACTAAACTCCCAAAAGTTGTGTCAGAATTTGGTGTCTGGGGTCTTTCCGATCCAAAGGACTGGGAAGGTAATTGGATGAACTTTCCTGTGATGGTTATGGGCAATATATTCCCACAATCAGCCCCTGCAACTGCCATTTCAAAGGTCTGCAATTTTCACAACCTAGATGACTTTGTCTACCAAGCGCAACTCCACCAATTCCTGGGTTTGAAATACCAGATAGAGAGCATTCGACTCAGACCAGAGATATCAGGCTATGTCATAACTGAATTTTCAGATATCGCTTGGGAAGCCAATGGTTTATTAGACTATAACCGCATGCCGAAGACTTTTTATTCGAAGTTGAAATTTCTAAATGGTGAGATTCTAACGATTGTAAGGAACCATAGATCAATTCTTCAAAAGGGAGAGATCTACAATGCAGAAATATACGTCGCCAACAATTCCAAAAGAGACCTCTCTGCAAGATTGATTGTGAGAACAGACAGAGAAGTGCTCAGGGAAATAAGGATTTTTTCGAAAAAATGGACTGTTTCGAAGATAACTGACTTGTCTCTGGAATTAAAACAAGACACTCAGAACATATTCTTAGAAATTTTCGAAGACGGAAAGCTCATAAGCCGTAACTTCTACCCGGTGGTTGTTGTGGAACTCTCACCGTTGCCCGAGGAAATAATATGGGTGAGGGATGAAAAGCTGGATGAAACAGACCTTGTATCGATTTCCCAGAGCCAAAAGCTTTACGGCTTTTTGGATCTTTCAGGAGACTGGATAAGCAACATAACCGTGTTCAATACAAAAAGAAACAAGAATATTGCTGCCCTTCTGTGGTCGTTAGGAGAGATTTCATCAGAATACATTCTTTTGAAAAAGCAAGATTTAGAATTGTCTTCTGAGAATTCGTTGATAAGCAAAATCATAGGTTGGGGATATGGAATTGGATCTATCCTGTATGTGAAAGAAAACTCAAGTGGCAAAAAGATCTATACGACACTGAAAGATTCAGCTTTGTCAAGATTGGTTATATCTTATATAATGTATTAAGTATCATAAGGTGGTGACCGATGAAAAAATATGTAACGATGAAAGATATAGCTCAGCGCGCGGGTGTTTCTGTAAACACTGTTTCTAAAGCGTTGCGGGGTAAAACGGACATCAGTAAGCAGACAAGACAGAAAATCTTCAAAATAGCCAAAGAGATTGGATACATAAAGAATACAACTGCTTTTGCCCTAAGAAGGAATGAAACAAAGACCATAGGTGTCATCATAGAAGACAGTTCCAATCCATTCTTTGCGGAAGTCCTAAAAGGAATAGAATCTGCCACCAGAAAATTCGGATACCAATTGCTCCTGATGAATACGGAAACAGACCCAAAATTGCAGTCTCAAGCAATCAAAACCTTATTAGAAAGAAGGGTCGAAGGACTCTTGATCAGCCCTTTTGGTCAAGACACCGAAGATTTTGAAAAACTTTTGAAGATGAACTTTCCATTCGTTCTGTTGGGAAGACATATGTATAGGCCTGACATCGATGAAATATACAGCGACGAAATCAATGGTGGATACTTAGCAACAAAACACCTCATTTCAAAGAACAGAAGACGCATACTTTTCATTAATACGGACTTGAACAACTCAGCCTCCAAAATGAGGTACGAGGGATATAAAAAGGCGCTTGCTGAATCAATGATAGATCTTTCAGAAGACTATCTAATCCCCGTGCCATACAATAAAAATATGGAGGCAGGATACCAAGGAGTGAAAAGGGCTGTTGAAAAAGGTTTAGATTTTGATTCTATCCTTTGTTATAACGACTTGTTTGCCATCGGCGCCATCAGAGCATTAGATGAAATTGGGAAAAGGGTGCCCGATGACATACCTGTTATCGGTTATGACGATATCGCGTTCGCATCGTATTTTCGTCCCCCCTTGACTACCATTCGAATAAAAAAGTATGAAATGGGTTTTGAAGCCTTCAAGATCCTCTTAGAAAAGCTCAAAGGTAAGAGAAAAGATTATAAGCAGCTCGTATTGGACGTTGAATTAATAGTTAGACGTAGCGCCTGAGAGATTTACTCGAAAAGACCTTTGTTGATTAAATCAACCTCGGCAAGATTTATAATCTAATTGAAGGGGCACTTCTTGCATACCTTTGTATGTGCATAAATGATCATGAAGATCAAATTTTTCATTCTAATCAATAGAATGAATACTGGTCATTACGAAAGTGATAATCATAATCTTCGGAGGGATAAAGGTGAAGGTCATGATCATCCAACCGATTCATGAAATTGGTCTACAGATGTTAAAAGAAGCAAACTTTGAGATTGTTCATGCTTCCAGTGCCGATCCAGAAATCGTGGCAGGAGAAATAACCCATGTCGATGGTGTCATAGTTAGAACATCACCTTTCAATGCCAGAGTCATTCAAAATGCTAAAAAACTGAAGGTGATAGCTCGCCATGGTGTCGGCTTGGATAACGTAGATCTTGAAGAAGCCTCAAAAAGAGGTATCTGGGTTGTGAATACACCGAATGCAAACGCTGTTTCGGTAGCAGAAGCGACTATCATGTTCATCCTCGCATTAGCGAAAAAAATCAAACAGATGGATTTTGAGACAAGGAACAACAATTTCAAAGTAAGAGATCTCTTTTCAACTATAGATTTAGAGGGAAAAACCTTAGGAATCATAGGCTTGGGGAGAATAGGTACATTGGTAGCCAAGAAATGCCAGGCGGCTTTTTCGATGGAGATACTGGCTTTTGACCCATACGTCGATAGAAAAAAAGCTGCCGAAATCGGTGCAGAACTTGTACCCTTGGAATCACTTTTGAAGGGCTCTGACTTTGTCACAATACATGCACCACTCACAGAAGAAACAAAAAATTTGATAGGTGAACCACAGTTGAGACTTATGAAACCAACTGCTTTCATCATAAATATGGCGCGCGGCTCGTTGTGGGATGAAAATGCACTTTTGAAAGCTTTGAAAGAAGGATGGATCTCCGGAGCAGCCACAGATGTTTTCGTTGATGAACCACCAATGTCTGATCATCCCTTTTTCAGTTGTGATAAGATCTTACTCACACCACACAACTCTGCTTTGACAAAGGAATGCACTTTTAGAATGGCTCGAGATGCTGCACAGGGCGTCATTGAGGTCCTTTCTGGAAAAAAACCAACCTTTCCAGCCAATCTACATCTTTTGAAAAAATATGGATACGAGGTGGATTGATGAAAGTAAACAAGGTGAAGAAACTTTTGAAAGAAGGCAAAACAGTTATCGGAACAATGGTGAGTGAAATAAGAACACCAAGTATAGCTCAGATGCTTGCCACTGCAGGTTTTGACTTCTTCATCATAGACATGGAACATTCATCGTTCACTCTTGAAACAGTGCAAGACATGATCTGGGCTGCCAAGGCAAGCGAGATAACACCCATCGTCAGAGTTCCAACTCGGTTTGGTCATGACAACTTGTCAAGACCCCTTGATTGTGGTGCAGAAGGTCTTGTGATACCACAAGCTCAAGAAAAAGAAATCGTTGAACAAATCATAAAAGCTACTAAGTACTACCCCATGGGCGCAAGGGGCATGGCAACGAGAAAGGCTCCAACAGGCTTTTCATCTGTTAGGAAGGACGAGTATATCAAATGGGCAAACGAGAACACGATGATAATTCTCCAAATCGAAAATAAAAAGGCAATAGATAATCTCGAAGAATTAATCATGCCCGGGATCGATGCACTCTTGCTCGGACCAAACGATCTATCTCAAGACCTTGGTTATCCCGGCGAAGTCGATAACCCCTATGTTCAACAACAGATAGAGAAATTTGTTACAAAATCTCTCGATCTTGGTCTGCCATGCGGTATTCATCTTTCAACACCAGATGCCATAAAACCTTGGATGAACAAAGGTATGAGACTTTTAGTATGTTCAAGTGACATAAACCTTATTGTAGATGGGGGAAAAAGGATCGTAGACTCTTTAAGGCTCAGTTAGGAGGCGGTGCAAGTTGATTTGGCACGATCAATTTCACATGGGTTTGATACATTTCATGGCTTATCCAGACGCAAGGACCGAGGAAGAGATACTTTCAACGATCAAGAGAGTACTCACCGACGAATTTTTCCAGGCAATAGAAGTGAGTGCACTCATAGATGAAGATCTTTTCAAGGAAATAGGAAAAATGTGCGAAACTGCAAAGGTTGAATTACTCGTTGCAGCACAGCCAGTGGTGTTGACTAAAAAACTCGATCTTGGATCTATCGACGAAAGGGAAAGAAACGAAGCGGTTCAAGAACTCAAATCGGCCATCGATAAAGCATATATCAGTGGTGCAAGAACAGTAGCTTTATTGAGCGGCAAGATACCTAAAGCTGAGATTGAAAAAGCGAAAGACCAGCTTGTGAAATCTCTCGTGGAACTCTGTGATTATGCCAAATCGAAATGTATAGAGGACGATCGTACGATCTCAGTGAACTTAGAAATCTTTGATTGGGCAGTCGACAAAAAGGCTCTAGTTGGGCCAGCACCTGTTGCTTTTGAGATCGCGTCTAGAGTTAGAAACCACTGCGGAAACTTTGGTCTCACCGTTGATCTATCTCATCAGCCATTACTTTTTGAAGATCCATTTTACACCGTCAGCTTACTTTCACCCTTTATAACACACGTTCACATAGGTAACGCCGTCCTTGAGAAAGACCATCCCCTCTATGGAGATCTTCATCCAAGGTTTGGCATAAATGGTGGGGTGAATGATGTTGAAGAACTCACTTATTTCTTGAGGACTCTTTGGAAAAATAATTATTTTGAAAAAAGGGTGGCAACACAAAAGCCTGTGATATCCTTTGAAATCAAGCCATTACCAGATGAGGACCCAGACCTTGTGATTGCGAATGCAAAAAGGACATTCCTTGCGGCATACTCAAAGTTTCTAAAGGAGGTTCGATGAATGACAAGACCTAGGGTGTTTGTCACGAGCAAGATACCAGAAGAAGGACTGAAGATATTGTATGAAAACTTCGATGTTGAAGTGAGCGATCACGATGGGCTCATACCCAAAGGGATACTTGTTGAAAAAGTGAAGGGTATCGATGCCCTTCTGTGCCTTTTGGCAGATGTTATAGACAAAGAAGTTATGGAAGCGGCGGGCCCAAGACTGAAAGTTATTGCCAATTATGCTGTTGGGTACAACAACATCGATGTTGAAGAGGCTACCAAGAGGGGAATAATGGTGACTAACACGCCCGGTGTTCTTACAGAGACTACCGCTGACTTGACCTGGGCTTTGATGATGGCAGTTGCAAGAAGGATTGTTGAAGGTGACAAATTTGTCAGGGCAGGAAAGTTTCGTGGATGGGAACCTATGCTACTTTTAGGTACAGACCTTTATGGAGCAACGCTTGGAATAATTGGTTTTGGCAGAATAGGTCAAGCCGTTGCAAGACGAGCGATAGGTTTCAAAATGAAGGTTCTTTATTACAGCCGATCGAGAGTATCTGAAGAAATAGAGAGAGAACTTAATGCAACTTATGTAGATTTAAATACACTTTTAAAGGAATCTGATTTCATCACTTTGCATCTTCCACTCACAAAGCAGACACATCATTTGATCGGGGAAGATCAGTTCAAACTCATGAAAAAGGGAGCTTACCTGATAAATACTGCACGTGGTCCCATTGTGGATGAAAAAGCCCTTGTGAAAGCACTGGAAGAAAAATGGATCAGAGGAGCTGCATTAGATGTATTTGAGAACGAACCACAGGTTGAGCCCGAGCTTCTTGAATTAGAAAATGTCGTTCTTGCTCCGCACATTGGCTCAGCATCCCACGCTACAAGAACAAAGATGTCTATCATGGCAGCCGAAAATATTGTAAAAGCTTTGAAAGGTGAGATACCACCAAATTTGGTTAACACAGAGATCTTAAAGAACAAGTGAGGCTTTTGCCTCACTTGTTTTTGAAGATCAAATAGCAATAAAATAAATCCTGTGCACAAAGGCGTTATCGTACTTGTACTCAAGAAGATCTTTTAATTTATAATTTGGTGGCAGCGATAGATCGATCTTTACCTCTGTTTCTTCTAGGTTCACAACGTGTATTTTTAAAAAATTATCTTGTATGTAAGAAGTAACTACGACAAACCCATTGGATTTTACTTTCCAATTTTGATAACCCTCGACCATCTTGATGAGTTCATCGCGATCAAATGGATGTGTGAATGTGTAGCAGTAGTTCAGATAGTTGAAGAACAAGAAGCCATCTTTTTGAAGTCTCTCTCTCCAGCGGGGGTCATTGAAATAAGTAGCAAAGTTCAACAATGCAAGATCTTGTTCCAAAGCCATTTGCTGATCAGGTTTTTGGTGTGAAGACATCACTTTATATTCATCTTTCCATATCAACTTCTCACCCTCAAATGGACAATAGCCAAGAAAGATCTTCTCTCTATTGAATTCTTTCACTACTTTTATCTCGTTCTCTTCAAAGATAGGTGGAACAATCAAAAGATCGATCCCATCAAAGTCATCCCAAACCACTCTGTAATCTATATTAGATCGAATAAGTTCATGTTGCGCCGCGAAGAAGGGTAATGCTGTCCTTTCCCAGTGAAAAGTCAATGAGTCGTATGGGTGGAAGATACCTATCCTTGTTGCTCTCTCACCGTATAGTTTTTTTTCAAGGCTCTTTTTGTACCATTTGTGATAGTCTTCAATCTGGTTGCGTACCTCTTGGAACTGGTCATCGGTTATCAACGTCCATTTCCCATTGTGAAAATATTCCGTCCCCTTTAGAACCATGACCGAGTCATTTGAATAAGCTTCTGCCATCGTTTGAAGATAGATTCTGGTTGGGTACACTGAGTCATCACCGATTCCAAACATGTAAGATACAGAGGTCACTGGTTTTCCTTTGCTGTGTGCGTGTGCTATTCTATAGGTCATGGTGTTGAAGATTTGTATCCCGTTAAACTTTCTTGGCATCTGGTGATTTTCAATCATCACTAAGTCTTGAACCCTGAATGCCTCTCTCAAGTCTATTCCAGCCATGATGGAAAGTTTACTTATACCCGCTTCGAAGGAGTTCGATGAGATCAAAATATCTGGCTTTAACTCTCTTGCAACTTTCGAAAGTTCTTGCACCGTTTGCCAAATCACCTTTCTTCGCCAGATCAAATACAACTTTGAATCTATATCTTCACCAAGATGATGAGGTATACCTTTTACTTCAAAACCTTGCCTTGTTGCAAATTCTTTAAACAATTCTTGACATCTGTCACAGTAACAAGGGCGAAAACCAAACCACGAGCCAAAGATGTTATCAAAGAAAACACCATCGGCTCCTGCGTTAACTATTCCAACAACGACTTGCCTTAAGTGTTCCTTCCATTGGGGATCTGTTGGACAGATTAAGTATCTCCCAGAGTAGTAATTTATCCTTTCTCCATATGGATCCAGAGCATACCAGCGCTTTGTCAAATACGATCCTGTAAAAACCACGTTGGAAAACTGTACATAACCAAAGACCTTTAGTCCTTCACTATGATATTCTTCCACAGTCCTCTTGAAATATTCGTGATCTTCTTTTTCGATCTCCGGTGGGAAACCCCAGTTATAGGTACAATAAGCCCAGTTGTATCCCATCTTCTTAAGGCGAGCAGCGCCCTCGTGCAAACCTCCTTTGATGTGAACCTCTTCATCGATTGACTTACCTGGGAACTTGACCTTGTTGATTCTTATCGTCCCTGGACCTGCCCACATATAGACTGGATAATGATTCCATTTTTCAACCATGAAGGCACCTCCCAGTTCACTTTCTGTATATTTCATCTATGACAAAACCTGCAAAAGAACTCCAACCTTGGTTTAATCCACCTCGAGGATAAACTGGCGAATAGTACTCAACCAAGTTCAACCAACCCTTTTCCAATGAATACTCCCACCATCTGATAAGTGCGTAGGACGGATCAAAACCATTTTTGAACTGTGCCAAAGCAAAGGCACAACTCAGATAAGGCCAACAACTCGCATTATGGTATCTGAAAGCAAAGGCACTCTTCCCAAATAGATGAGATCTTTTCCTGTAAGTAGGCCAGACATTCATGACACCCCAATCACCATAAGGTTGCTGGGGGTTGTTCTTTGTTTGCAGTAACTCACCCATTTTAGAAAGTGTCGATAGAGCTTTGTCTTTGTCTGCAAGATCGTAAAGGATGGCTACAACTGTGTCTAGACTCAAATGATCCTCCACATAAGTCCCGACAAAATCATAATAGTATCCTTTTTCATGATTAAAGAGCTTTTGATTGAATTTTATCTTCAACTTGTTGTATTTTTGCTGCAGGTTTTCCTTCTTCGCATCGTCAGCGACAAGTTTTAAAATCTCAATAGCTTTCCCTAAAGCAGCTATTTGAAGTGCTAGATCGTAAGAAACCAAGCCATTTCTGAAAACATTATCTGCCCAATCGTTCGAATCGTACGGTCTGAGCATCAAACCATCTTTATCTTTGGGGTATCTATCTATTCGAAGCATTATTAAATCTAACTTCTCTAAGATAGTCTTTTTATCAACCTTCTCGAACAAAATTGACATGTCACCGGTGAACTTGAGATATTCGTAAACCAACAAAACAAAGAATGGACCAGAATCGTGATGGTCTGACCACCAATCGTTTTCGTATCTAACGAATTTTGCAAGCTGTGGTGATTTTGAAATGAAATCTTTCAGTAATTTCCTCTCATCGTCGTTCAAAAACATCACTGCACTTGGACAACCATCTTCGTGCACGCCTTGGGCTAAAGCAAGGATCTGCTTTCTGACGATTCCTGGGTTACTTCGAAGAAGTGTAAGCGATGTCCAAAAGCCATCTCTGAAATAGGTTCTCGGAGGAAAACTGTAGTTGTTACCTGCCGATAAGGCCATGGCAACACCGAAATCCTTCCAGCAAGAAATTGCCGTATGCAATGCAAACAAGTACAAAGACTTTTCCAAATTGTTCAAGCCTGGTGGACAGTATTCACAAAGTTTTCGTAAATACACTCTGTTTTCATTTTCTTCAGAACCATCGGCTGAAGTATCTTCACCAAAAGAGATTTTGACCAAATTACTGTCGTTACTCTCAACTATTAGTTCAAAAATCCTGCCATCTTTGTGTACAAAGTCCACAATTTTTCCTTCCAAAATGCTTATTTTCAAAAGATTTGAGAAATTTATCGATCTTTTTGACAGGTTAACCTCCAGCGGCTTTTCAAAGTCTACCGGCTCAAGAAAAGGTACTTTGAAACTTCTCTTGAGTGGCACTTCAAAACGAAGCTCAACCCTTCTGAGACCATTTACAATCAACAGAATCGATCTTGCTTTGTCAGAGGTAAGAAAGGACCAGCTCATTCCATTCTTCTGGAAGCTGCATCCATTTGGCCAATACTGTGCTGTCAAAGGTTCCTCGAAATTTGACTTTGAAAACTGTAACAGTAAACCTTCTTTGGAAGAATACAGTTTGTCGGGTTTTGCACCCTTTAACACAAAGTTCTCGGTAACATTGGAAAGTACATAACTGTTCACAGCTTTTGTGTATGAAACAAGGCCATTTTCCAAGATTTTGTAGTCCAAAGAATTCACTCCTTCACTTTATCGCACCTGTGGTGATACCTTTTACAAAGTACTTCTGAAGCAAAAGGAAAACAACCAAGACAGGCAACATTGAAATGGTGGTCATAGCCAACAAAGGCCCCCACTGTACTATATGTTCACCGGCATACATACCCAAAGCCAGCTGAATAGTGTATAGTTTTGGCGTACCGACAACGATCAATGGCCAGAGAAAATCATTCCATCTCCATGTGAAAGAAAGTACAGAAAGGGCTGCGATAAGTGGCGTCGAAAGAGGTAAAACGATCCTGAAAAATATCCTCAACTCTCCTGCCCCGTCGATCCTTGCACTCTCTAAAATCTCATCTGGGAGCGCGGACAGTAAATACCTTTGCGCAAGAAAGATGCCTGTAGGTGTTGCCGAAGGTGGTATTATCAGTCCCCATAATGTATTTATCATACCGATCTTTGACAGCACTAAATAAATTGGTACCATTATCACCTGAAGAGGGATCATGAGCATCGACAAGGTAAAGGAAGAAACAAAACCTTTCGCACCAAATCGGTATTTTGCCAGTGCATAACCGCTCATTACGCTTATCATAACGGTCAAGACGGTGGCGGAAATTGATATCAAGAAAGAATTTCGCATGAATAGAGGCAATGGAGTCTTTGAAAAAATGTTTCTATAGTTTATCAGGGTCAACTTGGTTATTAACCGAGGAGGCCATGAAAACAGATCAGCTTCTTCCTTAAAACTTGAAAACACGGTCCAAACTATGGGAAGAACATAAAAGATGGCAAAAGTATACACAATGAGATTGAGAATCACTAACAGAACTCTCTTTCTTTTTTTCATTGTTTCTCCTCCAAGATTCTGAATTGCAGTAGTGAGAGAATCATCAAGATCACGAACAATATGACCGACATGCTCGATGCCACACCGAGTCTTCTTTCCATGAAAGCAGTGTGATATATTCTCTGGGCAACCATGGTAGTTGAAGTGCCAGGCCCTCCAGCGGTGAAGACGTATATAACCTCAAAACTTCTCATAGCCATGATCGTGGAAAGAACTATTACAAGCACAGAAGTAGGTTTGAGTAAAGGAAAGATTATCTTCCAAAACCTTGTCCATCGATTTGCACCATCCAATGCCGCGGCTTCATAGACTTCGTTTGGAATAGCTGTTAGAGCAGCATTGAACATGACCATAAAATAACCAGCAACATTCCAAACGGTCACCAACAAAACACTAAGAAAGGCCAATCTCTTGTCTATCAACCATGATATTGGATTGAAGCCACCCTTGAGAAGAAGTATATTTATCAGCCCTGCGTCGTAATCCAAAAACCATTTCCAGCTGATTCCTATGATCGATGGAGATAAGAGCCAGGGCCAGTAAAAAAGTGCGCGCAGAAAAGACTTGCCGTAAATGAAATCCGATGTGGTAATAACCGACAAAAGCAAAGACATAAAAAAAACCAGAGGAACAACCAGCAATGTGTAAAAAAATGTCCTGATCAAAACACGACCAAAATCACTTGGCATTCTAAACAGATTGATGAAATTAGAAAAACTTACGAATTTTCCCCTCAAGGTGAGCATGTCATAGTCGGTGAAAGAATAATAAAAACTACTCAAAGCCGGTGTCACTATGAATATGACAAAGATCAAAAGACTGGGTAAAAGGAAAAGCCAAGGTATTACCTTTCTCTTCAAGATCTTCCCTCCAATTATAGAAACAATTGGGTGGAGGATACTCCACCCAAGAAGATTTAACGACTCTTTGCAGCCTCTTCCCTTAAAAACTTTGCAAGATCTTTGAAAGCCTGAGAGGCAGTCTTTTCTTTAGCAACAGCAGATTTTATTGCATCGATTATGACCGTTCTGTTCTTTTGTATTATAGAAGCTGTATCGGGATCGTACCAATCGGCAACAAGGCTTCCCCGTCCTGACTCATTAAGATCTTTCATCACCAAATCGTAAACTGGTTTAATCACAGGATCCTCAATCGTTACCTTATCACTGAGATCCTTTCTGTCAGGTACCAGGAAGAGTTTCCCGGCGAATTCTGGAAGATTTTCCTGGTTTGTTAGGAAGAAAGCCAGTTTGGCACCCTTTTCAGTGAATGGAACGATATACTTTCCACCAGTCATAACTGCCCTCTGGCGTTTGTACGGCCACATGATGGCACCCCAGTCAAACTTGAGTTGTTCTTTGAATTGTGCCAGCATCCAAGTACCGGAGACATACATAGCAGCCATTCCATTTTGGAAGTATTTCGCCGGTGCATCACCTGTGAGCCACACCGCTTTGGGTATTAGATCTTCGTCGTGGAGTTTAACGAAAAACTCCAAGGCTTCTATAGACTCAGCTGAGTCGATAATTATGTTCTTGCCCTCAGAATCCCAGATTCCTCCACCAAAAACATACAACAGGTTCGCGAATCTGTAAGGGCTGTAATCGTAAACAAGGGCATATCGTGCCGCACCGCTTTGTTTGATCTTTTTCATTGCTGAGTACCATTCATCGATCGTCCATGGTCTGTCCTTTGGTGGTTCTATACCCGCTTTTTTGAAGATCTCCTTGTTATAAAAGATTGCATGAGCATCTGAGGTGTAGGGTATTCCAACGACCTTTCCAAATTTCTCGTAGATTTTCTTGAATCCCGCTTTGTAGAAAGAAACGTTCTCAAGCCATTCTTCGAATTTCATGCCAGCGTACTTCTCGACCAGGGGTTTAAGGTCTATCGCATACTCTAGCCAGGGTAAAAGATCGGTCTCTCTTGCCACATCTGGTGGTGATCCAGCCTTTGCCATAGCCGCAAGTTTGGGCTTGTACTCCAAATAGTAAGGCAGGTTCAAAACTACAACCTTTTCACCGTAAGCCCTTTCAAACTTTGCAACCTGAGATTGCATGATGTCATAATCTGGACCGTCTGTAAACCACATCAAAACGACATCTGCCATCGATAGAACCGCCACTAAAACCATCAAGAAAACCAGGGCTTTCCTCATAAAATCACCTCCCTATGAGTGTTAGATGTTCATGATCTTTTTTTGAACCAAAAAGACTCCACCCAACGCAACGTCATATTTCTCTATGATTCCCTTTCGAAACTCCAAGTTTTCATAAAATTGTGGTGGCAACAAGTTGTGGAGAAATTCCAGAATGATCTTTGTGATCTGATTGAAATATCTTTGACCAATTCTTCCTTTCATTATCACCACTTGCGGATCGAACATGAGTATGGCATTGGCAATCGCTGCAGCAAAATGCATCAAGGAACGTTTCAATTTCTTCCCCAACTCGTTTTTTTCTTGCCTAACTGTATCGATGATCTCTGTTAAATCGTTGCCCTGAACAACTCCAGCCAAATACCTCTTCAAACAATGACCAGATATTTTTCTTGCCAAATGTCCAAAGTCTTGTTCAAAACACATGTCGTCTTTTGTGAGGTCGATGTCTGTAATCATCCATCCAAGTTCTCCTGCTTTGCCATAAAAACCCTGAAACAACTCGTCGTTCAAGATCAGAGCAGAACCAAGACCGCTATCTAGATAAACATAGAGTGCGTCCTTAAAACCTTTAGATGCCCCGAGTCTATGCTCGGCAAAGGCAACCAGTTTGACTCTGTTTGCTACGTAGACAGGTAAGTTTAATTCTCTCTCAAGAATGCTCTGCAGATTGAAGTTTTTCATACCAAAAGCAGGAGCCGTTCTCACCATCCCTGTCTTTGGTTCCACCATCGCCGATATACCGACTCCCACACCCAAAATCCTCTCTTTGGGTAGGTGAGACTCCTTTATTAGTTCCTTGATCTTCTCCACACACCATGCTACAATGTCTGCGGAATCTATTTTCTGAGGTGTGTTGTTCTGAGAGGTTATCTTTTCCCTTCCCAAAAGATCTGTGACGATGATTTCAAAGGTATTCTCCTCGAGTTCGGCGCCAACACAGTAGAAGGCATCGGGAACAAACTTCAAATTGATCTTGGGTCTACCTGAAGA
Source organism: uncultured Pseudothermotoga sp. (assembly GCA_937995655.1). GTDB lineage: Bacteria > Thermotogota > Thermotogae > Thermotogales > DSM-5069 > Pseudothermotoga_B. Next base: position 163,270 of record CALKJI010000006.1, on the reverse strand, counting down.
AGACTTGGAAACACCTGATTCAACAACGAGTCCTTTGTTGATCAAACGTGAAACTACCTGAGTAATAACAGGTTTACTGAGATTCAAAACTTTGGCTATTTCAAGCCGAGATATTTGATCGGCATCACGAATAATCTTCAAAACCTTAGCCTCAAGATCCGTCAGCAAGAAACACACCTCGATTTAGTTATGTCTTACTAACTAAATGTTGCCTTGTCAATTAATTTTGTCAAATGTTAACACGATAGAAAAATTTATAGAAACTAATTTAGTATTTGCTAACTACTGTTTTTTGAAAATTAATGACCTATAATCACCTATAACCATAGTTCTTGCTGAAAAATCCTGTCACCTCTGTCCGCAAGCTTTTGTGTAACATTGAAGTGATTGAAGGGAGGGTTGTTAACATGATGGACTTCAGTGGAATCAGAAAGTTTTTTGAACCAAAACCCATAGGGGCGCTGAGATCTCAAGAAGTTGTCAGAAGGCATCCTTCTAACCCCATACTTACCTACAAAGATATCCCCTACAGTTCGGCGCTTGTGTTCAACCCAGGGGTTTGTAAGGTGAAGGATCGGTATGTCATGGTCTTTCGAAACGACTTTGGATCCTTTCAAGAGAAGACACTGGAAGGTACAAACCTGGGTCTTGCTTACAGCACAGATGGTGTTTCTTGGAACGTTGAACCAGCTCCGTTAGATTTTCCACCAGTTGTTGATGATTTTCTCAGGGTCTACGACCCAAGGTTATCTGTGATCGATGGAAAGATTTACATGACCTTTGCCATAGATACATGGCATGGGATAAGGGCAGGCATAGCAACAACGGAGGATTTTGAAGGATTCGAGATCTTACATCTATCGACGCCAGACAACAGAAATATTGTACTATTCCCAGAAAAGGTAAAGGGATTATACGCGAGACTTGAGAGACCCTTCCCGGTTTATGGAAGACTTGGTTTGGAAAGGTTCGACATGTGGATCAGTTTTTCTCCCGATCTAAGATATTGGGGCGACAGTCAACTCCTTCTTGGCGTCGAAGACGTCCCATTCGCCAACATCAAAATCGGTCCTGGTGCACCGCCGGTCAAAACAGACAAAGGATGGCTGGTGATCTTCCACGCCGTGGACATCGACCCATCGAGAGGAAAAAATGGTTGGGAAGAAACCTGGACCAAACGTTACACGGCAGGGGTCATGTTACTTGATCTGAAAGATCCAACGAAAGTTTTGGGAGTTTGTAAAGAACCTCTCATAGTGCCAGAAGAGACTTATGAAATCAGCAACGGCTTTAGAAACAACGTCGTCTTTCCAACGGCGGCCCTTTTAGAGGATGGTGAATTAAAGATTTATTATGGTGCTGCTGATACCGTGATCTGCCTTGCAACTGCCAAAGTTGAGGATCTCATATCCTTATGCTTGAGATCTTGAGATAGCACTTCACTATGAAAGATATGTTAATATTTACATTTACCAAGAAAATGAAGTCATTGTTATAATATATACAAACAAGGAGGTGAGATCGATGAGAGATATGACCAAGAAATTTTTGGAAGATGCCTTTGCCGGCGAGAGCATGGCGCACATGAAGTACATGATCTTTGCAGAAGAGGCTGAGAGGAAAGGGTTAAAAAAACTTGCCAATCTCTTTAGAGCAATATCCTATGCTGAATTTGTTCACGCTAGAAATCATTACAGAGAACTTGGAAAGATCTACCAGGAAATGAAGGATAATGTCCAGCAGTGCATCGATGGCGAAACCTTCGAAATCAACGAAATGTACCCAGTTTACAACACCGTCGCACAGTTTCAGCAGGAGAACGGTGCTGAAAGGAGTACAAGATACGCTTGGGAAGCAGAAAAAATTCACGCTGAAATGTACAAACTAGCCAAGGGTCTTGCTGAGAAAAAGGAAGATTACCCAACCAGCAAGATTTACATCTGTCCAGTTTGTGGCCACACGGTAGAAAATGAAGCACCTGAAAAATGTCCAGTTTGCGGTACCGCAAAAAAGATGTATATAGAATTCTCTGTTTGAGGGAGGGAATAATATGAAACTTGCGGATTTTATCAAATCGGAAGATTTCAAAAAGGAAAAACATGTACCGGTCATAGAGGCTCCTGAAAGAGCCAAGAAGGGTGAAAAAACAGAGATCACAGTCTCTGTGGGAAAGGAGATTCCCCACCCAAATACCACAGAACATCACATAAAGTGGATTAAAGTATTCTTCCAGCCAGATGGCGACCCATATGTGTATGAAGTCGGAAATTATGAATTCAACGTTCATGGTGAATCTGTAAAAGGACCTAACACAGGGGACGTCTACACAGAACCAGTGGTAAAAACTGTAGTGAAACTCAACAAATCTGGAACGATTCTCGCCCTGTCATACTGCAACATACACGGTTTGTGGGAAAACAGTCAAAGAATTGAAGTCGAATAATTTAAAGCCCTGGGTAAACCAGGGCTTTTCGAACACAAGGGGGCATACTTGTGGATCTTTCAATCGTTATTTGTGGTGAAGCCGGTCAAGGTATCCAGACGATAGAGTATCTTTTTCCAAACATTCTGAAACACTATGGTTTGAATGTCTTCTCTTACAAAGAATACATGTCTCGTATTAGGGGTGGAAGTAACTCAACTTTGATAAGAATCAGTGACGGCCCCGTGCGGGCATTCTGCAGGAAGACCGATGTTCTTTTCTCGCTCTCTCAAGGTGAGATACATCTAAAGAGGCTTTCAGATAGGATCGATGAAAAAACCTTTGTTTTTATAGATTCTGACTCAAAAGAGACTTCTAACGTCTCGGGAAATGTCAGAGAAGTTCCAATATCAGGGCTTGCTTTGAAAGCAGGAAATAAGGTTTATTCAAATTCTGTTGTTTTGGGTATGTTGTGTTCCCTACTCAAGTTGCCGTTAGAAGATTCATTACAGGCAATTGAAAGATGGTTTTGCAACAAGGGAGCAAAGGTATGTGGCGAAAATAGATTGGCAATGAAGCTGGGCTATGAATACATTGTAGAAAACATAGATCTTGGTATTTTAGAGCCGAAAACAGACCCAGATGTGAAAAATCATCTGTTAATAAACGGCGCCGAAGCAGTCGCACTTGGTGCTATAGCTGGTGGCTGTAATTTCGTTTCTTCATACCCCATGTCTCCATCTACAGGCGTTCTGACAAATCTTGCTAACTATTCAAAGGACTTTGAGATCGTAGTCGAGCAGGCGGAGGATGAAATTTCTGCTATGAACATGGCTCTAGGTGCGTGGTATGCTGGGGCGAAGGCTCTTGTAACCACAAGCGGTGGGGGATTTGCTTTGATGGTAGAAGCTTTGAGCCTTGCCGGCGCTATAGAAAGTCCAATTGTGGTACATCTTGCTCAAAGACCTGGTCCCGCAACAGGACTTCCCACAAGAACTGAACAAGGCGATTTACTCTTTGCGCTATTTTCTGGCCACGGTGAATTTCCAAGAGTGATTCTTGCGCCAGGAAATCTCGAGCAGGCTTTTTATTGTACGATGAAAGCTTTCAAGATAGCAGATAAATATCAAATTCCCGTATTTGTCCTAACAGATCAGTACTTGATGGACACGATTTACAACCTTGGTGAACTTCCAAAGATAATCCAGCAAGAGAGTTTCATTGTGCAAACTTCACCCCAGTACAAGAGATATGAAGTGACAGCGAGCGGTATATCACCCAGGGGAATACCCGGTTACGGTGAAGGTTTTGTGTGTGTAGACAGCGATGAACACGATGAACTTGGCAGAATAACGGAAGACTTTACGTTGAGAACCACTATGGTTGAAAAAAGACTGAGAAAGTTAGAGAATTTTTCCGATGAAATCCCTGCAGAATTGATAGGTAACAAAGACTATGAGTACCTTGCCATATGTTTTGGTTCAACAAGAGAGATAGTCCTTGAGGCTGCGCAAGGCTTTGAAAAATTGGCTGTTGTCCATCTACAGCAAGTTTATCCATTGCCATCTAATCTTGTTGAATATCTAAATAGAGCGAAAAAGGTTCTCGTTATCGAATCAAATGCAACATCACAACTTGGAAGGCTTTTGAAAATGGAAGTTGGTTTAGCCAATTTTAGCAGACTCAACAAATTCAATGGTTTACCTTTCTATGTGGAAGAAATAAAAGACGCACTGCAAAGATTCATAAAGGAGGAAGCCAAATGACTACAAGATTCGACCTTCAAAATATAGACATGGCATGGTGCCCAGGTTGTGGAAATTATTCTATACACAACATAGTCAAAGCCGCCTTAGAAGAATTGAACATCGATCCAAAGAACTTGGTAATGGTCTCAGGAATCGGACAGGCCGCAAAGGCACCTCAATACTTAAAGTGTAACTACTTCAACGGTTTACACGGAAGAAGTTTGCCGGCAGCCGTTGGAATAAAGACTTCTAATCCTAATCTTGTAGTCGTAGTCGAGAGTGGAGACGGCTGCATGTATGGAGAAGGAGGCAACCACTTTATACATGCCGTTAGAAGAAACTCTGACATCACCCTTTTAGTTCACAACAACATGGTCTATGGCCTGACGAAAGGTCAAGCTTCACCCACCAGTTCAAAAGGTTTCACGACACCTGTGCAAGTTTACGGTGTTCTGAACGAGCCTTTTAATCCCCTAGCTGTTGCGCTTTCTTTGAGATGTTCCTTTGTAGCACGAGCATTCTGCGGAGATGTAGAGGAAACAAAAAAGATCATAAAGAGGGCCATCTTGCACAAAGGTTTTTCTTTGGTAGATATATTCCAACCCTGTGTGACTTTCAACAAAATCAACACTTACAAATGGTTCAAGGAGAACACTTACTATCTCAAGGATCACAACGAAAGGAACCTTCAAGAGGCCTTTCAAAGGGCTTTAGAAGCATTGCCCTTGCCTTTGGGCGTCTTCTATGTAGAGGAAAGGCCCACCTTTGAGTCACAACAAAGGATCTACAAGGATTCTCAAGAGCCACTTTTCAAAAGAAAACACGATCATGAAAAGATTCTGAATCTTATTGATTCAAAACGGAGGTGGTAGGAATGTTACAAGTTGGTTCATTTGCACCAGATTTCTCTTTGAAAGACCAAAATGGCGAAACCCTTCAGTTGTCACAACTTAAAGGGAAAAAAGTGTTGTTATCATTTCATCCGCTAGCTTGGACCTCTGTGTGTGCCGATCAGATGAAATCTTTGCATGAGAATTACGATGAATTTGAAAAACTAAACACGGTTCCTCTTGGTCTGAGTGTGGATCCTGTTCCCAGTAAAAAGGCCTGGGCAGAAGCGTTGGGTTTGAAAAAGTTGAAGATCCTATCCGATTTCTGGCCGCACGGCGAGGTTGCAAAGCTCTATGGCATATTCAGAGAAAAGGATGGTTTTTCTGAAAGAGCCAATATCATAATAGACGAAAACGGAAAGATCGTCTTTTTTAAGGTCTACCCGATTAGAGAACTGCCAGATATAACAGAGATCATCCAGTTCATAAAAGGTCACTGACTTTACAAACCAATTACAAAAGATCGGCGAAGATCCAAGACAAATAAGTTTTGACATTTTATAGATGCTTTAACAAAATCTTCTTGCAGTACAATGTTTGGTACAATTTGGTAAAATAAGTCATATTATTGAAAACCGGGGGATGGACGGGTGCGCCATAATGTGTTTATTAGTCTAACACTCCTGGTGTTATTTGTCTTGCTGTTGTATGTCTTACATTTTGAACAGCTGTCTTCAAGAATTAGCAAAATTAAACAAAGCTATCAAAAGCGCGTGTTAGAAGTTGCAAGGTCAGTAAGTCTTAGTTACTTTCACAGAGACAGGGTTTATTCCTTTGTCGTACTAAACAGACTGGAAGAGTTAAATGTTTGGCTCGAACAGGTAAAAATTTACTATCCATATATAGAGAAAATAGATATTTTAGACATTGACCAAATCGATTTCGATCTGTTCAAGATCTCTTCATCAGGCACAAAAATCCATGTATTCACCAGAATTTTCAACGGTGATGCTTCTTTATGCGTACCAGACAAGGTTGCCTTTTTTACTCTCAACGCCCAAAGCATCCTCGATGAAGTTGACCCTTCTGGTTTTTTGAAAATAGTCGATGTAGGCATAGATTTTGTCTTTGGTTTGAAGTACCAGTTCGTAAAACCTATCCTTCTTTGGGTCTTTTATATTGCGCTATTAGTAGGAGGGACAGCTGTTTTCATTCTTTTCTTATATCTGCACACTAGGTATAATCTAAGGTCAAGAACCCTGACATTGCAGAGAGAATCAACCTTACGAAGGATAAACGAAGCAATAGTTGAGATGACAAACATATTCTTACAAAACGAATTAAAAGAGGACATCTATACTATAATTCTCGAAAAGGCTGTCATGGTGATTCCGAATGCTCAGGCTGGCAGTGTTATTCTCAAGAAAGATGGACATTATGTTTATGTAGCTGCCATTGGCTATGATCTAAGAGAACTTTCTAAGATCAAGTTTTCTTGTGAGCATGTTCGTGAATGGGTCAAGGGAGGGTGTTCCATAAAGAAAAAAAGCGAAGTGATAGACCTAAATCAAAATAAAATTGATCAGGAAGATTTCAAATTATTGCGTAAAGCTGGAAGATTGGACGAAATAATGTGCAGTTTGAATTGTGCAGTAGAAATAGAAGGTGAAATCGCATTGCAGCTCAATCTGGACAACTTTGAAACAGAAGATGCCTTTGATGAAGAGAGTGTAAAGTTGGCACAGCTTTTTGCAAATCAGCTTGGAATCTTTCTTTACAAAAGAAAGTTTTATGAACAAATAATAAAGCAGCAAAATGCTCTAGAATATATGTCCTACCATGACCATTTAACGATGCTTTTAAATAGAACTGCCTTGGAAGAATTTAGCGAAAAAATCTTTCATCTTGCTAGACGTGAACAGAAAGAAGTTTCCGTGATCTTTCTGGATTTGAGTAAATTCAAGCAAGTGAACGACAGATATGGACACAGCACCGGAGACAGAGTTTTAAGAATCATTGGAGAAAGGTTAGAAAAAGCCGTGCGTGAAAATGATTTGGTAGCAAGGTTCGGTGGGGACGAGTTTATAATAGTCTCTTACGGTCTTTGCGGGAATGATTTGAACTCATTCTTGAACCGCATCCTTGAAGTTATCAGGAGTCCCATCAAGCTGGAGAACAAAACACTCCAGATCGATGTTCAAATCGGTGTAGCAATCTTTCCTAAAGATGGAAAAACCTTGGATGAACTCATAAGAAAGGCTGACATCGCAATGTACAGAGCAAAACAAAGGAAAACCTCTGTTGTTTTTTACAACGATGAAAAGATCGATTCCACATAGTTTTTCAAAAAATCTTTTGTTTGTGGTACATTCCTGTGATTTCTTAGCGACCTTCAAGAATCCTTCAAGAATTACCTTTCGACATTAACTTCGAAACAATGTGATCGCAGATCTCCTTGGATCGCTTTTTTGGGTGTAAAAAGTAATCTTTACATTGAGGTGAACCGAAAAACAAAAACCTAAGAAAAGGTTTTCAAACCTTCCAAGGATTGATTAGATGCAAGCATGTAATCCACATCTTTTTCAAGTTTAAGTACCTGTACTTGGGTAAAGTTTTTTCTAAAGATATTTTGGACCTGCGGTATTTTGAACATGCCACCATGAATGTACAGTTTCTTTGCGTTGGTTTTGTGTAAAATACATCTGGTTCTTTTTAAAAGTACTTGGAAATCTTCTTGTAATATCTTTAGCACCAGAGGTGTGATGCTCATAGAACTTGCAAAAGATGCTATTCTCTCTTTGAAATCCCTCAATCTTTGTAGATCGACAAGATCTTCAATAAAATTCACTTTGTAAAACTTGATTAGTTCATCAAAGACAGGATCAAAATCACCGATACCATCTTTGTAATCCAAAGCAGCTCGAATTATTTTACAGACAACACTGAATGCTCCGCCTTCATCATCAAAAAGATGCCCCCACCCACCTGCACGATGAATCCTTTGCGAACTATCTATTCCCATGACTACTGACCCTGTGCCAGCGATCACAACAACCACAGGTTCGTCCTCATAACAAGAGTACAAAACCCCTTCGGCATCGGTAAAGATCTGTAAAGTTGAACTGGTAAAGTACTTGGCTAAGACTTCTTTGAGAAAGAGTTTTCTCTGTTCACTGCCCGCGCCAGAAAAGGCTGCCCTAACAAGATCGACCTTTCCAGACCATTGGAAGAGATCTTTTATTGTTTCTTCGAGTTGCTTTGGATCAACGGCAGATAGATTGACACCTTTTTCCAAAACAATCCTGCCTATGATCTGCTTTTCTTGAACAACAGTAGCTTTCAAAGATGTTCCACCACCATCTATTCCTAGCACTTTCATCCTAATTCCCCCATTTTGACTAAAGTTATCTTTATGATATTATACTTCTCGGGGATTAGTCATATTGTAATCACATTTATAAGGGAGGTGTTTTTATGAGGAAATGGTTTGTTCTTCTTGTTGCCTTTGTCATAATTCTCAACGTTGCCGCGGCGGAATTTTTTGTCGAAGACAGCATACTGACACCTGATCCAAAGCCAAAATGGGGCGGTGTTCTGAGATTAGCACTTGCATCCACTCCAGAATCATTTTTGCTGTATGGTTCCTTAGATTCCTCTTCCTACAGCGTTATCATGGGACCTATGTTTTCCACACTTGTAGAGATGCATCCTGTTACCAACGAAATCAGACCTGGTTTGGCAAAATCTTGGACCGTTTCTCCTGATGGGAAAGAGGTTACATTCGTCATGAGGGAAGCCTACTGGTCCGATGGAAAACCCATAGTGGCAGACGATGTGATCTTCACCTTTGAGTACTTTGTCATGAACAAATACGCACGCGGTAACTCTATCGATCGATTCACGATACCAGATGAAAAAGGTCAAAACAAGATGATCCAGTGGGTGAAGATCGACGACAAGACTCTCAAGGCAATATTGCCATCTCCGTATGGTCCTTTCTTCACAGTTTTGTCTCATGTCTATATATACCCGAAGCATAAACTTGAGCCTCTAGTGGACAAGAACGATCTTGGTTCCGTAAACAAAATATGGTTGTCAAATGTAGATCCAAAGGAAATCGTAGTCAATGGACCATACAAACTCGTTCAAGTGATAACCGATCAAAAAGTCGTGCTGGAGAGAAATCCAAATTATTGGAAGGTAGATCGATTTGGAACTCGACTTCCGTATTTTGATAGAGTTGAATACCTCATCATCAGAGATGCCGAAGTGAGATTAGCAAAGTTCATGGCCGGTGAAATTGATTTCATGGCGATACCTTCAAAGGATTACCCCATGCTCAAGCAACAGGAACTTGCTGGGAATGTACCGTACAAAGTTTATGCAACTCAGCCAAATCAGGCAACACCAAGTCCGATACACATATCTTTCAATTTCGATGTCAACGATCCTGACCTGAAAGATCTCTTCGCAAAACTCGAATTCAGAGAAGCAATGGAATATGCACTCGATAGACAAAGGATCATAGACGAAGTTTTTGCAGGACTTGCCATACCAGGCGCTGGGTTAATGCTCCCATCAAACAAAGCATTCTATAATCCAAAGGTCGAGCAAATCATGAGAAGATACGATCTTAAAAAAGCCTCTGAATTACTTGATAAGATTGGACTTAAGAATCGCGATAAAGAGGGCTACAGATTGTTCCCCAATGGGAAACGTGTTGAATTCAACTTACTTGTTCAAAGTTCTCCACAAGAATATCAAGATGTAGCGCTCATATTTGCCCAGGATCTTCAAAAGATCGGTATAAAGGTTAATCTGCAAATCCTTGATGCTTCGCTCGTTGGCCAAATGTTCGGAGCGGGGAACTTCCAGGCAGGTATAAGAGCCTTCGGAAACCAACCTGACCCACAACTGAGAAAGGCTATCTGGCAGCCTGGCACACAACTGTACTATTGGCACTATTCAACGATGGATAAAACGGCTACACCACCAAAACCCGTCTTTGAGAACATGTTTGATTGGGAAAAGAGAATTTGGGAACTGTTTGAACTTGGCCAGATTGAAATGGACCCAGTTAAGAGAAAAGCTTACTATGACGAATGGCAAGAGTTGTATCATATCTACCTACCCGTCATCTTTGTCTGCAAAGGTATGAATATTTGGGGCATAAACAACACTCTTGGAAATGCAGGTTTAACAAAAGATGGCATGATAGTCTTCACAGTTTGGACAGCCTATCGAAAGTGATATCTTTGCGGGGCTCCTCAATTTGAGGAGCTCCGCTTTGGGGGTTTAAGTCAGTGTGGTCTTTTATCGTTCGAAGAATCTTGATAATGATACCAATGATGTTTTTGATTTCTGTCATTTGTTTCATTGTCACAGAACTACAACCCGGTGATTTCCTTTCACAGTATCTTGAAAACCCAAGAATCTCACCGGAACAAATTGAAACACTCAAAAGAGAGCTAGCTCTTGAGAAGCCAGCATACGAAAGATATCTGATTTGGATCAAGAATATATTCCTCAAAGGTGACTTTGGATACTCCTTTTCATATCAAAGACCTGTTGTCGAATTAATTTGGGAAAGACTAGGCTGGACAGTAGCGATTGCTCTTTTCACAATAGGATTTCAATGGCTCATAGCCATACCCATGGGCATTTACTCGGCCTTTCATCCATACACAGTTAGCGATTACACTTTAACTGTTTTGGGTTTTATAGGCTTATCCATACCTGAATTCTTCATGGCTTTGGTTCTGATGTATTTGGTACTGAGGTTGGGTGGAACAGCGGTCGGTGGATTGTTTTCACCACAGTTCATAGGTGCACCTTGGAGTTGGGACAAATTCGTCGATCTGCTCAATCACATTTGGTTGCCCATAATTGTCGTTGGAGTCAGTGGTCTTGCCGGTCTTATGAGAATAATGAGGGGCAACATGCTTGACATAATGGGATCACCTTTTGTCACTTCACTCAGGGCACGTGGACTTGAAGAAAAGGTCGTAAAAAGACACGTGGTGAAGAACGCACTCAATCCCCTAGTTAGCATAGCTGGAATGGAACTTCCCAACATCTTCAGTGGTACCATAATCGCTTCTATAGTCCTCAACCTTCCAACGATCGGTCCTTTTTTCTACAACGCCCTTTTGAACCATGACCAATACTTGGTCATGACTTTTTTGATGTTCATCGCTCTGATAACACAAATTGGCAATCTTTTGGCTGATATTGCTCTAGCGTTGCTTGATCCGAGAATAAGGGTGAGCTGAGATGAGCAGAAAAAGTACAAGATCATCAAGAGTTTATCAACAGTTCAAGAAGCACAAACTTGGTGTCTTTGGAATATGGGTTCTTGTAATTCTTTATATTCTGATCATCTTTGCTGACTTCATTTCACCATACAATTTCAAAGAAACACACAGCAGGTTTACTTACGCACCACCAACGATCGTGAGAATCGTTCACGAAGGAAAGCTCCACAGACCTTTCATATACGGAATGAAGAGAACTCGTGACCCTGTAACCTTCATGACGCGGTACGAAGAAGATAGATCCAAAGTCTACCCGATAAAATTTTTCGTAAAGGGAGAAAGATACAAATTCTGGGGATTGTTTGAAACAGACTTGCATTTTTTTGGAATCGACGCAGACCCATCACAAGCTATGATACTTCTTTTTGGTTCCGATAGATTTGGCAGAGATCTTTTTTCCAGAACCTTAGTGGGTGGTAGAGTTTCCCTCACTGTAGGATTGATCGGAACTTTCATAAGTGTTATCATAGGTGCCATTATGGGAAGTATTTCTGGATATTACGGTGGATGGGTTGATGTTTTAATACAAAGGTTTATAGAACTACTTCGTTCCTTTCCAAGGATTCCTCTGTGGCTAGCCTTGGCAGTGATTTTGCCACCAAGTTGGCCGAGCACGTGGGTTTATTTTGGAATAGTGATAGTACTTTCTCTGATAGGTTGGATGGGAGTAGCGAGGGTCGTTCGTGGAATGGTTTTGAGCCTTCGTGAGAAAGAGTACGTCCTTGCAGCTAAGGTTGCAGGCGTTTCGGATTTCAAAATCATAAGAAAGCATCTGATACCCAACATAATGAGCTATTTGATCGTTGTATCAACCCTCTCTATTCCCGGAATGATCCTCGGTGAAAGCGCCATAAGCTTTTTGGGACTGGGTATTAAAGAGCCAATGACGAGTTGGGGACTTTTGTTGAGGCAAGCTCAATCTATTTCGGCACTTGCTACAAGTCCATGGTTGCTGATCCCTGGTGTCTTCATAATGATCTCCGTTCTTGCTTTCAACTTCGTTGGTGATGCACTAAGAGATGCCTTAGATCCATACAGGGTGGTTGAAAAAGTATGACAATCCTTTCAGTTAGAAACCTAAAGACCTATTTTAAAACCTTCGAAGGAGTTGTGAAAGCTGTCGATGGTATATCTTTTGATTTAAAGGAAAGCGAAATATTGGCACTCGTTGGTGAATCAGGTTGTGGCAAGAGTATAACGGCACTCACAATAATGGGACTTGTGAAAAATGCTATCTTCGAAGGTTCAATAAAATACAAAGATATGGAATTGACAAAACTATCCAATGAAGAATACAGAAAAATCAGAGGAAAGAAGATATCCATGATCTTTCAAGAACCGATGGCGAGCTTCGACCCACTCTACACAGTCGGTCAACAAATGGTGGAAGCTACGCTGACTCACCTCGAAGTGAACGAAAAAGAAGCAAGAAAGATATGCATAAACATGCTCAAAAAGGTACACATTCCTTTGGCGGAGAAAAGATTTGATGAATATCCCCACCAAATGAGTGGTGGGATGTTACAAAGAATCATGATCGCTATGGCTCTGCTAACCAACCCCGATATAATCATTGCAGATGAACCGACAACAGCATTGGATGTCACAATTCAGGCACAGGTACTAAAACTTTTCAAAGAACTCCAAGAAACATTCAAAACTTCGGTAATTTTCATAACTCACGATCTTGGAGTCGTTGCAGAACTTGCAGACAAAGTTCATGTCATGTACGCAGGGAAGATTGTAGAAAAGGCACGAGTCTTTGATCTGTTTAGAAATCCATTACATCCCTATACAGAAGCCCTCTTACAATCAAGAGTGAAAAAAGAGTACAAAGGCCGCCCGCTTCCTTATATTCCAGGAACTGTGCCGGCCGCAACCAAATTCCCAACAGGATGTAGATTCCACCCAAGATGCAGTAAGGTAATGCCTATCTGTTCTGAAAAAGAACCACCCGAGATCTTGATAGATAATTCTTCCGTGAGTTGCTGGCTATACTTTAGGAGCGATGAAAAATGATTCTTTCACTCAAAGGAATTAAAAAATATTTTCCAGTAAGGTCTGGAGTCTTCCTTCAGATAATCGGATGGATAAAAGCCCTCGAGGAGACTGACCTTGATATAGGAGAAAACCAGACCATCGGTGTAGTTGGTGAATCTGGATGCGGAAAGACGACTCTTGGTAAGATTGTGGCACGAATACTACAACCAACCTCTGGAAAGATCACTTTCGAGGGAATCGACATTTCTAGAAAAATCCCGAAAGAGATAGAGAAAAAATTCAGAAAAAATGTCCAGATGATCTTTCAAGATCCATTCAATTCACTCGATCCCAGAATGACAATATCAGAGATAATCGGTGAGCCACTCGAAGCTCACGAAATATTCTCTTCCAAAAAGGAGCAAGAAGATTACATAAAAGATTTGCTGGGCAAAGTGGGATTGTCCAGTGATTATCTTTCAAGGTACCCTCACGAATTTTCTGGGGGACAAAGACAGAGAATTGCCATAGCCAGGGCGATATCTTTAAACCCAAAGTTGGTGGTCTGCGATGAACCTACCTCGGCATTGGATGTCTCTGTTCAAAGCCAGATAATAAACCTTTTGACGAGAATAAGAGAGGAATTAAGGATATCTTACCTGTTCATCTCTCACAATCTTGATGTAGTCTATCATATGAGTGACAAGTTAATCGTCATGTATCTGGGTAACACTGTAGAATGTGGTGATGCCAACGAGATATTCGACAATCCATTACATCCATACACAAGAGTTTTGATGAGTTCTGCTCCCAGTTGGGACCCAGAGAACAGAAAACTGCACAAGATAACACTTACTGGTGAACCACCAAATCCTATGAATCCGCCACCTGGTTGTCCATTTTCAACAAGGTGCACTTTGAAAATAGAAAGATGTGAAAAAGAAAAACCAAAGCTCATCGGTGATGAAAAACATAAGGTGGCCTGCTTCTTGAGCGAGGTGTAAAATATGGCAGATTTTGGAAAATTAGCAGAAAAGATCGACAGAGTGGTTGGAGAAGGGCTTAACAAAATCTATCCAGGATGTGTAGTCTTGGTTGGAAGGCCTGATGAGGTAATCTACCAGAAACCTTATGGTACCTTGGATTTTCAAAGAAAGACAACGATCGATACAATCTATGATCTTGCAAGCGTTACGAAGGTTGTAGCTACAACTACAGCTGTAATGAAACTACTTTGTGATGGATATCTCCATCTACACGACACGATAGGAAGGTTTCTGGATCTTCCAAAACCAAAGAGCGATATTACCATTCTTCAGTTGTTAACACACACCTCAGGTATGCAACCATATTCAGAACTGTGGAAGTATCTTAGAGGTAGAGAACTCCTGGAAGAAATTTTGAGAATTCAACCCGTTGAAGAACCTGGTAAGAAGATAGTTTATTCCTGCCTGAACTTCATAACTTTGATGGCAATTGTTGAAAAAATAACGGACACTTCTTTTGACAAATACGTCTACTCAATCTTTGAACCATTGGGAATGAAAAACACAAGGTTTTCCCCTGGTCCATCTGAGAAAATCGCACCAACTTCTCTCAGGGATGATAAACGCTTGGTAGGCTTAGTCGACGATGAACTTGCCTATTATCTTGGTGGAGTAAGTGGAAATGCCGGATTGTTCTCAAATGCACCAGATTTGTTCATTTTCATGACCTGTTTGCTAACGGGAAAGATCGTTCCTTTAGAGGTAGTAAAACTCTTTACCCAAAGGATCGTTGAAGCAGGCGGGGCAAGGAGACACCTTGGCTGGATCTGTCCTGCCAGTGGTACAAGCAGTGGTGACATGCTCTCTGAAAAATCCTTTGGGCACAGCGGATTCACTGGCACAACCATTTGGTGCAGGGAAGATGGGCTGTTTGTAATCTTTTTGACCAACAAGGGATTCATCAAAAGGCATGAAGATGAAATAATGAGAATTAGAATACTTTTGCACAACGTAGTTTTCGGAGGGATACAATGTACTGGAGCACTTTTTTAGAGTTACTCAATAGGAAAGAACGAATTATATTGGGACTCATGTCTGGGACCAGTGCCGATGGTCTTGACATAGCCGTTGTATCCTTTTCAGGATCAGCAAGGCAGACGACTTTTAAACTTTTAGATTTTAGAAGTATTGACTATCCTGAAGCTTTCAAAGAGCGCATAATAAAGACCTATGATCCTTCTTCATCTTCTGTAAGGGACGTCACTTTGATGAACTTTGAAATCGCTCGACTTCATGCAGATATGGTAAAAGACTTGAAGATCAAAGTTGATGCCATAGGGTATCATGGTCAAACTGTTTATCACATGCCTCAAGAAAAGGCAACGCTACAAATAGGAGAGGCTGATGTGCTGGCAGTTGAGCTGGGTGTACCGGTGATCCATTCTTTTAGGACAAAAGACATGGCGCTGGGCGGGCAAGGGGCACCAATCACCTCTTACTTTGACTGGGTCTTTTTCAGAAAACCTCGTACAGTTGTCTTGAACATAGGTGGTATAGCCAATGTTACCTACATAGACGGTAAAGTTTTGGCTTTTGACACAGGACCTGGGAACTGTTTAATCGATCTGTATGTAAAAAAGAACTTCAACTTGGAATATGACAAAAATGGTGATTTAGCGACGAAGGGAAAAATAGACCCTCAGATTTTGGAAAAACTTATTGAAAGAGATAGAGATTACTTGAACAGAAGACCTCCTAAAACCACAGGTAGAGAGTGGTATAACGATGAATTTCTCAAAGGACTTCCAACAAAAGATTACGACACTCTGAGAACTCTGACCCATTTCACAGCCTTCAGTATCCATGAAAACATAGAGAGATACCTTCCAAGAGTGGAAAGAATTTATGTATTCGGTGGAGGCGCTTTCAATAAGGTCATCCTCGAGGATCTGAGATCCTTTGGCTACAAAGTTCTCATACCAACAAAAACCTTTGCAAAGGCAAGGGAAGCCATTTCGATGGCGCTACTTGCCAATGATTTTCTCAACGGTTTGGCGACAAACATACCCACTGTAACGGGGGCGAAAAGACCAGCGGTACTCGGTAAGATTGCTCTACCTTGGTGACAGAGTGATCAATAGAGAATAGCCTTTTTCAATCTTTCATAAAGGATGTCCCAGGTTCTTTCTTTCATGACATATTGGATGTTTCTTTGTCCGAGCTCTGACAAATCTTGACTCAAAATTTTTTCAAGGGCAAATTGAAGACTCAAAGGATCATTGCTTTTATAAAACACAGCTCCATTGGTCAATTTGAAGATCAACCCATCAACATCAACGCTCAGTACGGGCTTAGCAGATGCCATGTAATCGAGTACTTTGTATGAACTGACGGCGGGGTTTTTCATCTGTGTTTTTGAAAGCGTGAATAGCAAAACATCGCTCTTTGAAAAGAGATATGGTATAGAAGTCTTCGATACTGCACCGAAGAAAAAGACATTCTCTTTTGCTACCGCTTTTATTTGCGATAGGTATTCCTTTTGCGATGGCCCAACAAAGAGAAAGACAAATTTTCGCATTATGATCTGATCAATATGATTCAAAAGTTCAACAAATTCTTTGACACCGTTGTGTGGAACGATTGAACCAGCGTAAACAACTTTAACACCTTGTGGTACTTTAGAAAGAATTTCATCTACATCTGTACATTGCATGGGATTTTGAAAAACTTCAATATCAACACCATTCGGTATATATAGAATCTCCCTATTTTGCAAACCAAGACGGCGGAAATGTTGGGATAGATCTGGCACTAGGCTAATTATTTGTGATGCCTTTGGATAATATTTTTTGCACATGTAATGGAAAAATTTTGCCACTGGATGGGAATAACTTATCATTCCAAGTGAAACAAGATCATCTGGCCAGATATCTCTTATCTCGATTATGAATTTTGCCCTTTTCCTTTTACAGTAATACCAACCAAGACTCCAAGAAAAGGGATGGGGCGATGAGGAAATAACAATGTCATAATCGCTTTTCAAAATCCTTTTCTTACCATTTTTGAAGTAATCATGAGAAGAAAGAAATCTTACCAGGGAGTTGTTGGAGTATTTTCTCGTTTTGACGACAATGAATTTGATGCCCTGAAATTTGAAGACTTCTGTGTAAATGTCGGTCCATTTTTGACGGTTGAGATGGGAAAAATCTCCTACGTACACATCCACATCGTTGCCATCCCTCACAAATCTCTTTGCCAGTTCAAAATGCCTTGTCTCCGAACTGCCCATCTGTGGTAGACTTGCATAATGGTTGAGAATTGCTATTCTCATATATTCTTCCTTTCTATTAATTGATTGTTGCAAAATTTGATTGCTCGAGTATAATATACCTTTGGAGGCGTGTCCGAATTGGCTAAGGAGCCGGTCTTGAAAATCGGTGGTGGTGAAGCCACCTTGTGGGTTCGAGTCCCACCGCCTCCGCCACCTCTAATCCTACCACGGGAGGTCTTAAGATGCCACTGGTAAGTAGCAAAGAAATGTTTAGAAAAGCCTACGGAAAATACGCAATTGGTGCATTCAACGTGAACAACATGGAGATCCTCCAAGGGGTTATCGAAGCTGCAAAAGAAGAAAGAGCACCATTGATTCTTCAAATATCCGCGGGTGCAAGAAAGTATGCAAAACAAATATATTTGATGAAACTGATCGAAGCTGCAGTGGAAGATGCACCTGATATTCCCATCTGTGTTCATCTTGATCATGGGGACTCCTTTGAGTTGTGCAAAGCCGTCATCGATGCGGGATTCACTTCTGTGATGATCGATGGATCTCACCTTCCATTTGAAGAGAATGTGAAACTAACAAAGCAAGTTGTCGATTATGCACACCCAAGAGGAGTAGTCGTTGAAGGGGAGCTTGGCAGACTCCTTGGAGTTGAAGAACATGTTGTTGTTAATGAAAAGGAAGTTAGTTATACAGATCCTGACAAAGCACTAGAGTTTGTTCAAAGAACAGGTGTCGACTCACTCGCCATAGCAATAGGTACCAGTCACGGTGCATACAAGTTCAAAGGTGAACCAAAACTAGATTTCGAAAGATTGTCAGAGATAGCAAAGAGACTTCCTAATTTCCCCTTAGTCTTGCATGGTGCGTCAAGTGTCCTACAGGATCTTGTTGAGAAGGCTAACAGATATGGTGGAAAACTCTCTGGAGCACAGGGTGTACCAGAGGAAATGATTAGAAAAGCAACAACGATGGGAATATGTAAGGTCAATATAGACACCGATTTGAGACTTGCTTTGACAGCAACGATTCGCGAGATCTTTGCAACTCATCCAGAAGAGTTCGATCCAAGAAAGTACTTAGGCCCTGCAAGAGATGCTATCAAGCAATTAGTGAAACACAAGATGAAGAACGTACTTGGTTGCAGTGGCCAGGCTTAATCAAGCCTGGCTGCATCACTCCATAAACCTTCTAAGTCATAGAAATCTCTTGCATGTGACGTAAATATATGAACTACAATGTCTCCAGCATCGATCAACAACCAATCGTATCCGGTGCCCTTATCAAAATAGATCAATGGGTGAGAGTTATTTATGAAGAATTCCACAATAGCATCTCGAAGTGTTCCCATGTGTGTTTGAGAATTGGCTGTTGCTATAACAAAATATTCTGTCGGCAACGGCGTTCTGGTCATGTCTAATACAATTGGTTCAATGGCTTCCTTTTCATTCATCAATTTAATCAATTCTTTCAGCAATTCCACCTTATCACTCCACTGTTACACTCTTGGCTAGATTCCTCGGTTTATCTGGATCGAATCCTAATTCATCTGCAACAAAGTAAGCAAACAGTTGAATAACTGGTGCCATCAACAAAGGATAAAGTTCTTCTCTACTACTGTTAACTGTGATAATGTCATCTGCAAGTTCTGATATTTCCTGATTATCATCACTCGTAACGGCAAGAATTCGAGCCTTTCTGGATCTGCACTCTATTATATTGCTTTTCATCTTTGGAAACAAAGAATCATTCGGAGCAATTGCAAAGACTGGAAAATCAGGCCCGAGCATTGCTATGGGGCCATGTTTTAGTTCACCTGCAGGATATCCAGTAGCATGAATGTAGCTTATCTCTTTCAACTTCAGTGCACCTTCAAGTGCCGTAGGATATCCATAAGCTCTACCGATATACATAAAATGTTTGTAATCTTTGTACTTTCTTGCCAATTCATGAATCTTATCGGCAAACTTCAAAGAATTTTCGAAAATTTCCGGAAATCTCATGAGTCTGTCAATCAGTTCTGAATTCTGCTCCATGGAATCATTCAATATTTCATTTGCCCTAAGCATTAATAAGTAAAGCATTACAAGCTGTGCAACGTATGATTTTGTAGCCGCAACACTTATTTCTGGACCAGCATTCAGATAGAGTACACAATCTGCTTCACGCGTCAATGTTGAACCCACAACATTTGTGACGGCAACAATCTTTGCTCCATGCTTCTTTGCTAGTCTTACAGATTCGAGAGTATCAGCAGTTTCACCAGATTGTGAAATGGCTAGAACTATCGATCCAGGTTTTAAATTAATTCGCTTATAACGAAACTCAGAAGACACATCTACGTCAACGGTAATATTTGTTTTGTTCTCTAGAAGATACTTGAAAATGAGTGCCGCGTGATAACTTGTCCCGCAAGCGATTACCTTCATTGACTTGGAATCTATCAAAGTTTTCTCAAAAGGTTCGAACTCCTCAAGAACAACCGATCCATTCTTGATTCTTCCAGTCAGGACAGATACTATGCACGAAGGTTCCTCAAAGATCTCTTTGAGCATAAAATGTTTGTAACCAGATTTCTGTGCATCTTCATAAGACCAATCTACGTGAACAGAGTTGCGCTCATGGATTGTTCCGTCAAAACCGATTATCTTCACAGTATCTCTCGAAAGTTCTACAATTTCACCATCTTGTAAGAAAACAACTTCTCTTGTGAATTTAAGTAAAGGTGTGACATCGGATGCCAATCCCTTTGTTGACCCATTCACCCCCACAATCAGTGGACTACCCTTTCTTGCCCCAACAATAATATCAGGATGATCAGCATGAACAACGGCTATCGCATAACTCCCTTCGAGTTTCAAAACAGCTTTTCTTACAGCTTCGAGTAAATCACCATTGTAGTGTTCTTCTATCAGATGTGGAATCACTTCCGTGTCTGTTTGAGAAAGGAAGTTATGACCTAGTTCTTGAAGTCTCATTTTCAAGGATCTGAAATTTTCAATTATACCGTTATGAACAACTGATATCTTACAAAAGCAATCAGAATGGGGATGAGCATTGACATCATTTGGTTCGCCATGTGTAGCCCAGCGCGTGTGAGCGATACCAGTCTCGATCACCTCATTCAGCCTGTCCTGTAATTGATTTTTGAGGTTTTCGACCTTGCCTTTAGACTTGGTGATATTCAATTTACGATCTTTCAAGAAAGCAATCCCTGCAGAATCATAACCACGGTACTCAAGTTTTTCAAGAGCTTCAACAAGAGCGCTAACTCTAATTTGTTCACCTATGAGCCCCACTATCCCGCACACGTTGTATTTCACCCCTTAGTCCCTCAATCATTCCCATCTTTACCCCTTCGCAAGCGATTCTGATTGCATTAGAAATCGCAAATCTATCCGATGATCCATGAGCTTTAACAACCAACCCATTGACGCCTAAAACAAGACCTCCACCATAAGTACGTGGATCGAGAGTTTTTTTGAGCTCGGCAAAAACCTTTTTCATAAGGAGTGCTCCAATTTTCTGTAATAATCCTGCTTCATTCACTTTATCTTTCAAGGTCTGCAAAATCATCTTTGCTGTTCCTTCCATGGTTTTCATAGCCACGTTGCCGGAAAAGCCATCTGATACAACTACATCCACCTTCCCTGTATTTATGTCGTGACCTTCCACATTTCCGACAAAGGAATCTGGAAAATTTTCCTTCAAAAGGATATATGCCTGTCTTGTCGTTTCATCTCCCTTTGTCTCTTCTTCACCGACATTGAGTAATCCAATCCTTGGTTTTACACGTCCAAGAACTTTTGCATAAGAAAACCCCATAACGGCAAAATCCAAAAGATGCTCTGCTCTAACGTGTGCGTTTGCACCGGCATCGATCAAAATTGTAAATCCTCCTATAGAGGGAACAGGTACACCTAAAGCCGGTCTCTCAACGCCTTCGATTCTGCCAAGTACGAATGTCGAACCTGCAAGCAGTGCACCGGTATTACCTGCACTGACAAAAACATCAACAGCTCTTTCGTTCAACAATTTCAAGCCAACATACATGGAAGAGTTTTTTCTTCGAAGGACTTCGGTAGGTTTTACATCCATAGGTAGGAAATCATCAACCTCTACCTTGTCAAAGCCGTCAGCCTCTGTAAGGGCCTGCTTTGTTCCTATAAGCAAGATCTTTACATCTTTCGAAGAAGACAGCTTGGCACCCTCCAAGATTTCGGTGGGTGCCTTGTCTCCTCCCATCAGATCAAGTGCAACACGTACCATTGCCTCACTCTGCTATTTCCAGGACTTGCCTTCCGTTGTAATAACCACAGTGCAAACAAACCCTGTGTGGCAACTTTGGCTGACCACAGTTTGGACATTTGCTCACAGGTACTGTGATAGCTCTGTAGATCTTCGCACGCTTAGCATGCGTTCGCGACCTTGTTCGCTTATATTTTGGAACTGCCATCTGCTAACCCTCCTCGTTTATCTTCCTCAACAAAAGTAATTTATTCAATCTTGGATCGATTCTGTTTTCTTCGCATACGTGCTTGGGATCATCATTCAAATCGGTGCCACAGTGAGGACAAAGCCCTCTGCAGTCTGGTTTACAGAGTACCCTCATTGGCGCATCAATAACTATGGCTTCTATTATTCTTTCAGATAAATCTATCTTATCCGAAGAGTAGTATAACACGTTTCTGAGAGATTGTAGCTCTTCTTCCTTTTCCTTTGGTGCCTCGTTGATGGGTTTGTAAAGTGCCTCGATGGTACCATTGATTTTTACTTGAACTGGTTTTAGGCATCTATCACAAGGATGCTCAAGAACAGTTCTAGCGTAACCTCCAACGACCACACCATCCTTTGCCATGACAACCACCATCTTGACCTCTATTGGTCGAAGGACCTTACACTGTACACCAGGAAGTTCCACCGTCTGTGCTTCAAATATACCCTCCAGTATCATTCTGCGTTCTTGACTTAGTTTCTCCAGTTCAATTACCCAATTCAAAAAACCACCTCAAATCTTTTATAATGGAAAAGGGGTGACTCATTGAAGAGAATTACCCTTTTCTGGGTCATGATGACTTTCTCGTTCCTGACCTTAGGCGATCCTATATTTCTATTTATAGATCCAACAACCCACTTTTCCATAGAATTTTACAACAATCAACTCAAATTGTCTATTTTTCAACCATTTCTTTACACATCTGTACCAGTTGATTGGATATTACCAAGACAAAACAAAGATGTGATTAAAGGTTTGATTAAGGTCGAATCCAATTTTTTCATTCATGCTTTGTCTGATAAAGGAGCAATGGGGCTAACGCAACTGATGCCTTCAACTGCTCAAGAACTTGGGGTACTCAACCCCTTCAATGTCTTTTGGGCTTTAGATGGAACGAAACGCTATCTTGATACCTTACAAAATAGATTTGAAAAAATAGAGTATGCACTTTCAGCTTACTATGAAGGACCTACTCGGGTAGCTTTGAGGGGACCCAGCATTGCTGGCCTTGAGTACGCTGAAAAAGTCTTAAGAGAATCAGATAGACTGAAAAACCACAGGGTTCTTCTTAGGGATGTTCTTTATATAGAACCCTATGTGCAAATTGGTAAGGCTTTCTCTGTTGGATCTAATCTGTACTTCTCATTATTTGGTATAATTGATCTTGCGGCAGGAGTGGATATATCTCTTGAGAAAATCTCTCATTTCATACTAGCTTACCCAAATCTGAGTTACTCTTTTTCGCCTATAATCGGCGAAAAAGATCTTGGTCTTGTGGCAGGGGTTTGTTATCGAAAACTACCAGATTTTGGTGTACAATTTTTGTTAAGCTCCCAATACTTCGATCTGTCAATTCTAATGAAAATATGGCAATTTTATCTCACAGTTGGTTTTTCTTCCAAAGGCTTACACATAGGAGTGATAAAATAATGCTGTTCAGGGAGTGGTGCCTTTGAATTTTTTGAAAAGAATCTGGGGATACATCAAGAATTACTATGAAAAATGGAAGACACTTCCAGTCCCCAGCAAGGTGTTATTCACAGGCATTACCATTGCAATACTTGTTGTGAGTATTATAATGCTTGCAATCTTTGCAACGCCCAAATATGTACTATTGGTTAGTGGATTGACCGATGAGCAATCTGGATATCTCATCCAACAACTTCAGACAATGGGCATACAGTACAAGGTTGAACCAGGAAGGATACTCGTACCAGATAAATACAACGTTTATGAGTTGAGAATGAGGCTTGCTTCCATGGGCGTACTCGGTGCAACTACAAGAGGCTTCGAAATTATCGATCAGCAAAGTTTTGGAGCGACAAGTTTCGATAGACAGGTCAAATATCAGATAGCTCTACAGGGTGAACTTGAACGTAGTATCATGACCATAAGCGGTGTTAGAGCGGCGCGAGTCCACCTCACTTTGCCAAAATACACATATTATGTGCGAGGCGAGATGGCCGAGCCAAGGGCATCTGTCTTGGTTGTCTTGCAACCTGGTCAGGACTTAACACAAAACCAAATAAAAGGAATCATGGAATTAGTGGCTGGTGCCGTCGAAGGAATAAAGTTGGAAAACGTTAAGGTCGTCGACCAAATGTCAAGGGTTCTCAGCGACAGAGTAGTCACTTCGAGCGATATGATGTTGGCTTCGACTAGAACTGAGTTAAAGATGAGTCTTGAGACGTACTATGGAAAGAAGATAAAGCAGACGCTTGAGGCCGTCTTTGGACCGAGCAAGGTTGAGGTCATTCCAGATATCAGGCTAAACTGGGAAAAGATAGAAAGGCAATCTACAAAATACGAACCAGTCACAAGACAAGGTGGGATCATAAGAAGTCAAGAACAGGAGATGGAGAAAAGTACAAACCAGCCATCGACAGGTGGACCAGTTGGTACAGATTCAAACATACCGCCGACATATCCAAGTACGACGGGTGAAGGTACATCAACCTATGAAAGGACTCATACTATAACCAATTACGAAATAAATACCATTGTTGAAAATATCGTACAAAATAGAGAAGGAGAAATAGAAGCTCTGAGTTTATCGGTTATAATAGATGCTTCATCATCGGTTTTCCAGAGATTCGACGAAAACGAGAGAATAAAATGGGCTGGTATTATCTCAGACCTTGTCAGCAAAGGTGTTGGAGCTAATACAAGTGATCCAAAACTTTCCATCTCGGTCGCTTTTCTGCCCTTTGATAGATCTTTTGAAGAAGAATACCGAAGAAGTTTAGCCGAAATGGAAAAAAGAAGACGTTTTTCCATGATGATCTTTGGCTTGAGTGTTTTGTTTGTACTCTGCTTCCTGCTGATCTATCTAATTATCGTACAGATAAGAAGAATCAAAGGAAGAAAATTGATAGAACAGAGAAGACTGAAGATGGAAGAAGAGTTAAGGAAAGTCTTCGAAGAAGAAAAAGTTAAAGAGGCTCCTCTTACACCAGAACAACAGGCATTGCTTGAGCTTAAAGAAAGCCTTGAAAAGATCTATAGAGAATCTCCAGAAGAAGTGGCAAACATCATAAAACTCTGGTTAGTGGAAAGAGGGATATGATATGGCAGAAAAAAAACAGGTTACCGGAAGGAGAAAGGCTGCTGTTCTCTTGGTTATGTTAGGACCAGAGAAGGCTGCCTCTGTGTTGAAACATCTTGATGAAGCTGATGTGGAGCAACTAACAGTTGAAATAGCTAATGTTGGAAAAATATCTGATGAAGAAAAGAAAACCGTTCTTTCAGAATTTCAAGAGATCGCTCGTGCGAGAGAAATGATTTCACAAGGTGGTATCGAATACGCCAAAGAAGTTTTACAGAAAGCCTTTGGACCGGAAAAGGCAATGAAGATCATAGAAAGGCTAATTTCAAACCTTCAGGTTAAACCATTCGATTTTCTCAGGCAGACTGATCCTATACAGCTAGTCAATTTCTTACAAAGTGAACACCCTCAGACAGTAGCTCTCATATTGAGCTATCTTGAACCACAACTTGCCGGAAGAATCTTATCATCTCTCTCTGATGATCTTCAAATCGAGGTTGTGAAAAGGATAGCCTTGCTGGAACGCACATCTCCCGATGTGATAAGAGAGATCGAGAAAAATCTGGAAAGAAAACTGTCGGGATTCGTCAGTCAGAGCTTCAGTCAAGTTGGTGGAGTAGGTACAGCAGCTGAAATCATGAATAGTTTGGATCGATCATCGGAGAAAAAGATTATGGAGAAACTTGGTTATGACTCACCTGAACTTGCAGAAGAGATAAGACGCAGGATGTTTGTCTTCGAAGATCTTATAAAACTTGATGACAGATCGGTACAATTGATCCTGCGCGAAGTAGAAACTAAAGATTTAGCACTTGCCCTCAAAGGGGCATCGGAGGAGGTCAAAGAGAAGATATTCAAGAACATATCAAAAAGGGCAGCCCAATTGCTCCAAGACGAACTCGAGTACATGGGGCCAGTTAGAATAAAGGACGTCGAAGAAGCCCAACAAAAAATCATAAACGTCGTGAGAAGGCTCGAAGAGGCTGGTGAAATAATCGTCGCTAAGGGTGGTGGCGAGGAGTTGATCGTGTGATCATCAAGAAACGTCAACTGTTCATTGACAGCCCCTACATATTCAGCCAAACAAAGGTAACTCAAGATCCCACAGAGCTTCTCAAAAGAGCTGAACAAGAACTTTTGGACGCTCACCAAGAAGCTGATCAAATAATCAACAAAGCCCAAATGAAAGCTCAAGAAATCATTGAAAATGCAAAGAAAGAATCTCAAAACATTTTGGAAAAAGCAAAAAAAGATTCGCTTATGGCACAGAATCAAATTAAAACGACCATTCAGACCGTAAATAGAATCATAGAAGAGTTCCAAAAACAATTGAAATCTAAAATCATTGACATCTCTAATCAGTTGGTGGACGTTCTTTACATACTGATAAAAAAAATCACATACAGAGAAATAGATAAGGTAGACTATGAAAGAAAGATCGAAAGTATCCTGACCAAGATCATAGGTATGAACAATATCAAAGTCACCATGAGTGTAGATGACTTTAAAAATTTCTCTCAACTGGTTGAACAATTCAAAGCTTTAGGAGTGGAAGTGACTAAGTCGAATACGCTGAAATCTGGCGATGTAATCGTAGATACACAGATAGGTATCATAGACGGTACAAAACAATATGCACATGAGATCATAGAGCAGCTCCTTGAGGAGGTCTTCGGGCATGAATGATCCTCTCGAGACCTTAGGGATTCTAAAGAACAAGATAGAAGCGGAGGATTTCTTAAAAATCAATGGGAAGATAAGTCGGATAGTTGGGCTGACTGTTGAGTCTATAGGTCCAGATGCGTTCCTTGGAGAGATATGTAGACTGAAACTGGACAGTAAAAAACCACTCTGTGAGGTAGTTGGGTTCAGAGATGGTAGGGTTCTGCTCATGCCTCTTGAAGACCTGTCTGGTGCGAAGCATGGAACAGTGATTCACAAAACAGGAAAACGTTTAGATGTTGCCGTTTGCGATGAGATGAAAGGTAGGGTCCTTGACGGTCTTGGAAGACCGATCGATGGAAAACCGTTGTTAGCTAAACAGAGATACCCACTGGCAAACACTGCTCCTCATCCATTGAAAAGAGCAAGGATTACTAAACCATTGCCTGTGGGTGTACGCGCAATAGATGGTTTTATAACTGTAGGTAAGGGGCAGAGAATTGGAATATTCGCAGGAAGTGGCGTGGGGAAGAGTACACTCCTTGGAATGATAGCAAGAAACACCGTTGCTGATGTGAATGTTATTGCCTTGATAGGAGAAAGAGGTAGAGAAGTCAGGGAATTCATAGAAAAAGATCTTGCCAGTGGCATTGAAAAATCGGTAGTGGTCGTTTCAACGTCGGACCAACCTGCTTTGATGAGAGCAAAAGCGTTGTATACGGCAACAAGTATTGCTGAATATTTTCGTGACCGTGGTCTTGATGTACTCTTGATGGTGGATTCTCTAACACGCTGGGCAATGGCTCAGAGAGAAATAGGTCTTGCCACAGGAGAACCTCCAACAGCACGGGGATATCCACCAAGTGTATTTGCGGGGATACCAGGCATTTTGGAAAGAGCTGGAAACTCTGACAAGGGGAGTATCACCGCAATATATACAGTCTTGGTTGAAGCTGATGATTTCAACGAACCAATATCCGATACCGTTAGAAGTGTCGTGGATGGTCATATAATGCTTTCCAGAAGACTGGCAGAACTGAATCATTATCCAGCAATAGATGTTCTTGCAAGCATAAGCAGATTAATGATAGATATCGTGGAGAAAGATCACCTGGAGGCAAACAAGAAATTGCGTAGTTTAATGGCAGTTTATTATGAAGCAAAGGACCTGATAGACGTAGGTGCATACAGGCCTGGGTCTAACCCACAGATAGACAAAGCGATAAAGATGATAGAACCTATAAACGACTTTCTGAAACAAGGAATAGATGAGAAGCCAACCTATGGTCAGACGATAGACCAACTCTTGAAACTCTCAAACATGGTATGATTATTTTTTGATCTCCGCCACCTTTGAGAACTCTATATGAAAGATCTGATCGTAAGATTCCTCTTTGAGAAGTTTAAAACCACTTTCGCGCGCCACCTTCTTTATCAATCCAGGATTCTGCTCGAACTTCCATTTTGTCACATACACGTTCTTTATCACTTCAAGACCAGTATCAATCAAAACAGGGACAGCAAAAAAGCTCTTGTGACCAACCTTTTTAGGGATTATTGAATCCCATATTAACAATTTGCCCCATCTCTTCAAAACCTGATTCACATTCTCAAAAATTGCCTTGTACTTTGGAAGGTAAAAAAACGTGAAAAAACAGATGGCAATATCGAACGATTCAGGAGCAAAAGACAGTCTGAGTGGATTCATAAGAATCCTCAGCGATCTTTGATCTGCACTTTTCATTAGTTCATCGCTTGGTGTAACAAGGACGGCTCTGTGTTTCAAGAGTTTTGTGAACAGGTCATCGCCACCTGTACATATGACAAGAATTCTATCGGCATCTAAGTCACTTTTAACCACTATTTGTTGATCCTTCGTGCTGTAATAACCGCTCATTCACTGCCTCCTCAAAAGAGTATACGATGAATCGAAAGATTTCGACACATTTGGAAACAGTTACGAACACGAACTAAATTTGAAATGAATAAATGATTAAATCTAATGGGGGCTGAGCGTTGAAATATTCTTTACTCAAAGAATATCTTTCAAAAAATCAGGCGAGAGAAATTAGGAAAGAGCTTTTAGCTCTGGGGTTGCCATCTATGGCTGAGAATGCCCTACAGATGATCCTTGGTTTAGTAGATACGGCCTTCCTTGGTCATCTTTCATGGCAAGCAATGAGTGGTGCCTCACTTGCAAACCAGGTGCTTTTCATATTTCAAATCATTCTCATAGCTGTATCAACCGGTATCACTGTGTTGGTTTCGAATGCTATAGGTGCGAAGAACCATGAAATGGTATCGAGATCTCTTTGGAACGGTGTATATCTTGCAACCGTCTGGGGATTATTGATGATGATTTTCGTACCCGTGGTACCAGTCATTTTGAGAATCTTTCCGAACGTGGACCCACAAGTGTATCGATCAGGTGTTGACTATTTGAGAATAATGTTACTTGGAACACTGACAATGTCCTTTATGGGAACTCTTGGAGCTGCTTTGAGAGGCTCCGGTGATACTAAGACGCCAATGATAGTTGCGGCCGTCTCGAACACTCTCAATGTATACCTTGATTATGCCATGATCTTCGGAAAGTTCGGTTTACCAAGGCTCGAGACAAAAGGTGCTGCACTTGCCACCGTGTTATCGCGCTTAGTGGGTATCCTTCTATTATCAATTGCCGTTCTTAACAATTATAATCTTCATGCACGAAATAAAAGAGGCAGAAAATTCGATTTAACAACGATCAGGAATATTCTGTCTGTGGGTTTACCGACCGCAGGAGAAAATATGCTCTTCTCCACGGGTTTACTTCTTTTCGCAAATATACTGCTCTTAGCAGGATCAAAGATTTATGCAGCCCATAGGGTTGGTATAAACATCGAATCGATTTCATTCATGCCGGGAATGGGCATATCGGTGGCTATAACAGCACTTGTAGGTCGATACAATGGCAAGGGTGATCTGAGAAAGATAGCAGGAATAGTTCGTCAAGGTTGGATACTTGCATCGATTTTTCAGGTAACCGTTGGACTATTCATTTTTACATTTCCAAGATTGTTGATAACTCTTTTCACGAAGGATCTACAGATAATAACTATGGCTGAGTTTCCCGTCAGACTCATAGGATTGGTCCAAGCCTTTTTAGCCATTGATTATTCAATGAACGGTGCATTGAGAGGTACGGGAAACACTTCTTTTCCTATGATCACAGTGGCTCTTGCGATGTGGTTAATCAGATTACCGCTTGGCTATCTTTTTGTGGCATATTTCAAACTGGGATTACTTGGAGCTTGGATTGGTATGATAGCCGATATTATATTTCGAAGTCTCACAAAGCTGGTATTCTATCTGTCCGGTAGGTGGGAAGGAACCGCAAAAAAAACAGCACTCAGGGTGAACCGAAAGATGGTGGATCTCTCGCATCACAGTTGAATCAACTTTCCCTTTCTTCTCTTGATCTGAGCATTTTACTCAAATCCTTTATACATTGATACTCTCTTACTGCTTGATTGATCTCACCAAGTTGTTCATAAAGCATTGCCAGTCTTGATCTAATTTTTAGATCAGAAGGTTTTCTCAGAAGAATTCTCTTGCACGTCTTAACGGCTGCTTTCTTCATTCCAAGTGTGATTAATAAGCTCAGTCTTATTTTGTCTATAGACAAAACAATCAAAATGGCAAGTATCGACAGAATTATCCAAATCAAAGATGATTTGCTCCTACTCATAGAAGTATCCAGCCCTCTCAGAGAATTGTTAATATACTTGTCCTTTGATTCAACTTGATCAAAGCGAAGACCTGCTCTTTTAGCACTTTCTATCAAGAATATTAACCTTTTCCTGATCTCTTCTTTTGGTAACGATAACTGGTCAAATTGATCAACAATCTTAGATAATTCTGCCGAGGTCAATCGAGATGGTTCCACTCTATTTAACGCATTCAACAGGTCCATGTACTGCTTCAACTGGATATGAAAATCCACGAGAGAAGTCTTAAAAGACCAATTTGCGATTTCAAGAATCCTATACAACGATGGGAATAGTGATTCTTCCTTCTGATAGGAAAGGCAACTGTCGATTATCTCTTGAGAAATTTGAGGGAAATTTTTGAAATTTTTGATCATCCCTACTAAATTCCAGTCAAGCAAATAGGGATCCTTCAAGAAATTTTGTACCAACCACTTTCCAAAACCTTCTGGAGCAGAGAGTTTAAATCCTATCTTCCAAAGACTTTTTATAATTGCCGTTTCTCCGAACTCACCCTTTTCGAATCCTTCAAGATGATTCTTCAGTTGTGGAAAAAGCACCAAGATCTCTCTCGAAAGATCTACCTGAAGATCCAAGGAGTTGGACATATCTTTTATGAATTGGTCAAAATCTTCATTGATGACTGACTTTTTCAACGACTCAAAACTTGCGAGTCTTCTCTTTGCTGCTATTTTAGGTCCTTCAGAAAAAATCACTTCAGAATCTGGGGCCTTCTTTATTAAGTCTATCAAATGATCCCAACTCTGTCCGGGGTCTTTCCCAATATTATCAACAGCCCCTGCAAATAGAAAGGAAGAAAGAACTAACAAAATCAAAACTGTCTGTTTCATCATCAATCCCTTTCAAATTGAGGATGAACAAATTGTTTATAGAAAACGCTAACGAAAACTGACACTGGTACACCAAAGAAAACACCAACAGGCCCAAAAATCTCACTCGTGAGCAAAATCGAAAATATCATAACAACGGGATTTGCCTTAGCATAGCCTTTCATAACCTCAAAGAAGAATACAAAAACACCCAAGTGTATGATCACCGTGAAAAAGAGTACCCACAAGACACCTTCTAATCCCAAAGAAAGTGAAAATAAAAAGACGGGCACAAATTCAAAAACAACACCAACAATCGGTATAAAATTTGTCAAAAAAGCCCAAAAGGCTATCAGTGGGGCAAAATTTGTATTCATGGCTCTGAACAAAACAAAGAAGGCAAAACCAACTATGATGGCGTTCAGTGTTATGACTCCTATGAATCGACGCATACTCACTTTTAGCTCTTCTACAAAAGTATGAATGTAATCTCTGCATCTTCTGGGGTACATGAGCGGAATAACCCGAATCATTTTGCTTGAATATATAGAAACATAGATGATACCAAGTATCGTGAAGAATAACACAACAAGTGCTCCAGGAATTTGTGATGCAACAAGCTTCAAAAGATAGTTTGCCAGCTCGTTAATGCTTGGTTTTATAAAATCCACTAAGCTATTCAACATAGCCAACAGTTGCTCATTATTTTGGATGTACTGTTCCCATGCCCTCTTTTCAATTACATCTGTAATCAATGTGTAAAAGCCAGTGAGCTGCGTGAAAGCAGTTGGAATTATCGTTACTAAACCCCAAATGAAGGCAGAAAAACAAACAACAAGTGAAATAACGACTGACAGTTTCTTAGGAATCCTGAAAATCCTTTTTATGAGACTCGCTAGGGCATCGACGATCATAACTGCAATGAATGTGAACAAAATGGTGTTGAAAAAATTTCTGTATAGCAGAGACAGAACCATAAAAATTAATGTATAAAACAATGTGAAATACATGGCTAATTTATTCGGTTCTAAGTCCTTCTGCGGTGAAAAGGACATTTTTCACGCCCCCTTAAGAATACGACAAAAACCATCAAGAAGGATATCAATGCTGTGGAATAGATGAGCATGCTGACATTATCTCCGAAAGGAAGTATTAGAAAAAATCTGAGTCCAATGCCACATGCCCATGCAAAACCCATTACCACAGAGGAAGCAAAAGAAGTGTGATTGGGTAATACAATTTGAGCTTGTGATAAGTTCGAGGACATCGTCAAATAACCAAATGCATCTACCAAGACATAACTAATCAACATGATCATCATACTTTGTGCATTGGCAAAGAGCAGAAGAGCAGTGCCCATCCCAAGAAAACTGATGAGGTTCGTAGTAAGATTATCAAACCTGTTACTCAACCAGGAACCTAACATCGTTGTAAAGACACCAACGGCTACACCAACGGAGAGTAGAGTTCCTCCGAAAACCAGTGAAAAGCCTTTCTGTGTAGATATTATAGGAGCATAAAGATGGGCAATAGACATAACCAAAGTCCTGAGAGTAACCAAGAGCCATAAATCAAACAACAATCTCTTTTGTCTCAAAGTGATTTTCACAGCTTCAGCTCTTGTGCGCGTAAAACTGTACGAACTTTCCAGTTTCATAACAAATATCAGTACAATAAGTATGGGTAAACCCACCAGCCAAAGGAATCTAAGCCCTACTCTTGAGGAAAAAAGGGTTATAAAGACAGGCCCAGCAGCGGTACCGAGGGTCCCTGCTGCAACAAAGAAGGGCATTGATTTTTTAGATGAACTATGGGTAACTGCTGCACCTGTTGGATGAAAAGCAGAGTTTGCAAAGAAGGCCATTATGAAAAGTAAAAATAGCACAAAGATGTTTGGAGCAAATTCAATCACACTTATCAACAGTACAGTGGCAGCTGTCAAAATGTACATTAACTCAAGTTTTTTCTCAATTCTTTCAGATAAGGCTCCAAACAGAATCTGAAAGATAGATGAAATGAAAGAAATCGCAGTAATGAACAAAGCGATCTGCTTTGTATCTACTTGATATTTCTGCATAAAATACGGTGCAAGAGGTGTCAGAAAAGAAACATAGAAATCCGATACAAAATGGTTTAGTGGTGCAAAAAGATGAATTTCAATCAACCTCCAATTGACGAGAGTACATTCGCCACCAGCAATCTGAAACTTTTTTCAGCTTCGGAACCTCTGAGGAAGGAAACAACTGGTTTCCCCACATCTGAGTACTGAGCTATCACGGGATCCATAGGTATCTCACCTAAACACTTTACGCCCGTGACTTCTGTTAGCTCATTCACGACACCTTCACCAAACGGTTTGATTTTCGTACCACAATTTGGACAGATCAGATAGGACATATTGGTCACAAATCCAAGGACCATTTGACCCATTTCGTTGACGAAGTTTATAGCCCTTTGAACGTCGTCTACAGCGACACGTTGCGGTGTTGTAACTATAACAGTCCCATCGAGTTTTACCATCTGAAAAAGACTAAGTGCCTCATCTCCAGTTCCTGGAGGTAAATCGAATATGAGAAAATCAAGTTTGCCCCAATCGGTATCACCAAGAAATTGCTGAATCACAGTATGTTTTAATGGACCTCTCCAAACAACTGGTTGCCCATCTTCAAGCAACATCGCCATTGAAAGAACCTTCAAGTTTGTTAGGTACTTCAGAGGGACGATTAGACCATTTTGCATGGACGGTTCATCCTTCAGGCCGAGCATACGAGCAACATTTGGACCATGTATATCCAGATCAGCTAACCCTACTTCGAAACCTTCCTCTGCAAGAGCAACGGCCAAATTTACAGCGACGGTTGTCTTACCAACGCCACCTTTACCGCTAAGAACCGCAATCTTGTGATTGATTCTTGATAAATTTTCTTCAATCCTTTTCTGTCTTTCCTTGATTTGTACGAATCTATCCGTTTTTTCCATATCTTTACCTCCCTCTTTATGATATTCTACACTGTTTGGTTTGAGATGATAAAATTAAATGGTAAAGGAGGAAAGCTTTTTGTGATAGAGTCCTTACAAATTCAAGACATGACAAGCTCAATTTATAGGAAGATCATCTTGCAGGATGAAGCTTTCTCCATGGAGCATAAAGGACCTTATACCATCATTGATCTAAGCAATGTCAATGAAGCACCACTTGTCAAAGGTTCAGTCAGACTTGTAAAAATCACAGAAGATATAGGAATATTCATGTCGACAAATGAGCATTATCCAGACGGAAAAATCTTGGGTTATCTTCAGCATTCTACTTTTATGAAAGTCTTTCCAATAAAAATCCCTGTTGCTGTGGGATCTGTCGGTGCTGTTATCAGTTTTGCGATCCTAAGAATTCCTCCTGACTCCTTCAGCATCATGGTAAATGTTTTCAGAAATACTTTCTTTCTTACAGGAATCCTCAGAATTTTGTTCGCCATTACTCTTATAATGGGCTTTGTTTTGACAGATATCCATCGGAGTTACAACAAAGATAATTCAAAGTCTAATTTTTCTGGTACTCTTATCTTTAAGAAAGGGATGTG
This sequence comes from uncultured Pseudothermotoga sp., assembly GCA_937995655.1. Taxonomy (GTDB): domain Bacteria; phylum Thermotogota; class Thermotogae; order Thermotogales; family DSM-5069; genus Pseudothermotoga_B. Next base: position 128,347 of record CALKJI010000006.1, on the reverse strand, counting down.
AAATGTTCTACATATCAAGGGATTTCAAATTTGATGCCGCGCACAAACTTGAGAAATACCATGGTAAATGCGAAGCACTCCATGGCCATACTTACAAGCTGAGGGTCACACTTTGCGGCTACCCAAACGAGGAAGGTATGGTCATAGACTTTGTTGAGTTAAAAAACATTGTAAGGGAAGAAATCATTAACCAACTTGATCACAGTTATTTAAATGAAATCATTACTCAACCAACAGCTGAGAATATAACAAAATGGGTTTGGGACAGATTGAAGATCAAACTTACCAGCAATAGGTATAAACTTTACGAAATAGCCATTTGGGAGAGTGAAGACACCTTTGTAACCTATAGGGGTGAATGAATGAAAGATGTTCAAAGCCAGCCTGACAAAAGAAATATATACTTACAAAGAGTTGGAATAAAAAATCTGAGTTATCCTGTCACTGTAATGGATAAGAAGAATGGATACCAAGACACTGTAGCAAATATAAACATGTACGTCGATCTGCCGGTTGAGTTTAGGGGAACTCACATGAGCAGGTTCGTAGAAGTCCTTAACAAATATCGTTTGGGAATAGATCCAAAACTTATAAAACAGATGCTTGAGGAGATTAGAATAAATTTGAACGCAAGTGTTGCAAGGGTTGAAATACAGTTTCCCTACTTTGTATTGAAAAAGGCTCCTGTTTCGAATCAAGAGAGTTTCACAAAGTATAGTTGCCGCATAGACGGCCAAAAATCTGTTGACGCATATGATTTCATTGTTTCTGTTGGCGTACCTATACTAACCCTATGTCCTTGTTCTAAAGAGATCAGTGACAAAGGAGCGCACAATCAGAGAGCGATCGTTTGGATACATGTACGATCAAAAAGATTGATATGGTTTGAGGAACTGATAGAGTATGCGGAGAAAAGCTCAAGTTCACCCGTTTACACGATTCTAAAAAGAGTTGACGAGAAATTCGTAACTGAGCACGCTTATGACAACCCGAAATTTGTCGAAGATGTTGCCAGAGAGATTGCGCTGAAGCTGAATGACGATAGTAGAATTTCGTGGTACAAGATAGAAGTTGAGAGTTTTGAATCTATACATGATCACAACGCATATGCCTGCGTCACTAAGAACAAGGAGGAATTTGAATGACGATAGAAGTCCTCGACAAAGGTTTCGTAAAATTGATCGATAATATGGGCAATGATATTTCCGTAGTTCGAGCTGCAAGAATATCTCACGGTAAGGAACCGATAGATGAACAAAGGGACAAAAAACTTTTGGAACATTTAATGAAGAGCGGTCATGAGTCACCCTTTGAGCATATTGTTTTTACCTTTCACGTTAAATGCCCAATTTTCGTTGCGAGACAATGGATGAGGCACAGGATAGCATCGTACAATGAGTTGAGTGGGAGATATACTGAATTCAATGATGAATTTTATCTACCTGATTTTGGGAAAAGAATCGACAAAGGTCAGAGCGAAAAGGCAAGACAGATCTTTGAGCAAGCCTATGAGGTATCCTACCAATGTTACAAACAATTGCTGGAGGTTGGTTTTCAAAGAGAGATAGCTCGTTTGGTACTCCCTCTTGCTACCTACACACAGTTCATTTGGACAGTCAACGGAAGAAGTTTGATGAACTTCCTTTCCTTAAGAGCAGATTCTCATGCACAATGGGAAATGCAACAGTTTGCTATAGCCGTTGCCCGCATCTTCAAACAACTCTGTCCTTGGACATATGAAGCATTTTTGCAACACCGATACACAGGAGACTTACTCAGGGAGGTGAATTCGTGAAACTTTCAGAGATATTATCGGAAGTCAAGGCAAAGGTTCTTGTGGGTGAAGAAAAAATCGATCAGCTTGAGTTTGAATATATCGCAGCTTCGGATCTAATGAGTGAGGTCTTGGCTATCGCAAGACCAAGTATGGTTTTGCTAACAGGATTAACAACACCTCAGGTTGTAAGAACAGCAGAGGTAGTCGGGATACAGGCGGTTGTGATCGTTAGAAAAGACTCTGTTCCATCGGAGACTTTAGAAATGGCAAGAGCTTGTGGAGTAGTTCTCGCCGTTACAAAGATGACCATGTTTGAAGCATGTGGAAGACTCTACAATAAAAATCTCAAACCTGTCTGGGGTGCTTAAGAAGTGGAAAAGATTTTTGATCGTGTACAAAGTTTCTTCTTGGATATGTCCATTACAGAAATAATGAATCACAGTGTTATATCCGTAAGACCTGACAGAACTCTAAGACAGGTGAAAGAGATTCTTCGGATAAAAAGGATCTCTGGTTTACCTGTCGTTGATAGCAGTAGAAAGTTGATAGGCATAGTAAGCATCGAAGACATAATTAAAGCATTAGAAGGTGGGTACATAGACGACACTGTTGAGAACAGGATGACTAAAGATGTTGTTTCCATTGAAAGTACGGCGACTTTGAAGGAAGTAATAGAATTTTTCGAAAAATGGTCTTATGGGAGATTCCCAGTCGTAGACGGCGAGAAAAGATTGGTTGGAATAGTCACAAAGAACGACGTGATGATGGCCCTACTGGCAAAACTCGGCCTTGTTTATCTTCACGATGAAAGGCGCCGCGAGGTTCTTGATAGCCCCGAATATTTTGCAAGATCTCTCTTGACAGGCGAAAGGCTCGACAAATCTGGGGCAGATTTTTATTTTTCCATAGATTACTTTGATATTAACTTAGCTGGAGTAGGCGCATCAAAACTTAGACAGTTTTTGCTTTCAAAAGGAGTCGATGAAAAAACGGCAAGGAGAGTATCGATTGCAACATACGAAGCCGAGACAAATGTGGTCATTCACAGCGGAAGTACAGGGGCCATATATTGCTTCATAAAACCTGAAAGCATCTTTGTTAGAGTAGAAGACACAGGTAAAGGGATTGAAGATGTTGAATTGGCAATGCGCGAGGGCTATTCTACAGCACCAGATTACGTGAGAGAGCTTGGTTTTGGTGCTGGTATGGGGCTTGCCAATATGAAACGTTGTTCAGACAATATGATAGTTATGTCGAAAGTGGGTGCTGGCGTGGTAGTTGAAATGGAGTTTCTTAGGGGAAGGGAGGCAAAAGGGTGAAAATCTCTGAAATTGCACAAAGGCTTGGATTAGAAATTTGCTGTGGTAATTGCGAACAAGAGGTATTTCATGGTTGTAGTGGGGATCTCCTCAGCGAGGTTATGTCACATGCGAAACCTTCTTCAATTTGGGTGACCGTACAATCACACGTGAATATCGTTGCAGTAGCAGCGATCTCAGGTATAAGAGCGATAGTCTTGTGTAACGATCACAAATATCCACAAGAAACCATTGTCAAAGCAGAGCACGAGGGAATATGTCTATTGAAGACCAATAAATCTGCTTTTGAAATTGCTGGATTGCTCTATTCCATAGGAATCAAACCATGATAAAGGCTGATCTTCACGTGCACTCGTGTCTTTCACCTTGTGCACAAATAACCATGGTCCCAAGTGTCATATCTCAGGTGGTCAAAGAAAAGCAAATGGATGTGATATCTATAACAGATCACAACGGCTGTCACAATTTAAATAGCTTTGCTAAGAAAATAAAAAATCGCTTGATTCCTGGAGTAGAACTTACCTCTTTTGAAGAAGTTCATGTACTTGCCTATTTTTCTTCAATCGAGCAGGCCCTCAGCCTATGCAACTTCGTTAGAAGTTTCTTACCAAAAGTCAACTATGACCCCGAAATAATGGGATATCAAATCGTTGTCGATGAGCAAGACCAGTTTCAAAGATTAGAGGAAGATTTCTTGGGTATTGCCTTACAACTATCACTCACCGATCTTATAGAAATCGTTCATTCCTATGATGGAATACCGGTCTATGCACACATCGAAAGAAGATTCGGAGTCCTTTATCAGCTGGGCATCTTCCCAAGAAACGACCAAGTTAAGTTGGTCGAAGCACGCAGTAGGGAAGGATGGGCTCAAGCTGTTAAGTCTGGTTTTGTTGTACTCAGTAATTCTGATGCCCACACTCCCGATGAAATAGGTTGTAGATTCACAAGGTTAAAGGTAGAAGATTCAAACCCAAAGGAATTGTTCAACATCCTGTCTATGCCAAGTAGAGAAAGGATTCTTTCCGTATGGGATTGAGAACGATATCTGATCATATAATGGACATCGTACAAAATTCTTTCAACGCCGGTGCAACTAAAGTAACTCTGAAAATTGAGCAGAATAAGAACTGGTTTTGTTTTCAGGTACAAGACAATGGCAAAGGTATGGATCAAGAGCAGCTCTCAAGAATATTCGATCCTTTTTATACAACACGTGATCCACGCATAAGGAGAGTCGGGCTCGGTTTACCTTTCCTAAAACAAGCAGCCGAGATGACTGGTGGAAGCATAGAAGTAAAAAGTACCAAAGGTGTTGGTACAATAGTGAAGGCTTGCTTTAACACGAACCACGTGGATTGTCAAGAGATAGGAGATTTATCAGATTCACTTTCCACGTTGCTCATATCTTCAAATGATGTAGAATTAACGGTGTATAGATCCAAGGATACAAGATCATATTCTATTTCCAATGCTGAACTTAGGGAAGTACTGAAGGATCTTTCTTCACCTTTTGCTATAAAATTTGTTTACCAGGTGGTTGAAGAACTCGAAAAGAGCGTGATAGAGGAGGTGCCCAAATGAGGTTGTTGTTAACCTTTTTGTTCTTGATCCTTTTATCCTGTGTGATGACAGCGATAGTCATAAATGATCTTGCTTTTACAGGACTTGAAACCGTTGAGTCATCGGAATTAATCGCTTTAGTAAAGGATTATTTGAATGTCGAATTGACGGATCAGGGGGTTCAGGAACTTCTCAGAAAGGTTTTTGACACCGGTTATTTTTCAACTCTTGAACCAAAGATGATTTCATCAGGCAAAGGTTATATACTTCAGATCAATGTTCAGGAAAACCCCGTTGTGAGAGGATGGAGAATAGATCTAGTCGGACCAGAACTGATCAAGAAAACCGACTTGGAATCGGTTGTGAAACTTGAAAAGAACAAGGCACTGAGTATTACAAAAGTCAGAGACTCACTACAGGCAATCAAAGAGAAATTTGACGAAGCTGGCTACTTCTTGATAGAGGTCAGTGGGGATTTTGATAAAGACATTTATGTTTTCAAGATCGTACAATACGCGCTCTGGGAAGTATATTTTGAAGGTGAAACTGATGGCCTTGATTTTTCAAAGATCAGAAAAGAGATAAAGATAGATACGCTAAAGGATTTCTACACAACTCCTGGATTTTTAAGAATTTTCACCAAGGATATCAAACGTTGTTATCCCAAAGTTGAAAATATGTCATCTGTCATGAGTGTGCTCAGCAAGTATGTTTATTTTGACAAAGATACCTCGATTAACTTTGAGAAAATGGAAGTACCAGGTGTGAGTGAGAAAACGGCAGTTTTGAAGATCAATGTAGTTTTGAAGAAAATCATATCAGATGCCAAACTTTACAAAAAGATTGAAATCATGGGTAATCAACTTATTCCAACAACAGAACTTAAAAACTCTTTGTCTGTCAAACCAAACCAGGTTGTCTACAACGTTGATATCCTCAAATCCATGCAATCTATCGTTGATTATTACGAAAGCAAAGGTTATCCCATGGTGTATGTACTAGTAAGAGACAAAAACGAAGAGTTGTCCTTCGAAGTCTTAGAAAAGTATGTTTCTCAAGTCGAACTCAAGGGTCTTGAAATAACAAAGGAATACGTCATTAGTGATTTGATCACATTCGAGAAGGGAAGTCCACTCCAAAAACAAGATTTCTACGATACGATATCCGCTCTGAATCGGACTCAATTCTTCGAGTCTGTCAGTGCATATCCCGTGGGCACCATTGATTCTACCGAGGTCAAGGTCACAATAGACATAAGTGAAAAAAAGAGGAAATTCGATCTCTCTGGTGGTATAACGTGGGCGCCTCCTAGAGGACCTTGGTACGAAGGATTCATGGGTGAAGTAACGCTTGCCACGATCAATCCATTCGGCTATGGACAAAGCTTTTCTGTGACTGGTAAACTGGGCTTGGAAACCAAGAGCATCAGTTTTGATTATTCTGTGAGAAAGCCATTTGCATTACCTGCAACACTTGGTGCCCTGTTAAGTTACGAATATATAACTTCAGGTTCGTCGATAAAAAATATCTTCAAAATAGGTGGTAACTTCACGACACTTAGATCACAAGGGCATGCTTTCGGAGTAGGCGTAACTTACGATTACAGATATTATTCCAACCTGGCAAATGATGAGAATACATTAATCCTTTCTGGCAACTACTCTTACGATACTCGTAACAGCGCGATCTTTGCAACCAACGGTCAATACCTTTATCTGGGCTTAGATAAGGCAGGACTGTTTGGAATACTAGATGACAGAGATTACTGGAAAGCAAAGCTGGACGCAAGAATCTTTCTACCAGTCTATGAAGATCTGCTTTCTTTTGCATTGCGAGGTTTTGCTGCAACTTTATTTTTGGAAAATTACAAAGTACCTGGTACCAATCAAGAAGAAATATTGTTCTACGGCATCAACACGGTTAGAGGTGTGGAAAGTAGTCAAGCAAAGGCTGGTTGGCTTGGTAGCTTTGAACTAAGGTATGATCTGAAATCACAAACTGTGCCAATGTATCTGCTCGCATTTGTCGATATAGGAGGCACAGGAAGCAACCTCTGGAGAACTGGGTTCAACTTCACAGCAGGGCCTGAGCTCGATATCGCAATACCAATGCTTGGAGTGATTGGTTTTGGCGTAGCTTACAACTTTGATGGAAGGTGGACCTTCGAGAATTTCAAACCATTCTTCCGTTTTGGTGGAGCTTTTTAAAGATCTAGTGAGTTACAGAGAGATACAAAGACCATTTTAGGAAGCAGATGGCTGTCGTTGATCGAAACATGTTATAATTGGACAAAGGCGGGGATATTTTGCCAAAAAGTATGACGGGTTACGCAAAGTATGAAAGGGTGGAACAGAACTACAGGATCGCCTGCGAGATGAAATCGCTCAACTCAAAGTATTTTGCCATAGATATTCAGTCTCCATCTTTCATGTTCGGCAGGGAAAACGAGTTGACTCAGTTGGTTCAAAGGATCGTTAAGAGAGGTAAGGTAACACTCAGAGTTTATGTGGAATTTTTGACCCCATTAGACGCGGTAAAGGTTGATTATGGTTTGGCCAAGAGTTATTATGACGCCTTGGAAAACCTTGTTAGCCGACTTGGAATACCAGAGCCAGTCAATTTAGACAATCTGTTGCGTTTTCGAGATCTTGTTAGGTTTGAATTATCTCCAAAGCAGGAACAGCAAATTTTCGAAATGGTAAGGGAAGCTCTCGATAAAACTCTGGAACTGCTCGATGAGGAAAGGAAAAACGAAGGGCTGAGATTGGCACAAGATCTTGAAAGGATTCTTCAGCAATTGCTGACCATACAGAACGACATGTCAAAATTCAGCGAGGAATCTTTAACACTCATGAAGGAAAAGATCAAGCAAGATGTGAAAAGAATGCTCGATAACGGCACACGACTCAATGAAGAGTTGCTTGAGAATGCTGTAGTGATGGCTGTGCAACGAGCCGACATACGAGAAGAACTTGCCAGGCTAAAGAGCCATTTACAAAAGGCTGAACAGCTTCTTCTGTCAAACGATCCTGTAGGTAATCATCTTGATTTTGTTGCACAGGAAATGTTCAGAGAGACAAACACGATTCTGGCAAAAACGCAAGACCAGAGAATCATAGATGATGCATTGAGAGCTAAAGTACTGATTTCTCAGTTCAGAGAGCAGATCCAAAATATGGAATGATCGTTAGGAGGTGTGGTCCGCAATGTATGGTTTGATCAACATTGGGTTTGGTAACGTAATCTCGGGTGATCGTGTGATAGCGATTGTGAATCCCGAATCTGCTCCACTTAAGAGACTTAAGGATGAAGCGAAAGACGAGGGCAAACTCATCGATGCCACCTACGGTAGAAAGACAAGAGCTATATTGATCACTGATAGTAATCACATAATACTGAGCGCGATTCAGCCAGAAACAATTGCACAAAGGTTTAAGCAATCTATGATAGAGATTGAAGAAAGTCTAAACAAAGTGAGGTAACGAAGTGAAGGGTGTCTTGTATGTTATCAGCGGGCCATCTGGTGTAGGTAAGACCTCCATCATAGAACTGACTCTAAAAAAGGTTAAGAACTTGGTATTCTCTGTCTCTTGCACAACCAGACCTAAGAGACCAAACGAAGTCGAAGGGAGAGATTATTTTTTTGTTGACATAGTCAAATTCCGAGATATGATAGAGCGTGATGAATTTCTTGAGTGGGCAGTAGTTCACAACCATTATTATGGAACACCAAGAAAATTCGTAGAACAAGAGATTGAAAAGGGCAAAAGTGTGTTACTCGATATCGACGTGCAGGGAGCAATGAGTGTAATGAACAAATACAAAGATGCTGTTTACATATTCATTGCTCCACCCTCCTTTGATGTGCTCAAACAAAGACTGATAAACCGAGGCACAGAAAGTCAAGAGAATCTTCAGAGGAGGCTTGAAGATGCTAAAAGGGAACTTTCCTATATCCCGAATTTCGAATATATAATAGTCAACACACAACTACAGGAATCTGTTGACCAGTTATGTTCTATAATTGTTGCGGAACAACTGAAAGTCAAGCGCATAATCGACCGATTAGGTTTACACAGGTTTTTCGAAAACGGAGGTGAAAATAATGAGTAAACCGGTTATTGATTACGATTATCTGTCCAAAAGGATACCTTACAAATATGCCGTGCCTATAGCTGTTGCGAAAAGGGCAGAAGCACTGAAAGAATATGCAAAACCATATGTCACAACACCAGATGGTAACTTAGTGTCCATCGCCTTCAAAGAACTTCAAGAAGGTTACATAAGAATAAAGAACGAAGAAATACTGAGGATTCTCTTACCTGAAGTGAAGTAGTATGAAAATTCTCGTTGGAGTAACGGGATGCATAGCACTGTACAAAGTTGCTGAACTTGTAAGTTCACTTAGAAAATCTGGTAATGAACTCAAGATAGTAATGACACAAAGTGCACAGAGGCTGGTTTCAAAGGATTTGTTTTCAGCAGTTGGAAATTGTGAAGTTTACACTGACTCAGATGCTTTTGAAATAAAAAATGGTTTCATACCCCACACAGAACTATCAAAATGGCCTGATGTGCTCGTCATAGCACCGGCCACGGCGAACACGATTGCAAAGATAGCACACGGTATAGCAGACAATCTTTTAACAATGATATGCCTTGCCTACAGTGGGGACAAGAAACTTTTGGTGCCTGCCATGAATTATAGAATGTACGAAAATGCTGCAACCCAAAGTAACCTCCAAGTTTTACGAGACAGAGGTTGGTGGGTCTTGGAACCATCTATTGGGCATCTTGCCTGTGGTGAATTTGGCAAGGGGAGATATCCAGAGAACGAGATTGTACAGGAAGCTATAGAAATTCTCGGTAGTGAAAAACTCTTAAGGGGTATGAAACTCCTTGTTACAGCAGGTCCTACATGGGAATCGATCGATCCAGTCAGGATAATATCGAATCGCTCAAGTGGAAAAATGGGCTATGAAATTGCGAAGGTAGCAGTTCGTTTAGGAGCATCTGTCACATTGATTTCAGGCCCCACATGTCTGAAAACACCACATTTTGTAGACGAAGTTGTGAAGGTTGAGAGTGCTCAACAAATGTTTGATGCAGTCATACAAAGACTCGAACAAATGAACGCTGTTATAATGGCTGCCGCGGTGGCTGACTACACTCCAGTCAGTGCGAGTGAAAGTAAGATAAAAAAGGATTCGCAACAGCTGAGTATATCTTTGAAGAAAACTATTGATATTCTGAAGCACATAGGGGAGCAAAAGAAGGATAAGATTCTTGTGGGTTTTGCAGTTGAGACAGACTTTCTTGAAGAATACGCCAAAGAGAAATTGGTGAAGAAAAACTTGGATATGATAGTAGCAAATAAGGTCCAAGCAATGGGAAGCGATCAAAATGATGTAATTATCTTTAAGAAAGATGGGACGGTAAAGAGAGTGGGACCTGATGAGAAAAGTCGTATTGCCCTTGCTATTCTTTCTGAGCTTGCTGAGCTTTGGAATAGATCATGAACTATCGGTGCTCTCTTTTGAAAACGAAAGATTGACCTTATTTGTGAAACCATTTTACACGCACTCTGGATCATTAAAGGGCTATATCCTAACTCAAACCGGCCATAGACTGCCAAAAGAAGTTTCAGGGCAAACTATTGCTTTCGATGTATCAAGGACAGACTGGGTTGTGCCAGAGATCTTTGGAGAAAACATTTTCAATAGCACAATGAAAGGTACAACCCCATCTGTTTTGCAAATAACTTCCTACAGAGTACAGCCAGAAATTTTTCTCTTTACCGACATAGAGAACAGTAAAAGATTGTACATTGGTGTTAGAGTTCCAAAAGATTGGAAGCTTAAAAGTTGCCAGTTACAAAATGCCTCATTCAAATCCTTCACTCATTCGAATATCACGTACCTATACACCGACGATAAACTCAAGGACGGTATAGACAAAGTCACTTTCCAATTTGAACTGGCTTACGGATTGAAAAAGAAAATAGAAAAAGAGATCTTCATCCTGGCAGGGATTGCAAACTTTCTTAGAGGTACTAATGCACCATTTATCGTTGAACAAGTTCCACCGTATCAACATGTTGTGAAGTCCGGTGAAACTCTTTGGGCGATAGCGAATATGTACGGTCTTAGGATAGCAGATCTTGAGCTTGCAAACGGCCTGGAAGATGGTAGCAAAATCATTGCTGGTACAGTCTTAAAATTGGCAAGGGTTAGATTCGATAGTTCTTTGACAACTGTAGTGATAAACACAATGACAGCACGCCTTGCTCTATATTACAATGGGTTCTTGGTTAAAACCTTCCCGGCTGCCATCGGCAAAAGCGACACTACTCCCCCAGGCGTCTACTGGATCGTGAAAAAGGAAGTTGATCCAGCACTGTATTGGTACGGAGAATATATACCACCACGTTCACCAATAAACGGCTTAGGAACAAGATTTCTTCAATTATCGAACCCAACCTACGGGATCCACGGTACAACAAAACCATGGGAAATCGGAAAAAGAATCTCCCATGGTTGCGTGCGTATGCTCAATCAAGATGTAGAAACCTTAGATGCTCTAATAGACACAGGAACAAAAGTGATAGTAATTAGGAACACAGAACCATTCCCAGAAAAACTCGAAAACCTTCTTTAGAACCTCCCACCCTTTTTCTCAACCCTTTTTCGGTACTCTGCCATTTTTCTTTCGCTTTCCTTCATGAATCTTGCAAGTTTTTTCTCAAAATCAGCTTTACTTGTTCCCTTCTGCTCTTCAGAGCCTTTTTCTGGTCCTCTCTGCTCCTTCAACGACAATTCCCATTTGCCATCTTTAGTCTTTCCAATGATCTTTGCAGTTATCTCCTGACCCTGTTTCAGAAAGTCCTCGACGTTTTTCACATACTGATTGGCTATCTTAGAAATGTGGATAAAACCTGGTTCTCCACTCTCGAGTGTAACCATTGCTCCAAACTTTGTAATTTGTGTTACCTTGCTCTTCACGACATCTCCAACCTTTGTCACAAAATGCCCCTCCTCGAAGAATGTATGGCTTATCAGTATTTTTTGTTCTTGTATTTGCGGTTAAATTTCTCTATTCTACCTTCTGCATCTATTACCAGACTTGCACCAGAAAGACCTTTGTACAGTGGATGACAATTTGAACACACATCGATTCGTACGTTTTCGCGAGTTGTATAAAAGTTGTGTTCTGCTCCGCAAGCACATTTGACCGAGACAAATTTCATCTCTGGATGGATTTTATCCTTCACTTTTCTATCACCTCTCCAAATTCTTCTGTACCTTATTAATCATATCACACAATTAATAACAGTCAACTCAATTTGATTGTGTTGAAAATCTTGCTGAGAGAAACAAAGACGTTACTCAAATGAATGAAACAAAGGAAACTTGATGTGTTTCACAAGAATTCTTGTATTCAAGCCTGTGGCCAGTAAAGAGAAGTGTCTCTAAATCAAAGCTCAGGCAAAAATAGTTTCTCCAACATTCATGACTTGAAATAGCCTCACTCGAGTGGTATGATTAGATATGCGGGGCGTGGCGCAGTTTGGCTAGCGCGCTTGCATGGGGCGCAAGAGGTCGCTGGTTCAAGTCCAGTCGCCCCGACCATAGGCGGCACCTGCCGCCTTTTTCATGAGAAACCTCTTGACCATTTTAACAACATAGTGTAATATAACGTTGTGTACTAAGGCCCCCATCGTCTAGCGGCCTAGGACACTGGCCTTTCAAGCCAGAAGCAGGGGTTCGAATCCCCTTGGGGGCGCCAGAAGAAAAGTAGTTCTTTGCAAAATCGGGATCTAATTTATCCCGATTTTTTCTCTACTCCCAAAGCAACTCAGATCTCTCGGTTGACCTGCAATTTGAAGTTTTGAAAGTTACACATCTGTTTATCTAAAATAAAGAACCGATATCCCACTTAATCGTGCTGTTTGAATCTATCGTGCCTAAGTGTATTGACAAGGCTTTTGAACTATATTCCCACCATTGGCAATGGGCGTTCGTACAAACGATGATGGTTGCAAATTGTTTAAAGAAACATCCAATCTATTTCAAAGTTCAAATTCATCAGCGCTTTGATTTCAAATTTATTAAGGCTATAATATGATTGCAAATAGAAATCTCTTGGGGGTGAGTTGCATGAGGTGGATGACATGGTTCGTAATGTTCTGGTTGGCAGTTATAGTCTGTGCAGCTCAGATCGAGATAACCATTTGGACTCACGAAGATCCTAACAGAACACCGCTTGAGGAAAGGTACATTCAAGAATTTCAAAAAATGTACCCTAATGTCAAAATTACACGAGTGACTTATCCTTCTGCAAAAATAAGAGAAGTCGTATTGACTGCCTTCGCGGCACGTAAAGGTCCTGATATCTTCAACATGGAAATACAGGATGCATACCCCTATATTGTAAATGAAAGGGTCGCTCCTGTAAATTTGAGTGTGCTTGGCTTAAAGACATTTGATGAACTGAAAAGTTTATACGTCGAAGGTGCCCTCGATGCTGTCACTTATCAAGGTAAGATCTATGGTTTACCCCTTGAACTGACTAATTGGTGCATTTTTATCAACAAAAAATACTTCAGAGAAGTTGGACTTGATCCAGAAAAAGACTATCCAAAAACATGGGAAGAAATGGTACAAATCAGTGAAAAGTTAGTCATAAGAGAAGGACAGATCATCAAAAGAAGGGGGTTTGATTTCCGATATCCCTATTACCTGACCTTCCTTTTACCAATGGTTGAGCAGCTTGGAGGTGCTTTATTTAGTGATGATGGCAAAACAGCAATCGTAAACGATGAGGCATGGCTGAAGGTTTTAAGATTTATGAAAGACTGGGGACCAAATGGGAGAAACCTTGGCTCTCCAACCTATACTGCTGCAAGAAAGGAATTCAACAAAGACAACAATACTGTTGCAATGTGTTTGTCTGGACTATACCAGATAGACAGAATTAAAGCAGAGAATCCAAATTTCTACAACAGCAAAGAATGGATGGTCGTTCCATTCCCCGTTTTCAAAGATGCCGTGAAAGATGTGAGATGTAATTACTACGGGCATTATTACATGGTGAATGCAGAAAGTTCAAAGGAAAAACAAGAATGGGCTTGGAGATTCATAAACTACATACTCAGCCATCCAGAAGATTATTTATTGAACGTAGGTCTCATACAACCAAAGAGGTCTTTAATCGAATCCGATACCTTTAAAAACTATCCATATGCAAAAGTTTTTCTTCAAGACATGGAAAGGGCTCATATTGTTCCACTTCATCCTAAGGGTCCGCAATTCGAACAGTTGATAAAAGAAGCCGTTGAGTCTGTGATGCTAACAACTACAACTCCAGAAGAAGCACTGAGAATTTTGAAAAAGAAGGCGAATGAACTTCTAAAGGAAGAATAAAAAGGTGGGCCAAGCCCACCTTTTTCCGAAGGTGATAGATTTGAGAACCTTGGAAAGAAAGAAGGCAATTTGGGGATTCATATTCACGATGCCAGCAATTATCTTTTTTGCAATCTTTAGTTTTTATCCTATGGCAAATGCCTTTTGGACAAGTTTTTTTAGGAAAGAACTTTTATCTCTGAAAGCTCCTAGATTTGTAGGCTTGAACAATTATCTATACCTTCTCAGATCAGAATCTTTCTGGAATTCGATCAAAGCAACAGCAATTTTTGCCTTTGGCACCTTTGTTCCTATGGTTCTATTCAGTTTATCCTTTGCGGCTTTGATACTTACAAGAAAGAGGTTTCAAAAATTTCTTCAGATGGCCTACTATTCGCCCGCAGTCCTGTCATCGGTTGTTGCAGCGGCAATCTGGCTTTTAATATTTGATCCCAGAGGACTGTCCAATCAATTTTTGAATTTTCTCTTCAACACAAAAGGCATCGACTATCGCTGGTTATCCAACGAAAATATGCTGAGACTTGCAACGATAATAGTCTATTTTTGGAAGTACGTCGGATATTTCACTATAATCTTTGTTGCTGGTATGGCAAGCATACCAAAATCTATTCACGAAGCTGCCACAATAGATGGTGCAAACAGATGGCAGGATTTTTGGCACATCACTTTACCTCTGATACGACCAACGACATTGTTGGTATCGGTCATGTCGATGATTCAGTGTCTTAGAACTTTCAGTACGCAGTATTTGTTTGTTCAAGGTGGTGCACCAATTAAACCTATCGATGTGATCACATTGAGTATATACAACACAGCCATCAGAGATCGACAAATTGGTAGAGCCAGCGCAATGAGTGTGATACTTTTCTTGATAATTATGTCCTTCAGTTACCTGCAAATTAGAATTTCAAAGACCGAGAATATCACTTACTGAGGTGGTAATGTGAGGCAATCAGTATTTTTGGATATCTTTATATGGTTTTTCTTAATCGTATTTGCCGTCTTTATTCTCGTGCCGATCTTATTCATGTTCACAGCTTCCCTTATGTCTTCGAAGAACATCATGAGAATTCCATATCCGTGGATCAGTGGAGAGTTCAGGTGGCAGAATTACTGGCAAGCAATAAAAGGAAACGATGGCAAATTCTTCTACCTCAAGAGTATTTGGAATTCATTTTTGGTAGCGTCTTTGACAACGATTGGAACTGTACTTCTGTGTTCTTTAACTGGTTACGGTCTTGCCAAGTATAGGTTCAAAGGTCGAACATTTGTACTCTTGATGATCTTAAGTACCATGATGATTCCTTTCGAGGCAATAATGATCCCACTTTATCTTATTGTGACTAACATGGGTATGCAAGACACGTACGCAGGGTTGATAGTACCTCTTTTGATGAATGCTTTTGGCATCTTCATGATGAGACAGTATCTTTTGACCTTCCCAGACGAATTGATTGACGCAGCAAGAATAGATGGAACAAGTGAATTTGGAATATACTGGAAGATAGTCTTACCTAACAGTTTACCGGCTATCGCCACCCTTGCTATTTTGACATTCAGATCTCAATGGGATAACTTACTCTGGCCCTTACTTATCATACAAAGTCCTGAAAAGAAAACAATACCGCTTTACATTATTCAATTTGCGACGGAAAAATACACCAACGAAGGTGCAATGATGGCTGCTGCAGCAATTGCCAGTATACCAATGTTCATTTTATTCTTTACACTCACAAAATACTTTTTATCCGGCGCAGAATTATTTGCAGCAAGAAAAGACTAACTTCCTCTGGAAGCTCCACTGTACCATAGAATCCAACTTTATAAGCTATCTTTTTTGAAAATCCACAAGCTCGAATTTGTAATTACTCTCATGGATAATGGATTTCAAAACCAATGGAACCTGTTTACTTATAACCCAAGTTATAAGAGGTTTCTCATTAACATAGTAGGTAAATTTCTTTCCCACATATTTTCCAACCTTTTCTTCACCTTCGTAAACAATCTTAATTCCATACATGTTCAGTGTAGTGGGATTGTCCAAGTCTATCATGCCAAAAAAACTAGTATAAGCCGGGTTATATACAAAAGTGAAGATGGCTGCTAAGTATGAAGTCGCAAAATAATCGTAATCCATTTCTTCACCCTCTGGAACAACAAATTTAGACCAATGTGTAACTTCGTAACCATTCTTTGTCTTTTCACTGGTGAAACCGGCCATTATTTCCCGATCTTCCGTGATCACTTTGTAGGTGAAGGATTTGAAATTGAGTAAATTGAGAGTAGCTTCATAGGCAAAAAGGCATACGGATAGTGTTAAAATGATCCCAAGTAAAACTTTTTTCACCACAATCCCCCCTTTGTTAGCTCTATTATACATCAAATCTGGATTGATTAAATCTCATCTTTTTAATTTTTCAAACGCCCCTTTTAGTCTTTTTTGCAGACATTCCTCATTTCCTCTTCACAATTTTTCGGTGGCCTTGCAAGAATAAAGTTATAGGCACCCACACCGTACTCAAGATAGATCAACTGCGGTCGGTACAGATATCCTTCACCTCGCTCTCTTTAGACCAAACTCAATACCTATTTTGCTCACTTCATCCCATAGAAACCAGAAAAAAGTAGTCAACGTAGCAGAAACAACAGCGTGCGCCTCAAGGGCCTCCTCTTTCACAACGATTGTTTTGCCAAGATATTCAAGTAAAGAGAGTAACTGCTTCTCGTCCAATTCATCAGAAAAGCAAACGGGATTGTAACCTCTGTTGAAAGAGAAGTGATATTTGGTTTCAGATAGTTTGGAGAGCTTCAAATGTAGCGAGAAGAAAAGGAGTTGAATCAAAGTTTTATCCTTATTCCCATGATATCTTCTTTGGTGATATCATATCTTGAAGCATCTACACCAATCATGATCAGAGATTCTCTGTCCAAAATGTAGTTCACAACCACAAGAATCTCATTCACATAAACCAGATGAAAGGATATTTTCTCCAAATACCGTTCGTCAATCTGACTAAGTTCATCCTGTCTCCGCTCGACCTCGCTTTTGTCAATAACCTCAACTTCATGATTCTCACTGAGCCAACTTTTGACAACGTTGTAGACAGCCTTTGCCGATTATCTGCAAAAGCACGTTTGTAGGTCTCCATTCAAAACAATTTTTAGCTTCGTCAACCTTCCTCCTTGATCTCTTTAGACTTCCTACTTTCCACTGAAAAAAGTACAACCTCAATTTAGCCTTTAGCGATCGTCTGTGCTATTTTTGTGGCAATCCTGTCTACATCCGCCTCGTCAAAATCAAGAGTCGGAACCTTTTCCACATCCTCTTCAACGATATTGAATTCATAAGTTGGCTTCATACCACGTTGCTCAAGTATCTTAGTAACACACTTATTCCCACAACCGTTGATAGCAATAAGTTTCTTCGCCTTCTGCGCGAGCTCAAGGTGCAGTTTCGATCCCGCAGCAATTGCGGCAAGGCAGCACAGTCTAAACTCTTGAGGCATGACCTTTGTAAGCTTTACACCTACCTCGTGACCGACTTGGCCAACAGAAGCAGCACCGTCACAGACAAGTATAATATCAAGGTTATCGGCTTTTTGATGACAACCCGGTAGTCTTTGCCAGTTTTCCTTTGTCATTGATAACACCTCCTATTTTCGTCCTTTACTGATCATACAGTGTATACTACACTTTAAAAACGTTACAAAAATGTTTTTAATCTTTTATTTTCACCCTCATTTTAGCACGGTCAAAAGAAAAACAGAGCAAAGTATGGGAAGATTAAAGGACAATTCATGGGACAACACTAATATGGATTTTTCCAATCAAGGTGAAAATGCAAATTCAATGAAAAATTATACGCTCAGAGGAAAACATTTCTAGCGTAACGTTGTACAACGATCTGCTAGATCTCAGCTCAACTAAGAAAAACCAAGTAGGATATCCTTGCCTTGAATCTGAAACACAGTGCCCGCGAGTAGCACCATAACAGAAGGGTAATACCCAGTTCGACATCAACTTTTTCCAAATTGGTAAAGACAAGGCAGCCGATGGAGGGAGTTACAAGTTAGAGTATCAAGCCCGACCCAAATATCAGGATAGTTGCGCAAAACCAGATAGCCAAGTAGCCAGACGATCAGAGGAGTAAATTAAGAACTTGATACCAATGGCTAAAAAAGCTGGTTTCCAACGACTAAAGGCATGCATGATTCTACCAGTATTTATACCAAGCATACAAGGTAGATTAAAGAGAAAACACCAATCGTTACCATTGGTGTGAGTTTTCGTCGGTGCTCACCTCCTTACCGTTTTCTTTAAGGGGAAGAAGAGATCCTGCTTGTTGGTTTAACATCGCATAACAATGTCAAAGCAATCCATAGAATACTGCACCTATGAATCCACTCAAAAAGATCAAGATGAGAGGATGAATCTTATACTTCCAGATGCAAAGAAAAACACCAACAGCGATCGAAACCATTAAAAGATCTCTTATATTTGGTACAAACAAAGAATATATGGTTACAGTAACCATCACTGTAGTGATACCTGTAAGTGCTCCAGACCATCTTTCTTTGTCAACTCTGACTCGCCTTGCTAATAAGAACAGAGCCGAGATTATCAATAAAGGAGCAAGTAAAAAAACAAAGGTATTCATGATGGCTCCCAAAAAGCCGAAATATTTGTAACCAGTATAGGTGGCAAGATTGATGGCAACAGGTCCTGGCGTGATCTGCGCAACCGATAATAATTCCGTGAATTCTTCAGCAGAAAGAATGTCTTTTGATATAATTTCATTTCTCAAAATTCCCACGATAGCCCAGCCACCACCGAAAGCAAAAAAGCCTACCTTAAAAAAGATCATTAAAAGACTCAGGAACATCTCATCTTTTCTCCTTTCAGATACAAAATACCGACAACGCCAAGAAAGACTACAATGAGTAAAGAGGAGTTAAAAATAAGAAGCACAACACCTGCTGAAATTATTCCAAATCTGAAAATATCCCATCTTTGACGCTTCAAAAGACCATAAAGGACATTGAAAACAAGCCCTATAACGGCAGCATAACAACCTTTCAAGAAGCCTCGAACGTAAATGTTACCCGCGAAGGGCTTAATTAAGTTCGCGACAGTTACGATAGCAAAGAACGGTGGTACAACAATTGCCAGTCCTGCCAAAAGGGCCCCCAAGAAGCCTGCCACTCTCTTACCAACCATTACGGCAGTAGTAAAAGCTATCGGACCTGGTATCGATTGAGCGAGCGATAGGTCCTTGTAAAATTCGTCTTCACTGAGCCAACCAAGTCTCTTTGCTTCCCACTGCATCACTGGGACCATCGCATAGCCTCCACCAAGTGTAAAGGTCGATATCTTCAAGAAAGTGAAAAACACCTTGAATAGTAATCCTGAACTTCTCATCTGTAACAACCCCTAGTAAAGAATAACAATTGTTATTGTACAGAACGATCTACTTTTGACGCACCTTCTTTACAATACGGAGATCAATCCTTTACAACATTTGCAACAGAAGGTAAGGTAAGAATAACCCATAACAGGATCTTCACTGACTTATCTTGCCTCATTTTCAGTGAATTTTCAGAACGGATTCAGCGAAAGGATTTATAAATAAGTTCAAGAAAACGATTCTACAGATATTGGTCTGCTTTCATTTGCAGAGTTGGTATTCATTAGAAAATATCAAGGGATGATCATCCTGAAAAATTAAAACTCAATGGACCTGTGTATTCATCAGCAATAGGTATTGATGATAAACTGTACATCGGTTCAAGTGTCGGTTATTTGGTCATAGATAGTGATGATTCTGAAATCGTAAATACTGTTACCACAGAGGCTATATGGAGCTCTTCTGTTGTTGGTCCTTAGACAGGTAAGGTCTACTTTGTTAGCAAGGATGGTAAAATTCACGTCTATCCAGATAAAGAAAGTTACCAAGTCTCAGAATCTTCCTTATATCCGCGTTTGTACTCGCCGCCTGTGATTTACGAAGATTACTTGTACATAATAGATACCGATGGGAAAGTCATAAAAGTCAAAAAATCCAGTCTTTCAGAAATATCTGTAATCAAGCAGGTCGGTTTTTCGATTCGCGCTGCCTCAGCGATCTATGATGGAAATCTATATTTCGCGATTGAAGGTGGCAAGGTTGTTAAGATACGCTCTCTGACTTTGATATGAAGATACTGATTTCAGATTATGAATCTTTTCAAGGTGGTTTTGCAATCCATCCAGGCGGCACCATTTTCATAAGTGGAAGAACAATGTGGGCCTTGGACCCAGGTTCTGTGAATACACCTGAAGGTATTACACACTCACCAGTCAAAGTTATGCAAATCCTATGTTATCAAAAGATGGTGTTCTCTATGGGTGACGACTCAGGAACACTCTACGCATTCAAATCTCAGCAGGGTTTCTACTGAAAAAAACAGGTCTCGGTCCTCTTCATCTATCCTGTCTAATCGCTGAAAATGGTATTCTCTATGTCGCGGCACTCAGTTAGTGGCTGTAAATCCACAAAATCACGACATTTCCGTAGAACTAAAAGAGTATGTGGAAGCTAACCCAGCTCTTTATAACGGAAAGATCTTTTTTGTCAACACGGAAGGGTATCATATGTAATTAAAGCCCTCAGTGATGAACTACAGGAGGCAGACCGGTCTTGGCCTATGTTTCAGAAAGATCAGTTCCACAGTGGAAGTAGATAAAGAGTCACAAACTATGTTCCCAAATCATTATCACTGTGGTCGCTGATAAACAATAGGTTTCTTAAACAATATAAACCAGTTTCAGAAGACTTATCACAACAGATTGCTACTTAACCGTGCTCACAGGTAAATCTTGCGTTGATGTGCCCTCTAAAGTCTCTTGAGGTTGGTATTCTTTAGGTTCTTCCTCAAGCGAATATGAATGACTTTTATGTGTTTCGTAATTTTCAAGGTAGATCCTTGCAAGTTCAACCGACCTGATTATTATCAAATTTTCGGCATTTGAAAATTCTGCCGCCTTTGAGAAATTGAATGAGCCTGCGATAACTACTTCTTGATCTATTATGATCACCTTATTGTGATGGATCTTCTCTTTGCCATCAACATGAACTATTATTCCATTTTGTTTCAAAAACAGTGTTTGTGAATATCGAGATCTATCATTAGCTTCGTCTATGATTATCACCAACACCTCTACTAGGTGCTCTTAATAGAGCACTGGCAATGGGCTCCGAAGTGAAGGAATAGATCATGATCTTGATCTCTCTTTGCGCTTCATCTATCTTTTGGACAACGGCTTGTGTGCATCCACCCCTTGGAGAAAAACGGATATCAACCACTTCTACTTGAAAACCATAAGCCAGTACGAGAAATAGTAAAAACAGCAAGGTAAGCTTTCTCATTCCAAGCCCCTGTAAATTTTACCACTAACCTTTGAAAAAACTGGGGCTTGCTAACCCCAGTCTCGCGAGAAGGTGTTAATCTATTGTAAGGTTGCTGGTTGTCATAAATGATAGTCAAAATACAAGGCATCAATCTGTTTTCAAGATATATTCTTTCTAGAAAGTATGATATAACCTTACAGAATAAAAAGACCGACTGTAAAAAGATTTTTCGTGAATCGTTTCACTATTATCACAAAGATGATCTCTTTCTTGATCTTCAAAAGATTGTTGACAAAGAGATGATAAGCTGAGACGTGAAATATGTTCCAAGAATTAACAGATGACGAGCTGGCACTCTTTTTACAAACCTATCAACTGCGATAAGAAAATCAGAAAACACGAACAATCCTCCAGCTAAGGGCAATAGAAATCTTAGATAATAGAGATTCTTATACAGAGGAGAAAATGAGAAACCGAACATTACCCCTATTGCTATGAGATATACAAATATTGGAAACTTCATAGCCCCAAGGTGTCTATGTAGTACTGTAAAATACAGAGTGAGCAGCACCAAAAAGACGATAACCAAATTCCAAAAGGGAAAAACAGTAAATTTGAGCCCAAAACCAACAGAATAAAACAAATGACCGATCAAAAATGAACCCATACCATAGATGAATTTTTCAGGTTTTTCCAAAAATATATCACCTGACGCACCAAAAACCAATCCAAAAGCAATGAACCATTCGACGCCATTGGAGTTCAAAAAAGCTATCAAGACCGCACAAAATGTTGTAAGGGCCTTTATTACTGTAATGTCTCTTTGTTTGTTCTTTAGAGATATTGTTAGCGCTGCCAAAAAGATCATTACGAAAGATAAAATCACGCTCATTTTCAAGCGAATATTTTCTCTCCAACTGTAGATTTTTTCAACATCTTTTCTTGTTCCACTAAATCCCTTTACCGTAAAGGACATGTATTCAGTATTAGCCAAAGCTCTGTTGGAAAACATGTGGTTCCATGTGCTTACATAAATAGTCAAACCGTTATCAGTCCTTTCGAAATCATCGATAGGAATCTTTGCACTGTTGTGCAAACCTTCTAACTGATAATAGGAGTGTGAATCACAATAATCATCTTCAAATAAGATGTAGTCTTTCAAAACAAAAAATGTCTCAACATCATAGAATCTACCCCATTTGAAAAAACGGTAAATATCATAGACAAGATCCACAAAGGGGTTAGGATGATCCTCGTCCCAAAAAACAATTGTGATCTCTTTCTTATCACCATGATCATAGGAGTAAATCTTGCATACAGAATTACTTTTGTCAAAGACCGGGACTTTCACTTCGAGAGCAAAACAAAAAAGATAAAGAAAGCTAAAAAAGAAAACTATATATTTACACAAGTCGTTCACCCCCAAAGAGTGATTTTACCAGGAACACTTTGCAACAACAAAAAAGGGCACAAAAATGCCCTCACCATTACTACTGAAACTATCTACTTCGATTTGGAAACTCTTTGGTGGCGGCGGTGGGATTCGAACCCACGACATAGTGATTATGAATCACTCGCTCTGACCATCTGAGCTACACCGCCATCGCATTATGTATGATACCATACGTTTATAACCTTTTCAAGTTCTACTATCGATGCTAAAGTACTTTTACTCATTGTCACACCTAGCAACCTTTTTCAGTATTTCATATGGGTAAGTACCTTATGTGCTAAATCTAAAGATAAAACACGGTATTATAACAGTTTTTGAACACACTGAGGCCTATAGTATAATATTTACAACAGCATCGGAGAATAAAACGAATCGACAGATCTTTTTCCGTCTTTTGATCATATCCTGCCTACTCTTATGATGTGTCCCTTATACTCTATAGAAAAAACGGGGGTGAAGATATGCTGATAAATCCAGATTCGATGCGCAGGGAGAAAGTTATTAACATGCGTAACGGCAAAGGTGAAGTTGATATAGTTCATTTAATCGAAAAACAATCTCTCTTTGGTAAAGCAAGACTGTTTGCGAAGTTGTCTGTTAAGCCAGGATCATCCATTGGATTACACAAACACGAAAATGAGTTTGAAATCTTCTATGTATTATCTGGGAATGGTCTTTTCAACGATAACGGTAATGTAGCGCCCGTCCAAACTGGCGATATTTGTTTCACAGCACCTGGTGAAACCCATTCTATCGAAAATACATCGCAACAAAATCTTGAACTTTTGGCTATAATAGTGCTCATGTAAATCATGGTAGAATTGTTGCGTAAATCTAATGACTCAGTATTCAAAGGAGGGATTATGGAATGAAATCTGTACGATCAAGAATACTTTTTTGGTTCTTGGCAACTACGATTACACTGCTCATTATTTTAGGAATCTTTATTTATCTTCAAACACGAAATACAGTCCTTCCCCTCACAAAAGAACTGAGTGGTGAAGTGGTGCGTGGCAATGCAGCAATGGTGAGCGAGTGGGTCAACGGTAGATCCCTTGAACTGAAAGCCATAGCTCAAAGCAGTACGATGGACTTTCTTGTGACGGCAACATACTGGGTTGCACAGCAACTATCTGAAAAGCTCAAGGATAGGAAAGAGGTGTTTGATACATATTTTGTCTGTGACTACAAGGGACAAATGTGGGAAACAGACAGCGCAAATATAGTTTCATTTGATGCAATAAACAGAGAATTCTTCAAAAAGATCGTTGGGCAAAACCAGCCGGTTTTCATAGGTGAAATTCATCAATCTCCCTTGACCAAAAACAGCGTTTTTATGATCGCACATAGAGTTGTTGACAGCTATGGCAATGTTGCTGGTGTCTTTGGTGGCACTGTTTCGCTGAACAAGTTGAGTGATATGACCTCACAAATAAAGATGGGACAGGTCGGTTATGGATGGATTGTAGACGGAACGGGCCTTGTACTTGCTCACCCAGATAAAGATAAAGTACTCAGAATGAATTTACTCGAGAGTTCAAAGCAAGGATACATCGGTCTTGAAGAACTGGGCAAAAAGATGGTTCAAGGGCAATCAGGTTCAGGTTTGATCACTTTACCTGATAAAAGTAAAGCATTCATCTTCTTCACGCCCATAAAGTCAAGCCCAGGCTGGACACTTGGCATGTCGATCCCTGAAAGCGATTTGATGGCTCGCGCAAATACATTGTTGAGGATTATGATCACCGTCATAGCCGTCATCATAGGCATAGTGGTGCTGGTTTCATTCATAGTGGGAAATACAATCGCCAAACCAATAAAGATTTTGGCAAAAGGTGTAGGACAGTTTGGTGGTGGCGATCTAACAACACAGTTCCAGGCAAAGGGCAAAGACGAGATAGCCCATATGGCAGATGCACTCAATTCAATGGCAGCATCTCTGAGAGAATCGATGAAATCAGTAAAGGACTCTTCTGATACGATAGATAGCTTTTCCAAAGAACTTGAGCAAATTGCGCAACAAAGTAGCGATATAGCCAACAAGCTTACATTGAGAGCCGAGGAAATAAACAAAAACGTACAGAATGCCTCTGCTTCAATAGAGCAGGTCAGTTCTGGTGTTGAAGAAGTTGCGGCGAGTGCTCAAAATGTTTCAAAATCTACTCAACAGCTAAGCGAGAAAGGACAAAGAGTCACAGATTCTGCAAAAGAAGGTGAGAAAGCCATAGAGAAGATCATCGAGATAGTAACAAGAGCAAAAGAAAGAGCTGATCTTACAACTAAAACTGTTGGAGGCTTAACGGAAGACGCTAAGAACATCGCAACAATCGTTGAAACTATAAACTCTATAGCCGAGCAAACAAACCTACTGGCCTTGAATGCAGCTATTGAAGCGGCCAGGGCAGGGGAGGCTGGTAGAGGATTTGCAGTTGTTGCAGATGAGATAAGAAAGCTCGCAGAACAAAGTAAATCAGCCACCGAGAATATCGCGAATATATTGAGAAAAATCCAGCAAAGTGCAAAGGATGCCGATGAACAGACCAACCAAACGGCGAAGGTTGTAGATGAAGCCAGTGGTCAAGCACTTGTTGTAGGCAAGCGCTTGAAAGATATTCTTTCTGAAGTGGAGTCTATGGGAAGTATGGTTGAGTCAACGGCTGCTAGTGCACAAGAACAGAGTGCAGCCGCACAAGAAATGGCAAGCGCCATGGATAACGCGACCAAGGCTGTCACAAGTATCGTACAACAAATTGAACAGATGATGGAATTAGTAAAAGAACAAGCAAATGGCGCGCAAAAAGTTAATAAAGCAAGCGAACAACTTATGGAGATGTCAAGGAAATTGGTTGAAACATTAGCTAAATTTAGAATCTGAGCGGGGGATTTTACCCCTGCTTTTCCTTTTTGTGTCTATACATCTTTTCATCTACTAACTTTATGATTTGGTCAATATTTGCTTTTTCACCTGGATTAATCTCAATCAAACCATAACTTATTGAAACCTCTAAGTTCTTAAGACATTCTGGTTTTGATCTTTGTAAATTCTGAATTATCCTGTCCATTACAAACTGCGCTTGCTCTTGGGAGGTATGAGGAAAAATAATGAGAAATTCATCGCCACCGAACCTCGCAACAAGATCGGTCCTTCTCAGATGTTCCTTGACCACGTTAGTTACATGCTTCAAAAGATAATCACCGCATAGATGACCCAGATTGTCATTTACCATCTTCAGATGATCCACATCAAAATAGCATAAACTGAGCTTTGAGACTGTGTTTTTGAGGTAATCGGACAGAAAACCGATGACAGCTCTTCTGTTATATACACCTGTTAGCTCATCTATCAAGGCAAGCTTTTCAAGTTTTCGCTGCAGTTCATCACGCTCTTCTATACTCTGCGAAAGAATTCGATTAAATTCATCTTTTAGCCTCAATTCTTCATTAAGTTCTTTCACAAGCTCGTCATATTTATCTATCAAAAGATCAATTTCACGTACCCCTGTTTTTTTCGAACTGTGGGATGAACCAGTAATATGATCCACAACTTCATCGATCAGGTAGTTTATTTTTTTGGTTCCAAGGTAAATTATCAACAAGGAGACTGCTGCTATAACGAATATTGTGGTGTTCAAAATCCACAGCGACTGTCTCTTGAAGCCTGATAGTACCGAAAGATCTAGATGGATCTTAATATCAAAACCCATTGGAAAACCGCTCGGAATCCACCTACCGTAAATGATATGTTCCCATCTGCCATTGCTACGAGTTGCAAAGGATTGACCATCGATCTTTGAAAGGTATTTTTTATCTTCTTCTGTAATCTTAAAATTAGGTAAGATAGGTGCGAGGCTTTCATTATAGATCGATATATCCTTTATGAGCACAAACTGTCTCTTCAGATTTTGCAACAGTTCTAACAATCTGTTGAATTGTTCTGTCGGTATAGAAAAACCCAGTTCAAAGAGGTAACCATTGGCCAATTTAACATAGGAATAAAATCTTGGTTTACCCGTGCGAACCTCATAGGTTATTGGGTCAAAGTGCTTTTCAGAAGCTTTCAAAGACACCAGCCTTTTCCAATAATCAGGTTTCTTTGACAGATCAAGTCCCATATCTGTTGCATAATCAGTTCTTTCAATTATCCCAAGTGGATTTATCAAATACCAGTTCGCTGATTGAACATTTTCTTGAAAAACTCTCGAAAGCTCTTCATTGATCTCTTCATCTGTACGATTTGGTTCTCTCTCAAAGAAAAGATAGAGTTTATCGAGAGCTTGTTTCAAGGAATAAAAGTCTAATTTATATAATGCATTAAGAACATCGGTCCAATTATTCAAAGACCAAGTCACAGCTTTGAAGGTAGAAGAGCAAAAAACATTCGATACCCTCGAGCGATAATAGTTTTCGAAGGTAAGAACAGATATCATTATAGAGAAAGCAAGGATAAAAACCAAAAACCAAGCATATCTAAGCAAGTGCCTAATTAGACTAGACGGCTTATTCAAGGTACCATCACTCACAACAATGGATCTAAAAGTCTCAGAATTATTTTACTACAAGGTCATGATATAGATTAATTCTTTCTAAAAATCTGTTCAGATTCATCAACACTTAGTATTTAAACACGTTGTATAATCAATTGACAAAAGAGAGGTATCTCTCGTACCAATCATGACACTTGCGAGGTAGTAAAAGTGAAGAGACTCTTTCTGAGCGATCTACACATTGGCGATGGCTCTGCAAAGGATGATTTTGAATTCGATGCTGAACTTTCAAATTTGATAGCTGATTTTTCGCAGCATTCCGATGCTGAAATTGTTATTGTAGGAGATGGGTTTGAGATACTTGAGAGTCGAGCTGTGAAAGACATAGGATTGGTACCATTTTATGAGCTTGGCACACAACTGGACGGATCTGTTATAGATGATATTGCTAGAAGACATCCCATTGTTTTTGAAGCTTTCAGAGAATTTGCAAAAAGTCACAAGATTTTCTATATTGTAGGAAATCATGACTACTATCTACTGTCAAATAAATCTTTGCGTGAAAGATTAGCTGAATTATTGAACGTTGAAGTAATACCCTACTATTACAACCCAGACATTGGTATACTCGCGATACACGGTAATCAATTCGATATAATCAATAAGTTTGGATATGATAAGAAGAATGGCTCACTCGTGCCCCCGCTTGGTGATTACATAGCAAGGTACATGATGTTTCACTTCGATGAATACATACAAACCTTTGCACCAATCGAAGTGACACGCGATTACGACAATGTGAGACCTATTCTAGATGTCTTTCACTGGTTTGACAGAGCCGTTGAAGTCTACGATTTAGGTGTTGACATACTCGAACTATGGATCAGTACTTTCCTGAACATGATGAGAACGTCGGAAGCAAAATTCTGGATGAAGAAGAACTTTCCAGTGATGCACTGTTTTTCCAGAGTTTTTCTCAACAGGGTTGGTGGGATGAAATTTGGTTCGCTCTTAGTCAGGATGACTATGAAGATCAGAAACTTTAGAAAGACAGACTACTTGTATAAAACGGCAAAGGCACTTCTAGTTGGTAATAAAGTATTAACCAAAGAGGATCTTCTCGGTTACTGTGATAAGGCCATAGAAATAGATGAACTCAACGGTGTTATCTTTGGACACATTCACCACAATTGTCTTAGGATAATTCCCCACGATGGGCAAAACAAATTTTATATAAACTGCGGTTCTTGGAGGCCCGTTGTGGAAAAAGTGAACGGAAAAAAGAAATTTGGTTTTCAAAGAAAGGCTGAGCTGTTCTATACAATTATTGTAGACAATCCAGGTAGTGACCTTGAGATAATAACGAGTGTCACAAACAAAATGAACCGTAACGGCGCAATGTGAGGTGATCATCTTGCTCAGAGAACTTTTGAAAGCTGAACTTGTGAAAGCTGTTGAAAAAATCGTCAATGAGAGTTACAACTTCGAGGTCGACATCGCACCAGAAGGCTACGGAGATTTCGCTACGAACGTTGCATTGGTGGGAGCTAAGTATGCCAAAAAGCCCCCCATGCAATTGGCACAAGAACTGAAAAAAGATTTAGGCGATAGCGAGCTATTTGAGTCAATTGAGATTGCCAAGCCAGGTTTTATAAATTTTGTCGTGAGGAAATCGGCACTGTTGAAAGTCTTGTCAAGGATAATAGACTCTGATAACTATCCTTTGAACAAAATTGGATCGGAAAAAATACAATTCGAATACGGCAGTGCCAATCCAACAGGACCCTTCACCGTTGGCCACGGAAGACAGCTTGTCATAGGTGATGTATTATCAAATGTTTTCACAGAACTCGGTTATCAAGTGACAAGGGAGATGTATATAAACGATGCCGGAAGACAGATAAAGCTACTTGGAAGATCACTCTGGGTTAGATATAATCAACTTCTTGGTGAGGAGGATCTTCAGATTCCGGAGGATGGTTATCGCGGCCAATATTTGATAGATATCGCTAAAAAACTGGTACAAGAGCAAGCAGATAGTTATAAAGATAGATGGGACGATAATGTCGCTCATTTTTTTGAACAATATGCTGTCGAGAGTATTCTTCAAGACATGAAAAGAGATCTTTCCGAGCTTGGTTGTTCCTTCGATGTTTATTTCTCTGAAAAATCTTTGGTAGAGGATGGAACAGTCAAGCAGGTTCTGAGCATCCTTGAGGAAAAAGGTTACACCTACTGGAAAGATGGTGCTTTGTGGCTCAAGGTTTCTGAATTTGTAGACGAAGATGATAAGGTACTGATAAAGAAAGATGGAACTCTCACATATTTTCTAACAGATATCGCTTACCACTATAACAAGTACAAAAGAGGTTTCTGGAAGGTTTACGACATATGGGGCAGTGACCATCATGGCCACATTCCAAGAATGATGGCGGCCATGAAAGCCCTTGGTGTACATGATGAATTTTTTAACGTAATCCTACACCAGTTCGTGACACTCAAGCGTGGCGATGAAATAGTGAGGATGTCTACAAGAGCCGGTGAATTTGTCACTTTACAAGAACTTCGCGAAGAAGTCGGAGTCGATGCTACACGATACTTCTTTGCGATGATCGATCCGAATACCCATATGATCTTCGATCTGAACCTTGCAAAAGAAAGATCCTCAGACAATCCTGTGTACTATGTTCAGTATGCTCATGCTAGAATCTGTAGTCTTTTTGAACAGGCAAAAATCAAATCAGTTGAATTCAAAAAAGGTGAAAACATAGAACTTCTCACCCAAAAATCAGAACTCGATCTGATAAAGAGAATAGATGCCTTTGAAGATGCCCTCAGGGATGTTGTACGAACTTTATCACCGAGTAAATTAACTCAGTATCTTGAGCAACTTGCCTATGATTTTCACACCTTCTACACCAAATGTCTTATAGTCGATCAAGAAAATCCCGAACTCTCTAATGCGCGTCTTAACCTGTCCTATGCAACAATGATTGTCCTCAGAAAAGGCTTGACATTGCTGGGCGTAAGCGCACCAGAAAAGATGTGATATTATGGCAAAATTGTTGTTCTCCATAGCTGCTTTGATTTTGTTTTATTTACTGAAATTTGACATGTACAGCATATTGATCTTTGCCATCTTTGTCATTCCCACATCGATCTATTTTGTCATAAGAAAATCCAGAAAGTCTGATACATTGCACACAGTCACACTGATTTTGACGATCGCAGTGATGATACTACCTAGGCTCAGAGGTGTTGATACTATTTCATTAGGTTCATTCTACGCCGCCCTAACTGTTAGCATCTTGTATGACCTATCTTACACCACGAATTTTTGGTATGCGGCTTGGATTGCATTTTGGAGTTGCACAGCCCTAGGACTCTTTGAAGTGGTAAGAACAAAATTATCTGACAAATCATGGATCATCTTTTTGGCAGTTGCCTTGATAGGCTTACGAGACTTGTTTGAAAGGAGGAAGTCCTGTGGTAGAAAGGTATGCCCTCTCACCGATGAAAGAACTGTGGGATCAAAAGACGAATCTTGAAAGGTGGCTGAAGGTTGAATTAGCTGTGATGGAAGCCTATGAAGAACTTGGAATGATACCCCAAGGAACAACGAGTCTGGCGAAGCAAAATTCAGTGATAGACCTAAAACTCTTCAACGAATACGAAAAACAGACAGATCACGAAGTGATAGCCTTTGTGAAGATGGCGACGAGCAAAATGGGACCCGAAGCCAGGTTCTTCCATTATGGTTTGACTTCCTCCGATGTTATAGATACTGCACTCTCCTTGACGCTTGTGGAAGCTTGCAATCTCCTCATAGAACAAATGAAAGAACTACTCAAAGTTTTGTGGAAACTCGCTTTAGAGCATAAACAGACCTTAACAATAGGTAGGACGCATGGTGTTCACGCAGAACCGACTGTTTTTGGTTTGAAAGTTCTAAATTGGTATGCGGAATCAAAGAGAAACTACGAAAGATTGATCTTTGCAGGAGAGCAAATCAGATTTGGTAAAATAAGTGGTGCTGTCGGTAATTACGCAAATGTTCCACCAAAGGTAGAGAAACTTTCATTGGAAAAACTTGGTTTAAAACCAACTCCAGTATCGAGTCAGATTGTCAATAGGGATCATCACGCATTTTTTGTCATGACACTGGCACTGATAGCCAGTGGAATCGAACGAATAGCAACAGAGATCAGGCACTTGCAGAAAACAGAGGTACTCGAAGTTCAGGAACCATTCAAAGAAGGGCAGAAAGGTTCCAGCGCGATGCCACACAAACAGAACCCAATTCTTTGTGAAAGATTATGTGGTCTCTCAAGAATGATGAGATCTTTTGTTCCAGCTGCGATTGAGAACAATATACTATGGCACGAAAGAGATATCTCACATTCATCAGCTGAAAGGTATATCTTGCCCGATGCGACCCAGACACTGTACTACATGTTAGTCAAATCCAAATACCTGCTTGAAAATCTTGTGGTGTACAAAGACAACATGATCAAGAATATCGAAATAACTCATGGTCTGATCTACTCCCAAAGGTTGATGTTAGCCCTTATTGATAAAGGACTTCCCCGAAGTGAAGCCTACGATATTGTTCAATCTCTATCGTTCAAATGTTGGCAGACCAAGGAAGATCTCAAGAACCTTGCGAAAGAGAATCTAAAAATTTTGACAGATGGAGAAATAGAGTCTATTTTTGATCCAAGTTATTACTTGAAATATGTTGATGAAATCTACAAAAGATTTGAAGGAGAGTGCATTCAATGAAGACAGCAGTAATAGGACTTCAATGGGGCGACGAGGGAAAAGGAAAGATCGTTACATACCTTTCAAGAAACTACGATTGCGTAGTCAGGTACTCTGGGGGGAGCAATGCGGGACACACCGTGGATTATGGAGACTTTAAAATCGTGCACCATCTTTTGCCGTCTGCCGATGTGAAAAAACAAAAAATGATGTACATTGGCCCAGGTGTTGTTGTAGACTTTGATGTACTAATTGAAGAAATCGATCAAATCGATAAACTCCTACCACATGCAAGATCTTTGCTGCGAATTTCAAAACAAGCTCATGTTGTACTTCCTGTATACAAGGAGCTTGATGAGAAGATAGACAAGTCACGTCTGAATGCTATAGGTACAACCAGAAGGGGCATAGGTTTGTCTTATGCAAACAGAGCTCTTAGGTGCGGTTTGAGAATACAAGATCTTGAAAATACTTCTAAGACAAGATACTTCATACAAGAGCTATCTCATATTTGGCAAACAAGTATCGACGTTGAAAGGATCTTGGATGAACTGATTGCGAAATACAATAAAACTCGAGATCTTCTTATAGATACCGTCCAAGCCGTGAGAACCTTGAAAGACAAAGATCTTTTATTCGAGGGAACTCAAGGAGTGCTACTCGATGTAGATGTAGGCACTTATCCGTATGTAACCTCAACAAATTGCTCAAGTACTGGTATACAATCGGGATTTGGCTACCCAGTTCAGTTGGACCAAGTCTTTGGTGTTATGAAAGCATATACTACAAGAGTGGGGGAAGGACCGTTTCCTACGGAGTTGAAGGGTGAAGAAGGGGAGAAACTTCGCAAACTTGGTGGTGAATACGGCGCCACGACAGGCAGGCCAAGAAGATGCGGCTGGCTTGATCTTGTTTTGTTAAGATATGCCGTTGAATTGAGTGGGTGCAACTCGCTCATTTTGACAAAGGCTGATATTCTTTCAGGTTATGATAAAGTGCCAGTTTGTGTAGCATACAAGTTCAAAGGAAAGGTCCTTGAAAGCTTGGATAATCTTGAACTTGTGGACCAAGCAGAACCAATTTATGAGATCTTCGACGGTTGGAAATCTTTGGAGTCGAAGGAATTTGAAAGATTTGTGACAAAGATCGAAAAGGAAATCGGTGTCAAGTTTTCCCACATTTCTACCGGTCCAAGGGTTGATGAAATACTCAAAATCTGAGGGGGTGAGGTCTTTGGAATTGCTTGAAGCGATTAAAACGAGAAGGAGTATACGACGTTACGAATCCACCGATGTACCTAAAAATGTTGTTGCAGAGATCTTGCAACTTGCTTTGAACGCTCCAAGCGCCGGAAATAAACAACCATGGAGGATTCACGCTGTACATAACGCCACTTTGAGAAAGCATTTGAGTGATGCTGCCGGTGGACAACTGTTTTTGATGGAAGCTCCTTGGGTAATATGCATCATAGCAGTACCAGAGGAAAGTGCATCTAGATATGGTGAGAGAGGTAGAAATTTATATTGTATTCAAGATACTGCAGCACTTGTTACTCACATCATGCTCATCGCCAGAAATTTCGGGCTTGACACCTGCTGGGTAGGTGCCTTCGATGAAAAGAAAGCAGGGGAAATTCTACAATTGCCAGTCGGGCACAGGTGTGTTGCAATGATTCCCCTTGGTTACGCTGCAGAACCAAGGAGAGATCGCCCAAGAAAACCACTGAATGAGATAGCAATATTCCATGAATAAGGGAGGTAAGCGCATGGCAGTTAACTTAACAGGAAGATCTTTGCTGACATTGCTTGAGTACACACCCGAGGAGATCAACTTCTTGCTCGATCTTTCGGCGCAAGTAAAAAGGGAAAGTAGAGCAAAGGTTACTCACAGACGATTCCTCGGTAAAACACTGGCTATGATCTTTGAAAAGCGATCCACAAGAACGAGACTCGCTTTTGAAACTGCCTTTGCTGAGGAGGGCGGACATCCGATCTTCTTATCGATTCAAGACATTCAGTTAGGAGCAAAGGAATCGATAGAAGACACAGCAAGGGTACTTGGACGGATGGTCGACGCGATAATGTTTCGCGGTTACAAACAAGAGACGGTCGAAGCACTGGCAAGGTATTCGGGCGTTCCAGTCTACAATGGCTTGACAGACGTATACCATCCAACGCAGGTCCTTGCAGACCTGATGACTGTGCAAGAAACCTTTGGAAAACTCAAAAATATAAAGCTTGTCTTCATGGGTGATGGAAGAAATAACATGGCAAACTCACTTATGATAGGTTGTGCGAAGATGGGAATGCATTATGTAATATGTTCCCCAAAGGAACTGAAACCAGAAGAAAACCTGCTTAAAACTTGTCTAAGTTTGGCTCAGCAGACAGAAGCCAAAATTGAGATAATAGAGGAACCTCAAAAGGCTGTTGAAGGTGCCGATGTAATTTACACGGATGTTTGGGCATCAATGGGAGAGGAAAGTAAACAGCAAGAACGTGAAAGACTGCTTAGACCATATCAAGTGAACGAAGCACTCATGAGGAACACTGGAAAGAAAGAAACCATCTTCTTACATTGTCTGCCTGCTGTAAAAGGTCAAGAAGTTACATTCGATGTCATTGAAGGAAAACAGAGTCGTGTGTGGGACGAGGCGGAAAATAGGAAACATACTATAAAAGCATTGATGATCGCTACATTACTTTGATAAAGGGGAATAAAAAACGGAGCCAATCGGCTCCGTTTCAATTGTGTTCGATTCAGTTTATGGGAACTACATTGACCGCTTGAGGTCCTTTGCTTCCCTGCTGAACTTCAAACTGAACTCTCTGACCTTCCTTGAGTGTCTTGAAGCCATCGCTCTTGATAGCAGAGAAGTGTACAAATACGTCCTCTCCACCTTCTTTGGTGATGAAACCGTAACCTTTCTTTGAATCGAACCACTTGACTGTACCTTTGAACATGCTGATTCCTCCTAAACTTTGGCGGTCATCCGCCGGCGTTGATTTAATCATAACACCTTTGCCCATTTGAGATCCAGCAAAATAAAGAAAATACAGCTACGCCATTATATCGTTACAAAAACTCTTAAAACTTCACAGAGTTACTCATCTCTTGGCCAATAAATCATAAGCTTGTTTCATTCTTTCCATTATCTGCTCAAGCATCTTTCTCGAGCATGCGATATTCAGTCTGACTGAACTTTTGTCACCGAAATCTGCGCCGTTATTCAAATAAACTTTTGCATTCTGTAAGAAGAACTGGTGGGGATTATCAAGTCCAAGTCTGGAACAATCAAACCACATCAAGAAGGTCCCTTGCGGTAGCGTGAGATCTATCAAAGGCATATTGTTCTTGACAAAGTCGTAGACATAATCTCTGTTGGATTGCAAAAAATCTATCAATTCGTTCAACCATTCTTCTCCATGATAATAAGCGGCACAAAGAGCAGTTATACCGAACACATTCCCCGTTGTCAATTCAAGTTTTTCAAGAGTCTCGGTGTAAGAGACTCTCAACCTTTCATCTGGTATCAGCCCGTAAGAATTTGTCAAGCCAGGTATGTTGAATGTTTTTCCAGGAGAATTGAGTACAACGACATTTTTCTGACCAACTTTGAGTAGCGAGGTGAATTGGTTGGGTTTATAGATTACATCGGCATGTATTTCATCACTCACAACGATCAAATCATATTTCAGCGCCATAGAGTAGAGTTTTTCTAGTTCTTCATAATTCCATACTCTACCAACAGGGTTGTGAGGATTGGAAATGATCATTAACTTTGTCCTTTCGTCAATCACCTTTTCTAAGCCATCGTAATCCATTTCATAAGAATTCTGTGTCTTTCTAAGTCTATTTTCAATTATTATCCTTTCATTCTTCTTAATTACCGCGAAAAATGGTGGATAAACTGGCGGCTGAATTATGATCTTATCGCCTGGCTGTGTAAACGTGTTGATCAAGATGGCAATCATCGGGACAACACCAGGACCATCAACAATCCATTTTGGATCGATGCTGCAGTTGTACCTCCTTTTGTACCATTCCGCTATTGCTCCATAATAACGTTTTGATCGAAAAGTGTATCCAAAGATGCCATGTTCAACCCTCTTAATGAATGCTTCGAGTATCTGGGGAGCAGTTTTAAAATCCATGTCTGCTATCCAAGCTGGAATCATGTCTTGGCCATACTTGTCAATAATAGCATCATACTTGACACAGTCTGTGTTTCTTCGATCGGTACTATGCAACACCTTATCACACCCTTTGATTGATATTGAGCCCACTTTTGCTATTCTACCAAAAAAATTTCTTGGACATCAAAAAACCACTAACAAAATATCGTATAGACGAGAATAAAGAATTAGTTATCAGCAGTTATTTTCGCGAGACTGTACCGTATCTTTACACTTTTATAAACTTTGCACACTCTTGAAAAAATAATTTGACAACCTTGAAATAATATGATATAACATGTAATGATAAGTGGGGGATATCATGAAGAATAAACCCATGTACATGATAGTGAAAGAATATATTCTGTCAAAAATCAAGAAAGGTGAACTCTCTCCAGAAGATCGCATACCTTCAGAAAAAGAATTAATGGACTTGTTTCAGGTGAGTAGAATTACGGTCAGAAAAGCCATCGATGAATTAGCTATCGAAGGCTACATTTACAGGCTACAAGGAATCGGTGCATTTGTACAGAAACCTTCACCGAAGATATCCGTTGTCTCTTCGAAATTGATAGGCGTTTTTTTGACCACGGCTTCTGATGTACTCAGCGTTGGAATTCTGCGAGGTTTGGAAGAATATTTATCTACACTTGGTTTTCATCCTGTGGTGCAATTCTCTGACGACGATGAAAACTCAGAAAAAGAAAAGCTTGACAGATTGCTCCAACTTCAAGTAGCGGGCTTCATAATTTTCCCACACCTGTGTTCACTATCAGACCAAACGCTTCTTGATTTGGTGAAACAGAAAAAACCTTTAGTCTTTGTCGACAGAACTATTGAAGGTCTTCAGTACCACAGCGTTCAATCTGATAATCAAAAAGGTGCCTATGATTTGACAAAGCATCTGTTACAGGCCCATGGTTATAAGAAAATCGCCTTTGTATCTTGGGAAAGCATAAAGGTTAGTAGTGTTAGAGAAAGATTTCATGGTGCCAAAAAGGCTTGCGATGAATTTGGGGGAACAGTACAGCTCCTTCAAATAGAGAGATCCAAAATAAGTACCTTACACCAAATTGTCGAGAAATTCGACGCCATCTTTGCCTGCACAGATCTACTGGCAGTGGAAATCATCTCACACCTACAAACCTACAATATAAAAATACCTGAAGAGATAGCTGTTGTCGGTTTCGATGACAGGCCTTTCAGTGAATTCATTCAGCCAAAACTTACCACTGTTAGACAGTATCCTGAAAAAATTGGTGAAAAAGCAGCCGCGGTTCTCATTTCATTATTAGCATGGAATAACATCGAAGAACAGACACATTACATCCCTACAAAACTCATTATCAGAAACTCTTGTGGGTGCAAGTAGTACTTCATAGGGGGAGGTGTTTTTGTGAAAAGGTGGATCTGTTTATTAATCATTCTTGCATTGGCTGTCTTTGTAGTTGCACAGAAAGTAACGATCATCGCAAATGCTATCAAGGGTGGAAAGAACACGCAAGTTGTCGAATGGTTCGAAAAATTCCTTCCCGACATTGAAAAGGAACTCGGCATCCAAGTTGAATTGATTCAAACTGGTATCAAAGACGAAGACTTCAAAGCTAGAATCGTACTGGATATCAAAGGTGGTGGAGGAGCTGACATACTCTGGATCGATGGTTTCTGGGTTCCAGAATTTGTGGAAGCAGGATATCTCAGACCAATCGACGACATTCTCGAATCAATACCAGCATGGAAGTATTACTTTGACTCAATGAAAGCCATGGGAAGCTACAAAGGAAAGACTTACCTTGTTCCAGCCTCTACCGATGTAAGGATGATTTACTACAACAAAGAGCTTTTCAAGAAAGCAGGAATACCAATCCCATGGCAACCAAAGAGTTGGGATGATATCATCAAAACAGCAAGAATCATTAAGGAAAAACTGCCTGGCGTGATACCATTGCAGATCAATGCAGGAACTGAGATGGGTGAAGCAACGACAATGCAGGGATTTTTCATGGTTTTGCTTGGAGCCGGCGGAAATCTCTACGATTGGGACAGTGGCAAATGGATTGTGAACAGCAGTGCTCTAAGAGATACGCTGAATTTCTACAAACAAATCTATGTGGACGAGAAACTTGGCGATGCGCAGCTTCAAGTTTCTCCTGGTGCACGTGAAAAAACATTCGATCTGTTCAGACAGGAGAAGATTGCAATGTATGTTGAGGGGACCTGGATGTACACATCTGTTTTGAACCCCAACAACCCATCATGGGGCTTTCCAGACAGAGATGAAAGAATTGGATGGGCTGCGATGCCTGGTAGAGGCAGACCGGGCGATCCAGAGTTTGTTTCTATCTCTGGTGGTACTGGTTTTGCTGTAAACCCCAATACGAAGAATATAAAGCTTGTAGCAGAGGTCTTGAAGAGGATCCTCTATGTTGAGCCACAGCTCAGCTATTTTATGCTCAAACCGTTTGTTTCACCAAGATCTGATCTTGCCGATTCATGTTGGACAGTTAACAAAGATAAATTTATAGCCGAAACCAGTAGAGCCTTAGTGAAGTACACAACCTTCAGACCTGCATTTCCAGTTTAT
Source organism: uncultured Pseudothermotoga sp. (assembly GCA_937995655.1). Taxonomy (GTDB): domain Bacteria; phylum Thermotogota; class Thermotogae; order Thermotogales; family DSM-5069; genus Pseudothermotoga_B. The sequence goes on along the minus strand of CALKJI010000006.1, from coordinate 89,422 downwards.
CCAGAAATATCATTCCAAGCACAACTACTAACCGAAAGAGTCGTCACAAAACAGATGACTATCGAACAAGCTCTCAAGGACTTCGCTGCAGAGGTTACTCGCATAGTCGGGAAACAAAATGTCATCGAGAAACCTTAATTTAATTAAAAGGGGGACCTGGTCCCCCTTCCCCGCTGGACGGTGAGCATTTTGCAAAAAAAATATTTGATAGGTAAGAAAGCTGTTGTATTGTTACTGATTCCCGCTTTGATTCTCATATCTATTTTTTTGATTTTTCCAGCCATATGGGTCTTGAAACTTGGAATGACCAATGAAACATTGACTGGCATAAAGGCAAGGGAACCTGATTTTGTTGGTTTTGAGAATTTCTTGAGGATCTTTTCTGATCGTTTTTTCTATAATGCTTTGAGGATAAGTCTTCTGTTTGTCTTTGGTTCCGCGATAGTTGGTCAAGCAGGTCTTGGAATGATTTTGGCATTGCTCACTTATAGAAAGAGTCGCAGACTCAGGACGACTGTTCAATCTATTGTGATACTCGCCTGGATCATTCCTGAAGTGGTAGTTGCTTATCTTTGGATTGCATTTTTAGACAAGGATTTTGGAACCTTGAATGTAACTTTGTCTTGGTTTGGTTTTGAGAAGGTCAACTGGTTTTATAACCACCCCATTTTGACCATTGTGTTATTCAACACTTGGAGAGGAACTGCATACTCTATGCTACTTTTTTCTGCGGCACTCGAGACCATCCCGCCTTCTTACCTTGAGACTGCCGATATAATAGGAACCTCGGCCTGGCGAAAGTTCAAAGATATAGTTCTTCCCAATATAAAGAGTTATATCTTCACGGACTTGATCTTGATAACTCTCTGGACCTTCAACGTCTTCACACCATATCTATTGACTGGTGGAGGTCCTGCGTTTAAAACTGAACTTCTGCCAATTTACATATACAGAAACGCATTCAGGTACTTCAAAATCGGCTATGGGTCAGCGATATCGACAGTTGTATTGCTGATAAATCTTCTGTTGGCAATTTTCTACATAACTCTGTCGCGGAGGAAAAGAACATGAAAGATCCAAAGAGATTGAGTAAAATCATAAGCTATATAATACTTGCTCCAATTCTGGCCTTTTTCGTTGCGCCTATTCTATGGTTGTTGGTGACACCATTCAGTTTAAGACCTTCATTATTCATATCTATCTCAAAACCAACATTGAACAACTTCATAAGGGTTTTTCAAAACAAGACTGCAATCAACGCATTCAAAAACAGTGTGATCATATCTGTAGGTGTAGTGTTACTTGTAACCATTTGTGCGCTTTTTGCCGCCTATGTCCTTTCAAGGCACTATTTCAAAGGCAGAGATATCCTTTTGTACATCTTAGTTCTTTTCTCAAGTATAGTCACTGGCGTGGCAGCAATGGTCCCGATATTCATGCTCAATTTAAGACTAGGTCTGATAGACAAGGAACTTGGAGTTATTCTAACGATCGCAGGTGGTATGTTGCCGACCTCCATATTTATCTTGAAAGACTTTTTTGACTCTATTCCAAGATCTTTTGAGGAAGCCGCGCTTGTTGATGGTAGTTCACCCTTACAAATCATGTTTAAGATCTTCCTGCCACTTTCCAGCAAAGGGATTATAGTCATCGCCATGCTCGTTTTCGCCCAATCTTGGAGCAATTTTTTGATCCCTTTCATCTTGCTGAGAACTCACACCAAATATCCTGTATCGATAGCTATATACACATTTTTCACCGAAGTCGGTGTACCCGATATCGGTATGATATCTGCCTACGCTTTACTGTATACGGCACCTGTGATAGTAATGTACTTTCTTGTTGAACGGAAATTTGGTTTCTCGTTCTATGGAGGCATAAAGGGCTGAAGGAGGTCATACTGTGCCTTGGGTGGAATTTGTAAATGTAGTCAAAAGATTCTCCGATGTTACAGCCGTCAACAATGTGAGCTTTTCAATAGAAAAACATGATTTTTTCACACTACTCGGGCCTTCAGGCTGTGGCAAAACAACCACTCTCAGACTCATAGCGGGACTCGAAATACCAGATGACGGGAAGATTTTTATAGCAGATCAAGATGTTACATACAAACTTCCAAAAGAGAGGAACGTTGCCATGGTATTCCAAAACTACGCTCTCTATCCACACATGACCGTAAGAGAAAATATTTCATACCCACTGGTTGTGAGAAAAATTCCCAAAGGAGAGATAGAAAAAAGGGTTAGATTTGTTGCCGAGAGCCTTCAAATAAGTCAGCTACTCGACAGATATCCACAACAGATCAGTGGTGGTCAACAGCAAAGGGTGGCCTTGGCTCGTGCCATGATACAGACACCAACCGTCTTTCTGCTTGATGAACCTCTATCAAATCTTGATGCAAAGCTCAGACTTGAGGCGCGGAGCTTCCTAAAACATCTTTACACTGAACTTGGTACAGCTGTTGTTTATGTCACACACGATCAAGCAGAAGCAATGGCTTTGTCAACAAAAATCGCTGTAATGGACAATGGTTGTATAAAACAGATAGGTTCACCAAAAGAAATTTACAACGAACCTGCCAACATCTTTGTCGCTTCATTTATAGGAAATCCACCTATGAACATAATCCCTTGTAAGATCTCGGATCGACACTTTCTTGTCGGAGAACAAAGATTACAGCTGCCCATACCTTTGACAGAACTCGAAGAAGATGCATATCTTGGAATCAGACCAGAAAATATCCAGATAGTTACAGCACAAGGAGATCTTCGCGCACAGATTTTTGTGATAGAACCGCTTGGAGTGGAAACGATAATCACGTTCAATGTTGACAGTTTTCAGTTAAAGTGTCTTGCCTTTGAAGATGATATTCCCTACAAACCAGGTGATATGATCTGGATTAGGTTTAGAAGAGACAAGATACACATATTTGACAAAGATGGCAACCGAATACAGGGAAGTGAGACCTGTGATAGTCATTGAAGGAAGGCTGAGCGTAGAAAACTCGAAAAAGGTCCTGTTTCAAGAGTTTGAGGTTCCAGAAAATGCCAGTGCTGTTGAACTTCATTTTGAGTATGCTCCAACCTCAATTGGACCTATTCAAAACCACGTAAATCTTCTTATATACGATTCTATGAACAGGTTCATGGGAAGGTATGACAGGGGAACAACACAATTTGTCGTTGGCAAACAGGCAAGCTCGGCTGCTCAGAAAGCACTCCCACTGCCTGGCAAATGGAGAGTTTACTTTGAAAATCATTATCTTTTTACAGATGTAGCTTACAGATTATCCATCAAATTCCAGGAGAATTCCATCTGGAAAAACTACGTCGGTGAACTACACACCCACACTGTACATAGTGATGGCTCTTTTACTGTGAAAGAGCTCGCAAGTTACTTGAAAAATCTTGGTTTTGACTTTTTCTTTCTAACAGATCACAGTAACACAACCGGCTGGAGGGACCTTTCTGATATTGAAGGAATCTCAGGGTTTCCTGGGCAAGAACTGAACACTTTCAATGGCCATGCACTAATACTTGGGTGTAACACTTTTATAGATTGGAAAGAAGTCGATGGTACTAAAAAAGATATTTCTCAGGTACTGCACACAGTTCACAATCAATACGGACTGATGGGGGTCGCTCATCCCTTTGCTTTCGGTGATCCTCTGTGTGTTGGATGCAAATGGACATATGATTTTGATCCGTTTAAAACAGACTTTGTTGAAGTATGGAATGCAGATCTGAGTCGATTTGAATTGAATCTTGAGGCAGTTGGTAAATGGATCGAAAATCTAAAGAGAGGTTCAAGAATCACTGCAACGGCCGGGAGAGACCTTCACAGAAGGTCTGAAACGGATTGGTTAAAGACAATCGTTTTTGCAAGAGAGTTGAGTTTATCCGAAATGTTGTTCTCGATAAAATTTGGAAGAGTAATGCTTAGCTATGTAGATCACATTTCTTTCACAGTGGCAGGCAAGGAAAGTGGCCAGGTTCTTTTTGCAAACGATCAAGTTCACGTAGAAGCTTCAATAGGAAAAATCGGTCAAGAAAAGGTGTTACTGATCACCAAAAATGACACAAGAGACCTTGGTGGGGTGAGTGAAATAGATATCAAAGTTGCAGTACGGGAGAATGATTTTGTGATGCTCATCGTTTTTGGTCGGAATGATCAGCCATTGGTGATTACAAACCCTGTTTTTGTAAAGAGAGGTGACCCTGTTTGAAAAGAGTTTACGTAGTGACACACACCCATTGGGACAGAGAATGGTATGCTTCTTTTGAGATCTTTAGAGAAAGATTGACGCTCCTACTTGAAAAACTGGTTGATCATATGAAAAAAGACGATTCTTTCCAACATTTCCATCTTGATGGACAAACGGTGGTCCTCGAAGACTTTCAGGAAACTATGGGTACAAACCAAGATCTTCTGGATTTGATAAAAGATGGAAGGATCACTGTCGGCCCATGGTATGTATTGCCCGACGAATTTCTCATCGGCGCGGAATCTTGGATCAGAAACTATCTTTACAGTGAAAAAATTGCCAAGAAATTTGGTATAAATCTTTCCAACGTGGCTTACTTACCCGATATGTTCGGGCATAACGCATACATGCCGGCAGTGGTGAAGGGGCTTGGCTTGAAATGGGCCGTGATCTGGCGTGGTGTCGATAACCTCCAAGACACATCCTTTTCTTGGTCGACTCCCTTTGGTGACTTGGTAGATGCGATCTATCTCATTCACAGTTATTCAAATGCAGCGCACTTTGGTATGGATACACAATCATTGAAAAGAAAGTTCATTGAAGAAGCAGAGAGGCTTTCAAAGATAGCTCCCCACAATCCTCCACTCTTGATGAACGGGACAGACCACGAGATTCCCTATTTCAACATAGGCAAGATCCTTCAAGAAATTTCTACAACAGAAATCAGATTCACTCAAACAGGATTCGAAGAATATACAGCGGAACTTGGAAGGCCAAAATCTTGTGTGGTTGGGGAATTGAGATCGCCCAGGATTGTTCCAGTCTTAAAAGATGTAACTTCCTCCAGGATTTGGGAAAAGATCCTACACCATCAGGTGGAGAAATTCTATGTTTACTATCTAGAACCACTTCTTGCCATTTCCAAAATCATTGGCGATCAAGTACCATTTGATTCCATATGGTATGGATGGAAGCAGATTTTACAGTGTCAACCACACGACAGCATCTGTGGATGTAGCATGGATGATGTTCACAGAGCTGTGCAGGCAAGGTTGAAGAATGCGATGGATCATGGTAAAGCCTTGTTTGCAAAAACTTTCCTATCAATTGTTAAAAGACGTATCGACGATATGGGAATAACGATCTTCAACCCACTTGAATGGGATTACAAAGGTGTTGTAGAGGCCTGTGTGAATCTTGAGGAAGGTGAGTACCTATTCACAGATGAGGATGGAAATCAAATAGATTCAATTATGGTGGAAACTGAAAAAGATTCGCAAAATGATATGAGCATACTAGTCAGGTTCTATGAGAGCGCAACCACAAAGGCTATAGAAAATGATGAGAGAAAAACGTACAGGTGTTTCCTAAATCTTTCAGTACCAAGTTTTGGCTTCAGATCATTCAATATAGTTCCTTCAAAAGGAAAGAACGGATCCTTTGTAGAACCCCACAAGATAGATGAAAACGGAACACTCATTTTGAATCACAAAGGGAAGATTTTCAAGAATCTGTGTTATCTGGAAGATGTAGAAGATGTGGGTGATGAATACAATTACAGTTGGGTATCAAAAGAGATCTTCACCTCACTCAAAATGAAGGCTACTATCAAAAATTCTATCGACTCTTCCTTCATGAAGAAGGTGATCGTCACAAATACCATGAAAATACCAGAATCCATAGACGTCAACAGGAAAAAACGTTCAGAAAGACTGATAGATCTACCTTTTGAGATTGAATACACCTTTTACAGAGATCTACCAAGGATAGATGTGAAAATCAAATTCACCAACAACGCCAAGGATCACAGGCTGTCTGTTGTTTTCCCACTTGATGACCTTTCAGAACTCATCACCGATGGCTATTTCGGTCCAGTCCAACACAAAGTTGAAAAACTCGGTCTGGATTATTCAGATTGGGCAGAGTTACCAGAGAACAACTTTGCAATGTATTGGTTTGTAACACTCCCCAAGATGGGTATCACAATCTCGACGAAAGGACTTAGAGAAGTACGAGTTGAAGACAATGGTCTGAAGTTGACCATACTCAGGGGTGTAGGATGGCTTTCAAGAAACGACCTTGTAACAAGACCGGGCCATGCAGGTCCTGGAATCAAGACCCCCGAGGCGCAAGGAATCGGTCAACACACCGCTGAATTTTCAATCATTCTTCACGATAAATGGAGTATCAAAGACGTTTACTATCATGTCAGAAACTATCAAATAGCACCGATGGCAATTCAAGGACACTTTGAAAGAATGCCAAAGATAGAGCTTGTTGTAGAAAAAGGATTTTTGAGTGCCTTCAAACCCTCGGAAGATGACAAAGGTGTGATAATTCGAACCTTTGATCCCGAGGGAGACAAGCCAAAGATAGGTTCATCTCAACAAATGTGCGAAGTAGATCTTTCAGAAAAACCCCTTTTGCCTGATCATAGACTGAAAAATGTCCAAAGCTGGCTGATTAAAATCATGTGATATAATAGTTTAGGCAATGGAGTCTGCCATATTTGCCCAAAGCGGCTGATGACTCCTACTCGAAAGAGTAGGGGTTTTTTCTTTTGAGGTGAGGATTTTGAAGCCAAGAGACTTGGTTGAAATCAAAATATTCGATACCATGGAAAGGGCCCAGGGGTGCCCTATATGCACACTCATCAATGAAAATGTTGAAAGACTGGTCGATACAATTTTTTACGAACTTGTAAATGATCCACAGATTAGAGGCGACCTTAGAAGTTCTGGTTTGTGTAAAAGGCATACAGAAATGATTGAAAAGTACCTAAAGCACCATCCAGAGCTTGGATTGTTAGGTGTCGCCATCATCTATGAAGACTTGCTTCAGAACCAAATAGATTTGATGACACAGAATAGTCTTGACTCGATGGGGAATAAAGGCTGTTATCTTTGTGAACACGAAAATGAGATAGAAAAAACCTACTTATCGTCCTTCAGTAGAATCTTCAGTGAGACCGACGGTTTGAATCTTTATGAAAAAAGCAACAGTATTTTGTGCCTTTACCATTACTACAAGATATCTACCGTTGTTGATGAACCATTCGCAAAAGGTTTGAAAAGCATACAGCATGCAAAACTTTCAAATTTGAAGAATCAACTTTCAATCTTTATCCGAAAACACGATTATAGAAACAAAGAACCATTTGGCAAGGAAGCAGCAGCTTATAAAATTGTCGGTGCTTTGATGGCAAAACCTGTTAATCTCAGTATTAGGAGGAATTCAAAATGGCAGATCTGGAAGAATTCAAAAGAAAGATAGTGGCGAATGTCTCAAAAGTAATAGTTGGGAAAGAAAGCATCATAGAAAAGATGCTAGCCTGTATGCTAAGCAATGGACATTTACTTTTAAACGACGTACCAGGTGTTGGTAAGACAATGTTGGCAAGGTCGTTGGCAGTCTCAACTGGTTTAGAATTCAATAGAATTCAATGTACTCCAGATTTGTTGCCGTCGGATATAACAGGATTGAACATTCTGGACACCCGACGAAATGAGTTTGTCTTTAAGAAAGGGCCGGTATTCACGGACATATTACTTGCAGACGAAATAAACAGGGCAACTCCGAGAACTCAATCAGCACTCTTACAGTCAATGGCAGAGCGGCAGGTGACTGTTGATGGAATTACCCACCATTTGAGCAAGCATTTCTTTGTCATCGCCACTCAAAATCCTGTAGAATTTGAGGGGACCTTTCCCTTACCAGAAGCACAACTTGACAGATTCTCAATATGCCTTTCCGTTGGATATCTTAGTAGAGAAGACGAGATGAAAATGTTGCGAAAATTAGAAAAAGAACATCCCATAGACTCACTCGAAGCTGTTTGTGATCAAAGCGAATTGGAACGAGCAAAAGAAGCCATCAAGAGAGTTTACATCGATGATTCAGTGATCGACTATATAATCAGGTTAGTTTCTCGAACAAGGGAACATGAAGATATCGCACTGGGTTCAAGTCCAAGAGGCGCTATAGCTTTGATGAAGATCTCTAGAGCCCTCGCCGCTCTCAGAGGAAGAGATTACGTCTTACCTGACGATGTGAAAACGATAGTCATAGATACCCTGGCACACAGAATTATTCTAAGACCCGAGGCAAGGTTGATGCGAAAAACCAAGCAAGAGATACTTGAGTATATCCTCCAGACAGAGGAGGCACCCATAAAAAGTGAAGCTTGAACTAAAGAAAATCACATCTTCGAGCGGTACGCTGTGGTTCTTGACCTCTCTTTCTACCCTATGGCTCTTGATAAGCCTGAATGGCTTTTCCTTGATCGCCCTTGTAGCATGTGCCTTGCTATGGTTCAATTATCTTTCAACTAAGCGAAAGATATGCAACTTGGAAGTGGAGAGATGGGCAAACACAACAAGGGCTTTCACTAACGAAAGCATCACAGTCTATCACAAATTGTGCAGCCAATCGACAACTTTGAGTGTAACGGTAATTTCACAAATAAAAATTGCTGGATTGTTGAGCTATAATCTTCTGGAGCGAACCTTGACTCTTACAAAATCACAACCAATCACCTTAGAAGCAAGGACATCTTTCTCTACAAGAGGAAAGAAGATTCTCAAAGACTTCATGGTCATCTATGAACATCCCCTTGGGTTCTTCAAACTCTGGGCTACCTATTCTAATGAGCAGGAAATATTTATACTTCCAAAGATAATGCATCTTGAATCCTTCCCATCTAGATTGAGGGAACTATTACCAGGCAATAGATCGGATTTCAAACTACTCGAGGATTCAACACATATAAAAGGTGTTCGCGAGTACACAAATGAACCTTTGAACAGAGTGCATTGGAAGATCTCGGCAAAACTTGGCTCACTGTACGTCAAAGAACTCGATTTCACTGCCATAAGTAACACCATAATCTATCTTGATCTGAATCTTTCAAAGGACATTTTTGCTAAAGCTGTATGGGCACAAATTCGGAAAAATTACGAAGAAGAAGTTGTTTTGGCAACATCTTCCGTAATATACTGGTTGACTCACAGAGGTAATGTGGTAGATTTGATCGTTGTGGGTAAGGAAGTATTTAAAAGAAACTATGGTTCGAGCACAGATTGGGTCAGTGCCGTTGAATTACTTGCCATGGCTGAGGGCGATGAAAACGGTCCTCAGATTGCTGAAGAACTGACCAAAGATCTTTACACCTTGAATCCATCTAACACCTTGGTGATAATATCGATGTATTTAACTGACTCGCTGCTGCCACTTTTGATAAACGCCAGAGCCAAAGTTTCTCGCGTTATAGTTCTTTTGATTCCCTATGGTTTTAGAGATCCCAGATACAAACCTTCAAGAACTTACGAAATGTACCCAATAGATATGGTGAAATTGAGAGAACAGGCAAAATTACTTGAAAAGGAACAGATAATCGTGAGAATAGTAAAACCGAGTCAAACTTTACAGGAGGTCTTTGATGAAATCCAGAGTTTTTGAAAAAATACTAAGCTACATCATCTTGAGCATAATAGCCTTTTATATCTTTAGTTCACCATTGCCCCTGTGGGCAAGCCTGTTGCTTGTGGCACTCACCGTCTTTCTCACCGTGCTTCTGGATTCAGACCTTGGTTGTTCAATATTACTCATTTTGCCTTTGATCTTCATAACCAACACGGTTATTGCTGGGATTCTCAAAACAGATTTTTTTGAATCGATCTTGCTGTCCTTGGTGGCAATGGCTTTGATATTGATATTCACATCGAGCGGTATAATTTCTATAACTTCGCTGATTTTCCTGGGAGTTTATCTTAGTCTGGTAAGACCACACGGAACCGTCCTTGACCTTTTATTTTTTGGAGTCCTGACTGGCATCTGGTATGCCGGTAAAGCAAAGACATTCAACTTCAAAGTTGCACTTTTATACATAGCTTTGATTCTGCTGATCTCTGCATTGTTTTCACAGATCAATCTATTTCCATTAAAACCTGTCCTTTCGGCGATCCCAGCCGTGAGAGAAAATCAAAGACAAGAACAACCTCAAGGGCAGATCATCATCGTCAGAAAATCCCAAAGGCACCAAGAATCACAGAAAACCAAACTAACGGAGTTCATAGATAAGATCTGGTTTCCTGTGATATTGACACTATTTGGGATACTTTTATTCACCTTCACGCTGGGAAACTTTGGAATCAAAGGAACATTGAAATTACTGATCTTAGGGGCACTGTTCTTTGCCATTGTGGTAAGCTCTTTATCATTATTGTTTAGGCTCATAAAGCCATCGGAGAAAGGCTTTGAGGAACTTTCACAGATTGAACAGAGTATCACTCAGAATGAACAAAACCTTCAAATCTCTTCGAATGCTACAGTCATAACAATTGAGGATGAACAGACAGGTAATTTACCTTTGAACCTTATGAAAATTCTTGATACAATAACGGTAATCTTACTTTCGGCTGTATCTACAGTTATAGTATACTCAATCTTTAGAACTGCAAGACTCAAAGCACCACAAGCAGAGAAAATTCAAGAACAGATACCTGAGGATGTGCAGATCTATCCACTCGATAAGGTTCCAGAATTCGAACCTACCAAGAAATTCATTTTTGGTGCCTATTGGTGGCTTAGAAGAAAGTACTTCAGCAACCTTCATCATTTAACACCTCTTGAGATACTTGCAGTGACTGGAGAACAGGAGAACCTTTCTATAGTTACGGATACATACGTGAAACTGAGATACGCACACCAAGAAATGACTCAACAGCAGATGAAAGTTTTTTACGAAAATATGATCCGATTTGTTCAAAACATGCAGAATCAAACTCAGAATGGAACTATGTCAGATATCGATGTTGAAAAACCTTCTGACGAAGAGGCCTATGAAAAATGAGACCGCTGCTACCCCCATACTTATCGATAACATCTCTACAAAATTTTTGCCAAAACTTTGATCTTTAACAACAGACAAGAAGAATGTGAAGACGAAAATGACAAAAATCGCATTCAAAACGGTCAGAGAAAGTGCGATGAAAGGGTTTTTCAGAACAAGATAGGGGAAGGTCAAAAACAAAACGGTGAATATATAAGCAATGCCTGTGTACAGAGCAGATCTAAGCGGTTTTTTCTCTCCACCTTCTGACTTTCTTGATAAATAATCAGAAGCTGACATAGAAAGAGCTGCAGCTATACCAGTTATTATACCCGAAAGAGCCACGATAGATGCTTTCTGTACAGCCAACGTGAGACCAGCCAACGCTCCTGTCAATTCAACGAGGGCATCGTTCAATCCAAGAACCATCGAACCTATGTAGTCGAGTCTTTCTTCATTGATAAGTTCGAGTAACTCTTGTTCATGTACTTTTTCATCCCTAGCTAGTTCTTTCAAAAGATCTTCTTGAGATAGTGAGTAGTTCTTCTGGGCTTTTTCTTCGCCCCTTTCCATCAATTTCAATGCGAAGGTCAAGCCAAGGATCTTTGCGAGAGCAACATACAAAAATACCTTCAACCAGTTCGGCCCTTTGTCTACCTTTGTTAAGGAACGGATTTTTTCATAGTGAGCAAGTTCCTCACGCGATATTTTGGTTAAGATCGCTGAATTATCTGATCTATTTTGCTTTGCAAGTATTCTGTAAACAACGTGTTCGGTTATCTCGTTTTTTTGAAAGTTAGTCAGTATAACTTCCTCCTTCACAAAAATAGTATAGCGTAGAAAGGCTCAACAAAGAACGGTTTTTCTGGAAAGATTTTGCAACAAAATTTGATCAAAAGATTTCGCCGCTTGCCATATTTTTTGAACTTGACACTGTCATGAGGAAACTGCTACGCTATTAATATGTCGTAAAAAGAAAGTCACTTTCATAAAATGACAATGAGGTGATTCCTGTGCAGTATTTCTTACAATTACCAAAGCAAGAGAGAATATTCAGAACCGATCCACCAGACAATGGTATGAGCTATCTTGGTTTTGAAAGAATTTTACTTTCTCCTTCGCAGGAATACTTTTCGAACAGTTCAGATTATGAGATTTTCTTAGTTGTGCTCTCTGGAAAGTGTGATGTATCTGTTAGAGACAGAGAATTTAAGAACATTGGCACAAGAAAAAATGTTTTTCAAGGCAAACCTTTTTCAGTCTATATACCTCCAAGATCTGTCTTCACCCTTCAAACTAGCCAACAAGACAGTGCGGAAATCGCCTTGGCAAAAGCAAAGGTCGATGAAGAAACTTTTATAGAACCATACTTGATAAAACCAGAGGAAGTTGCATCGGGAAAATGGGGTGTCTCGAATTACTCAAGAACCTATCATCAGATTGCAGTTGATCAAAATCATCCTGCCATGAGACTGATGATAGGTGAGACCTTCACTCCCTCAGGAAACTGGTCAACATATCCGCCACACAGGCATGAAAATGATAATCTTCCAGATGAAAGTTATTTAGAAGAGATTTACTTTTACAAAACCGATCATCCCAAAGGTTTTGGACTTGCAAGGCATTATACTGACTCGAGAGACTTGGATGCCAGTTATGTGGTCCAAGACAACACATTGCACTTGATACCAAAGGGCTATCATACAGTTGTTGCAGCACCAGGTTTCACCGTGTACTATCTGTGGTTCTTGGCAGGTCCCAAGAGAATACAGGTACCCTATGTCGATCCAGATTTAAGATTTGTAGATTTGGCCACAAAGATGATCAAGAACATTGAAAACAATCTTTCCATATGAGAGGTGTAGAGAATGAGCATTATGGAGAGTTTTTCATTGTCAGGAAAGGTTGCAATAGTTACGGGTGCTTCCCGTGGGCTTGGTCAGGCAATGGCTATCGCATTAGCCGAAGCTGGTGCAGATATAGTTGGAGTGAGCAGATCTTCCGATCAAACAGAAACAAAAAAGATGGTTGAGAGCCTCAATAGAAGGTATCTGGAACTAAGGATGGATCTGAAAGATTCATCGAATACCTCTTCTATCATCGACAAATCTGTTGAGAGCTTTGGCAAAATTGACATCTTAGTTAACAACGCGGGAATAATTCGCAGAGCACCTGCGACACAATATGCTGAAAAAGATTGGGATGAAGTGATGACCGTGAACCTCAAATCAGTTTTTGTACTATCTCAACGATTTGCACGATATGTAATAGAAAGAAAGACAAGAGGGAAGATAATCAATATTGCTTCGATGCTATCCTTCCAAGGAGGTATTCTCACAACGGCGTACACGGTCTCAAAACATGGGATCGTTGGATTGACGAAGGTTCTTGCCAATGAGTTGGCACCATATGGAATAAATGTAAACGCCATTGCACCAGGATATATGGCAACAAAGAACACCGAACCACTGAGGATGGATGAAAGTAGAAACAGAGAGATCCTTTCAAGAATTCCCATGGGAAGATGGGGCGATCCAGAGGATTTGAAGGGTGTAGTCGTTTTCTTGGCAAGTTCAGCATCTGATTATGTCACAGGTGCGGTGATTCCTGTAGACGGGGGGTGGCTATGTAGATGATCAGTATCGTCGATGTTAACACGATACAGAGAAGAACAATCAAAGAAGGAATCCAAATGCGTGTTTTGGCTTGGGGCGGATCCCTGATGATGACCCAGGTTTTTTTCACAAAGGGTGCGACAAGTGATCCACACTCACACAAACACGAGCAGCTCTCCTATGTAGTTGAAGGTGATTTCATATATTTCATTGACGACAAAGAGTATGAAGTAAAACAGGGCTACAGTATCTACATTCCATCAGACGTTTCACACTGGGTAAAGGCAATCACAGATGGTTCACTTGTCGATGTCTTTACACCAATCAGAGAAGATTTTCTAAAGAAAGGAGATTAAATCTTGCATACGCTCAAAAAGGGTATTGAGATACTCGATTACATCGTAAAAGCACCAAAGGGAGTAACAGCCAGTGAGATATCAAAACATTTCTCTATGAGTATCTCCAACGCATGCAAATATTTGGTTGTTTTTACAGAATACGGTTACCTCACAAGGCGTGATGGCAAAACCTATCACCCTGGATTTAAGCTGCTGGAGTATGGTTCAATCATTCTAAGAAGATTCGACATCAGAGATATGGCACACAAAGATTTAGTAGATTTGATGACAAAAACTGGTCAAACCGTGCATTTAATAATTAAAGATGGTTTTGAAGGAGTCTATCTTGATAAAGTCGAGGGTATCAACAGTATTCCTATGGTTTCAAAGATCGGTATGCGCGCACCATTATATTCAACTTCGGCCGGCAAGGCAATTTTGGCCCACCTACCTGCAAAGGAATTTGAAGAATACTTGAGTGCTGTAAGACTGATAAAGAGGACAGAGAAAACAATAACGGACATCCAGAAACTTCGCGACGAAATCGCCAGGATAAAAACCCGTGGTTATGCTGTAGACAATGAAGAAAGCGAAGTTGGTATAAAATGTATAGGAGCTGTCATACTGAATCACGAATCTTACCCCATAGCTGCCATCAGCATATCTGGTGCGGCTTCGGTGCTATCAGATGATGTTATTGAAAGCCTTTCAATCAAGGTAGTTGATTGTGCCAAGTTGATATCACAAAAATTAGGATATAAACACATCTGATCTAAAAGATTAATTATTTAAGTGATTCTCAATTGAATCTATGACTACTGGAGAATTTTATAAAAACCAATGAAGGAGCAATTTCTAGCGAATATGGAATAAACAGCATTCAGAAGCTTGTACAAATGAAATACCACTCAAAGAACTTTTACACCAAAAGGCTCATCCAGAATCTAAAGATCTAGTTCGATGATAGAATAATTTTAGGAGGTGGAAAGATGCCGGAATTTGTCAATCCTTTCAGCGGGAAGATTCCCGATAGGAAAATGACCCTTTCAGAGTTAATCAGAGCCATTAGGCTGAACGTGGCTGCGGAACATGAAGCGGTACATCAATATTTATCACATGCCGATGCAACAGATCATCCCCTGGCAAAGAAGGTATTGATGGAAATCGCAAACGAAGAAAGAGTTCACATTGGAGAGTTTACAAGACTTTTAGAGATTCTCACAAAGGATGAGGCACAGTTCATGGAACAAGGAGCGAAAGAAGTCGAAGACATCATCAAAGAAATGGGTGATGAAGAGCCAACTATTGGCTCTCTCAAGGAAGGTGAGTAATATGGCAAACAAATACCTAATGCAGCAAGATGCCCCCATATCAACCGAACTCTGGGAGCTTTTTAACAATACCATGATTGAGACGGCAAAACACCAGCTTACAGGTAGAAAAATCCTTCCAACCAAGGGACCTTTTGGGCTGGGCTTGAGACAGATATCCCTGACAGACGTTGAAGTTGGACCTGGAATTTTTTCAATCAAGACACTCCCGCTGACTTACATTCACAGAACTTTCTTGATTTCCAAAAGAGACCTTGCTAGCTATGAAAAGGAAGGCGTTGCCATTGACCTTTCTTCTTTGATTGGAGTTACAAAAGAGTGCGCAACGATCGAGGATAGATTGATTTTCGAAGGTATAACCTCCAGAGGTTTACTAAACTCAGAAGGTGTGCTCAATGTGGAATTAAAATCTTGGGAAAAAGTTGGTGAGGCTGTGAACAACATAATTGAGGCTGTCACTCGCCTTGACCAAGCAGGTTTCCATGGACCGTACATACTGGCTTTAGCACCTGAGAGATATAACTTACTTTTCAGAAGATACGAGAGTGGAAATCAGACAGAATTGGAACATCTTAGAACTCTCGTAAAATCAGTTTACAAGGCACCTATCTTGAAAGACTCTGGTGTTCTCATAAGCGAGTCAGAGGCGTATGCTTCAATAATAATCGGCCAGGACATGTCAATAGGTTTCATAGGTCCTGTGGGTGAAAAATTTGAGTTTTCAATATCTGAAAGCCTTGCGTTACTGCTGAATGTACCCGCTTCTGTATGTGTATTGAGTTCGAAATAGGCAAAAATAAATGAGCTTTTATGTTCATGAGTACTCCATACCCGAGGCATGAATCTGACCTTGCCCGGGTATCTTTTATTTATGCATTTGAATGTGGTGGATTTAACTTGCAGTAAAGTTTTTTTATACATTTTGCAAATGTCTTTTTGATCAAGGTTCGTGATATTATTAAAACGTACAAGTGAATATTTCCCTCCCACGGGGAAATGCCCTTGTATAATTCCGAGGATAGGGCTCGGAAGTCTCTACCGGACAGCCGTAAACTGTCCTGGCTACAAGGGCTAATATCATTTATCGGTAGAGACTTTCGCTACCGATTTTTTATTTTGGAGGTGTTTGTATGAAGGTTGCCATCGTTGTGGGAAGTGATAGCGATCTAAAACATGCCTATGAAGCCTCTGAGATTCTAAAATTTTTTGACCTACCACATGAAATTCTTATTCTCTCTGCACATAGAGCACCCCTTGAGACTGCGGAGTTTGCAAAAAACGCAGAGAAAGAAGGTTACTCATCGATCATCGCCATGGCCGGGAAAGCTGCCCATTTACCTGGAGTCATAGCGTCGATGACAACACTGCCTGTGATTGGCGTGCCACTTTCTGTTTCTCTAAATGGACTTGATTCACTCCTCTCGATCTGTCAGATGCCCACAGGTATACCGGTCGCAACAATGGCTGTTGATGGTGCAAAGAATGCGGCATTGTATGCTGTTCAGATCTTAGCTCTGAACGATCAGAGACTCAAAGAGAAACTGAAACAGTACAGAGACAGTCTGAGAAAAGCTGTCTTGGACAAGAATGAAAAATCACAGAAAGGGTGAAAGAATGGAAAAAAGACAGATGATATACGAGGGAAAAGCAAAAAAAGTTTACCAAACTCAAGATCCTGACTATCTGATAATCGAGTACAAAGACGACGCGACAGCTTTTGATGGCAAAAAAAGAGGAACAATAAAGGATAAGGGCATTTTGAACAACAAGATCTCGGCGATCTTTTTCGAATTGCTCGAAAGAAATGGTGTGCAAACCCATTTCGTTAAACTGCTGAATGATAGAGAGATGCTCGTCAAAGCAGTCAAGATAATTCCGATAGAAGTCATAGTTAGAAATATCGTTGCTGGAAGTCTCTCCAAAAGATTGGGCTTGGCTGAAGGCACAGAACTCAGTACGACTGTTCTTGAATTTTGCTATAAGAGCGACGAATTAGGCGATCCCATGATAAATCAATATCATGCGCTTGCAATGAACCTTGCCAGCAAGGATCAGATCGCAGAGATCGAACAGACTGCCTTAAGGGTGAATGAAATCCTCAGAGAATTTTTAATGACCAGGAACATCGTCTTGGTGGATTTCAAACTTGAGTTTGGCACACACAAGGACAAGATCTTGCTTGCCGATGAAATCTCACCAGATACCTGTAGATTTTGGGACAGCTCAACAAAAGAAAAATTAGACAAAGACAGATTCAGAAGAGACCTTGGGAATGTAGAAGAAGCTTACTGGGAGATATACAAAAGAGTAAGCAGTTAGGAGTGATGGTGTGTACAAGGCGAAGATCGAAATAACGCTTAAGGATGGTGTACTCGATCCTCAGGGTAAGGCCGTTAAACAGGCACTACATCATCTGGGATTTGAGAAAATTACAGAGGTGAGGATTGGTAAATTGATCGAACTCTTCTTAAATTCAAGCGACAGAGAAACAATTCACTCTCAGGTAAAAGATATGTGTGAAAAGCTTCTAGCAAACCCAGTTATTGAAAAATATTCAATTTTGTCTTTGGAGGAAATAAAATGAAATCGGCTGTGATTGTCTTCCCTGGTTCAAACTGTGATGCAGATGCTTATCATGTTTTAAAAAATGTTGTGGGTTTTGAATGTCACTACGTTTTTCATAAAGAGCAATTCAGACCAAATGAATTTGATTTCATAGTCTTACCTGGCGGATTTTCCTACGGTGATTATTTGAGAGCTGGCGCAATTGCAAGATTTTCACCTGTCATGAAGAGTGTAATCCAAGCAGCAAAAAGTGGTGTGCTCGTCCTTGGCATATGCAACGGTTTTCAGATACTAACCGAGGCAGGGCTCCTTGAGGGTGCACTCATGAAGAACAGAGATCTAAAATTTCACTGCCGCGATGTCTACCTTCGTGTTGAGGATAACCAAACACCATTCACACTCATGTACAAACCCAACGAAGTAGTCAAGATGAGTATCGCACACGGTGAAGGGAATTATTTCATTAATAATCTTGATCAAATAGAATCTCGCGTGGTCTTCAGATACTGCGATGAGAACGGAGTGGTCAACGAAGATTCTAACCCAAATGGTTCTTTAGAGAATATTGCCGGCATTATCAACAAAGAAAAAAATGTGCTTGGATTGATGCCTCATCCCGAAAGATGCTCTGAAAAGATACTTGGTTCAGTGGATGGAAAAAAGATCTTCGAGTCAGCTGCTGCCTATCTGGAACGGAGGAAGTCCCATGCATTCATATAAAGAATTCGGACTGAGTGAAAAAGAGTATGAAAAGATCCTTGAAATATTGCATAGAGAACCAAATCAAATCGAGCTTGGGATGTTTTCTGTTATGTGGTCTGAACACTGTAGTTATAAGCACACAAGACCTCTACTGAAGAAGTTTCCAACGACCGGTAAGAGAGTTATTCAAGGACCTGGTGAAAATGCAGGTGTTGTCGACATAGGTGATGGACTTGTTGTTGTATTTAAAATGGAAAGTCACAACCATCCTTCGGCAGTAGAACCATTTCAAGGCGCCGCAACAGGCATCGGTGGAATTGTCAGAGACATCTTTGCGATGAACGCAAGGCCTGTTGCCTTACTCGACTCCTTGAGATTTGGAAATTTGAAAAATCCAAGGACCAAGTATCTATTTTCAGGTGTCGTATCTGGGATATCACATTATGGGAATTGCATAGGTGTTCCGACGGTGGCAGGTGAAGTTTATTTCAACGATTGCTACGATGACAATCCTTTAGTGAATGTAATGTGTGTCGGTATCGCTAAGAAAGAAGAAATAAAGTTTTCAAAAGCAGCAGAATCTGGTAGTTCTGTGATCCTTGTTGGTAGTTCCACAGGAAGAGATGGAATACACGGTGCAAGTTTTGCTTCAGAAAACCTCACAGAACTGTCAGAGAAGAAAAGACCTTCTGTGCAAATTGGAGATCCCTTCATGGAAAAACTTCTCATAGAGGCGTGTCTTGAAGCTGGAAAACTCGACTGTGTATTAGCTATTCAAGACCTTGGAGCCGCAGGGTTGACTTCTGCTTGTTCAGAGGTTGCCTCAAAGGGAAACAGGGGAATCGAAATAGACCTTTCTCTTGTGCCACAGAGGGAATCGGAGATGACACCATACGAGATAGTACTTTCAGAATCTCAAGAAAGAATGCTCCTCATCGTCAAGCCAGGTTGTGAGGAAAGGATCCAAAAGATCTTTGAAAAATGGGATTTAAATGCCTCTAAAATTGGAGTAATAACCGATGATGGGCTCTTCACTGTGAAGATGAAAGGTCAGATCGTTGCTCAGATCCCAGCTAAAGCATTAACCGATCAAGTGCCGATCGTTGAATTAAACTCCAAAGAATGGGGCAATCCAAACAACCTTAACTTTGAGCAGCCAAAAGATCTACAAGAGGTCTTTTTCAAGCTACTCTCAAATGAAAACATCTGTAGCAAGAGATACGTATACGAAAGGTATGATCACAGAGTCGGTACAAATACAGTAGTTTTACCCGGGGCAGATGCATCAGTCCTTAGAATAAAAGGTTCAAAGAAAGCTATAGCAGTTACAACAGATTGCAACAGCTTTTATTGTTTCCTTGATCCCTACGAAGGCGCAAAGAATGCCGTTTGTGAAGCGGCAAGAAATTTAGTTGTCACAGGTGCAGAACCAATTGGGATAACAGATTGTCTGAACCTTGCAAATCCAGACGATCCAAAGATCGCATATCAACTTGAAAAAGTGGTACAGGGCATAGCCGATGCCGCAAAATATTTACAGATACCAGTTGTAAGTGGTAACGTCAGTCTTTACAACGAAAGTCCCCAGAGAAAGATATATCCCACCCCAGTAATTGGTATGGTTGGTTTGATAGAAGATCTTTCAGATCTGTGCACGGCAGGTTTTAAGAATCCACAAGACCTTATAATACTCTTGGGTAATAGCAACTGTGAAGAAAATGCTTGTGAATATACAAGGTATATCTTCGGTATTGAATCAGGTAAACCACCTATCGTCAATCTTGAACTGGAAAAAAAACTTCATAAGACCTGTTTGAGATTGATAAAAGAAAAGATCATAAATTCGGCGCACGATCTTTCAGAAGGTGGTTTAGCCATTGCCCTTGCAGAGTCATGTATAATGGGAAATCTTGGTGTAATCTGTGATTTGAAAAACATTGTGAGGCAAGATTTTGCACTCTTTGGTGAAGCTCAATCGAGAATCATAGTGAGCCTTTCTCAAGAGAAAGCACAGTCCTTTTGGAAGATCGTTCAACAAGAGCAGATCCCAGCCACGGTGATTGGAAAAGTTGTGGAACATGATTTTGTCATTAAGATCAACGAAGATGAGGTCATACACACAACTGTAGACCAGATAAAGGAGATTTATTACCACTCACTCGAAAAGCTGGTGAGCCAATAATGCCTATGAGAGAAGCCTGTGGGCTTTTGGGCGTTTTCTCTTCACAGTTCGACGGATCGATAGCAAAAACTATCTACTATGGACTCTTTGCTCTCCAACATAGGGGCCAAGAGAGTGCTGGTATAGCAGTGAGTGATCAAAACTCCATTAGATATCACAAAGGCTTGGGACTAGTCTCTGAGGTCTTCAAAGAAGAAGACCTCGAAAGGCTCGGGGGCAGGATTGCTATCGGACATGTCAGATATTCCACAACGGGGAGCAACTCTCTGAGCAATGCACAGCCTTTGGTTGTTAAATACCATTCAGGTGAACTTGCCATCGCTCACAATGGAAACTTGGTGAATGCTTACGAACTTAGGAACGAATTAGAACAAAACGGTGCAATGTTTCACACTACAACTGACAGTGAAGTGATCGCAGCTTTGATAGCAAGATCACACAAATCTTTGACCGAAGCAATCTTTGAGTGTACCGAAAGGATACAGGGTGCCTATTCACTTTTGTTGATGTCAAAAGATAAACTTATTGCAGTGAGAGACCCGAATGGTTTTCGCCCTCTGTGCATTGGTTCCTACAATGGTTCTTACGTAGTGGCCTCAGAAAACGTCGCCTTCGATACCATAGGTGCCACATTCATTAGAGATGTCGAACCAGGAGAGATCGTAATATTCGAGGAAAGTGGTCTTTCCTCTATAAAAAGAAGATCTTCTAGAAGATCGTTGTGCGTCTTTGAATTTGTCTATTTTGCAAGACCTGACAGCATGATAGACCAGGTCAGTGTCTATCAAACAAGATGGAAGGCTGGGGCAATACTGGCACAAGAACATCCTGTAGATGCCGATCTGGTTGTTGCGGTTCCAGACTCAGGAAATGTTGCAGCTATAGGGTTTTCAGACTTCTCACACATACCAATGGGTATGGGGTTGATCAAAAATCGCTATATAGGAAGAACCTTCATTCAACCCTCTCAAAGAATAAGAAACCTTGGTGTGAGGTTAAAGCTAAATCCCCTCAGAGAACTGATCAACGCAAAGAGAATCGTTCTGGTAGATGATTCTATCGTTCGTGGAACAACTATGGGACAGATCGTCAAAATGTTGAAAGACTGTGGTGCAAAAGAGGTTCACGTGAGAATAAGCTCTCCCCCCATAACTCACAGTTGTTATTTTGGTATAGACACCTCCACAAGAAAAGAGTTGATTGCCTCGGACAACAACATTGAAAGTATAAGAGAGTTCATAGGTGCTGACAGCCTTGGCTATCTGAGTGTAGAAGGTTTAGTCAGAGCTACTGGCATGAGAAAGGAAGACCTGTGCTTGGCTTGTTTCATCGGTGATTATCCCGTTGAAACACCAAGGGAAGGTAAAAAGTATCTTTTTGAAAAAAGATGAGGTGATTCAATGGCTATATCATACAAAGATAGTGGAGTAGACATAGATGCAGCCGATCTTTCTGTACAGATGATAAAAAGATATGTTCACTCAACGTATACGAAGGGAGTCATTGGAGATATAGGAAACTTTGGAGGCTTTTTCCAGATAGATGATTCGCACAAGAATCCTGTTTTAGTCGCAGGAGCCGATGGAGTCGGCACAAAGTTGAAGATAGCCTTCATGATGGATAAACATGATACCGTTGGTATAGACTGTGTTGCCATGTGTGTTAACGATGTGCTGGTTCATGGAGCAAAACCACTGTTCTTTCTTGATTACATTGCCGTCGGGAAACTCTTACCCCAGAAGATCTCACAAATAGTTAAAGGTCTTTGCGATGGTTGCATTCAAGCTGGCTGCGCCTTGATAGGCGGTGAAACAGCGCAGATGCCAGATATGTACAAGGAAGATGAATATGACCTAGCGGGTTTTGCTGTTGGAATTGTAGAGAAAGAACAACTTTTAGATGGCTCAAAGGTCAGAGAAGGTGATCTCGTCATCGGTCTTGCTTCAAGTGGCATCCATAGCAATGGTTTTTCCTTAGCCAGGAAGGTTCTTTTAAAGGATCTAAAGCTGGATACATACATAGATGATTTTGAAAAAACTCTGGGAGAAGAACTTTTAATCCCAACAAAGATCTATGTCAAGCCTATCCTTGAGATACTCGACGAAAATATCCACGCAATGGCACACATAACAGGTGGAGGAATTGTAGAGAATCTTCCAAGGGTCTTGCCGGATGGTCTAGAGGCTCGCCTCGACAAGAAATCTTGGAATACACCAGCTGTCTTTCATCTAATTCAAAAAATGGGACAGATAGATGAAAAAGAAATGTTTAGAACCTTCAACATGGGAATAGGTTTTATCTTGATTGTCGAGAAAAACAGTGTGGACGAAGTGATCAGAAAACTTCAAATTCGTGGTGAAAAGGTATCGGTCATTGGCCAGATCTTCAAAGGTCAAAGAGGTGTCGTGATTTGAAGATTTTGAAGCTAGGAGTTCTTGTATCAGGCAACGGGACGAATCTTCAAGCCATCATAGATAAATCAGAAATTGGTGAGATTCCAGCAAAAGTAGTCGTTGTTATAAGCAACACAGAGGAAGCCTATGCGTTGCACAGAGCAAAGAGACACGCCATTCCAGCTTTTGTAGTAAAGCCAAAAGACTTCCCTGACAAAAGATCTTACGAGCAGAAAATGATAGAGATACTGGAAGACTACGATGTGGGACTAATCGTCTTGGCTGGTTTTATGAAAATCCTTTCACCTCATTTTATCGAGACCTTCAGAAACAAGATCATAAATATTCATCCATCCCTGATACCTGCCTTCTGTGGTAAAGAATTCTATGGCATGAAGGTACATCGAGCAGTCATAGATTATGGAGTTAAGCTCACGGGAGCAACGGTTCATTTTGTAGATGAAAATGTGGACTCAGGACCGATAATACTTCAAAAAGCCGTTGAAGTTGAGGATGATGACACTGCAGAAACAGTAGCCTTGAAGGTACACCAAATAGAACACCAAATACTTCCAGAGGCGATCAGACTCTTTGCCGAAGGGAGACTCAGAATCGTTGGAAGAAGAGTTTTGATAGAGAGGTGAAAAGATGCGTGCATTAATATCCGTTTCAAACAAAGAAGGCATCGTCGATTTTGCAAGAAAATTGACTCAGTTACATGTACAGATCATAAGTACTGGAGGAACCGCAAAGTACCTAAAAGAAAATGGCATAGATGTGTTAGAAGTGCAACAAGTAACGTCTTTCCCCGAAATACTAGACGGCAGAGTCAAGACATTACACCCGGCAATCCACGGAGCGATTCTTGCAAAAAGAGACAAAGAAGAACACATGAAAGAACTCAGAAAACTCTCAATTACACCGATCGATATCGTGGTGGTCAATCTCTATCCATTCAAAGAAACGGTGCAAAAAACAAACGATCTGGAACAGATATTGGAAAACATAGACATAGGCGGACCATCGATGCTTCGCTCGGCTGCAAAAAACTACAAAGATGTCCTTGTTATATGTGATACATGCGATTACGAGTGGTTAATCGATAAAATTTCGAAGGAGGAAATAATAACCCAAGAAGAGCGAGCAAAACTTGCCTTGAAAGCCTTTGAACACACGGCATATTATGATGCAATGATCTGTCAATTTTTCAGAGAAAGATTGAATTTAGAAGAATTTCCAAAGACCTTCACATTCACATTCGAAAAGGTATACGATCTTCGCTATGGTGAAAATCCTCATCAGAGAGCCGCGCTTTACAAAGATCTTTTTGCAGGTCCATCAATGATCGTAAAGGCAGAGCAAATTCAAGGAAAAGAACTGTCATTCAACAATATCTGCGATGCAGATGCGGCATTCCAACTTGTGAAAGAATTTGAAACACCTTGTGCCGTTGCCGTTAAACATACCAATCCTTGCGGTGTTGCCTGTGATGATGATATCTCTACTGCATTCGAAAAGGCATATAGAGCCGATCCATTATCTATATTTGGTGGAATCGTAGCATTGAACAGACCTGTTGGAAAAAAATTAGCAGAAAAACTATCCGAGATCTTTCTGGAAGTCATAGTTGCCCCCGATTATAGCCCTGAGGCGTTAGAAATTCTTTCAAAAAAGAGAAATTTGAGAATCCTGAAGGTACATTTTTCTAAAGACCACGCTGAATTAGACTTTAGAAAAGTCAGTGGAGGACTACTTCTACAGACAAAAGATGTCTTAGATTACCAAGAGCTCAAAGTCGTCACAAGAAGGGCGCCAACAGAAAAAGAAATGGTGGACTTACTCTTTGCTTGGAAGGTCGTCAAGCATGCCAAGTCAAATGCCATCGTCTTTGCAA
Organism: uncultured Pseudothermotoga sp.; assembly: GCA_937995655.1. Classification (GTDB taxonomy): domain Bacteria; phylum Thermotogota; class Thermotogae; order Thermotogales; family DSM-5069; genus Pseudothermotoga_B. Next base: position 64,369 of record CALKJI010000006.1, on the reverse strand, counting down.
AGAATCTGTGTACCCTTGGTATAGGAACAGGTCAAGTCAACAGGCTATGGCCAACAGAACATTGTGTGAGAGTCGCTCAGGAAAATGCAAAAGGTGCAGTACTTGCTTCAGATGCCTTTTTTCCATTCCCAGATGCAGTTGAAATCGCTGCCAAGGCTGGTGTATCAGCAATAATAGAACCTGGTGGATCAGTAAGAGATCAACAAATTATTGAAGTTGCAAATCAATATGACATAGCGATGGTCTTTACGGGCACAAGACATTTCAGACACTGAGGTGATCGGGTGAAGATACTGGTCGTAGGACAAGGTGGAAGAGAACATGCGATAGTTTGGAAGCTTTCTACGAGCGAACAAAATCACATCTATTGTGCGCCGGGAAATGGTGGAATCAATGACTTGGCACAGTGTGTTGAATTCAAAAAAATTGAAGATTTGATCGATTTCGCCTTGAAAGAAAAAATCCATTTAACAATCGTTGGACCAGAGGTCTACCTTGCAGACGGTATTGTCGATGAATTTGAAAAACATGGTCTAAAGATCTTTGGACCGAATAAAATGGCTGCCATGATAGAGAGCAGCAAAGTCTTTGCAAAACTTCTAATGGCAAAGTACGGTATACCAACGGCAAAATTCGAAATCTTCGATGATCCAAACCTTGCTCATAGATATGTTTCTAAGGTAGAGGGCCCAATAGTCGTGAAAGCCGATGGTCTTGCTGCAGGAAAAGGGGCCGTTGTGGCAAGATCAAAAGAAAGCGCTCACAAAGCAATAGACGATATAATGAATAGAAGGATCTTTGGTGAAGCTGGAAAGAGAGTAGTTATCGAAGAGTTTCTCCAGGGGGAGGAAGTCTCCATCTTGGCCTTCTGCGATGGAAAAACTATTATTCCAATGGTCAGTAGCATGGATTACAAAAAGGCTTACGATAACGATCTTGGACCAAACACAGGTGGAATGGGCTCTGTTGCACCGTGCCCATTTTACTCAGAGGAAACGGCAAAATATGTCTATGACAATATCCTTGCCAAGACTATAGAGGCGCTTGAGAATGAAGGGATCAAATACAAAGGGGTTTTGTATGCTGGATTGATGCTCACAAAGGTAGGTCCCAAGGTACTGGAATTCAATTGCAGATTTGGAGATCCAGAAACACAGGTTATATTGATGTTGTTGAAAAATGATCTTTTGGAAATCATGCAAGCTACCGTTGAAGGAATGCTGAATTCTTGCTCGATAGGTTGGTTAGATGAAAAGGCCGTCTGTGTAGTACTTGTGAGCGGTGGCTACCCTGATGCCTACAAGACAGGTTTTGAAATCTCTGGTTTAGAAAAAGCCAGGAAAAACACCGTTATTTTCCATGCAGGTACGAAAAAAATCAATGGAAGGATCTTTACGAACGGTGGAAGAGTCTTGAATGTTTGTGCAAGATCGCAAAGCTATGAGCAAGCAAGAAAGATTGTCTACGATACCATAAAGCATATTCACTTTGAGAACATCTATTATCGGAAAGATATCGCGCTCAACCTTTGAGCCCAGTCAGTGTTATACCTTTTATCAAATATCTCTGCCCCACAAGGAAGGCTACAACAGAAGGTAGAACTCCCATAACAGCTGCTGCCATCAGTAAGTTCCAGCTTGTTCCATACATACCTTGGAAACTTGCCAAACCTATCGTCACCGTTTTCATGTAGTCCCTACTTACGACAATCAGGGGCCACAGTAAATTATTCCACTGAAATACGAAGGTAAAGACTGCTAATGTCGAAACAGCAGGTAGAGAAAGTGGGACTATGATTCTTGAAAATACATAAAATCTCGATGCACCGTCTATTCTTGCTGCATCTTCATAATCTTTTGGAATCGTCATAAAGAACTGTCTGAGCAAAAAAACACCAAAGGCAGTGAAAACATTTGGAATTATTAGACCTGTGTATGTATCAGTCCAACCAAAGATCCTAACCAAAATGAAATTTGGTATCATGGTCACCTGGCCGGGAACCATCAGCGTAGCTAAATAAAGCAGAAATAATTTATCCCTCCCAGGAAAGTTGAGCCGAGCAAAAGCATAAGCACTCATGGAAGCAACGATCAAATGAAGCACAGTTATGGAACCCGATACCACCAAACTGTTCAAAAGATACCTTCCAAAGGGCACTACAGTCCAAACCTTCTTGTAATTTTCCCAGTGAAAGGTCGATGGTATCCATTTGGGAGGGTATTCGAAAACTTCACCAATAGCCTTTAGAGATGTAGAAAACATCCAAAAAAATGGTATCAGCATGAAAAAGGCAACTATCATCATGACGCCAAATAAGACCCAGTTGATGATTTTCTCTTTTGTGGTCTTCTTCATTCGTAATACACCCACTTTTTTTGATACCTGAACTGAACAAAAGTAGCTGCAAAGATTATTCCAAACAACAACCAAGCAACGGCCGAAGCATACCCCATCCTGAACCACTGAAAGGCGTTGTTGTATATGTAGTAAACAATCGTGTTGGTTGCGTTCCCAGGGCCTCCGCCTGTGAGAACGTAAGCCTGGTCAAAGACTTGAAAGGAACTGATGATGTTTATGACGATAACAAAAAAAGTTGTAGGTGACAACAAAGGAAGTGTTATGTAGACAAAGCTCTTCCACTTGTTAGCACCATCAAGCCATGCTGCCTCATAAAGTGAAGAAGGTATACCCTGAAGACCGGCCATGAAAAGAACCGTAGAGAAGCCAACATCTTTCCATATACTGAGTATAATCACCGCACTCATTGCCCACTTTGGGTCTGAGAACCACCTTGGAAGATTTGAAAAACCTATACTGTAAAGAAACTCGTTCATCAAACCAAAATCTGCGTTGAAAATCCATCTAAAGACCATTGCCGCAGCCACCGTTGGAATGATAACAGGAAGAAAGATCGCAGCCCTGAAAAAGGTACGTGCCGGTATATTCCTCACAAGAGCCAAAGCAAAGAGCAAGCCCAGGATTACTCTCGTGGGAACGGTACCAAGGACAAAAGTAATGGTGTTCTTAAGAACAAGATGAAATGTTTTATCATATGCAATAAGCCTGACATAATTCTCTAAACCTACGAACTTGGCTGGTGTGAGCATATCCCATTGTAAAAAACTTAAAAAGAATGAAACAGCAACAGCACCAAAGACAAAAATTAAAAAACCAGCAAAACCTGGCAAAAGAAAAAACCACGCTGCTACACCTTCCCTGGTCTTTAGGGTCATTCAAACCACTCCAAAGATTCTTGCTGCATTCACATAAAAAATTTTATCAATTTCTTCATGTGAAAGGCCCATGGACCTCAAGGAATCGTACCAACCAATGATTTCTCTTGGCATTTTTTCAAGGGCACTATCGGTTCCGAAAAGGACCTTGTTCACAGAAATTTCCTTGCCTATATATCCCCCTTCAATTATGTGCCTTCTAACAACTTCTCCACCGGATATATCGAAATATACGTTCTTTCTCCACCTTGCCACCGCACAGGAAACCATGTACTCGGGCCAGCCTAAGTGCGCACCGATGATTTTCAACTTGGGAAAGGTGTTGGCAATGGTATCCAAATATATTGACCTCATACGAGCCGAAGATTTGCCTTTGAATCTAATCCAATAATTTTCATCTATCTTTCTTGCCATTGAGCTTTCTTCCTCAAGAAGATAATCCACAGGTCCGCCGATTACACCTGTGTGAAACAAGATGACCATGTTATTCTCTTCTGCCCTTTCGTAAAAGGGAAAATATGCTGGATCGTCGTAATCCCTTTCGGTGAGAATAATTTTTAAGCCTACAAAGCCCTGTCTCTTGTAAATATCTACGTCAGAAACTTTATCTTTGTCAAGATCGATACGTGCAAGTCCAAGAAACTTACCAGGAAACTCATCGATCGCCCTTTTTACTAGATCATTTGCACCTGCAGAACCAAGCAATACCATCTTCTCAACATTGTTCTCTTCGGCGTAAGCAAGCAGCTTTTTTACATAGTCAGCATAATCTCTTTCTTCTGACACAAAATGTATGTGAGCATCAAAGACTCTCTGTTTCATCACAAGCCTCCTTTGAATGTGCGGCGCCCCGCGCCGCACGATCTTACCAAGTCCCGTATTGCTTGATCATCTTGGTAACTTCCTGGGTTACATACTCCAGCACCTCAACTGCCGATTTTTGTCCTGTCCAAACATAATCAAGCTCTCTGGTAACATATTCAAAAATTTCCCACCAACCAGGAATACTGGGGAACTTAATACCAAAACTTGTCTCTGTGAAGAAAATCAATCTCTCCTGTTCACTTGGTGGATTTGAGGTGAATGCCTTGACTGTTTCTGGAGTCCTCATAGCCGGTACGGCATCCCCACTCTTGGCAAAGATAGATTGACCTTTTGGACCACACAAAAATTGCATAAATTTCCATGCTGCATCTTTATTCTTGGACTTTGAGTACATGACGAAGCCGGCTCCTCCCAAGGTATTAGTGCGAGTAATCTTGTATGGAAGTGGTGCAACACCAAACTTAAGATTCTTATTTGTCAAGAACGAGGATATCTGAGCTGCATTGCTCAAGACCATAGCAACCCTTCCTGTTGTGAACAGTTCTGCCGCTGAACCAAGTTGTGCAAGTTCAGCGATAGAAGGAGTCACTTTGTAAGAAAGGATCATATCTGCAATGAACTGAATAGCCTCCACAGCTGCCCTTTCGTTGAGAGTACATCTTGTTGGCATATCGTAATTGTCCACGATCCTTCCACCGTTCATGTGGATCCACAGATGCCACTTGTTTCTCTCTAAAACTGCTCCCCATTGTGTAACCCTGCCTCGGGAGTCGACCTTGGTCAACTTTCTTGCAGCATCTAAAAACCTTTGCCAATCCCATGAATAATCTGGATAAGGTATACCTGCCTCATCAAAGAGAGTCTTGTTATAGAAAAGAACCGTCGTGTCATTGTCTCTTGGAAATCCATAAATCCTCCCCTTGTACATGAAGGTACTCAGTAGTTCTTTGTTGTAAGCCTCTACAGGGAACTTGGTTTTTTCAATGTATGGTGTAAGATCTTCAAGTACACCCTTCGCCGCCCAGCTTGGTATTGTGTGAAGAAACATAACATCTGGGGCATCCTCGGCAGCCATCATTGCTTGAATTTTATCAAAGTATGTAGACCAAGGATAGTTGATGGTCTCAACTTGAATATCAGGATTTTCAGCTTGGAATTGTTTCACGATCTCTTGGTATGGTGGCAATTCGCTCGGATCTCCCCAGAAAGAAAAGCGAATCTTTGTTGCGGAAAATACAATAGAAATAGTTGCCAGGACAAGTAAAACCATAAGCAACCTTTTCATAGTGACACCTCCTCCTGTGAATGTGTTCTCCATCAACACAATATCATATTTTTAATACTTATGTCAAGTCTTGTAAAAAGTCTTAACAAATTATCTTTTTGTGGTATATTCTCTATGGTGATAAACTTGAGCAAAATAAGAAACAGCTCTTATCTGAGAAAAAATAACCTTAGGGTCATTTTGAAGGAAATACTCAAACATCAACCGGTTTCAAAGTCACAAGTGGCAAGGAAACTGAATGTTAACTCTTCCACTGTCTCACAACTGTTGAAACCCTTCATTGATAGAAAGATCATCGTAGAATCTTCCCACGGACCATCTTCCGGTGGTAGGCCACCGCAACTTTTGACAATAAATCCAGCGGCTGCATTCAGCATGGTAGTTGATCTATCTGGCTATTCAGTAAGAGTAGCATTAATCGATAGCACACTAAAAATAAACTCCCTACAAGAATTTAATCTCAAGCCCCAGATTTATGAGGGGCTTGAACAACTCATTCAAAAGATCAAAGAGATGCTTTCAATCGTCAATGGTCATCGAATCCTTGGCCTTTGCATAGCCGTTTCAGGCGTCCTTGACCCACATACAGGGAGAATCAGTAGCAGTTTGATAAAAGGTTTGGAAAATATCCGTATCGTTGAGTTCTTGCAAAAGTACTTGAATCTACCTGTCTTGGTGGAAAATGACGCAAACCTTTCAGCCTTAGGTGAGTTCATGAACCTTGAAGAGGACATTAAAAATATGTTCTACATACACCTGGGCGATGGACTGGGAGGTGGAATGATTCTTGACAAATCTATCTTCAAAGGTGATCGCGGCTATGCTGGCGAAATTGGTAGAATGATATATAGTTGCGAACCCTTCATAACAGTTGGGGATGTTTATTCAAAGATATTAAAAGAATATTTAATCGAAGGAGAAATTCCATCCAAGCTGTTAGTCAATCTACTTTTCAGCGTGGTGCAAAACGTTTTATCGGTAACTGATATCTGTCATTTTGTCGTTGGTGGAAGGTATGCTATCTTTGACGAAAAATATCTTTTGGAGGTCGAAAGGTTAGCCAGAGAAAGATTCTATGGCTTTGAAGTCTTCATTAGAAAGTCCATCAACAATCCCGACGCCATCCTAACAGGTGCAGCAGAGTACCTTATAGAAAACAGTATATTCAATATTTAACAGAACCTTTTTTGAAAACTCTTTCGAACCTTTCAATAACTTCAATGAACTTTTCTTTGGTCAGCCACCCTTGCCAACCGTGTTTTACATACACCTCTTGTACCATCTTGGGATAGTTGAGTGCATCGAGTGTCAGTGTATCTACATACCTTGAAAGTCTATGAGCAAGATTTTCCGGGTTCATAACAAGAACCGGCCCAACAAAAACAGAAACATTGACTCCGGCCTCTTTGAGCTTTTTGAGTGTGTCAAATCTTTCTTCAACAGAAGGAGCACCTGGTTCAAGGATTTTCCTAACGTCTTCACGATCGGTTGTAATCGTGAGTGTTACAGAAAGATCTCTCAACAGATCAACATCTCTGAGAACCAAATTGGACTTAGTCATAACATGAACTCTTCTAAAGTGAGAACGCAGAACCTCAATAATTTTTCTTGTTAACCCATACTTTTTTTCAATATGCTGATATGGATCACAAATGCTCGAAAGAAAAAAATCGCCTCTCTTTCTTGCCAACTCTTTTTCAAGCAATTGCACAGCATTAGTTTTGACCCAGACATCTTCTCCCCACTCGCAATTGGTGTATTTGAAAGGCCCTATGAAGCGAGCGTAACAATATAAGCATCCAAAGGTACAACCCACGTACGGATTGATCACATACTTTGCAACAGCAATCTTAGTACGAGTGATGATTGTTTTTGCCGTTATTTCTCTGATCATCACACAGTTTTATTTGCTATGATACCAATTAACTTACTTGCAAAAGTTGAGTGCACCAAAGAATTAACAAGATTTTTCTCGCTCTTGCCAAAACAGATTACCAAGGCGTATTTACCTACGACCTTACTTGCAAGAATGCCTTCTGCACAGCTGAGTGGTGGCATATCTACGATGATCCTGTCGTAGGATTGTGCAAATTCTTTCATGAATTCAAAAAGCTTTGGGTCACTGAGAAACCAACTATCTTTCCCGTTGAGAGTCAAGATATGCAAATTTTCAGAAAATCTCACTATACAGTTTTCTGGTACCGTTCCTTTAGTTAGATCAACTATGTCACGATCAGCTTCGATTGAGAAAACCTTTGAAACCATGGGTGATCGGACATTCATATCGATCAGCAAAGTCTTCTGTGCCATCTTTGAAAACACATAGGCAAGATTGGATGCGACAAAGGTCTTCCCTTCTTTCTTATCAGAGCTTGTTAAACCAAGAACCTTTACAGGTTCATCTAGCATCTTTGCAGCTAGATACTTAAATTCATCACAAACTTCTTTACCTTCACATTCAAATGTAACTAAAAGATCTTCATTCCTGGCTACTCTAATGTTAGATATCTTGCCTAAGATCGGTATCCTTGGAAAGAGTCTTTGTAACTCGTCCAGTGCTCGGAACTTTCTGTCTGTCAAATCCCTCACAAACACCATGACCAGGCCTAAAAAGATCCCAAGCACGCCACCTATAGCCAATAAAAGTTTCTTATTTGGCTTTGAAGGTATACTTGGTACCACAGCATTGTTTATCACACGAACATTGCTGACGGTGCCAGCGGCACCTATCTTTGCTTGTTCGTACTGGCTCAACAGAGCCAAATACGCGGCTTGCTTTGCCTGTCTATCTCTCTCTAACTCAAAGAGTTTCTGCTCAATCGATGGGATGACCGCGACTTTCTTAAGGTATTCATCTCTGATCTTCTCGACAGCTGTTAAGGTCGCTTGCTGTACTTGAAGTTCTGTCTGCTTCAAAATCCAGGTTGTGTAGAGTTCAGAATAAGCAGGATTTATTGTTTGAATCTCTGCACTAATGACCTTGCTGATCTCTTTTTGTAAAAGATCCTGGGTTTCTTGAATCTGTTTCTTCAACGAGACAACCCTTCTGTCTGTCTCGGAATATGTCTGAAGCAAAGCGGAAAGTTCCACCTGAAGCTCTACGAGTTTTGACCTGAGCTGTTGAACCACAGGATTTGTGCTGATCGTCTCCGATGATATGATCTTTTGATCGACCTTTTTCAGCATGTCTTCCGCAGCCTTTATTGCAGTTTTAACTTGTTCTATAGACACCTTTGTCTCATAAGCCATCGCATCGAACCTTGCTATACCTTCGACAAGCTTTGCTGCTTGATCGCTCAGTGAGTAGATTTGATTTTGCTCTTTGAACCTTCTTAGCTTGTCTTCCACATCTTTCAGTTCTTGTTCAAGACGAGGAAGTTGTCTTTCTATGAAATCTACACGTGCACTGTATTCGTTAACGGTCAATCGACTTCTCATATCTAAGTAGATATCGATCAAAGAATTGACGATCTTTGCCGCAATCTCTGGATCTTCAAATTCCACTGATATCTTTATTATCGATGTATTTTTGACATTCTCTATCTTCAACCTTTCGCTAATCGTTCTCACTATGTCTTGGACCAGGATTTCTTTGTTACCCTTGAACAATTCCATCAAATTGAGTTGGTCGATCAACTTTTCTATGTTCTGTCTGCTCTTTATCAACTCCATCTCAGTTCCAATCCCCACACCCACACTAGGTAAGCTAATGACACCTACCAGCTGAGTTATAGCACTTGGAATGTTGGCCGTTTGCCCGCTACTTATGACAAGAAGTTGGGCACTTGCTTCATAGATGGGCTTTGTGAAAAACAAAAGGTAGACCAAAGTTCCAAAAGATACCACAAGAAAGATCCCCAAAAACCACCAGAAACGTCTTTTGAAGATCTTAAAAATGTCCGATAGACTCAGTTCAACGACCTGGTCATTCAACTTTTACACCTCCTAAGAAAACCGATACCAATGAATATTTAAACACGATTAAGCCTATTTAATGCAAAATCTATGTTAAACTCGATTTTTAGGAGGGAATGTAATGATCGCGGTTGTCGGAAGCAACAACGTCGATCTTGTTGTAACAGTGGATCACTTCACAAGACCGGGTGAGACGCAAAGATGCCTTGACTTTGAAAGATTTGCCGGTGGAAAGGGTGCAAATCAAGCCGTTGCCTGTAAGAAACTTGGAGCAGAAGTAGTTTTTCTCACCTGTGTTGGAAACGACTCAAATGGTCAGTTCTCCTATGAAAAACTTTCTGAGGTAGGCATCCAAAAACTGGTGACAAAGACGAACCTTCCAAATGGCTTCGCCCTGATAGAGATCACAAAGAATGGAGAAAACAGAATAATAATTTACCCTGGTTCGAACAATTTGATTACAAAAGATCTCATCCGAACAAAGGCAAAGGATTTGCTAAAGGCAAGTATGGTACTGCTCCAAAATGAGATACCTTTTGAAAGTACCTTGGAAGCGGCAAAACTCTTTAAAGAACATGATAAACTGGTGATCTTTGACCCAGCACCAGCCCAAAATGTAGATCAGGAAATTTTCAGGTATGTAGACATAATCACACCAAATGAATCTGAAATCTTTGCCTTGACCGGGCTTGAACAAGTTCATACGGCTGTCGATGAGCTGCTCAAAGCTGGCTGTAAGAACGTACTTTTGAAAATGGGCGAAAAAGGCTCCCTCTTCAAAGGAGGGCTTGGGCAAAGTAAGATAGATGCCTTCAAAGTGAAGACGGTAGATACAACCGCTGCTGGAGATGTCTTCAACGCAGCTTTTGCTGTAGAGTTTGAGAGGACAAAAGATATTAATAAGGCATTGACATTTGCAAGCGCCGCTGCCGCAATCAGTGTTACCAGAAAGGGTGCGCAGAGTTCTATACCAAGTTACGATGAAGTAATACACTTTGTCAAAGAAAGGGGACAAGGGATATGAAATTTGGTGTGAGTTATTTTGGTAACAGGATGCCGTGGTATGTTCAAAAAGACCTTGAGATGCTTAAGAAGGTTGGTTTTGAGATCATCGTACACACCTACAGTGAAAACGACTTCAAGTTCTACGAGAAAACTATGAAGAAAATTGCACAAATGAGCAAAGAGATGGGTTTTGAAACATGGGCAGATCCATGGGGTTGGGGTGGAATCTTTGGTGGCGAAGCCTTCAGCGGTTTTCTACAAAATAACATGAGTGAGGCTCAAATAGGAAACGACGGAAGACAAAAAGGTTCAGTTTGTTTGAGATCTGAGAGATTCAAAGAATATATGAAACAATGGATCGACAGCGTAAAAGAAGCTCGATTCGATGCAATATTCTGGGACGAACCACATTTTCATATACCAACACCAGTCACCGATTTTCCAGAAAAATGGACATGTCGGTGTGAAAGGTGCAGGTCCTCTTTCAAAGAAAGATATGGTTATGAAATGCCAGTTGAATACAACGATGATATCTCAGATTTTAGAAATGATTCGGCAATAGAATTTTTCAAGCAAATGACTGAATATGCAAAACAAAAGGGTTTAAAGAACATTGTATGTTTTCTTCCCTTCGAAACAGATCTTTTTGGCATCAGAGATTTTGAGAGCATCGCGAAACTCTCATCTGTAGATGATATCGGTACAGATCCCTATTGGTTTGCCTTTGGCCTACCGATGAATCCCTTCGTCGAAAATGCATCAAAAACCATAAAAAAACTTTCCCAAGAATACAACAAAACAAACCATATGTGGCTCCAAGGGTTCAAAGTTCCACACGATAGGGAACAAGAGTTAATAGAAGGTTTCAAGACTATGAAAGACCATCAAATAGAGAAGGTATTCTTTTGGGGTGTTTACGCTTGTGAACACATAAGCAGTATTTCTCCAGACAATCCAAAAAGGACGTGGGAAATTATCTTGAAAATTGTGGAGAGTTCACGATGAGATATGAAATGGTCTATTTTGATTTAGATAACACGTTACTGGATTTTTCTCGTTCTGAGAAAGAGTCTTTGCGTTATGTATTTTCCAGATATGGCCTCGAACTGAACAATGAAGAGGTTGAACTTTATACCCAGATAAATAAAAAATGGTGGCAGGACTTTTCAAAAGGTTTGTACAGTAAAGATCACATAGTAATAGCAAGATTTAAAGAGTTCTTGGAGAAAATAGGTGCGACAAATATACCTGTAGAAAAGATATCAACGGAGTATCTTGATAAACTTTCACAGACTGCTTATTTCGTCCCGGGGGCCAGACAGTTTCTTGAAAAGATGAAACTCAGAAACCAAAGAATGGCAATACTTACAAACGGAGTAAGAAAGGTCCAGGAAGCTAGGGCAAAGATACTGGGGCTTCAAAACTACGTAGAATTCATAATCACCTCTGAGCAAGTGCAAAAGCCAAAACCAGATCCTGCCATGTTTTCATTGGCAGCACAACTGAGTGGTGTAAGGTTAGACCGTTCGGTGTACGTTGGTGACGATCCTGTCATAGACTATCAAGCAAGCAGAAACGCCGGAGTGGATTTCATAATCTTTGATCCATCCGGCGCAAATTTCAGTAACCAATTCCCTGTTGTAAAGGACTTCGACGAACTCTACGCAGCTTTATGTCTTTGAGCTGATCCAATTCAAAACATGTTCCGATACCGATTTTATCGTTTCCTCTTCGAATACAGAAGACAGTTTTGCCATTGTTAAAAGCTGTGTGAATGGTAGGCTTCCACCCAAATCGCAAAGATTCACATAATCTCTAAAAGCACCTTCTCTGTCTTTGAAAGACCTTATCCAAAATTGAAAGGCACAGATCTGTGCAAGGACATAATCAATGTAATAGAATGGATTTTCAAAGATGTGCCCTTGCTGGTGCCATCGTCCTCCGTCTTCTAAGAACTTGTTGCCATCGTAATCGATCTCTGGCATGTAGGTTTTTTCTATCTCACGCCAAAGTCTCCTTCTTTCTTTTGGTGTCATACTGGGTTTTTCATACACACAATGTTGGAATTCATCTACACAGGTCCCATAAGGAATAAAATTCAAAGCTGCCCACAGATGAACAACTTTTGCTTTTTCTGCTTGATCTCCATAGAAATACTCCATCCAGGGCCATGCAAAAAACTCCATACTCATGGAATGTATCTCACATGCTTCGAGCGTGGGCCAATGATACTCGGGAACCTCGTAATTCCTGCTTCTGTAAACCTGAAAGGCATGTCCTGCCTCATGAGTTAATACCTCCACATCGTGTTCTGTTCCATTGAAGTTTGCAAAGATGAAGGGAGATTTATAGTCAGGTATAAAATCACAAAATCCTCCTGGGTATTTGCCATCCCTGCTCTTCAAATCGAGTAACTCGTTCTCAAGCATGAAAATGAAAAACTCTGCCGTTTCGCTCGACATCTCTCCGTACATCTGCTTTGTCTTTGATACTATTTCATCTTCATCACCAGTAGGTTTAGGATTACCTTCCTTTAAGAGAACTGATAAATCATAGTATTTCAACTTCTCCAAACCCAATTGAATTGCCTGTCTTTCACGAAGTTTTGCCACTGCAGGAATTATGTGCTTCTTTATAGCTTCTCTCAGAGTTTTCACCATCTTTGAATCGTAGTCTGAGCGAGACAATCTATCATAACCAAGCTGTGTAAAGGAATCATAACCCAGTTTGTGTGCAATCTTAGTTCTAAGTTTGACAAGCTGATCATATATTTCATCTGACCTCTCTTGGTTTGACGAAAAGAATGAATACAGTGCCTCGGCTGCTTGTTTTCGAACATTCCGATCTGATGAAAGCATGAAAGCCCGCAACTGGGGTATGGTCAGTCTTTTTCCGTTGAACTCAATTTGAGCAGATGAAATCAATTCGGCATACTGGGTTGCAAGTTTATTTTCTTGAATCAAATCTTCTAAAACCTCTGATTTGAAGGTTTTGATTGCAAGGTGTGCAATGTTTAAAAGTTGTTTCCCATAGTCTTTTTCTAGATCATCTCTGAACTGTGAGTTCAAAAGTGCCTCGTAGTAGTCATTCACAAGCCCACTCATCACAGGGCTTGCACTGTCAAAGTAGTCTTTTTCTTTCTTGTAAAACTCATCTTTTGTGTTCATACAAAAACGGATCATACAGATAGATGATGCGGTGGAGAAACTATCCCTGATTCTGTTGATCTTTCTCACAGATTCTCTTGCCGTTTGAAGATTCTTTGCCTTTTTGAGCTCTTCGATCTTCTCTTTGAGTTCATTTTGGATTTCATTGAGATTCGGTCTTTTGTAAACAAATTGTGAAAACTTCACACAAACACCCCCTGGTTTCTTTAATTGTATATCTCTAAGTTTATACATGCGTGATATATTATTCTCAAGAACAATGATATAGTATTCAAGGTGAAAATAGGAGGATGAAAAATGCTTAGGACCCACACATGTGGTGAACTTAGAGTCCAGGATGTTGGTAAAAAGGTCATTTTAGCAGGTTGGATTGACAGAATCAGAGATCTTGGTGGTGTAAAGTTCATTATGCTCCGCGATAGGTACGGCCTGACCCAGGTTGTTTTATCCTTTGAAAATCAAATCGACCTTAGAAGAGAATCTGTCGTTCAAGTTGAAGGAACCGTCAGAGAAAGGCCAAAAGAGACTGTGAACAGGGAACTGGCAACAGGGGAAATTGAAGTACTAGCTGAAAAAATTACTGTTTTTTCATCTCCGCTGAAAGACCTTCCATTCTATCCTGGAGAATCAAAACTTCCTTCAGAAGACGTTAGGTTAAAGTATCGTTACATCGATCTGAGAAGGAAGGAGGCAATGGACAGAATAATAATGAGGCACAAGGTTACTCAAGCTGTGAGAACTTACCTTAGCTCACAGGGTTTTGTGGAAGTTGAAACGCCTTTCTTAACAAAGAGTACTCCAGAAGGTGCAAGAGACTTCTTGGTACCGTCAAGGTTGAAACCTGGTACATTTTATGCCTTGCCTCAGTCCCCACAACTTTTCAAACAACTTCTGATGATAAGTGGTTTAGATAGATATTTCCAAATTGTGAGATGCTTTCGCGATGAGGACCTCAGAGCCGATAGACAACCAGAATTCACACAGATCGATATAGAGATGTCTTTCAACACCAGAGAAGATGTACTACATGCTACCGAGAATATGCTCAAATATGTCTTCAAACAGGTACTTGAAGTGGAACTCCCCGAGAAATTAGATTATCTCACCTATGACTACTGCATGAATACCTATGGTTCAGATAAACCCGATCGAAGAATCGGTATGGAGTTCAAAGACTTGAGTCATTGTTTCAAAGATTCACAATATCAGTTGATATCAAATGCTTTAGCACAAAAGGACGTCATTAAGGGCTTTAAAGTGGAAGATTTTTCAGAGAAGATGACCAGAAAACTGGTAGATGAACTGGATGAAATTGCAAAATCTCTTGGTCTTGGTGGAATTCTCTGGTTTGCATTCCATGACAATTCATTGCGCGGTTCGGCTTTGAAGCATCTTGAGAAAAATTACAGAGAAGTCATAGAGAACCTGCAAATGAAACAAAAGGATGTCTGCATCATCGCTGTTGGCAAGAGTAATAATGTAAATAGCGTGCTTGGAGAGATCAGAAAGATTCTTGGTGAAAGATTCTTTTCTCATCTAAAAACGGGTTTCGATGTCTTCTGGGTGATAGACTTTCCAATGTTTGAATACAGTGAAGAAGAAAATAGATTTGTAGCACAACATCATCCTTTCACCATGCCAAACTTGGAAGACTTTGAAAAATACAAAGATACTGACCTCTCAAAGATTAGGGCACAATCTTATGACATCGTGATAAACGGTTTTGAGGTTGGCTCAGGAAGTGTTAGAATTCACAATGCAGAACTCCAAAAGGAAGTTTTCAAACTTATGCAGTTGTCCGAGGAAGAAATCAAAATCAAATTCGGCTTTCTGCTGGAAGCCTTTCAATACGGTGCACCGCCCCATGGTGGTATAGCTCTTGGGTTGGACAGGTTGGTCGCAATAATCTGCGACGTCTCTTCAATCAGAGACGTGATAGCCTTTCCAAAGACTTCAAGCGGGGTCTGTCCGCTCACTGGAGCGCCAGACATTGTTACTGAAAGGCAATTGAAAGAACTCAAAATAAAACTTGGAGGCGATTGATGATGAACGATGTGACTGTGAAGTTTGAACAGGCAAAATCTAAGTTGATCTGTAAAATCGATGGAGACTTCGATGCCTATCATTCTGCGGAAATCAAAAAGACGATCAAAGAGCAACTGGAAAAATCAAAAGATACCAAGATAGTCTTGGATATGTCCAATGTTCCATACATCGATAGTGCAGGACTTGGTACAATGGTGTCACTTTTGAAAGACGCAAGAAACCTTGAAAAGGAGCTCATACTAGCTTCACTGAGACAGAATGTAAAGCGAATCTTTGAAATGACCAGGTTGGATAAAGTTTTCAAAATCGTTGACGTGCCGGAGGAGGCATGAATTGAAAGAGTTTTTGATCGCCATAGATGGACCTGCTGGTGCTGGAAAATCCACGGTTGCGAAGCTTGTGGCAGCCAGGCTCAAAATAAACTATCTTGACACGGGAGCTATGTACAGAGCGGTAGCACTCTATTTGGATTCAAAGAATCTTTCACCTTCAGATGATCTATCTAATGCACTGGATAATGTAGAATTTCGCTATGAAGATGGTGACTTGTACCTGAATGGTACGAAGGTAACCGACCAAATAAGGTCAGCCCAAGCTGGGAAACTTGCTTCAGATTTTGCTGTCAATCCATCTGTCCGTTCAAGACTCACCGATCTTCAGAGAAAGATATGCAGAAACGGTCAATTTGTTGTTGAAGGAAGAGACATAGGGACGGTTGTTCTACCACATGCGCAGGTCAAGATTTTTTTGACCGCATCTTTTGAGGAAAGGGTCAAAAGAAGGCTTAAAGAATTGCAGGAAAAAGGAGTGAATTTGACATTTGAAGAAGTGGCAAACCTGATCAGACTTCGAGATGAACAGGATTCAAAAAGATCTTTTGCTCCAATGAAGCCAGCTGAAGATGCCATAATCATTGACACAACAGGCAAGAGCATCGAACAAGTTGTAGAAGAGATTTGTCAGATCGTCTCAAGGAGGATGGATTGTGAGAGTAATCGTTGCTGAAGATATAGGATTCTGTTTTGGTGTTCAGCGGGCTCTACAGATGGTCAATTCGAAGGTCGAAAGCCACGAAAGAATTTACACGCTTGGTGAAGTCGTCCACAACAAATCAGTCATCAAGTCACTTGAGCAAAAAGGCGTTAGGGTGATACAAGACCAGATCCCACATGATGCAAAGAGTTCTGTCCTGGTGATTCGTGCGCATGGAGTGCCAAAAAATCAATTGGAAGAGTTAAGAAAGGTCTTCAAAATAGTAGTAGATACGACTTGTCCGATCGTAATGAAATTGTTCATTACTGCAGAAAGAATGCACAGACAAGGCTACAAAATCATAGTATTCGGCAAAAAGAACCATCCAGAGATGCAGGCTCTATCAGGTTATGTACAAGATGCCACGATAACAACCGATCCAGTAGTCCTGAGTACAAAGACTTGCATCTTATCACAAACGACAATGTCGGTAAAGGAATTCCGTAAATTTGTTGAAAAATCAATTGAAATTTCCAGTTTTAAGGAGCTTAAAATTATGAATACCATATGTCATGTGACGGCAAAAAGAGAATCACAGGTAGAGGAGATAGCACATCAGAGCGATCTTGTGATTGTCCTTGGAGGCAAAAACAGTTCTAATACATCAAAACTTGCTAAAATAGCTTCACAGATAACAAGAACGGTCCACATAGAAGAACCATCTGAAATCGATGAATTTGATTTAAGTGATATAAAAACTGTAGGTATAGTTACTGGCACTTCAACACCCCAAGAAGATGTGAAAATACTCACCGAAAAAATTCTTATTAGGAGGGAAAAGGAATGAGTGAGAAAAACGAAAAGATGGAAAATTTTCAAGAGTATTTAGACTTCATTGAGAACACACCGGGTCAAGTTGTCGAGGCGACTGTAACAAGAATAAATCCTGCTGAAGGTATCTCCGTAGACTTCGGTGGCAAAGGGGAAGGATTGATACCTCAGACAGAGTTGGTCCGCCCAGCCACCGAATATTCAATCGGTCAAAAGATCAAAGCCCAGATTCTCAAGATAAACGACGAAGAAGGATACGCACTTCTCTCAGAGAGAAAGCCCTATACAAGAGAAATGAGAAACTTGTTGAAAAAGGCATACGAGTCTAAGACGCCAATCAAAGGTAAGATAACACAAGCAGTCCCTGGGGGTTACCAAGTAACAATCTATGGGATTTTCGATGCTTTCCTGCCTGGTTCTCAATCAATGCTGAAGAGGGACCAGCCGATCCCAGAAACAGAGATGGACTTTCTGATCACAGAATATTTCTTAGATCGCAAACGTCAAAGAATAGTGGTTTCAAGAAGAGTTCTAATAGATCAGCTGAAAGAAGAGTTCTTCAGAACACACAAGGTACAAGATCAGGTCGAAGGTACCGTAGAACAAATTACTGATACACATGCAATAATCAATTTTGGACCCGTCAAAGGATTTTTGCCAAACTCTGAAATATCTCATGATCCCTCTCTTTCGGCAAGGGATGTACTCAAGAGAGGAGAGAAGATAAAGGTCAAGATAATCGAGATGGACCAAGCGAGATCTTCAGTTACCGTCAGTTTGAAAGCATTGGAACCAGATCCCTGGTCGAAGGTGATGGAAAAATATCCCGTTGGTACGACAGTTCAAGGTACTGTAAAGAGCATCCTGCCATTTGGAATATTTGTAAACCTCGAACCAGGTCTGGATGGTTTGATACACATCTCGGAAATATTCTGGGGAAGTAAGAAGGCTGATCTTCACAAATATTTCAAAGTTGGGCAAGTTATCCAAGCTGAAGTTGTGGAATTGGATGATCAGAAACGCAGGATAGCACTGAGTTACAAAAAAGCAAAAGGAGATCCGTGGGAAGATATAAACCAGAAATACTCCGAAGGCAGTGTTGTGAATGGCACTGTACAAAGAGTTCTATCAACAGGAGTCATAGTTGAAATAGAAGACGGAGTCAGCGGGTTTGTACCAAAATCAGAATTGTCTTGGAACAAAATAAAAGATCCATCTGAGCTTTTCAAAGAAAAGCAAAAGATTCAAGTCAAGATCTTATCCATTGATTCACAACAAAGGCGAATGAGATTGAGTGTGAAACAACTGTTACCTGATCCCTGGGAAGAGGTTCTGACAAAATTGACTGAGAATTCAGTCGTAAAAGCAACAGTCAAATCAAAGGTGAACTCTGGGTTCATAGTGATCTTAAAAGATTTCTCAGTCGAAGGTCTCATGCCTTCAGGACATGCTTCAGAGAACCTCAAAGAGGGAGATGAATTAGAGGTTCTTGTTCTCAGATTGATTCCCGAGCGGAGAAAGGTATTGGTCAGTCAAAAGAAACTTGAAGAGAAAAGGGCATACGAAGAATACAAAAGCAAGATAAGTGAAAAATCGAGTCAGAAAACACTTGGTGACAGGATGAAAGGCTGATGGCAGTCGTTGTCATTGCAGGTAGGACCAACGTTGGAAAATCTACTCTCTTCAACAGGCTGATAGGCAAACGCAAAGCAATAACAGAAAAGGTAGAAGGCGTCACACGTGATTCTATAAAAGGTCTCGTCGTTTATGACGAGACCGCCTTTACTTTGTATGATACCTGTGGTGTCTTTGAAAAAACCGACGATGTGATTCTTTCAGCCATGAAAAACAAAGCCTTCGAGACTTTCCAGCAAGCAGATCTGATACTCTTCGTCGTCGATGGGAGAAACGGCATCACCTCCGATGATGAGTACGTGGCAACCCAACTCAGAAAACTTGGTAAGAAGATCTTGCTGGTGATAAACAAAGCAGAGAATATTTCTGCTGTTGAAAAGAATATGTCTGATATACTCAGACTTGGTTTTGATGACTATATAATCGTTTCAGCGCAACATGGAAAGAACACAGATGAACTTGTTGAAAAGATCTTAAAGATTCTCAAAGATGAAAAGGTTGTCTTGGAAAAAACTCAAAAAGAGCCAGCACCTACTATCGCCATAGTTGGTAAACCCAATGTTGGAAAATCTTCTCTGTTCAATGCACTGATCGGTCAGGAACGTTCGAACGTTACTCCCATTCCAGGTACAACTAGAGATGCCATCGATGAAACAATAACTCTTTCAGGTAAGGAATTCACTTTCGTCGACACCGCTGGAATGAGGCGCAAGAGCAGAATCCAAAGAAAAACAATTGAATACTTTAGCATCAATAGAACGATCAAAGCAATAGAGTTAGCTGATATAGTTCTGCTACTCATGGATGCAGCAGAAGGTATAACACAACAAGATAAAAAGATTGCAGATTTCATCTTGAGCAATGGCAAAGCCATGGTTTGTGTGATGAACAAATTCGACCTGAGTAATGTTTCTAAGAAAGAGTACGAAGAAATATTTCTAAATCAGATGCCCTTTGCAAGTTTTTGCCGTCTTATCTTTACCAGCGCAACAAAAAAGATTGGACTGAAGCAACTAACCGATGCTATTTTAGAGGCCTACGAGTCCTATACAAGAAAGATCAACCAAGAAGAGCTTGGTAAGCTCGTATCACAGCTTCCACTGCTCTCACCAAACTTTTCAAGAGGAGATCTCAGAATATATTCCATAAGACAAGTGAAAACAAAACCGCCAGAATTTCTCGTTCAAGTTAACAAAAAAGAACTCACAGACGATAATATCAAAAGGACCTTGCAGAGATTGATCAGAGAGAGCATAGACCCCTTTACAGGTGCACCTTTGAAGATTGATTTCAAAGGTAGGGAAAAAAGATGAATTATTTCATAGTCGGTCTGGTCTGTTATCTTTGTGGTTCAATACCTTTTAGTTACTTGCTTCCAAAGTTGAAAAAGGTAGATGTCAGAAACGTAGGCAGTGGCAATGTGGGCGGTACGAACGCTTTGAGAGCGGCTGGACCAGTGATCGGTGTAATGTCAATGATCTTCGACGCCCTCAAATCCTTTGTTCCAATACTCATAATCTCAAGAATATTCGATCAGAACTTATATTATATCGGAATTGCAACGATATTTGTGGTATTGGGACATGACTTTCCCATTTTCTTGAAGTTCAAAGGTGGAAAAGGTGTGGCTAGCACCACTGGTGCATTCTTTGCCTTGGTTCCCATCTCTGGCTTTGTATTTCTTACGAGCTGGTTATCCATCATTTTGTGGACAAAATACGTATCTCTCGGCTCGATAGTAGGTATGTATGCTGCGGCTTTTATAGCCTATTTCTTCAACAAAGATTTTGCTGTACTGTTCTTGTTACTGGCGACACTATCCACATTGAGACATGCCGACAACATAGAGAGATTGATAAATCATTCTGAGAGAAAAACAGATTTGATAGCCATCTTCAAAAAGAGGCGTCCATCATGAAAAAAACCATTCTGATCTTCTCTGCACTCATCATATCTATCATGGCTTTTTCAATCATCAACGAAGAGCAAGCTCGAGAGATTTTTTCTCAAGCACTTTCCTTCTGGTACGAGGGAGATGTAGCAAAGGCAAGGTCTCTCATGGACGATGCACTGTCAGGTTTGATTTATGTTTCCGACATACCTGAGTTTTGGTTTTTCACCTCCAAGGTAGACATAGACATGCGCGCAGTGGAAAAGGCACAAGAAGATCTAAGAACTGTCCTTGTTATTAGCCCTGGCAGATCTGAAGTTATCTCGTTGTTGAAAGAGATCGAAGCACTTCAAAAACCAGTTGAGTTTTCTACCCCAACCGTCTTTGACGAATCCATAGTATTTTCAGGTTTTCAGAAAGGTACAGAATACTTCTACACGGTCAATGCCGCTGCTTTCTTGAACAATTCCTTGATCGTTGCTGATAAAGTGAATAAAAGATTGATACTGACCCAAGAAGGAAGTTATTTAATCTTCAAAACCACTATATCACCAAATAGTTTGGCGGTTTCTCGTTCTGGAAAACTCTATGTCAGTGGAGACAAAAAATTGGTTGAGTACGACATAGAAAATCAATCGGAAAAGATCATCTTTGACGACTTTGTAAACCCCATACTTGCAGGTTTTGACAGAGCTGGAAGACTTTGGGGTAGCGATGTAGACAGAATTTTCATATATGATGGAAAATCCGTAACTTTTATTTTCCTGGACGATTTCTATATCATCAACGACATAGAACTGACACCATATGGTTTTTGGATTCTCGATGTGATGAAAAACCAGCTGGTGTACTATGACTTTTCCTTCAGAAAGATCAAATCCTATCCCTCTTACGGTGCCTGGTGTTTTGAAGTGAGTATTCATACAGACCCCATCATATTGACGACGGATGGAAAATTAGCACTCCTTCGGGATAACGGATTGTACGAGTTCTATAAAACACAAGACGGTACAATGCTTTTTGAATATCTCTATCCATACCTGATCTTGATAAACTGGAAAAAGGTCATGGTTACAATACAACCCATGAAGTCTCAAGAGCCACTCATAGTTAAAATCGATACTCTCAGTTTTGAGAATGACAATATCAACTTACTTGTCAGAGTAGAAAATATCTTTGGGGATCTGGTACCTTATGTGAAAGATTTTTTAGAGGTACGAGAAGGTGGCGGACCTGTCTTCTTCAATATCTCGACGCAATACGAGAAGCTGCAATGGTTGAAAGCCGACCAAAACTTCTTTGAGAAGATCCTTCCTTTCATAAAAAGAGGACAGGTATATGGCGTTTTCTTCCAAGATTTACCAAATACTTGGAGAAAAACGGATATCGTGACCTTGCGTGGAAAGAACGTAAAAATCTTCACAAACTCACCAGCCACCGAATTTGTCCTCCTCAGTGGTGGTACTGGTTCGATCGCCTCACCCGTTGATCTGTGGCAGCCCATATGGAAGGTCACCTTTAGACGTACAAGGCCACTTCCATCTGACATAACACCGGTCACGGTACAGATCAGGTTTGGTAACGAACTGTATTCAGACACCATTTACTACACAAGGAGATTGATCAAATGAATTTTGAAGAATTGTTCAAAAAGGCTTACAAAGCGGCTGAAAAGGGTGAACTAAACGAGGCTGAAGAACTCTATAAACAGTGTCTGAACCTACATCAGAGTCCAGAAGTTTGGAACAATCTAGGCAATGTGTACAGAAGGATGGAAAAGACTGCAAAGGCAATCGAATGCTACCAAAGGGCAATCGAACTCGACAAAGATTACGCACCGGCTTATGTAAACTTAGCATCCACACTTTTGAACCTGGAAAGGTATGACAATGCCAAACTCTTGCTCCTCAGGGCTATAGAAATTGGTATGAAAGACCACAGAATCACAGCTATGCTTATCATTTGCCACCTTGCTTTAGAAGAATTCTTTAAGGCCGTTGATCTGTATGTCTCAAATATAAATGATATGGCATTGCTCGAAGAACTCAGCGAGTACGGAGTTCTTGAGAAACTTGAAAATCTCAGAAAAGAGTGGAAAAAACCTTAGAGTTCATCAAAGAACATTCTCAAAAGTAGCGGATCTACCCTCTCCTTCAACGTCCTTTTAAGTTTCTGTACAGTATTATCCACCTTCTTGAAATTGACACCCAGCTGCTGTTCTATTTGCTCATAACTTGTTCCATCGATCCACATTTGGATTATCTGAACCTCCAAATCTGACAAATGATCGTTAATCCTTTCCATGATCAAACTTGCTATTGCTTGACGTGCCGTAGAGAATGAAAGATCTTCGAGGGAATAGCCCGTCTCTTCAGAATCTTCACTAGTGAGCAGATCTACACTCACTGCATCTGTAAGCATTCTGTTTTTCTTTCGATTCAAAAATGTCAAAAAGGACTTCAACTCAGATTCAATACTTCTCCAAGCGAATGAAGAAAAACCACTTTTGTCTGGTTGATAATAATAAACAGCCTTGATCAGACCGACCAATCCATTCTGCACCAAGTCTTGAAACTCAGCCCATGGTGCATAATACCTTGAAGATATCTTTATGACCATGGGATAATATTTTTCAACCAGAAGATCAAGAGCTTCTTTGAGCCCCGCTTGCGCAAGATTCACAAGTTCCTCAACTCTCTTAGTCCTCAAACGATACTTTATATTCAAACCTGAAACCTACCTTTTGAGCAGCAAAGCAAGCTCTCCTATGTTCTGTAAGACTATGTCCGGTTTCCTTTCGACCTTTTCAAGATCCTGTGAATCGGTCTCGCCTGACAAAACCAGTATTGAGAGAATACCAGATCTGTTAGCAAACTCCATATCTGTATAAAGTCTATCGCCAACCATTGCTATATGTTCTGGCCTCACACCAGTTTTTTGCACAATCATCTGCAACATTAAGGGATTTGGCTTACCAACAACAAAATCAGGTTTTCTTCCCGTCGATTTTTCTATCAATGCAATGAATGAACCGGCGTCGGGTAATGGGCCTTCGGGCGAAGGGCAGTTTATGTCTGGATGTGTTGCTATATAATCTAGCCCTTTTCTAATGAAGAGACATCCTAAGGATAATTTTTCGTAATTGATCTGTGTATCATAGCCAAGAATGACAACCTGTGGATCTGTCTTGGTCACTGTATGGCCATGATCTTCAAAGGTTTGGACCAGTGACTGCGTACCTATTATAAAAACTCTCGCACTGCCATACCTTTGCTTCGTGAAGATTGCAGTAGCTTCACCAGACGTGAAGACATCATCTAACTCAACATTCACACCTAATCTTCTCAACTTAGCAACGTACTGTTTGTTGTCTTTGGACGAATTGTTTGTCAAAAAAAGAAATCTCTTTTTTTGATTCCTCACCGTCTCTACAAAGTCCAGTGCACCAGGAAGAAGACTGTCTCCCAGATAGAAAGTACCATCCATGTCCAATAAAAAGAGCTCGATTCTTTCGAGTACCAAATCGATCACCTCATAAGATACAATACCAGAATTAGACAATATCCATCAAAGCAAAAGCTAAAAGGGGTGATCTCGCCTTACAAGAACAACTAAATAGACAGTTTCTCCCTCTGATGTGAAAGTGGCAAACAAAGTTCAGTTTAAATCATGAGGCAAACTGTATTTGATAAAGCTTGTAATAGACACCTCTTCTAGTGAGTAACTCTACATGCCTTCCTTCCTCTGCAACTGAGCCATCGTGGATGACCAGTATCCTGTCTGCACTTTTGACCGTTGAAAGTCTGTGTGCAATCATGATAACGGTCTTGTCCTTAGAGAGCTCCCTAACAGCTGTTTCAATCCTAGACTCGGTATCAACATCTATATTGCTGGTTGCTTCATCTAGAATCAGTATTTTTGCATCAAATAGAACCGCCCGTGCCAAAGCTATGAGTTGTCTTTCACCAGCCGATAATGTTGATCCACGCTCGATTATCTTTGTATAGATCCCGTCACTTAATCTTTCTATGATATCGTAGGCATAAACTTTCTTGAGTGCCTCAACAACCTGTTGCTCACTGTATTCCTCATAGAATAACCTGATGTTGTCAAGAATTGTTCCAGAAAAGAGTATCACATCTTGTGGAACAACAGCTATTTGTTTTCTAATCTTTCTCAGATCATAATCAAAGATGTTTCTTCCATCTATAAGAATCTTTCCTTTTTGTGGAACATACATTCCATTGACAAGATTCATCAACGAGGTCTTTCCTGCTCCTGTTTCTCCAACAATCGCCGTCAATTCTCCTCGTTTGAACGCAACATTTATGTTCTTGAGAACCCATCTATCTGAATCATAACTGAACCAAACATTTTCAAAAACCAGCTCTCCGTTGATTATCTTTTCGTCATTCTCTGAATTACCTAATATCTCTGGTTTTTCATCCATGAGTGTGAAGATCTTTTCACAGGAAGCCACCGTATTTTGAATTATATCGTACTTTTCCGATATATCACCCAGGGGTCTCATAAATGTATCGACGTATGCAACGAAGGCATAGAGTTCGCCAAACTGAATTGTTCCTCCTATTATGTACTTTGATCCGAACCAAATTATTGCACTCAAGGCAAAGTAATGAATTAAATCTATAAAGGGCCTGAAAATTCCAAAAACATAAAGCTGGTTCATCAAAGATTTGTAGAGGTCTCTATTCACTGAATCAAATTCTTTCGCTTTGTAGTTTTCAGACAAAAACAACTTGATAACATTTATTCCGCTTATATGCTCCGCAAGGTATGCATTGACGCGTGCAAGATTTGTCCTCACCTGTCTATAAACCCTCAAGTCAAAGTACCTGAACAGAACCATCGCAACAACAATTATGGGAAATATGAAACTCACATTTGCAAAAAGCCTGGTACTTATCCTCAACATGAAATATATGACCCCAGCCAGTAGGAACACATCTTTCACCATAGAGGTTATAACGCTGGAAAAAAATTCCTGAATGTTTTGCGTGTCATTGACTATTCTTGTGTTTATTCTTCCAGAGGGGTTTTTGTCGAAAAATGACATTGGCAGATCAAGAACCTTTTTGTATAGCTCACTTCTCACATCATAGACTATCTTATTTCCAAGGAACGATGTCAAGTAGGTACTTACATAGCCCAAAAGAAACTGAAGACCTACAACACCTAAAAGCAGAAATGCCATGAGTGATACCCCACTCACACGCTGTTCGGTGCTCAATGCGGCGTTGTTCATGTATCCATCGATTGCCTTTCTCACAATCTGTGGTGGTAAAAGATCAACGACTGCAGCCACAAGAACTATGAGTATTGCAAGAACAAAGAACCAAAAATAAGGTTTCGCATAACCTAAAAGCCTCTTCAAAGTTCTCCCACCCCAGTGTTGTTAGTCTCACGAATTATTTTACTACTAAACCTTTACATGAAAAAACCTGATTTTTCCGAACTGATCATGAAAAAATGAAATTTTTCCAAAAAAACATATTTCTCTCAAATGATCCACTTGCTCTGGCGAAAACTCCATTATAACATCTTTGCCCTTGAGCAACGATCTGTCTGCGAAAAATTTTCTATAAAAATCTATACCTTCTTTCCCTGCAAATAGTGCATTTGAAGGCTCTTTTAAAACCTCTTTTGAAAGATTGGCGCTAGTAGAAACGTAGGGAGGATTCGAAACAACCAAATCAATTTCTTTCAGAAAGCCTTTCACAGGCTCCAAGAAGGGTCCTTTCAGAAAAGTGATTTCTGCATTGTATTTTTTAGCATTCCTTTGAGCTATGTATATAGCCTTTTCATGGATATCAGTTCCATAGACCTTGCAATGACTGTTGAGCGCTATTGCGATGGCTATCGCCCCAGAACCCGTTCCCACATCGAGGACCGTCTTGAGATCCTCGCGTTCAATCAGGTCCAAAGCCAAATCGACCAAAACTTCCGTTTCAACCCTTGGTATGAAAACACCATCTTCTATATCAAGCTCTAACCCATAAAAATAACACTTTTTTGTTATATATTGCAAAGGAAAACCTGATAGTCTAAGCCGCGCAAGCTCAAGTATTCGTTCTGAAGATATATCATCAATTTGATCTTCAAAGCAAAGCAATATTCTTTCCTTTGTCATGCCAGTAACGTGTGACAAAAGCAAAAGTGCCTCTGTACCTGCCGATTCAGAGGCACTTCTCAACAGATCTCTTAAAGACTTGTAAATTTCTCTAAAAGTCATACACCAAATCTTTTTCGCAACTCCTCATTCATCCTATCTGGAGTCCAAGGTGGATCGAAGGTTAGATTGATCTTTACGTCCTTGACTCCTGGTATCTCACGGATCTTGTCCTCGGCATCCTGGAGAATCATTCCAGCCAGTGGACAAGCAGGCGTTGTCATGGTCATCGTGACTGTCACGTTGTTTTGTTCATCTATATCTATGTCATAAACGAGTCCCAAGCTCACGATATCCAGCCCCAGTTCAAAATCTATGACATTACCCAAGACCTTCAAGACCTCATCCTTCGTTATCATGAACGTCTCCTTTCAAAAGTTTTCGATCAGATCAGTGAGTATCTGTACATGTCCCATCTCTTCTTTGACTATCAAATCGATCTTGTCCTTGCCTAAACCTTCAGGTATTGACTCTTTTATTCCCAAATAAAATATGATCGAATCCTTTTCCACGTCTATAGCAACCCTCAAAAGTTCTGATACTGAACGAATATCCTTAAACTTAATTGTTGGATCGGTTCTCAGGTCGAAAACTTTACTGTTTGCGATCGCCTGTAAGTACTTAGCTGCCTCGCCAGTAGGGTCGAGAAATTGAGAAATCTCTCTTTCCCTCTTTGCAACCTCCATTCTCATATTGTGAAATCTCTTTTCGTGTTCTTTTTCCATCTCTGCTAATTTCATAAAGATCGCTTTCTTGGAATATTCAGGGAACTTCTCAGCCGCCTTTGTGTAGAAAGTGGAGCCATTCCTTTCTATCTGCTCTGCGATCTCAAAAACTTCATCGATGTTGAACATTCTATCCCTCCCTCTTGGCAAGTTCTCTGTCAATCATTATTATACCAACAGGACTATCTTTAATTTTCTCAAGCGTTTGTAAAATTTTCAATGCACTCGACTCTTCCTCAACCTGCTCGTTTACAAACCATTGTAAAAAGCTATATGCGGCGTGATCGTTCTCTTTCTTTGCTAATTCAACAAGACTGTATATACTTGCTGTAACCCTTTGTTCGTGTTCATAAACGTGCTTGAAAACTTCAAACGGCCCTGCCCATTCTTTAACAGGTTTTTCTAGGGCAAAAAGTTCCACCCTGCCACCACGTTCGTTTATATGTTCATAGAACTTCATGGCGTGTTTATATTCTTCTTTTGCCTGCACCTTCATCCAATGAGCCATTCCTTCAAGGTTTTGTGAATCAAAATATGTTGCCATGGAAAGATACAAATATGCAGAATCAAGCTCTTTCTTGATTTGTTCATTGAATGCCCTTTGAATGTTTTCACTTATCATGATATTCACCCTCCCTAATATATTATCCCTTTTTAGGAAATGCTGATCAAACTTTCTTATGGCACAACCACCAATCAAGACAGTCATATTGTTCCTTTCTCTTCATTGCATCTTCGATATTCGTCGGTGGTGGTATTATTACATCATCTTTGAACAACTCATTGTCAGGCCAGTTTGCAGGTATGGCAACCTTGTTTGCATCGGCCACCTTGAAGGCTTTGACAATTCTCACAACTTCATCTATGTTCCTTCCAACCTCTTGAGGATAGTAGAGAATAGTTCTTATATTCCCATTGGGATCGACAATGAATACTGCCCTTACCGTGTTACTGCCCTTTGCTGGGTGAATCATACCAAGCATCTCTGCGACCTTTCCAGTATCGGCTATGATCGGGAATTCAATCTGAACACCAATTTTTTCTTTGATCCACTCGACCCATTTGATGTGCGAAAACACTTGATCTACACTCAGACCTATGAGTTCTACCCCAAGCTCTCTGAATTGATCATATCTCTTTTGGAAAGCGACAAATTCTGTTGTGCACACTGGTGTAAAATCCGCAGGATGACTGAACAAAACAAACCATTTTCCTTTGTAATCATCTGGAAGTTTCATCTTACCATGTGTTGTCATCACCTCTACCTCTGGAAATTTTTCTCCCAAAAGTGGTATACCCATGCAATTCACCTCCAAGTAAATTATATCGCAAACAAAACTCTCAATCTGTATTTATTACATCAATTTACTTTGATATGATATAAAATTCATCTGCGATCTGAGCACAACAAGGATTAGCACAATGGCTCTTTACTTTACAGGGTATGCCCCAGTACATCGGCCATCTGGTGCACCGTGTGCCTGCCTTTTCTTTACTTGAATTGATTGAGTATACTCATATCTTCTCCAATAAGTACTATGCTATTAGGGATGATCGATCTATAACTGTCTAGGGTTCTCAAAAATCTATAGAAATCTGGTTCCCTTGAGAAAGCTTCTGCATATATACGTGTTGCGCTCGCCTCTCCAGTACCTTTTATTCTTTCGGCTTCGCTGAGTGCTTGTGCCCTCAAGACAGTCGCTTTCTTGTCTGCCTCTGAACGAATCTTCTGTGCTTCTTTTTGACCCTCGGCTCTGATAAGAGCTGCTATACTTTGCCTTTCGGATTTCATCCTTTCAAAGACTGCTTGTTGGTTTTCACTTGGCAAATCAGTGTGTTTGATTCTTACATCCCTTATTTCTATACCAAAATCAAGAAGGTTCCTTTTCGAGAATTCGGTGATATCAGCAAGATACTGTCTCTCACCAGTCACTATGTCATCAAAATCTAATTTTGCAAGGGTATTTCTCAAACCAGAATAGACAACATCATCTATCCTTGAAAGCGCTAAAGATACAGTTCTAACCGATTCAATAAACCTCTTTGGATCAGATATTCTCCAGACCGCGTATGAATCAACTAGCATTGTTTTCTTATCCAGCGTGATGATCTTTTCCACTGGTATGTCGTATATATAAAAGCGTTTGCTGATGCGAACGACGTTATCAACAAAGGGAGTTCGCATGTACAAACCGGGCTCAGAGATTACTCTTCTTATCTCACCAAATCGAAGAACCACTGCATACTGGGTTTGATCAACCACGAAAAAAGACAATCCCACAAAAATCGCAACTATAGCTATAATGACAATTACACCTACCAAAATCATCATCTTCATTTCCCATCACCACCAATCAATCTGTCCAGACTGAGCAAGGTAATTTTTTGCGAATTATCGAGTAATATTATTCTCTTTGCTCTAGGCAAAACCTCTTCGAGTGTTTCAATCTTTAAACGGGTTTCTGTAATCTTTGGCGCGATCTTGTATTCTTTCAAAATACTCAGAAAACGTTGTACTTCACCGGTTGCTTGCAAAACCTTTTGCTGGGCGTAAGCCTCGGCTTCTAAGACTATCTTTCTTGCCTCCCCTTCAACGGAAGGAATCAAATTATTTGCATATTTGAGCGCTTCATTTATGTACCTTTCTTTGTCCTGTTTTGCGTTGTTCACATCATCAAACGCGGCAATTACAGACTGTGGTGGTACAACCTCCTGAAGCAGCACATTTATCACTGTCACACCCACATCGTACTGATCAAGCAGCTGTTGTGTTATCTGGTGAACCTCGTATGAAACTTTATCTCTCTCTGCCGTCAGAATTTCATCCACATTTCTCTTTGCTATCATCTCTCTCAAAGCAGACTCTGTAGTGAACTTTACAAGTCCTTCAGGATTCTCAATTCTAAAGACAAACTTCACAGGGTCATTCACACGAAACTGAACAACTGCTTCAACGGAGACTATGTTCCCATCGCCCGTTAATATCAAAGCCTCCTCTCTCTTTTGAACATATTGACCGGGTCTCACTGTCCTAAAGCCTATCTCTTGTTTTCTAATGGTTTGTACATCCACTATAACGTGTGTCTGAAAAGGATAAGGCGCATGGATATGTATGCCGGGACCAACTGTATGACTATATTTACCGAATGTCTTAATCAGTGCAACTTGTGAAGGATCAACTTGGTAAATACCAGTGAGCAAGTATGCGATCAAAACTACAATGAGTACCAATATTATTATGAATTTCGTCTTCATTCTCGATTTCCCCCTTTCTCTTATGAATATAACAGATGATGAACAAATCTACAACCAAGTGTCAAAAATGCAAACTTGTATTCACTTATAATAATCTAAAGGTCTTTTAGTCTCATCACATTTTATAATTCCGCACAACCAGAACAATGTATAAGAAGAAGCTAGAAACATGGCTATGAGCATCAAAAGTGCTATGTGCAAGTGAACTCTCATTGGTGATAGTAGAAGAACACAAAACCCTGTTGCCACACCAAAGGCATTGGCTATTATAGGCCTTGCTGTTATGTTAATAGTATGAACAAGCGGTGAAGTTACTCTTCTGTTTTTCATCACCTTATAAGTATATGTGAAATGAATAGCATAATCTATACCCGCACCAAGGGCTATGTTCATGATGTAGGCACTGATGACATTAAGCGGTATGTTGAACAATCCCAGAAAACCATAAATATTAAAGATAGTCAGGACAACAGGTACCATACTCATCAAACCAAGCTTTAGATCCTTTAACATTACAATCATCATCAACGCGATCAACAAAATGGCAAGGAAGATGCTCACTCTTTGATTTGAAAGGACTTCATCGTTCATCTGCAGGTATTTGTAATTCTCACCGGTGACAGAAACCTGTCTAAGTCCTTCGATCGAGAGAGAATACAAAGCATTTTCAAGGCCATAATGAGTTTTCTTTGAAAGATCCTTCAAAAAAACCAACATCAAAGCACTCCTATCTGTACGATTGACGAAGGTCCCTTCTGGTAAGATAAGAGAAACAACATTTCTAAACAATGGAGGAATCATCTCATTTATGTCTAAAACCGAAAGTGTACGTCGAGCATACCTCATAGCACTTTGCCTGACTTGTTCCATGATTTCAATACCTTGTTTTGACAGCGGATCCACATTCATGTTGATCTTAACCATGGCTGGAATACTAACTTGGGATATACTTTCAACAATCCTTGAACCTTCCATGACTTTGGAAGATTTCCTAAAGAACATCAACACATGAAACTCTTGTTTGACATGAAAAACAAATAGGAATAAAAAAATTGAAGTACCAAGAAGAATCATCAGATTTTTCTTTCTATTCCTTATGAAATAATCTGTTATTCCATCTCTCCACAATTTCCTCCTTTCATATCTTAGAAAACTTGCAATAGGTGGAAGAAAGACAAAAGTAGCAAAACCCGCCATTCCAACACCGTATGCACCAGACAAACCTAATTCCGTCATCACTGGAGAAGATGCGAAACACAAAGAAAGAAAGCCAACGACCGTAGTTGAAGTGGTCATCAAAAGTGGCATAAATGTCTCTTTGATTGCTCTGAAGGATCTTTCAAAACAGTTTGGATCCTTTATCGACAAATAATGCGACATATAATGGAGACCAGCCGCACTTCCCATAACGAGTGTGATGAACGGCATTAAAACATTTTCAAGGGTTATAATCTTGCCAAAAGCACCATATATTCCAAGCATATAAACGGTTGCCAATAAACTGGGAAGGAAAGAAAGAAGAGCTGCCCAAAAGTTTCTCAAACTTATATAGAATATCAAAAATATGACACAGATCGCTATGGGCGAAATATACTTTAAAATAAAACCTATATATTCAAGAGCCTTCGCCGCAACAAAGGAATTACCAAAGAGCGCAGTATCATATTTTTTAGTGATCTGTGAAATCTCAGAAGAAGTCTTTTCTGGTTGAGAAGATATGATGGCTATCAAAATCGCATAATCTTTACCTTTGTACTTACCAACAAGTCCAAGCTGTTGTGCAAATGCTGCTTTACCCCCAACGGTGAATGGAAATTCAAAGGGATTTATTACAAGGGACACACCCCTTACACTCCTTACAACCGTTGCAACCTCGCTGACTTTGTTTTTATCTTCATAGGGTGTAGCTATCAGCAAAAGATCCTTTATTGCGAAAGACTTCGATATATCTCTCTCAGTTTGAATATAACACGATTGTCTTGAGACCTGAGACTTAAAATACCCCCCTACCTTTAAACCCTTCATTTGCCAGAGAGATAGAGAGCCAAGAACAATCATCAACACAACTGCAAGCCACCTTTTTCTGATCCAGCCCAAGAATTACCCGCCCCCAGCTTCATATTATGCTAAAATGAGACTGTGATATCTTCAAAAAAAATATACCATTTTTGAGAGGGGAAAACTATGAAGATAGTTGACACACACGCTCATCTACACTTTCCGCAATTTAAAAGTGATCTACAAACTTTGATAAACAGGTTCTCATCCGATGGTATAGATTTTGTGATCAACGTTGGAATAGATGTTTCCGACTCAATTCAATCACTTGAACTTGCACAGAAATTCAACCAAATCTTTTGCTCTGTTGGAGTTCATCCCCATGAAGCGAGTAAAGTTGAAAAAGATTATATCCACAAACTGAGAGAGCTAACAAAAGACCCAAAGGTTGTGGCAATTGGAGAAACAGGACTGGATTATTACAGAAACTTATCGTCTAAAGAAGACCAAAAAAGAGTTTTTCGCGAACAACTCTTACTTGCTAAAGAACTCGACCTTCCAGTGATTGTTCACATAAGAGAAGCTTATGAAGATGCCTACCAAATACTTTCTGAAATAGGCCTTCCAATCGCCGGTGGAGTAGTTCATGCCTTTTCTGCCGACGTTACTTGGGCTCTCAAATTCATAGAACTTGGCTGTTTCATAGGAATTGGAGGCCCTTTGACATATCCAAAAAACATCGAGCTCAAAAATGTTGTCAGAGCGATTGGTGTTGAAAACATTATCACAGAGACTGATTGCCCATATTTACCGCCACAACAGTTCAGGGGAAAGAGGAATGAACCTGCCTACGTACGATTCGTGGTACAAGAGATATCAAAAATACTCAATGAAAATACCCAAGGTATTTCATCAAAACTTTTACAGAATGCGAAAGAACTGTTCGCTATAGATTGATAGGAAGATTAAGTCGAGAGCTTTCTTTAGCTCTTTGTAATCTCAGTTGTAGTTCACAAAACTCCAAAGTCTTTGGTTTCCCAAGGTAGACCTTCAACTAAATGGAGATACCTTCCCATCCCCTGTGAATTTTAATGACCAAGGATTTTTGAGTCTGGACTTTCCAAGGTCAACGTGAATTTCGAGCAAAACTACTGCAAAAATGCCTTCTCAGTACCTTCCGATGCAGAAAGATCGACCCCAAATTCAGATTCCTCTGCCATAAATTAGAGTTTCATTAGAAGGTGAAACCAAATCTTACCCGAGCCAAGACAATATAAGTGGGTAACAAAAACTATGTGGAGGTGATTTTATGAACAGGCTTGTAACTATTTTACTGATTTTGACAGTCCTTTCAACTCTTATTTTGGCAGCCCCGATAACTCGAGAAAGAACCTTCGGACCGGCGGCAAAGCCAGGACCCATGGCACCCGCCGCACCAAGATTTGTGGAACCATACAGAGAAAAGATCAAAGAAAGAATCATGCTACATGACAAAGAACAAATCAGAGAGAGGCTCAAAGAACAAGCCAAGGAGCTTTCTAAAGAAATGTTCCAGGCAATGAATATGACAAAGGAACAAGCTAGGCAGATTCTACAGATAGTCAACGAAGCAAAAGAAAAGCTTAATGCCCTACAGAACCAGTACAAAGAATTGAAAGAAAAGGCTGGGACCATGACACTCAATGAATATCGAGCAGCTATTCAGCAGTTAAACCAAAAGAGGGCCCAGATTATCCAGGAAACGAGGCAAAAGATAGGAGATATAATAACAGTTGACCAAATCAATACGGCTTGGAGACAGCTCTATAGAGAAAGACTAAGAACGAGATTGCATTTGAATCTGAATTTCTTTGACGGTGCAGTTTTAGAAGCACTTGAGGAGTACGCAGAATGAATCTGTGATTTTTTATTTATCATTCAAAGCCGGCACAAAAGCCGGCTTTTATCTATTACTTTAAGTGATTTGTGCCGGGCAATCTTGGTATAATTACTTAGCAGACCGAAGTATAGGAGTGAGAAGATGAGGTGGGATTTGAACAACATCTTTCCGTCTTTCTCCGATGAAAGTTTTCTTGGTGCTCTGCGGTATTTGGAGAGGAGCACCCAGGAATTGCTAGATTGGCAAAGAGCAAACCTCAACAGCGTTGAAGATGCCGAGCAAAAGCTTGTATACTGTATAGAAAAATTCAACGAAATATCCCTGCTTGCTACCCGGTTGATGAGCTATGCCAATTTGAAACTCAGTGAAGACACCAACAATTCAGAAGCCTTGAAGTACCTGAACATAATCAGAGAAAAATTCGTCGATCTTTCCTTCGCAAGAGTTATTTTTGTCAGATACCTGAAAGATCTTCCATTGGATTCATTCACACATCCAACTGTGGTCGCGCACAAATTCGTATTGGATGAAGCGAAGGAGAGAGCAAGGTATCTTTTGCCTGTCGGTGAGGAGAGGATCTTGAACATGCTTCGAATCACCGGTGGAGAGGCTTGGAATCAATTGGCTTCCAAGATAACAGCCAATTTGATGTGCGAAGTGCAAATTGAAGGGGAAAAGAAGATTTTACCTTTGACGGTTGTTCGAAATCTGGCTTACGATCCGAGGAAGGAAGTCAGAAAGGCGGCGTACGAGGCAGAGTTAAAGGCTTGTGAAACAATAGCAGAAGTTGTAGCCTTTTCGCTCAACAGCATAAAAGGAGAGTACCTGTCGGAGATAAAGCTTCGTGGTTTTAGATCACCTATAGATCCTATGCTTCTTGAAAACAGAATATCCTTTGAAACCTTCGAAGTAATGATGAAGAGTGTTGAAACCTTTTTGCCAATTTTGAGAGAATACCTGAAGTTGAAGGCAAAGCTTCTGGGATATGAAAAAGGATTACCTTGGTACGATCTATTCGCACCCATAGGGAGTTTCACCAAAAGGTGGAGCTTCGATGAGGCAAGAAAATTGATCGTGGAAAAGCTTTCCAGTTTTTCAGAAGAACTTGGCGAATTCACTGACTTTGCCTTTGAAAAGAACTGGATAGATGCAGAGCCTCGAAAAGGTAAAAGGGGAGGAGCTTTTTGTTCATCCATAAAAGCCATCAAAGAATCAAGAATACTTATGACCTTCGAGGGGCATTTGGACAACGTTTTGACTTTGGCGCACGAACTTGGTCATGCCTTTCATAACGAATCTTTGAAAGACGAAACACCTTTGAACTCCACAGTACCTATGGTTATGGCAGAAACAGCATCGATTTTCAACGAAACTCTGATGATGGAATACCTAAAATCTGAAAATTTGACGTGCGAAGAAAGGCTGTCTCTGATAGACAAAGAACTTTCCGACGCGGTACAGTTAATAATCGATATCTACAGTAGGTATTTATTTGAAAAAAGTGTTTTTGAAAGGAGAAAGGAAGGAACACTCAGTGCAAAAGAGATCTCATCACTCATGACTGAAGCTCAGAAACAAGCTTATGGGGATGGATTAGATCACAACTACTTACATCCCTATGCTTGGATTGTAAAGCCGCACTATTATTTTCCTTCACTACACTTTTACAACTTCCCATACACCTTTGGTTATCTCTTTGGTTTGGGGGTTTTCCAGATAGCAAAGCAAAACAACAATTTCTACAACGATTATAAAAAGCTTCTTGCTTCTACGGGAAAAGGGAGCACAGAGGATGTGGCAATCTCTGTTGGAATAGATGTGAGAAAGGAAGAATTTTGGAAAAACTCGCTGGATAAAATAGCAGAAAGCTTAGAACTTTTCAAAACACTGATTTGATGATTCCATTGCGCAACTCGTTGAAGGGTGGCTGAACCGCCCATTTTTGTAACATTCATCGCAAGAACAACAGCATGAGTGGATTGTTACAAGAGAATGGTATCAAAATTCAAAAGTTTGTCGTACTATTGTGCTAAAAGGACAAAAAACAAGGGTGTGCTATGGTGCTTGTGGATTATCATATACACAGTCACTTTTCACACGATTCTGAGTCTTCGATTCCCCATATCTTGGCCACTTGCAGAGAGAAGGGAATAACCAGCTTTGTGGTCACCGACCACTATGAAGTTTCTTGCAAAGATATTTGGAAAGACTGGGTTTTCGATGTGCAAGACTATACGAAAGAGATGAAGAAGAACTCTCTCTTGGTTGGCGTAGAACTGGGCTGGGATGGTGTTACTCCCATAAACCTTGACCTGACCCAATTTGATTTTGTCCTACTTTCCCATCATGATTTGGATGAACCACTGGACCAACAGAGCTACGTAAAATACCTTGAAAGGTTGAACAATTTAATCCGAAAAATCGATGTTTTCCACAGTCTTGCCCATCTGGATTTTCCAAGAAGATACCATAAAGAGAAGGAAGCCTTTTCCAAGGATACCTACGACCTGTTGCGCGAAATTTTTAAGTATTTGGTTCAAAAGGGCAAGTTCTTGGAGCTCAACACCCGTACAATCAGTATCTACGGTGAACCGAACCCAGATATCGAGATCTTAAATTTATACAAAAGTTGTGGCGGTGAAATGCTTACCCTAGGATCTGACGCCCACGATACTAATAACATTGGAATGGGAATAAAAGAGGCAATAGAGATACTCAAAAACATAGGCTACAAATACATAATGATCTTCGATGGGACCTGGAAATTCAAAAAGATATAGTCTTTTTATCTCCTAATTTCTCAGATTTAAAGGTTTATCTTCCTAAGCAACGCTCACTGTGAAAGCGTACTCAAAAATAGAATTTTGACGAACGATTTAGGTTACAATCATTTAGAAAACCCAATTTTAAAGAGGTGAAAAGTTTGTACCCACTCCCATCATGGGTCTACGACACGGTGATCTACCAGATCTTTCCAGATAGGTTCCACATAGGCAAAGGTTTGAAGGTGGAAAACAAAAGGGAACTTTACGAGCAAAGAGGTGGACAGATAGAAAGTTGGGAAATTCCACCCAAAGCTACTGAGGACAACAGTCATTGCAAAGTTTTCTACGGTGGAGATCTATGGGGCATCATTGAGAAACTTAACTACATAAAAACTTTGGGTGTGAACTGTATCTATCTTACCCCCATCTTTCTTTCCCCTTCGAACCACAAATACGACACAGTGGATCATTTCAAAATCGATCCACAGTTTGGTACAAAGGCAACTTTTAAAAAATTGCTAAAGGAATGTAAGAGAAACAAGATAAGACTGATCTTGGATGGTGTCTTCAATCATGTTAGCTCACAACATCCATGGTTTATCGATGCCATCAATGGAAAGAAGGAAGCCATCAGTCTTTTCACCTTTTTCAAGGATGGCTATGTCGGCTGGTACGCTTCAAAGTCCATGCCCCAGATCAATCTGGAGAATACTTTCGTACGAGATTATGTACTTCGCGTCATAGAACACTATTTGACAATAGGTGTCGACGGCTGGAGACTGGATTGTGGCCATGACTTGGGACCTGTCAACAACAGTGTGATAACCGCCAAGGCAAAGGAAGTATCTTCAGAGAGTTACATTGTGAGTGAGATATGGAGTTATCCCGCAGGTTGGAACATGGTCGATGGAATAATGAATTATCACTTTGCAAACTGTATATATGCCTATTTGAAAGGTGAAATGAAGAACGTTGGTTTAGCTCTTGAAACAACCTATCTTGAGACGGAAAATATCTATGGCTGTTGGAACATGCTGGACAGCCATGACACAGAAAGATTGGCAACGGTTATCGAAAACAAGGACCTTAGAAAATTGGCTATAGTGATGCAGTTCACATATCCTGGTGTTCCTGTCATTTACTATGGCAGTGAGATCGGTATGAAAGGTGGCAAAGACCCTGAATGTCGCGCACCAATGATTTGGGAAGAACAAAAGTGGGACTTAGATCTTCTGAACTTTTACAGAAAACTCATCACAATTAGGAGGCAAGAACCAGCTTTGAGGTTCGGTAGTTTCAAAGTCCTTAGTGAAGATCCTCTGGTCTATTTCAGAAGAGCACCTTACCCTTTGCACAACATGCTAATTGCCATAAACAAAGATTCTATAGAAAAAAAGATCACACTTTCCCTTACAGATAGTAAACTCTGGGGTGGTCACTTTGTGGATCTTTTTACCAAGGAAGAATTCCCTTTGGTATCCGGGACCTTGAGGCTGAAGGTGAAGGCGAAAAGTTTTGCTATTTTGAAAATGAGGAACTACACAAATCAAGGCTACGATCAGTACAGAAGAATTTATTGAAAATCCCAATTTTTCATAATAGAAGTGATGGACATTTGAGCCCTCCAGTTTTAACGGTAACTCTTAGAAAAATTTGAAAATATAAGTCAGCGAATCCGACTTTAGGATCATATCTAACTGATAACATGTTCCTAGACCATGGCGATTTACACATCTTTATCAATGAAGGAGAAATGTTCATTCAAAAAATACATTTAGTAATGCTTTTCAAAAAGCACTTTTACTTACTTGCATTTCACATCTTTGTGATTTGTTTACAAAAGGGACCTCTTAAATTGGTTCGTTAAACTAACATTTGTATTACCTATAGATTGAATCATCTACTTTCTCTAACAATTATTAGAAGTGTAATCGAATTGTTTTTATATTTACAATAGCGGAACACACATGATATAATCTAAAAGGAACCATCCACTTTAAGGAGGGGTGCATGTGCTGAGGTTAAAAACATTTTTGACGGTTATCCTATCAATCCTTGCGCTCGTAGTTTTTGCTCAACAGAGGGTAGGGACTTTCGTAGACGAAGTTATTGTAGTGATGGAACCAACATCAGAAGCGGCTATTCGAAGAATGGAAGCAGGAGAATTCGATGTTTATGCTATGACACTGTCTTCACCAGAACTTTTCAAACGGGTTAGGGGAAGCCCAGTGCTCGGATATGAATCTTCTTACGGTTCTTACAACGAACTCACCTTCAACCCAGTTGGGCCCACCTTCCCAGACGGGAGACTGAACCCGTTCTCGGTCCCTGAGATCCGTGAAGCCATG
This sequence comes from uncultured Pseudothermotoga sp., assembly GCA_937995655.1. GTDB lineage: Bacteria > Thermotogota > Thermotogae > Thermotogales > DSM-5069 > Pseudothermotoga_B. The sequence continues at coordinate 24,404 of CALKJI010000006.1, read as the reverse complement.
AACTGGCTCGTCGACAGGAACTACATTGTCAAAGAAATAATGGGTGGCTTGGCTATCCCAAGGTACCTCCCCATCAACACAGTTTCTGCAGATTATGTCGAATTGATAGACGTTGTCAGAGCCTTGGAAAACAAATACCAGTACAATTTTGAAAGAGCCGAGAAAGTTATAACAGAACAGATGTTGAAACTTGGCGCACAAAAAGTTAACAACATATGGACTTACAAGGGTCAACCGGTAGAAATAATTCTCCTGATAAGAATTGAAGACGAAAGGAGACAAATAGGAGACTACGTAGCCGACCAGCTCGAAAAGATTGGTTTCAAAGTCATACGTGATTACAAGCGTGCCGCTGAAGCTTCACCTATCTGGCTCTCTGGAAACCCGGCCGATGGTAAGTTCCACGTCTACACTGGTGGATGGATCACAACGGCTGTTCCAAGAGACCTGACTGGAAACTTAGACTACTTCTACACTCCGAGAGGTCGCCCAAATCCACTGTGGCAAGCATACAAGCCTTCTGATGAATTTGATAGAGTCTGTGAGATACTGGCTAACAAAGAGTTCACATCTACACAAGAGAGAAGAGAGCTCTTCGCCAAGGGTCTTGAGCTTTCTCTGAAAGATTCGGTAAGAATATGGACCAACGACAACATGTCATTCGTACCAAAGTTAAAGAATGTTCTTGTTACAGCAGACTTGTATGGCGGTATATCTGGCTCTTGGCTCTGGCCTTACACGATCAGGTTTGAAAACAAAGTAGGCGGAACGATGAGAATAGGTTTACCATCGGGGTTGACAGATCCTTGGAACGCAATAGCTGGTTCCAACTGGATCTACGACATGATGTTGGTACGTTCCACAGGTGCCATGGCTTACATACCCGATCCTTACACAGGCTTGTACTATCCATACTCTTTCGAAAAGGCTGAAGTCACCATCAAAGCAGGTTTACCGGTAAGGAAAACTTTGGACTGGGTCGAGTTGAAGTTCGAACCTGAAATAACAGTTCCATCCGATGCCTTCATCGATTGGGATGCTAAAGAACAAAGGTTCATAACCGTCGCCGAAAAACATGGTGATCAAAAGCTTACTGCCTTGAGAAAGGTCACCGTTCAATATCCAAAGAATCTCTACAACAGAAAGATGCACGATGGGAGCACCTTTGATGCTGCAGACCTGATCTTTAAGATGATTCTTACCTTTGACAGGGCAAACAAAGACAGTCCATTCTTTGATGAATCAGCCGTACCTGCCTTTACAAGCTTTTTGAAAGTTTTCAAAGGTTTCAGGATAGTCAGCACCGATCCATTCATTGCAGAATACTACACAGACCTGTGGTATCCAGACGCTGAATGGAACGCTGGAACCGGCGCAAATGTCTTTTGGCCATACTACGACCAAGGCCCTGCTCCATGGCATGTGTTGGCAGTAGGGTTCTACGCAGAAATGCAAGGCAAGGCAGCTTTCTCAAGCGCAAAGGCTAAAAAACTGAATGTTGAATGGCTCAACTACGTTGCAGGGCCAACGATTCCAGTTCTCAAAGCATCCATAGACGAGATGATTGCAAAAGGATGGATACCCTATGAAAAGGTTTTGACGAAATATGTACCTAAGGAAAAACTGCTGGCCAAATATCAAAACTTGCTGAACTGGTACAACCAGAAGGGACACTTCTGGGTAGCCTGGGGCCCATTATATCTAGAAAAGGCATTCCCAATAGAAAAAGTTGTTCAACTGAAAAGATTTGAGCAATATCCATTCCCAGTTGAGAGATGGGCAGGCTTCCAAGCGGCGCCAGTTCCTCAAGTGATGATTGAAGGGCCTTCGGCAATTAGAATTGGTGAAACCGCTGCCTTTGATTTATTCATCGAATTTGAAGGTCAACCATATCCAGCAAGTGATATAAGCGGTGCTGTATATCTACTCTTCGCTCCCGATGGAACATTGGTATTGAAAGGCAATGCTGAACCTCTCACCGACGGTTGGTTTGCTTTCGAAATACCCGCAGATTCAACAAAAGCTCTAAGTCCAGGTGTATACAAGCTTGAAGTCGCTGTGACATCCATCAAGACCGCTCTACCTGGCATGGGCGCAGTAGACGTTATAGTGAGAGGAAGATAAATCTGCACAAAATGCCAAGACAATCGAATGGGGGGCACGTCCCCCCATTTGTTGAAATGAAGGGAGGATTCAGCAATCGATGAATGATAACGAAAAGATTCAAAGATCGAATCTGAAAAGGATACTAAGATATTTTCTCATAAGAATCATCATCATGGCGATAACCCTGGTTATAGGTGTGTACGTGGTGATATTGGTTGCGAACATGGGAGGTGCCGTTGACAACATAAGAAAGTCTCAGATCAGAGAAGCCATAGGGACAAGTCTTTTGGGGGACGAAGTTTACAGGATGATGAAACCAGAAGAGAAACGTGAATATGTGAAGATGTTAGAAGAAGTAGAATTCAAAAGACTTGGACTTGACCAACCTTTTGCGATAAGAAGTTTCCTTTACCTCAAACAAGCCTTGACCTTAAATCTGGGAAATGCTGAACGGTTGACCAGCGACACGGGCTCGAGACAGGTCAGATTAATCATTTTGGAAAGGCTAGCTCCAACCTTGGTCCTGATGATGACGGCTTTCTTAATTCTTTTCTTTGTTGCTCTAACCTTTGCTCTCTTTTTGTCCCGGCGGTATGGCAGTTTCTTTGACAAAATGATAATTGCCTTGGCACCGCTTTCAGCAGCTCCTGCTTGGTTTTACGGTATATTTCTCATACTCCTTTTTGCTGCGGTTTTAAAACTTCTTCCCTTTGGTGGAATGGTTCGAGTTCCGCCTCCCGATAACAATCTTGAGTACTTTTTGAGTCTCCTAAGACATCTTGTTCTCCCTGTCTCTTCTGTTCTTTTGAGTTCAATCTTTATCTCTACATATAACTGGAGAACCTACTTTTTAATCTATTCCAGTGAAGACTATGTTGAGATGGCAAAGGCAAAGGGCCTCAGCTCGGCGATGATTGAAAGAAGATATGTCCTAAGGCCTACAATGCCTGCCATAGTCACTTCTTTTGCGCTCTCTTTGATTGCGCAGTGGATGGGTAGCATAACCCTTGAAACGGTCTTCAATTGGCCCGGGCTTGGAAGAAGAATCTATGAAGCCATAAACAACTTTGACTCTCCTGTGATAATAGGTGCCAATGTAATCTATGCCTATCTACTTGCAATAACAGTCCTTGTACTGGATGTAATCTATGCAATACTCGATCCAAGAGTAAAGGTTGGAGCTGGAGGTGTAAGACAATGAGCGCAATAGTGCGAAGACTAAAAGAACTCAAGAATTATCCATCTGCGATCTTTGGTCTTTCCATAATTGGTTTTTTGTTGGTACTATCTATTTACACCGTGATTGCAATACCCTACTCGCAGGCAACCAAGCTTTGGCGTGGTGCAGATCAAATTTGGATTGAAAACCCAAGATTTGCTCGGCCCGTTTTCTTTGATTGGTTCACACCAAAAAAACTTGCAAGAACCATAATCGTTGATTCCAAAAATAACCCAGCTGCTAAGATCGTTGAAAGGCATGAAAAGGATGTAGAAATCAGAATAATTCTTGAGTTCGAATTTCCCTACGACGAATTCCCAACGGAAATAAATCTCTTCATGAATACAAAACTTCCAGACAGTAACATGTATGGTACCTTTTACTGGGAAACTCCCGACGGGAGAAAGATCTCCTTGAAAAGAGGATCTATAAAAGCAAGAGATTCTTATGAAATGTCTCAAGACACAGCATTAAGAAGGCGATTAACAGGTAAAGATGCACACATAGGACTTTTTTCTAAACCATCGAATCAGGATGATGGTGCGCCGTTGAAAGGAAAGTATAAACTCATAATCGAAGCCCTGTCTTTTAAACCTGATGATGACCTTGATGCCCGGCTGGTCGTCTATGGAACGGTCCATGGTATAGCCGGTACGGACCACTTGAGAAGAGACCTAAGGGTAGCCTTATTCTGGGGAGCCCCCATTGCCTTGATTTTTGGTTTGCTGGCTGCTGTGGGTACCGCTGTATTGACAATGCTTATAGCCGCAACAGGAGCATGGTATAGAGGAGTAGTTGATGGTATGATTCAAAGGATAACTGAAATCAGAATGATCCTTCCTACTCTGATAATACTTATCATGATTGGAATGTTCTATTCTCGAAGCATATGGGTGATCCTCGGTACGGTCATATTACTGGGAGTCTTTGGATCAGGTATTAAAATCTACAGGGCAATGTTTCTACAAGTTCGTGAAATGCCTTACATAGAGGCTGCCCAAGCATACGGCTCAAGCGGTTCAAGAATAATCTTTAGATACATGGCACCAAGAATCATTCCAATGCTTATTCCAACCTTTGTTATAGAGGTGCCCGCCTTTGTCTTTTTGGAAGCAACCTTGGCTTTCTTAGGCATCTCCGATCCAGTTATACCAACCTGGGGAAAGATACTATATGACGCTCAGAGCAGAGGGGCTTTGTACATGGGGCAGTATTACTGGGTTGTAATACCATCTACTTTTTTGATCATAACAGGTTTAGGATTTTCAATGCTCGGTTTTGCCTTGGATAGGATCTTCAATCCAAGATTGAGACGGATGTGAGAATATGGTGAAAAACAATGTGCTATTGGATATAAAGAATTTAAAACTCTACTATCAGACAATGAGAGGACCTGTTCAAGCTGTTGATGGTGTAACCTTCGCACTTGAACACAACAGTTCCCTTGTTTTCATAGGAGAGTCAGGCTGTGGAAAGACTTCTTTGAGTAAAGCCATTTTGAGGCTGCTTCCAAAGAATGTTGCAGAGTACGCTGGGGAAGTCTACTTTGACGGTGTCAACATAATGGAATACGATGACGAAAGGTTCAGAAAAGAGATTCGTTGGAAAAAGATGGCTTTCATTCCCCAGGCAGCTATGAATGCTTTAAATCCCGTTGTGAAGATAGAAGATCAAATATCTGAACCATTGATTGTGGGAGGATTGGTGAATACAAAAGAAGAAGCATTGGAAAAGGTCAAAGAAGCACTCCGTTTAGTTGGATTCCCCTTGCAATTCATGAAGCGTTACCCCTTTGAGCTGAGTGGAGGTATGAGACAAAGAGCAATTATAGCCATGGCACTGTCTGCAAAACCCGACCTGGTAATTCTTGATGAACCGACCTCAGCGCTCGATTTGCTAACACAGGCAAACATAATGAACGAATTGAAAACCATAAAGAAAGAATATGGTCTCACCTACGTACTCATAACCCACGATGTGGGTACAGCCAGTGAGATATCTGAAAATGTTGCTGTGATGTACGCAGGACAGATTGTAGAATATTCTGATGCTGAAAGATTTTTCAACAATCCTTTGCATCCCTATTCGGAAAAGTTATTGGAAAGCATACCAAGGTTGAGGCGCAGAAAAGATGTTCTGGGATATATACCAGGACAACCGCCGAGTTTGATCAATCCACCAAAGGGATGTAGGTTTGCTGAAAGATGTCACAAGAGATTTTCCAAATGTGATCAAGAACCTCCCACCTATGAAATCCAAGGAAGGTTTGTGAAATGTTGGCTTTACGAGAGAGGTGAACAGGATGCAAGATAGTGTTCTTTTAAATATAGAGAACCTGAAGGTCTATTACGAACTCAGAAGATTTGGATTTGTGCACGCTGGTTATGTGAGAGCAGTTGACGATGTGACTTTGTCATTGAAAAAAGGAGAGGCTCTCTCGATAGTTGGAGAAAGTGGGTGCGGCAAAACAACTTTGGCAAAGACTATATTGGGGTTGGTCAAACCTTTCTCAGGAAAGGTTATATTCGACGGGAAAGACCTCACAGATTTAGATGGTCGAATGAAACTGTGGTACTCCTCACAGGTGGGTTTTGTCCAGCAAGATCCCTATGGAGCTCTGCCACCTTTTATGACCGTAAAAAGGATTTTGCAAGAACCCATGTTGATACATGGAATAAAAGATCCGAATGAACAAATGGCAAGGATAACGAAGATCTTAACAGAATTGAAGATGACTCCAGTTGAGGATTTTCTTGGGAAATTTCCTCACATGCTCAGTGGTGGGCAACAGCAGCGGGTTGTCATAGCAAGGGCCACCATACTCAATCCAAAATTGATAGTGGCGGACGAACCGGTTTCAATGTTAGACGCGTCTGTTAGAGTTGAGATACTTCAGCTACTCAGGCAATTACAAAAAGAACACGGTATCGCACTCATATATATCACACATGATTTGTCCACGGTGAGCTATTTCTCAGAAAGGATAATCGTTATGTACGCAGGTTGGATCGTTGAAGAGGCACCGGCACAGGAGTTAGTAGAAAATCCACTTCACCCTTACACAAAAGCGTTGTTTGAAGCCATATCTGATCCCGATGCCGAGAACTTGAAAACCTTCAAGAAAGTACCGGCGGGCGAACCACCTAGTCTTGTCAACCCACCCAGTGGATGCAGATTCTATCCAAGATGTGACGCGAGAGTAGATGGATTATGTGATAGAGGAAGGCCTGAATATCTGTGGGTAAATGAAAAACACAGGGTTCTCTGTTTCCCAGAAGAACAAAAACAAAGGTTTAAAACATGAATTTTAAGCTCAAAATCCTTTTAGGAGCTTCACTGCTCTTAGGAAGCTGGATAATCGTTGTTTTAATGTTTCTGAGGATAATACCTCTGTCTTTCGTCTTGTCCTTTCTCATTTATGCTACATCTGTATCGGGACTCTTCATAGGTATGCTTGGCATCTTTGAATACGTATCAATTCAGCGTCAACGAAGAAAGAAAAAGGACAGTGATGGTGAGGATAAAATCTTTTAGGTGCGTCAGCACCTTTTTTTCAAGCTTGTTGTGAATGTAGAAGATATCAGGAAACAGAACCTTTCAAAACCCATTGGTGGCAACAAATGGGAAGACAAACCCATTAAATATAACGCCAAGAGGTTGAGTGAAAGTTCATCAAAGGTGACACAATAGCTTTCTCACATTCAAAGCAAATAAAAAACAAAAGCAGGGCTTTTGCCCTGCCAAAGTATATTATACCATAAAAATAAAATCTGTCAAGACTCTTTTTGGTGTTGCTCACCAGTCAAGGTACTATCTTTTGCATGATAACACAAAAGATCTGTTTTGTCAAGTCCTTCAAAATAACTTTTCTCGAATAGGTATAAACATATTAACCACTTTGAAGACAAAATAAAAATTAATATAGAAGAAAACATTATAAAAAGAAGAGAGGCTGCCTCCCTAAAATATCTCCCGAAAAAGCAAGAGAGGTTGTCAGAAACGTTTTTGAGCAAAACAACCGAAATGTCTCGAAAACGGCAAAAATATTGGGTATTTCAAAAAATACTGTGCGTAGAGCTATTAACGGACCCTTACATGATAAATCACGTAGACCTAAAAGTTCTCCAAGAAAAATCTCTTCTAAATTAGAAAATCTTATTATCTCTGAAGCAAAAAGAACCGGTTTTAGATACAGACGTCTATCTTTATATCTTTATAGAAAATATGGCTTAAGAATAAGCGAAAATACAATAAAGTCCATCCTCGAAAGAAACAATGTTGGCAAAAATAAAAGAAAAACAAAAAAAGGAGAAAGAAGTTTGTATGATTATAAGTTATTAATGCCCTTCAGTGAATTTCAACTCGATACTAAAGATCTCTTAGATAAAGAAAGTCTTCCTAAGGAGGTCTATGAACATATGCAAAAATATAACCTTCCGCTTTATGAGTGGAATATCATAGATATACGAACAAGAGCCAGATTTACAGCTTATTCTTATGAACTTTCATCTGCCTTCGGTTTCATCTTTATAGTCTTGGTTGCATTGTGGTTAAGAACCCATAATGTGAGAAATCCAATAAAAATCAGAGTTGATAATGGCCAAGAATTTTGTGGCGGAAGTCAGAAGAAACTTGAAGAATGGAACAAAACGCTGTCTCATTTTGGGGTACTTCTTTCTCCTATTCCCTCAAAAGCTAAACATCTTATGGGAGTAATAGAAAATTCACATAGAGCAGATGATGAATACTTTTTGATGATTCATGCTGAACGCTGCAAATCAAAGGACCAATTCATTACAAGAGCTCAAAAATGGCAGGATACCTGGAATTTATTTAAACCTCATAATGGTAAAGGGATGAATGGTAAAACTCCTTATGAAAAATTCAAGGAGTCCAAATTAATGGTTTCATCCCATGTGCTCTTGTTCCCAACTTTGCTCCTTGAAGGTATCTTAAGAAAAGTAGGTGCCTTTTATTCTATGAATAATTTGGATGGTAAATATGTCTTCACCAAGTACCTTCAAAATAACTTTTTCAAAGACTCAGGACAAAAGCAAAGACCACTTTGAAAAGCCAACTTTCATTTTCTCTTCAGTGTAGTAGTAATCAGCAAGGCAACGAAGGCAGTCAAAGCTATGGTTGGTCCTGGTGGTAGATCAAAGTAATAAGCCACGGTGAAGCCAGTCAACGAACTCACCAACGAGAACAAAAGTGACTTGAGAATTATTCCTTTGAAACTCTTTGAAGTTATCTTGGCGAAAACACCAGGCAGGACGATGTAAGTCCCCATCAATATAATCCCAGATATCTTCACAGTGGCAACCACAGAAAAAGATACAAAGAACATTATGAAAAGACTTATCAGATTTACCTTTATTCCATAAAATTTCGCAGCTTTTTCGTCACCGATGTAGTATGTTATATCCCTCCAGAAAAGGAGATAGACAATAATTGTGAAAAAAATCACTCCAATGGCAAAGAAGATGTCGCTTTTGTTCACCAAAAGAACATTACCAAACAGATAACTAGACAGGTCCACGGTGTAGCTTCTACTCTTTGAAAGGAGTAATACTCCAAAAGCCATAAAGACTGGAAGGAGCACACCAATGGTACTGCTTTCTGAAAATTTGTTCTTTCTTGAAAAATACCAAACAAAGAGTGCGAAAATGACGCTACTGAGCACTCCAAAAAAGATTGCATCGCTGGAGAGAATCGAGGCAACGGCAAGTCCAGCAAAGGTCGCGTGGGCAACCCCATCACCTATGAATTCCATCTTTCTGTAGACGACGATGGGAGAAACAAAAGCTGCGAGGAAGGAAACCAAAATAGTTCCAAAGAGTGCCAATCTCAAAAATTCGTAGCTTAAAAGATCTCTTATCAAATCGATCGCTCCCTATGTTCCACCTCGTAGTGCTTATCAGCACGTATCCAAAGATCGAACTGTCCGAACATCTCTTTCAATTTGTCCGGACTGATCTTTTCAGTAGGTGCATGGCAGTGCAAGGTCTTGTTCAAACACATGATGGTGCTGCATTCCTTGAAAACCAAACCAATATCGTGGCTCACCATCACTATCGTTAGATCCCTTTCCTTTTTCACATCGTAAAGAAGCTCGTAGAATGTATTTTTCCCCATTTCATCGACACCAGAATCAGGTTCATCCAAAAGCAGTATGTCAGCATCAGAAAGTAAAGCCCTCGCAAGGGAGGCTCTTTGAAGTTCTCCGCCCGAAAGATCTCCCACAAGGCTGTATGCTTTATCTTCCAAACCTACTCTTTTTAACATGTCTAAAGCCCTTTCCCTCTCTTTCCTAGTAAACCTTCTGTTCTTTACATAAACTGGAAGCAAAATGTAAGTGAAGACATCCATGGGAAACTCTCTGTTCACAGTGTTAAGCTGTGGCTGATAGCCCATCTTACCATAAACTTCCACTTTACCAGTGTAATCCTTTATCTCTCCTATGATGACTTTCAAAAGGGTTGTCTTTCCAGCACCATTTGGTCCAATTATTCCAATAAAGTCACCAGCTTTGACTTCAAAAGAAACACCTTTCAAAGCTTGATATTCACCAAACTTTACAAAGAGGTTTTCTACGCGTATCTTAATCATAAATTCTATTTCACACCCGTTGCCCTTTGAAATGCCTCGAGTAAGTTTTTATAATAGTCCACGGCGTTCTTTACATTTACACCAAGAGGATCCAGCACGACAATTTCTTTCTTCAATTCTTTAGCGATGGGTATTAGAAGCTTCTCGTTGAACTGCACTTCTGCAAATACGCCTAAAAGTTTTTCACTCTTTGCCCTCTCGATAATTTCTCGCAGCATTTTGGCACTCGGTTCTTTACCATGACCCTCTTCCAGAGCCAAAGTTTCAATTCCGTATGGAACCGTTAGATAAACGATCGAAGGATGAGTTATCACAAGAACGGCATCTTTATAAGAGCTCAAAAGTTGATCAAAACGGTTCACAACATCATTCAATGAATTGATCAACCTTTCAGCGTTCTTTTCAAAATTCTCTCTGTTCTTTGGGTCCTTTTCCAAAAGAACTTTCACTATCTGCGGTATTACGTAATCCCTAACAAGTTTTGGTGATACCCAGATATGTGGATTAAACTCTCCATGTTCTTTATCGTTTTCTTCGTCTTTCTCATGGCTTTCATGGGTATCTTTCAAAAGAATTTCCTTCGGAAGAAAATCACTCAGAAAAATGACCTCTCTGTAACCTTCCAAATATGGTTCCAGCTCCAGCCCATTAGCAAAGACAATATCGGCTGTTGTAAGTCTTTTAACGTCGCTAATCGTTGGTGAAAAGGTGTGGGGGTTTATACCAGGTTTAATCAGTAAAAAAACCTCGTTGTTGGTTCCTGCAACCAACTCTTTTAAGATCAAATAGTAAGGGTTTATTGTCGCAACTATGCTCAGACCAAAGGAAACTGTTAGCACAAAAACAGTCAGCAAAAGTACTAATGTCCTCTTCATCTCTGACCCTCCTTTTGTAAACAATTTTTACAAAGTCCTCGAAATATAAGGATATGTTCGGTTACTTTGCACCCTATGGAATTTTCAGCTTGAGAATTAGAAATTTCACAGGATCGGATAGGCCGTATATCGCCACAGTCGTCACAGATGAAATAGTGTAAATGCTTCTTTCGTGGGTAATAGTGCCTGAATCCTCCAACTTGGAAAGAATTCAAAAGCTCTCGCTTCTCTAGGAAAGCAACATTTCTATAAACACTTGGCACAGGTAGTTTAGCCCTGTCAGAAATTTGGTAGACCGTTAAAGGAATCTCTGAATTTTCAAGAATTTGGAGTATTTTTTCACTTGTCTTTGTTAAATGCGATAGATTATAATTCATAGTTCATAAAGCCCCTTTTTGTGATAATGATTATCATTATTATATCATGCTATACGAAATCGTCAACTAGTGTATTGAATAATTTTTTTGAATATCGATCTGTGTTGAGGACTTTGCGAAATATAGATTAAGATCTCTAACTAAATAAAAAGTTCACTTGAAAACAAAAAAGCCTCGCGCGCGAGGCTTTTATCAAATTGTGCAAAGGATTCACTTATCACTCTCAAGAGTTATAGCAAAGATGTGAACATTTATTGCATCAGGCAAGACTATCGACTGTATCATCTCATTGACTTCTAAAATTATGTGATCTATCCCACATTTGATGAACTGTTTCTCGCCCGAAGCAAGGTATCTGTATTCAAACTGTATTGATTTTTCCCCAATACACCAATCTTTAACAAAAAATCTCAATGGCTCATTGTTCACCAAGAAGATTGTTTCGTAATCGCCGTGGTTTGCTGCACAAAGTATGTGAATTTTTTTCACCTTCAATGGTTCCTCAAAAACGATCTTCTGAAGATTCGTCCTTACATTATCCTTTCCAACCAATTTGATCCTAAAAGGTACCTGTCCAACACTTATGACTCCTTCTTCGAAAAGTTCTGCGGGATAATATGACCCCAAAACTCCTCCAAGGTTATCAAAATTTGCACGATTTTCTCTCGTACCAATCCCATCATTGTTAAAAAGTTGTTCTAAATTCAAAAGCAAGTAATTCCCATCTTTTTCGTACTTTGCCGTGATCTGTTCTTTGATCGGACTTTCTTCTCTGACGAAAAGTGCTTGCCTTTGGATTTTCAATTTTTCATCTTCAGAATAAGAAAGGCTTAGCGGCGTCCCTTCAAAATCAACGCAGATGCCAAAAGATTGGGGAATAAAAATCAACTGATCGATCACACCTTCACCATCCAAAGTAATCCTCACCGTCGTCGCTGGCTCAATCTTTCCAAGCTCAAAGATTCCTTCTCCAAAGATTTCAGCACTTACACTGTTAGCTGCCGTGATCATCACCTTCGTGTTTTTGAAGTTTCCACTGATGGCAACACTACCTGGGACTCTAAGATCAACAGAACTCCAGCGGAGTCTTGCCTTACCGCTGAATGCCAGAGCGGCACCGGCACCGAAATCTCCTACCAGCGTAGAAACGTATGAAATACCAGGATCGGCGCCTTCGGCTTCCAATATGATCAAGCCATCGCTACCAATTACTCTTGAGTTTCTAGCTAAAAGTTGATAATACTGAGGCAAAGTGGACAAATAGAGAATGGATCTTTGAGCACATATGGTCGATTCAGCACCTGCATTACGGTTAATATGCATGTACTCCATTCCATCGTAGCCTTCGCCATTGGGTCCAACCATCATCTGGCCAAGCCTGTTCAACCCAAAATACCATCCTACCGTCGAGGCACACAGATAGGCAAATTCATCTTTCAAAGTTATTTGATAAGCCTTACAAGCCGCCACAACCAAAGGCTCAACGGCGTACGAAAGCTCAGGATATGGCTTGACAGATTTATCTATAGAATAAAGAAAACCTGTTCCAAGTAGCAATGTAATCTGTCTTTTCAAAGATTCCAGGGCCGTATTGAGAAAATTCTCATTACCAGTCTCCCTGTAAGCCTCCAACAAAGCTTCGGCGTAACGATTCCCCCAACCGTTCCAGGCAAACCTTTCTGGATTCCAACTGAAAAATCCTTGGAAGGGTCCGTCTCTTTTAAGTGAAAGTACAAGTTGAGCTGCGATGGATTCGATAGTTGAACTAACATCAGAAATTTTGTTGTATTCGCAAAGACCGAGTAAGTAAAGAGCCATCTGATCTCTATAGATTGGTGGCGTCTTCGAAATAGCCCTGTAAGCTTTTTGCAGGGCCTCAAGGACTACTGTGTCTTTGCTCACATTGTAAAGTTTGCCAAGTGCCCAGAAGGCTCTCAAGGCCCACCAAGATGTAGATTTTTTGCTTGTTATACCATGTTGGTTGATCATTCCATCTACCCAGGCGAAGTTATAAAACTCTCCATCTTCTGCTTGCATCTTCAGCACAAACTTTGCTGCATCAAGTGCGAGTCTTAGATAATTTACATCCTTTGTAATCTCGTAAGCTTCAGAGTACAGTAGAACCACTCTCGCCACATCGTCTACACAAAAATCACCCTCAGAAAGTGCCGTTTGAGGAAAGTACTTCCCGTCCTTTCTTTCAGCATAAACCCAATATCCCTTAACCTGTTCGCCCTTTAGATAAAACTGCTGGGCAAGAACATTTTCTAAGTGGCTTATATTGATCTGTAAAGACACTGCTAACACTCCAAAAAACAAAATGAGCACGCTCAAAACAAAGGATTTTTTCATAAAACTTCACTCCCAAGTGATAACAAAGGTGGGCTTTTGCCCACCTTTGTTTATTCTCCTACTTTCAAGGTTCTGAAGGAAGCCGATTTTTCCTCGAGCCACTTTATAGCGCTTTCAATGTTCGAAGCAGTGTAGACATGGTAGAGTCTGAGGTGTCTGACGGTATCGCCGGCTTTGTAACGATTGGGCATATCTTCCACTTTCATTGAGTAAACATTCTTCGTTGATTCATAAGCGTCGAATTCGCCAGGCATCCATTTGAAGATACCATCTCTGAACTCTAAACTTTCGTAGACCCAAGTATCTGAATCGAGCCATTTTTGGTAGTCTGCGGCGATTACAGGAATTTGTGGAAGTATTTCAGCTATTCCAACCTTTACTTTAGGTGAGTAATTGCTTCTGAATCTTTCCATAGAGGCAAAGATGTATGTAGCCCCCCACCAAAGAGGTTTCATATTGCTCGAAGCCGGAAAGACTATGTAGGGCAGTTTGTCCACATATTGGATGGCATTCCTTTCAAGCCAATACTCCAGGGGTGTTATGTTCAGTTGGTCTGCCCACACGAGTCTTCTGAAAACTGGAAGTATATGCTGAGCATCGTCAAAGGCAGGAGCCACCGGTCTTGTCACCATCGTCTGAAGTTTCATCAGATCGGTATAGGTATCGAATTTGAAGGTGTTATCAACCAGGATATCTCCGTTTTTGAAGATGTAGGTTACCAGAATCTGGTTGAGCCCACTGAATCTTTCAGATTTCAAATGAGCAACTACTCCAACGGCAACTGGTCCTGGTTCTAGGACCTTGAGCGAAACGGTTCTAAAGGCTCCCGAGGTTTCCTCATGGTGATTGCCAAGTTTACCATCGATGTAATATGTCGTCTCGGGCCATCCGCTGACCCTCGCAATACCTACTTCGTCAACGATCTTTCCTTCGACATTTCCAAATTTTGTCACAGCAATCAAACCTTTTTCGTTGATCTCAGCTTTCATCGTGCCATCGGTGGTTGTAACGATCCACTTTGCAGACTCTTTCTCAATCTTGAAGAAAGGTTGTACTTTCTTCACAGCTTTCGGGGCTTCCTCAGACAAAACTATGGCGCCCTTTCCCTTTGCAAGGAAAACTAGGTGATCGGGTGCGGAGATTCTTCCATTTCCATCTACATCATCGATTTGGAATGCCACTTCAGATGCACCGAACTTTACGGTCAAACTTTCCCAGACAGGATCAAAATCATTGGGAAGTAATTCGAGAATCTTACCGATTTGAATAGCTACAGGTACCTCAACGTTGCCAGCGACCACTGGGATTTCAAAGGTTTTACCCATTAGCAGAGCTGGAAGAATTAGAATTGCAAACCAAATGTACCTTTTCACTGCCCTTCACCTCCATATGAAAACGTTTACACATATTTATAATATCAATTTACGATCAGAACATCAAGGTTAATATTTCCTTGAGTATCTGCAATATCTTCCAATTTACTCTTAAAATTCCTCCAAGCTTTTATTTTCTACATTTATCTCTTATTTTCTTGTTCTTTCGCTTTTTGTTATTTCAAGATTCTGTTGCTATACTATGTGTAAGCGATTTCATAATAGGAGGATTTCAATGGCCACTATTCGCGAGGTAGCACAGAAAGCTGGTGTTTCTCTGGCAACAGTTTCGCGCTTTTTAAACGGGAGTGGCTATGTATCTGAAAACGCTAAGTTAAGACTCACGAAGGTGATCAACGAACTTGGTTACAGAAGAAAGTACACTGCCCACATCCTGGCATCAAGAAAGATTCATCACATTGCTCTTGTCATCAGTGAGAGAATCAAAGAACTCTTGAAAAGCGAGATTGGCTCCTTTTACAGAATAATAATCGAATCAATACAACAAAATGCCGATACCTTCCATTTCAACACAACTGTTGTCGATCTGAAAGGCCAGTACGATTTTGACGGCTACCTACTCATAGGCAGTGATGCCACAGAACAAGATATTCAAAATTATAAACGTTTGGGAAAGGTCGTACTTGTAGATCACCACATTGACGGCTTGATGGTTGACAGCGTCGTGAGCGCAGGAAGAGATTCTGCCACTTTCTTGGTAGAAAGGTTCATAAGTATGGGAAAAAATAAGATCGTTCATTTGCACGGTCCGCTGAGGTACTACGGTTTCACAGACCGATATCAAGGTTACGTTGCTGCCATGCAAAAACACGGTTTGTTACCCCTAACATTCGAATACGATGACCTAAACGATGAAATAGAACCTGTCTTGAGAAAGATCACGTCAAACTTTGAACCCGATGTAATTTTCTGTTCCAACGATGTCATAGCCTTAAGAGTCTTGGAGAATCTGAGATCCTCTGGGCGAAAGATCCCAAAGAAAATCAGTGTTGTTGGTTTTGACGACATACCCGAGGCCGAAGTTAAAGGTCTTTCAACCTTTCATGTTGATAAGTACGAGCTGGGCTTAACTGCCCTAAGGCGACTTTATGACATGCTCACAGGACACAACCTTCATCCAAGAAGAATAGCACTCCATGCTCATTTTGTTAAAAGGAATTCATCATTATAGGGAGGTGTTTGTATGAGAAAGTTGTTCGTTTATATCATTTTGATATCAACTGTGCTTTCAGCCTTTGCAACAAAACTGCTGTTCTGGGTTGCACCAAATGCCTTGCAAGAAGCATTTTGGAAATCCATAGTTGCAGAGTACAAGAATGTGAGACCAGATGTGGAGATCGCCGTTGAGGTCATACCGGCTGCTGCTAGTTCCGAAGAGGCTATCTTGACGGCTCTTGCAGCTGGTCGAGCACCAGACTTCAGCGAGAACATATTCATTGGTTTTGCAGCACAACTTGCAGACATTGGGGCAATCAGCTCTTTTGACGAATTCGGTCAAGACTTTTGGAAATTAATAGAAGCCAGAAATATGAAAAGAATCATTGAAAGCTGGAAAATCAACGGCAAATACTATGTCTTCCCAATCTATTCCAACCCCATGTTGTTCTGGTGGCGTGGAGATCTTTTAAAAGAATTGGGATACGATAGACCTCCCCGCACGTATTCAGAGATCTATGGAATCAGCAAGAAATTCACAATTCCCAACGAACGCTACGGTGCACAGATCATAGCAGGCAGAAATTGGTGGGACAGATGGTTTGATTTCATCATGTACTACTATGCTTCTTCCAATGGAAAACAATACATAGACACGGCAAGAAGAAGGGCTGTTTACAACGACGATCACGGTGTCAAGGTAGCCACTTTTATCTACGAGATGTTCAAAAACAACTATACTGCCGTCGATCTTGGTAGTAACCCCTTTTACATGGGTAAAATTCTTGGAAAGGTTACAGGACCGTGGGAAATAAACTGGGCACTTGAAACCTTCCCAAAGGTGATGGAACATGTTTGGGTCTCACCCCCACCGGTCCCGGACGACTTTCCTAAAGATGCACCGATCTACACATTTGCCGATACTAAAGGCCTTGTGATATATAGTCATTCTAAAAACAAAAAGGCAGTCTTTGAATTCATCTCTTGGGTTTTCTCCAGGGTCGAGAGTGATAAGAAATGGATCGAGATCACCAGAATGCCACCAGCCAGAGAGGATCTTGGCACAAACCCAGCTTTCGAAGAATACATGAAAGACAAGTTTTTCAAAGCTTATGCCCAAGCCGTTGGATATGCCGTACCACCGGCACCAATAGACAAGACGATCGATGTACAAATGACCATGACTAATCATCTGATCGAACCCTTGATGTATCTCAAAAGCGATGTGAAAAGTGCCATAGATAAATCCATAAGGGAAGTGAACAAAATACTCTTCTAAGACAGGAGGCGGGTAGCCCTTGCCAAAAACTTTGAAACGTAAAGAACTCAGATTCGGTTTGGAAATGATAGGAATCTATCTTGGGTACACAGCGATTTTCTGGGGCTACCCATTCCTTTGGATGCTGGTCTTAACCTTTTCCCGATGGAACTTTGTTGGGAAGATAAGATTCGTGGGGCTTGAAAATTTCCAAAGAATCTTCTTCGACTCAACCTTTTGGAGAATCTTTCTAAACACACTGAACTTTTTGGCTTACTTGATCCCAATGACATTGGTGACATCGCTACTGTACGCCCTCGCCTTAGGGAAGGTGCGCTACCTGAGGAGCTTCGTTGTCTTTGGTTTCTTGGTCGCTAATGTCTCTTCAGGTGTTGCCTATTCAATAATGTTTTCGAATCTATTTGCCTCTAATGGTCCCGTCAACAGAATTGTCTACGCACTCTTTGGCACAACGATACCTTGGTTCAGCCATCCTCAGCTGGCAGTCTTTTCCATATGTCTAATGATAACTTGGAAATTCGTTGGCTACTATGGGTTAATAATTTATGCAGGTTTGCAAGCCATACCACAGAGTGTCATAGAGGCTGCTAAGATAGAGGGTGCTGATAACAAAACAATCTTTACAAGGATCGTCCTTCCTCTATTGAATCCTTCGTTGGTCACGGTCAGTATTTTGGTTACCACGCTGACCTTTGGAATCTTCACAGAACCTTATATGATAACCGGTGGTGGACCCATGCAGAGAACTTTGACCCCCTTGATATACATGTACGACACAGCTTTCAGAAGGATCAATCCATCTTACGCCACCGTTGTGGCCCTCGTAACTGCCTTGATAAGCTTTGGTTTAGTGATGTTGATAAGACGTTTATTCGAAAAGGAAGTGAGCTTTGAATGAAAAAGGCGAAAATAATAGACTTTGGAATAAATCTTCTCATGATAGTTCTCGCTTTCATCTGGATATACCCTTACCTTTGGCTACTTTTATCTTCTTTTAAACCCGTGGACGAGATCTTCACCAGATTCTTGCCAACTCGTATTACCTTTGAACACTATAAATTCATCTTCGTGACCTCTGAAAGATTGGAACGTCCCTTTGTAAGAGCTCTCTTTAACAGCGTCTTCATTTCTGTGAGTGTCACAACTCTTGTAATATTGACCTCCTGCCTCATAGGCTATGCTCTTTCTAGGATAGATTTCAAAGGTGCACGGATCACCTCAAGTTTCATACTCTTTCAAATGCTCTTTCCAGGTTTCATGTTTTTAATACCTCTTTTTGTTCTCATGAGAACTCTTGGACTCTTAGATTCTTACATGGCTGTGATCTTCCCAAGCGCCATGAGCGCCTGGGGTATTTTCATGTTTTCACAGAGTTTCAAAACAATACCTCAAGATTATATCGACGCAGCAAAGATTGATGGAGCAAACAGACTTTGGGTCATTTTCAGAGTTCTTCTTCCTCTATCCCGCACGACTGCATCCATAGTTGGTCTATTCACCTTCATAGGTATCTGGGACAACTTTCTCTGGCCCCTTATGGTCATCAAAAATCCAAACAGGATGCCTTTAGCAGTCTTGTTAGCGGTCTTTAACCACCAGTACGCAGGATACATTGGCCCTGTTCTTGCCGGTGCTGTTCTTCAGACGATTCCTATGCTTATAATATTCTGGATACTGAGAGATTACTTCATCAAAGGAATAGCATTCACGTTAAAATAGGAGGTATGAGAATGGAACTAAAACTTAAGCGTCATCCAAAAAATCCAATTTTAAGTCCTATCCCATGGCACCTTTGGGAGAACAAATTTGTATTTAATTGTGGTGTCTTGTACGACAAAGGGTTATTCCACATGCTTTACAGAGCCCAGGGACAGGACATGGTTTCACGCCTGGGTTATGCAGTGAGCGTTGATGGTGTGAACTTTTTCAGGTTTGATAAACCTGTCTTCACACCACAGAGTAGATTGGAACTCTACGGTGTTGAAGACCCAAGAATAACAAAGATCGATGGTGAGTACTACATCTTGTACACCGCTTACTCTCCCGTTGGTGTGAGAATATCTATGGCTTCCACGAAAGATTTCATTGTGTGGAAACGCTACGGTGTTGTAATACCAGATATAGACAACAAAGATGCCGCATTATTCCCCGAAAAGATCAATGGTAAATACGTGATGTTACATAGGATACCACCAGACATATGGCTTGCCTTCTCTGACGATCTACTGCATTGGACTGATTTTGTTTCCATCGCAAAACCAAGACAAGGCTATTGGGACAATCTGAAGATCGGTGCCGGTGCCCCTCCAATCAAGACACCTTACGGGTGGTTACTCTTGTACCACGGTGTTGAAGAAGCTCCCAGACCTGTATACAGGTTAGGCTTCATGTTGCTCGATTTGAACGATCCAAGGAAAGTTCTTAAAAGAAGCGAAGAGCCCATACTGGAACCAGAAGAAGATTGGGAACTCTTCGGTGGCGTGCCCACGGTTGTTTTCAGCGATGCTATGGTAGAGTACAAGGATCAATTTTATATCTATTATGGTGCCGCAGACAACCACGTTGCCTTGGCAACGATAGATGTTGAAGAAGTTATGGAATGGTGCAAAAAGATCTGAAATCGCCTTCAAAAAACCATAGCCAGGCTATGTCTGGCTTTTTGTTTGAACAAATTTTGGTTGGCCATATCTACTGATTGGATCCTTAAAGATCTAGCGATTTCATAAGGGATATGTATGTAAAAAACTTCACCAATACTTACGGATAGGTCAGTCAAAATCTTAAAGAAAATAATTACAAAAAAGCCCCTCTTGGGGGCTTTTTGAGTTTTTCCATTTACCTATGAACTTTAATTCACTACCAACTCTGGATCTTTCATGTTTTGACAGTTATAAAGACTTTGTTCTATGAACTCTTCTTCTACAAGATAAAGTTGTATCCTCCTATCCTTCAAAAATGTGAAAGGACTACATCTACTCCAAGGTGCATATTCTCCGCTGAGCATAGACTTCAATTTGTATTTCAAAACTCTCTCTAAATGAGCTTCAAAAGACCCTTTTTCTGGCTGCCAAATGTTGTATGCATAAATGAATAAATACTGTATCGTTTGGTACAGATCGTTCCACGAGTCGATCCTATAACAATACCTTTCCCAAAAATCTTTACAGATCTTTTTCAACAAAGGCTGGTATTTCTCAAAATACTCTTCAAAAGAGGAGGGGGTTGAACCCCTCCCTTCTTTCTTCACGCTGCCTTTTTCTTCCATAAGGTTTCGTTGAGGAAATCAACCAAGTTGTCTATCATAAAATCAAGTACATAGGACAGTACGATATCTGGTATAGGCAGCCTTATGTTGAAATCATTCAGAAAATCAAAAACCATCTGCTTGACTTCTTCCTTTTTCTTTGCTCCATCCTTTGGTCTTTCTACAAGAAAGACTCCTAAAGAAACGATCCTGCCGATTATATGAAAGGTCTCAAACAAGTTCATGCAACCACTTCCTAAAGCAAATTAAAAAACTCATTTGTAGTTGTTTCTACTATTGCCGCTCGGTCTTTTGCATATGTGTTGGGTACTACTCCAAGGGTTATGAACATATCCATAGCCTGCGAAACCTCCTGGCTTGTAATGTTTTCCTTGGGCGCTTGGATCGTTATCCTTCTTCTTTTACCTTCTGTTTGATCTACAAAGTCTAAGAACAATCTTTTCATCCTTTACACCTCCTTACATGATCTGTGTGGTGACTATCAAATAAACTTCTTGAACTGTGTAGTTTGTCAGCGAATCGATGATCTGCGCAATCTGTAGACCTTTCGCAGAGTCCACCGAATCTTGTACATCGATGTTGTTTCTGCGCAAGATGGGACGACCTGACTCAGACAATTCACCAGTGTTATAAACAATCCTGAGCTGTTTCACTCTAACACCTCCTTGGTTTTCTTTTGGGAGCACCCGGGTTTTTCTCCCCATTATATAGTATACGAATGTATATGTATATGGAAATCTTCTATCTTAGGTTAGAAAAGAGAAAGAGTTACTTTTCTAAAAGAAAGGCTTTCTAAAAAAGACTTTTGGAACTTAGCCAAGACTAATTACACTCAAATGCTCACTTTTTCTTTATTCATGCTGTTTTATCGCCTTTGTACCAATCTAGTTAATAACAAATGCCATTTACCTCCCAGGTGAAAGGAAGAGGATCTAAAGATATCAAAGACATTTCCCACGGCTATGGGATACTACCAAATAAATAAGATTGTAGCGAGGATATTTATATTAAAAAAACAGAAGGTTTTGTTTTAACAGCCGTTAGATTTGAATTAAAAAACTACCTACAGAAATACTTTCAAGACACAAGTCTTTTCTAAAGGCATGTCAATAAAGCCAACAAAAGTCTCAAGATGTTGAAACTCAAGAGTTATGCATAATCATCTTTGATGAAAAATAAACCAACATTTCTTCACATAATGAAGATACTTATACCCATAAATACATCAAACTTATAGGTGAAGGTCTTTCTGAAGAGACCTATGTATTTCTTATAATGTACAGAAATAAAAAACTCAAAGCTTTTGATTATCTTTCAAAGAACTCATTCATCTTTTTGAAAATCAACAGCTTGAGAGATTTAGTAAGACATTTAAGAGAATATGCACCGCGCTCAAATCATATCTTTATACACAGCCTATTCTACAATCCACAGACTTTACTCATGATTAAAATAATGTTCAAAATACTTAAATGTGATGGGAATTTTTCGTGGATTCTGTGGGGTGCTGAAATTTATAATTACTACTTGAAGTCAATGCATAGTCCTGTCAGCTGGCTTTACAATCGAAGGAAAAAGCTATTTGTCAGAAATGCTTATTCAGTTATAGCATTGTTAGAAGAAGACTATCACTTTGTTCGTGAGAAATTTCGAACCAGAGCCAAATATTCTTATGCCTTCTACCCTAATGTTGTTTTTCTTGAAAATCTTGATAATGCAATGGCAAGAACTGAAAAAGAAAAGCGTGTGAAAAAGATTCTTGCCGGCAATTCCGCTTCAGAAACAAACAATCACTTCGAGATACTTCGATCTTTAAAGAAATTGAACATAAAGGACAACTTTGAAATAGTTTGCCCACTCTCCTACGGTAACGAAGAGTACGCTTCTCGGGTGATAAACTATGGTAAAAGCTTGTACGGCGAACGCTTCAAGGCACTGACTCAACTGCTTGTACCAGATGAATACTCATTAATTCTTTCAGAGGTAGACATTGCTATATTTAACTTCAAAAGGCAACAAGGCATGGGAAATATAATCGCTTTATGACGCGGCACATTGCTTTGACGTATATTACAATAATTAGTCTTTAATTGAAGAAACAAATCCTTTGAAAGTAATATTTTTATCTTTTACATTTTGTCCTCATCGAAAAAAATCTTTCCCATTTTTTCTCGGTATCTCTTAGCAAAGGCATCAACGGTATAGAAAGAATTGTAAAGATCGTAGTTTACCTTTCCCAATCTTTCTAATACTTCCCTTTCATAAGTTGATAACTCCAAGATCTTCTCTGCCAATGCTCTCGCTGTAAGGTCCATGAACGGTATAACACCTTCACTTTGTCTCGCCACAAACTTATTTCCACCAGTATAGGAAACTAAGGCTGGTTTGGCCAATGACATAACTTCTAACAAAGCTAAATCAAAAAATGTGGCTTTATCTGGCAAAGCAAACACATCGGATGCATTTATTACGCTTCCAGGATCATTAGTCCAACCAACCTCGACCCATCTGTTATCTTTTAAACCTTTAAGAGGCTCCTGCTTACCTGCTATTAGAAAATATACATTTTTGTTCTTTTTCCAAACGTGTTCTGCTGCTTCACAGAGTAAGTCATATCCTTTAACTGCAATATGTCGACCAACGTAAGAAACAACGAATGCATCTTTTGGTATATTGTATTTTTCCCTAAATGAGTCCCTGTCTATACCATACGACAACGGGATAGTTCCTGTAGGTATGAAAATGACTTTTTTTCTTGCAACTATTTCATCAAATCTTTTCCACGTCTTTGAGTAAGATTCCATTGAGTCTTCGCATGCAAATACCAAACAATCCGCTTTCTCAAAAGCAATTTCATCAATTTTTTCGTAATAATTTTTTATATTTTCTACAACAAAGTTAATTGCAGAGCTTTTGGAACTAAATTTTTCAAGACTATACTTAGTGTATTCAGCAAATTCAATGTGGAGTGCATACGGTGAATGAGAAGTTAGGATTAGAGGAACAGTATTTTTTGCGCTTGTTAACCAGCTGTAGAGATCTACTGTGCTATGAAAGTGCATGAAAGAGACTTTATAATTTTCCTCAAATTTCTCAAATAACTTCAGAAATTTTTCACCGTTTATTTTAAAATTTTTCGATGAATAGCCAAGACTGATTTTAAGATACTGTTTTGGAAAAAGCTTAAATAATTGCTTTTTTAACATCTGTTTCAAAGATCTTTTAACTCTGTGTGCAATCGAGTAAGAACTTGCAACATTTAATTTCTTGTAATAATCTTCGGAAGACTTTAAACTTTCCACAAATATGTCATCGACATTTGTTTGCTGAAACCCTTTTTTTAAATTGAAAAGATAAGTAGAAGGTCCGCCCCTTCTTTCCAACAAAGGGAAACTAGCAAGAACTAACCCAATATTTTTCTCTCTCACTATTTTGCCCCCTCAAATGTTTTACTATTTCTTCAAACAACTCAATTTCTTTTCTCACGGTATTTTCCCATGTATAATTCCTTGCACGATTAATGAATTTTTCTTTATCATACCCATTTTCCAGGACCTCTATAACCCTTTCAGCTATTCTTTGTTCAAAATCTACACCATCTTCTACCACATATTCAGAAAAACCTATAGCTTCCGGTATACCTCCATTATTACTGCCTACAACACACGTCCCACAAGCTTGCGCCTCTAAAACTACACAAGGCCATCCTTCGTTCCTACTTGGTAAAATCATTATATCCATGGCATTCATGTATTTTGCCACTTCCTTTTGTG